>NZ_JYHS01000001.1:0-638525 GCF_000949015.1 Acidiplasma sp. MBA-1 | reverse complement strand
ATGCATAATTTACCATTATAATAAAAATAAAGGCCTTAAATCGTTTATAAATTTGCCATATATAATATACATTAATGCATATTAAATGTAATTTTATCATAGCAATAACAAAAACTCTTATATTCCAGTCCAGCAAATCACCGTTTTTCATAAAATATCCCAAATAATGCAGTATAACAAACGTTATACGGCGTTTTTATTTAAATACTTTATATGCTCTGGGAATTAAGGCCCTATTATAAGGATATGAAGGATTTATGTTATGTGGTATGATAATTAATAATATATTATAATAGATAAAACCGGGTTTAAGAAGAATAATTTATATGAGCAATATTATAATTTTATATGTATTAATAATAATTTATTCTATGTGTAAATATTATTATGAATAAATTAATTATATTATTATATTTATATTATGATCATATTAATAATATATTTAAATAAAAATAATATTCAAATTTTTAAAAGTAATTTTTGTTTTTATACCCCATTTTAAAGAAAGTAAAAAATTATAAATTTTCTACTAAAATATTTAGAATAATTTCTAGTTTAATTTACTTTAGGTTTTAATCGAGCATAATATTTTTATCAAGGAAATGGTTATATTTAAATAACGCTTAGAATGACTATTCTTTCTGGTGTTTATATTATTACAATAGTTTAAAATTAAACAGATTTAAATAAATATAGAATAGATCTATTAAGGGTTAATTTTAATGCAGATATATCTGAAGATAATCCAGTGGAATATTCATTTCGTTTTTAATCCTATTAAGGTTCTATTTTAACTTTTTTGTAAAGTGTACCTGTATCAGCATTTTATTTCTTTCAATCCTATTAAGGTTCTATTTTAACTTATAAAACATCTTTAAAAAATCTTGAAAGATTAGAAACTTTCAATCCTATTAAGGTTCTATTTTAACTGGCATTGCAATTTCAGGTTCAAACTCAAGCAGATATTCCTTTCAATCCTATTAAGGTTCTATTTTAACCTTGTGACCTGATTTTTTGACGTTTGTGGAATTACACTTTCAATCCTATTAAGGTTCTATTTTAACTATTAAATTATTTGAGAAGCTTTCATTCGCAACCACTGCTTTCAATCCTATTAAGGTTCTATTTTAACTAAGTTTCTTTTCTTCCAGTGCATTTAAATGATATTCCTTTCAATCCTATTAAGGTTCTATTTTAACTTTATGAAAGAATCATCTACAAAATTATTATCCCAGCTTTCAATCCTATTAAGGTTCTATTTTAACGTTTACGGAGGACTGTGCATCATGCGGATACCACTGCTTTCAATCCTATTAAGGTTCTATTTTAACTAATGACAAAATATTTCCTTGCAATAAGGCCATGATCTTTCAATCCTATTAAGGTTCTATTTTAACCATAATATTCAATTCAACATGGACTCTTACCAATGCACTTTCAATCCTATTAAGGTTCTATTTTAACTTGCCAGTTCGTGACTTTCCCATGTGCATCAACTACTTTCAATCCTATTAAGGTTCTATTTTAACTAGAATTTTAATGACGTCATTAAAGTAGAAAGTTTAATCTTTCAATCCTATTAAGGTTCTATTTTAACTCCATATGATGTAATAGACAAGGGAGCAGAAGTAATCTTTCAATCCTATTAAGGTTCTATTTTAACCTTGTCCTTATCAGGCGTGCCTTCTGGCAATGGGACACTTTCAATCCTATTAAGGTTCTATTTTAACCGATAACTACAGGGAAGACCATTCCATAGCCACTTCACTTTCAATCCTATTAAGGTTCTATTTTAACCATTTCTTTTTTCTTGCTCTTTTCCTTCTTTGCTATGTCTTTCAATCCTATTAAGGTTCTATTTTAACCTTGAGGTAAGGCTCGGGAAATTCAGCGACACACTGTTCCTTTCAATCCTATTAAGGTTCTATTTTAACGCTATGGGCAAGAAAGCGATACTAATAGATGAAGCACTTTCAATCCTATTAAGGTTCTATTTTAACCCATAATCCACAGAGGGCATTCCAAGCTTGAATATTACTTTCAATCCTATTAAGGTTCTATTTTAACTCTTTGATATTTCCAGATATGCGAGTTCATTAAATCTCTTTCAATCCTATTAAGGTTCTATTTTAACCTTTTCGGGCATCATCGGGATTTTCAAAAATCATAACCTTTCAATCCTATTAAGGTTCTATTTTAACCCCGTTATAGATAATCTGTATTATAAATAAAAAACTTATGACAATTTTATAAAAAAGTACTCAAAGTTCATAATTGGAAAAGAGTATTTAAAGGTTTGATCATATGTTAAATTATATTGCTGAATTCATATGACACTCCAAGCTTTATTCTCTTTACAAGCTTTTCATCCCTAAGAATAAAAAACTGTATTGAATCCTCTGATTCAACAATTTCTTTTTTTAATCTTTCTTTTAAAATTCTTAAGCTTGCCCATCCAATATCTCCTATAAATACAGAATTTTGAATCCTAATTAAATATTGCAATGAAATCTTTCTAATTTTATCAACCCTTTTTTCATTAATATCATATGTAAGTATAATCCACAATTTAATCCCTCATAATATATGGTTTGTATTGTTTATTCTCCATTATCTGTTTTTCAACTTTATATATCTCAAGACGTATTAGAAACTTATTAGAAACTTTCCTTCTCAAGGAAGAAACGTAAACAGTTTCCCTCAACTTTTCCTCAAATGCAACAAGAACTTTTCTCTTTCCAGCCTCATTTAAATATATACCGTTATCGTCTATGAAATCAGACTTTTTCATTATTTTCAAGTTTATTAACTTTAAAATAACTCTATCACAAAATACTGGCCTAAAGATTTCTGCGATATCCAAGGAAAGACTACTACGTCTTTCACTGGGTTCATGAAGGAAGCTTATTGATGGTGATAAATGAGTACTAAAAATTTGTGACCCTATTATTCCATACAAAACAGAGTAAAGGTAACTCATCATTGAATTTATATAATTTCTTGGAGGCATTCTAGATCTAGAAATTACCTTAAAATCCTGAGGCAATTTTAAATCTAAAAGTTCCAGATATTTAATGTGTATATTACCCTCTATGCCCATTAATTCTGATATAGAGACAGCCTTACTTATTTCATTTACTGGTACCCTTAAATTTCCAATTCTGAGCCGTTTGCATAATTTCGCCATATTTTTGGCTGCTCCTAATACAAAACTCCTTGCCAGCTTAAGTCTTAAATCTGGATTATTATAATATGCTGCCTGGTGAGTTATAACATATCCACTCTGTAAATAATCTTCGGGTATAATACTAGAAATATACCAGCCATAATGCGAATACAAAAAAACTGGAATATTTTTTTTGGATAATAATTGTAATACGGGAGTAGTTATAGTAAGATTTCCAAAGACAAGTATTTCATCTATATTTTCTATCGGCAAAAAAGATTTCTCATTCTGGTTTTGGAATACTACAGATTCATTAACTTTACTAAGAGATCCAGATTGTAATATATAATAAGTCTCTCCCATTTTTATCATCCCCAGCAGAAAAATGCATAACTACAACCATGAGAACAGTAATAATTCTTAACAGGTTCTGGCATTTTATCATTTCTTAGATTATTTATATTTTCATAAGCTTTTTCTAATTTAGATAGTAATTCAGGGGTTTTTTCCACTATTTTTATTTTATTTGCACCCAATAAATGTAAAACTCCATACCTAACCTTAAAACCCTCATTTTCAAGCAATTCGATATAATGTAAAACCTGGAAAATATCTCCCTCTAAAGCTTTGCGGCCTCTTTTAAATTCATGCACTATATAATTTCCTTGAGTATCTATTTCAAGATTATCAATTTCATTATGACCTATTCTTATACCATGATAACCATATTTTCTATTTCTATTGTTTAAAAAATTTCCGTGTTCTATAAATTGATTTTTATCTATAATATAAAACGTATGTATAGACATCCACGCACGCCTTTTGCATATAAAATAATAATTGATATCTGTTCCCTTAATTGATTTTATATCATAATTCATCCTTAACCTCCAAATAAAGTCTTTCATAATCTCCTGTGGCCTTTATTATGTCTTTGATTCCTTCCTGCAATTTCTTTGATTCCCCATCACAATCTAAGTTAAAATTTGAATTTATGTTGTTAAGTATTAAATTTCTTGCTTTGTAAGGTGATACATCTTCATATTTCATTTCACGATCATCTACAGGTATTCCGCTTACCATAACATGAAACTGATAATTTGGGCTCTGATTATACCCATTCACAATATAATAACCGTTTTTTTTCATAACAATATTCTTATTTTTATGAATCCAGATATCGTCATATGAAAATTGTTCATCATAAACAATATCGGTACCTGCTCCTTTATTAGCCTCAGGTATAAATCTGAATATACTTTCATAATATTTATTCCACCATTTTATTATATTTTTTAAATCAGGTATATCATTTCTCATTTCGTTAAATTTGGAATGATCTTCTTTAATCTGTTTGATGATTTTAAGAGTCCTTCTGGTATTATTAAAAGATTTAGTGAACCATGTCCCCTGTTCTTCCTTTAGAAAATTTTCTTTTACTGTTTTGGTTAAATTTATGGAAAATTTATCGGCAATTAAAGCTGCATAAACACCTATATATCCTGAATTAAAAATTCTTTCTTTTTCTGGTAACCTTTTTGAAATAAAAGTTATAAAATCTTCGAAATTTTTAATCTTTGCCAGATCAGCTTTATTTCCTATTTCACTTTTAAATATTATAAATAAATTGCTTTTGCTTGTCATATTCCTCCCAATTCTGCCAAATCTTTGAATAAAATTCTTTAAATCCAATCCAGTCTCTATGATAAAATTATTAAATTTTTTAGGAGGGTTAATACCTTGTTCTATTATGTTTGAACCAATAACAATCCTTGGTCCTTGTTCAAATATATTCATATATGATTCATATTCAGGATCATGGAAAGCATCAACTAGTGCTATTTGATCATCACTGATATGAGATTTTATAACTTTATAAATAGAATCAATGTTTCGAATTGAGTCAGCAATTATAAACCAGTAGCCAGATTTTAGCAAATCAATATTTTGCTCAATAAAATTGGCTGTATTATGATTATCTGGAATTGATATCGATATGGGGCCCTGTAGAAGCACATTGTCATTTTGTTGATAGCTTCTTTCCACATTAATAATCTCAGTATTGCATTCGCCAAAAAGTTCTATTATTAAGTTTTTAATATATATAGGGATTGTTGCACTTGAGAACATTATCTTTATGTTCTTATTTATTAATTTTAATACAGCTAATAATATATTTAACTGGTCTCTTGTATAAATATGAATTTCATCAACTATTATAATTTTTAAGCCGTTTATTATAAAATCAGTTAGTGAATCTGAACTTCTGCCATTTTTATAGTTATTTAACATAATATAATAAAAAATTTCAGGATTTGATATTATTATTTTTTTTCCTGTTATAATATTTTTGATTGCATCATCTTTTGTGCACTCTGCATAGCCACTATTTTTAAAATATTTTATTTCATTATTAATGGCATTTGAGTTTAAAATACTGACAGCTGTATCGGTTTTAAAATTTTCATAAACCTCATTCGAAAGGAGGTTATTTGGGAGTAATATTAAAATAAATCCCTGTGTAAGCATTTTTTTGAATCCATATGTTTTCCCAGATCCTGTTGGAGCATTTAATATTGCAATTTCTTTTTTATTTGTTGCAAAATCTTCCATTTTTTGCTGGAAATCACGGCTTATATATGTTGGAACAAGATCTAATTTAATCATCATATGCCCTAACAACCTCATCTTTTGTATAATAACCCATTAAATAATATTGTAAAACTAAATGAGATACATAATCTGATTTTTTCTCAATATGCTTGCCCAAAATATTTTGAACTGTATATAAGTTGATTACAGCTTTAATATCTACATTTGTTCTGGCTATCTTGAGCATGCCTGTTCTATTGTTCCCCACTCTTACAACTTCGGGTATTTTTAAATTTTTAAAATACTCTGAATCATAAAGCAAATAGGAATAAAAAACATTTCCTGGTTTTATTGGTTGCACAAAAAAGAAATTTTTATACATTAATGATCCGGTTTTAAATGTTGGATCAACGTTGGAACCATTATAATCTGCTCCTTGCATGGTATTCCTTATCATATTCTTCATAAATACAGTTTCATTACCGGATTCAAGAGCCATTTTTTCGGAAATTGCAGTAGTAAGCCAGAATGGAAACTCCAAGAGTTCCCTATAAGTTGGCCTTGTTTTGTTTAATTCAGGAAATTTAAATAACCCCATCTGCCTTAGGAAGGCATACTTTAAAGCGATATCTCCAATAAAATTAGATGTTCTCATACCTCCAGCTGCCGCAATATAAAAATATTGTATTGGTGATATTACAGTCATTTTAATGGGAATACACTGCATTTAAATCACTTCCAGAACTCTTTCCAGTCATTTTCCATTTTGGCATTAATAACCTCGCAGAGGCTCTGCAGTTCTTTACTATTATTTTTTATAGCTATTACTTCATTTAAAAAGTTTTCCAGGTCATCTCCCATTATGACGTTTTCTTCCCCATAGAAGGAAAGCATTGAAGATTTAATCAAGTTTTCTCCTTCATATTTACCTGATTCCCATGCCTGTTGCATAAGTTCGTAAGATGAAATGGGTTTATCTCCTTTTGAAAAGCCAATAGCAACTATGTGATTTGCAACATTATCACCCAATATCGCCGTTCTTGCACCATATCTTGTTGTACCCAATATTGCAATAAGTTCAAGTTTTAGCAATTCTAGGGAACAATTTTCAAGGGTTACAAACCTTATAAACTTAACACCGGGCTTTATGTATGGAATATTATAAATTGCATTTGATTCTGTTTTCCCCTCAATTGAATGCAATATGGTGCCATCCTCCGATAAAGTGTTGTGTGTAATTCTTGTTGATATCTCCCCAAGTGGTTCAAAGCTGTATGCCCAATCATAGAAACATCTTGAGGCAATTGATCCCATATCCTTACCTGATCCAATGGATGTATCTCCATATAAAAGGCTTACTGGATTTTTTAGATATGTTTTTACTTTATTCATGTTTCTGGCATATCCATCCGGTATCACATTTCCGACCTTGCGAAGTTCAGATAGGAGATAACTTCTTTCAGCCGCTCTCCATTTCTGTGCCGGCACCAGGGCCCTCTCATCATTAAGAAAGTTTTCACTTGTTAATTCTGTGGCATCATTGTTTCTTGATATCATAAATCCTATGGTCTCAGAGATTATCCCTATTTTGGCATAGTATCCATGATTTTTCTTTAGATCAATATTCTCTATTTGTGCAAGCAATCCTCTACTTATTATTTCATTTATTTTACTTATCATTTACCCACCTCTTTTTTTTCTCCATACGCTTTCCATTTTTTATCTGATGCTATATAATATTCTATTTCAAATCCGTCGATTAGATAGGATCTGGTATTTCCCACAGGAATTCTACCCTTAAATTCAGTCATAATTAAATTAATAAGTTCATTTGCAAAATCATTGATTTTGTTGATGTCAGGTTTATATTTTGAATTTGGATTATCACGCAAATACAACCTATTCATTCCTGAATATAAATGCCCGGATACGAATTCCTTTAGTTCCTCCAGATTTTTTGCATTAGTCTCAGCTTTCATCTTTTCAAGCACTTCAAGGCTCTCCCGTAACATCCATCCCCTATCACTTGAACTGCTATCATATCTTAAAAGATAAAGATCTGCAGCTATATTACCTAAATTTTCAATTTCTTTCATCATTTCACCTCTTTTATCATAAACAAGTTTGTGAAAAACATCATAATCGTCTGTTGAGTCTGAAAATCTATAATGGCCTTCAAATATCTGTTTATGAACATAAGAATTAAGCGAGAGATTATTCCTTATATAATCTCTTATAACATTTGCACAGTTATCATAATCAAAATTATTATTTGTTTTTGATACACTCATGAAGAAGGACATCTGGTTTTTAACTGAAGCTAAATTGTTGCACCTCAATTTATTCCATTTCATGCTATTTAATATTGAACTTTCGATTTCCATATTTATTGTTTCGTTCCATGTATTATAAAATAAATTATTAGAAAAGCTAATTAAAACGTGTAGTTTTGACTTGCTTGCTATATCTATGCACATCCTTAAATTTTTTATAAAGTCTGCATCACTTTTTGGATCTGGAAGATATATAAAGTAAGTTGTATCAAACTTAAAATTGTTCATTTTAGCATTATTTTCTTCAATGGTTAATCTAATGTTTCCAACCTGTAATACATCGGTTTCATTAAAGACCTGTAAAAATTTTCCAATGTCCATAAAAGGCACGGCTCCAGGAAATGCTAAAAACAGAACAGTCGATGAATATTTACTATATAATTTCGGCGCAATAATTGATCTTATTGAAAATTCGAATATAGAATACTCATCTATATAACCATTGGCTATTCCAGAAGTAATGATTCTATTGTTGAAAGAATTAGTGCCAATTCCAAATAGATTTTCTTTTGATGCTATTCCACTTTTTCCCTCTTTTCTAGGATATCCATTTATCATAGACATGTTTTTTTTGTCCGGCACTTCTGGGAGATTTAATTCATTATATCCAAGTATTATATTAATAAGTTCTCTAATCAATTTTTGATTTTTTTCACTGTCAAATTCAATGTTAATTTGTTTTAATACACCATTTAAAATGTTATCCCAATTTATGTTTTCGTTATCAATTATTAAGGGTATTAAAAGTGCAGATTTTTCCTGATTATTCTTTGGCAATATATTGGATAATAAATTTTTATTGGACTCAAGTTGAGATTCAAGTAATGACCTAATAAAATTTATATCTTCTCCGGCAAGATCTGAATTTAATTGAATAAATCTAATTAAAAATGTATGCAGTCTTTCTGTTATTTTATCAGCTTCAAAATCCTGTATCTCGTCAAGCTCTAAATAATCCCTTATGGAACGTTCTTTCTTTTTGGTCTGTGTTACACTTGGCAAATCCTTATAGAAATTAATTTTATAGGATTTTAGTTTGGAAAGAATTAGATCCGAATACATTTCTGCATTTTTACGAAAATCGTCTTTTAATATAATATTTTCTAAATGGACGACCTGTTTAAACTTATCATTGTCTAAAACAAATTTTTTAAGTGTCTCTAAAGATATAAATCCTATTTTATTGCTTGATATGTCCACTCTTCTGTCTGTAAATGCTATACCATTTTCTAGATGAGCAATATTGCTAATTTTATTCATGACCAGCTTGGCAAGTTCATCATAATTTAATTCAATTGGATTTTCGCTCACATAGTAGATTGTATTTAAAGTAGACCATAAATAGAATCCATCATTGATATTCTCTTTTCCCCTCTTTATGATTTCTTCTGTTAGTACCACTTTAAGTATGGACGTCAAGGTAATATATGGAGTCGCATTTATTCGAATTTTATGTATATTATTTTTAGGTATAACCGGTTCATTGTTATATTTGATATCGTGCAGAACCGGATTATCCTCTAGAAAAATTGAGGAGAGCTGATCAGCAAGTCTTGAAAAGTTACTTTCAAATGATAGATCTGATTCTGGATTTATATCTATTGAATTTGCATGAAACTGTGTCCCTTTTTCTGTTGAAAAAGCAATAAAATATACATCGTTAGAAGTAAGTTTTAGATCAGTTAATTGGTCTTTAAAATCGTTGATAAGTTCACTTAATATGTCTTTATTATCCATATTTATATTATTGCTGTAATCCTGAAGTTTGTTATAATCATGGAACATATATCCTAAAATAGATCTTTTTAACCTTAGTTCAGTTTTTTCAATGTCATTTGGTTTTGATTTTGTATATTTATAATCTGCTATTTTCAATGCCATTGCTGTCCCACTAAAGATATGTGCAGCATAAAACATATCTGGCTTATTTTTGTAACTTTCCCTTTCATCTCCGCCCTTCGCACATTTCATCCATTCCGGGTTATTCCAAATTTTTGAAAAAAGATTTTCAACTGCCCAATCCATTACATCTGTTATGAAATCGTTCCTAAATGTCATTATATTGCTCAAATTTGCATTTTTATGTTCTTCCATTCAAATCTCCTCCCAGCAACCAAGACCAAGGGATGTTTTTGAACCCAAACCTCTATAATATAATAAAGATAGAGCATCTGGTGTTCCTCGAATTCTGCCGTGTAGATTGAAGCCAGTAGTAATACTCTCCTTTTTCCCATTGCTAGAAATCCTAATTGTCTTTTTTTGGACTTTTAGATCTTCAAATGTAACCTTTGGATTTGGTATTCCAAAATAATTTTTTAATTGATGATATGCCAGTAAATTAAGATTATCTGATACCTCACCCTCATTGCTTAAATATAGTTTTTTATCTTTAAAATTTCTAACAAGAACAGGAGATATGCTTTTAAATTCAATATCATTACGATTTAAATCTAAATTGTTATTAACAGATTTGACACTTTCTATTTTATATGATGTACCTTTAATTTCAATTATAGGGTTTTCGAGGATACCCAACCTTAAATAAGAAATTAAAGCATCATCTATGGATCTGAATATAATATATCCTTGAGGTATATCAAGCCCATTAGCACCATAATTAAACCCCTTTGTAGTTATAATATTACTAAATGTATATAATCCAATTTGGGAGCTGGAATGTAATTTTCTAATATTATTCTGATAAAGTAATAGTTTTTTGTATAAGGATATCCCTATAAAATAATTATATTCGTAAGGTATAATTTTACCATTTTGGCGTTTAATAATCAGTTTGATAGTCTGCATAGTAAACTTAATATATACGAAATATATTAATCTTTCTATGGTACAAAATGACGAAATAAATTCTTCGCTTAAAAATATCGATTTTATAACCTTTGTTGGATTTAAAAGACATCTGGTCTTGAGGTTCCTAGAAGATAATTTAAAGAATTATTTTCCAAATAATATTTATGTTTTTACATCAAATATGGATGAACCATTAGATGAAAATTTTAGAACAAAGCAAGAGATACTCCTGGAATTAGAAAAACTGGCTGATCGGAGACAAATAAATATAAAAAAATATTTTCAAAATGATTTGTGGAATATAAAATATTATTATAAAACTCTAAATTCATTGCCTAATAAGACCCGATATATAATAAATATAAGCGCAGGTCCATCCGTTTTTGCTGCAGCAGGGATGTTATGGGCTTTACAACATAATTATTATGTTTCTTATAGCGTGGAGCATTATGAACACAGGCAATTAATTTCCTGCGTATTTAGGAATATAAATATGAGATCAGTATCAAATTTAACATTTAATACAAATAATGTTGATAAATTTATAATAGAAGCACTTAAAAATGGGATGAATAATACAAATGGAATCAGGCTATTTTTATTAAAAAATTATAATTATCAGACTGGATTAAGAAATATCCAAGAACATATAAAAAAACTTGAAGAATTAGGGCTTATAAGATTGAGTGGAAATAAAGGCTGGGAAATCAATTTTTCAGATGATTTAGAAGCTTTAGGCTATACTGTTCCTAGCTTTTTAAAAAGATAAGTAGCCTTTAATAATTTTTAACGTTATATGGAATATAAAGTTAAAATATAACCTTAATAGGATTGACAAAAAATAATTCCATATAGTGATTGAAATGTAATACCATTTAAAATAGAACCTTAATAGGATTGACATAGAAATATGTCATTAAATGAATTTATATAAATAGCGTGTAAAATAGAACCTTAATAGGATTGTAAAGGCTTTTCCCATATAAATTATTTATGTCATCTGTTTGTATAAGTCTTATAGAACCTCCTTATAATTATTGTGTGATTACTTTATTGTTAAACGGAATCCTGGTATATCATACTCTACTGATTCCGTAATACTTAATACAAATACTATTATTCTTTATTTACTGTTTCCCTTCTTAAATCGAAGAATAGTCCATCCAACATTACAGCAATATACCTATTATCAGGCTTTCGAGTAACAAATTTATTTACCCCTTCCAATGTTAAATCTGTTATTTTTGATATTGATGATGAATATTTATTATTGAATATATCCTTTAATATATTGGTATTCTTCTTTTTGACGAACCATTTAAATACATTGATGTTATAATTTCTCACGGCATACTTTTTGATTTAATTCTATTATGGGACTGTGGAATTTATTAGCCACGTTTACTGGTTTGATAAATCCTTAATCTCATAGTACTTTGTTTTTATATTCGTCTTAGAATAAACCTTTTTTATTTCGAGTTTTCCTCTAAATATTGATCACACACCCTATTTTCATAAGTATTCCTCCTTTTATTTAATGATCATTTAATAATTAACATCGGAATTTATAATTACACAAAATATGGGACACAACCTTTACCCTCTCATAAGTCGACGAAAATTACTATAATTATTAAATATAAATTATATTTTTAAATAAATAATTACATTCGAATTCAATCAAAAAATATTTATTATGTTATATATTATAACTTTATGCAATGCCTGGAATTCAATTCGGTAACAAAAAAATATGGAGATAAATATGCCCTAAATAATGTTTCATTTTCACTTGAATGCAATAAAAGCTATTCATTAATAGGTCCAAACGGTGCAGGAAAAAGTACAATATTAAAAATAATTTCCGGCCTTATAAGCCCTGATGCAGGAAATGTATCAATAAAGGGCAATAAACCAGGGTCCGATGAGGCAAAAAAAATTACAGGATATCTTGCCGAGGAGGCGTTACCGTATATTAATTTAACAGTTAAGGAAAATTTGCTTTACATAGGGTCTTTAAGGAAAGTTAATGATTTAGAAAAAAGAATTTCATTTTTAATAGACCTATTCGGCCTTGATTCTTATTTAAATTCCATGGTGTCAAATCTATCAAGGGGAACAAAGCAGAGACTCTCCCTGGCATTGTCAATAATACATAATCCTGAAATTGTTCTTCTTGATGAGCCATTCAATTATATAGATATACCAACACAGGAAAAGATTATAAAATATTTTAAAACAATGAATTCAACATTTTTAATTTCAACCCATGTGATGTCAATTGCAGAAAATTTTACGGAAAATATCATAATGATAAATAATGGTAATATAATATTTAATGGAAAATTATCGGAAATCGAGGAAATGAAATCAGGTAATGAGACAATAGAAAGTTTGATAGCAAGGATGATGTCATGAAATATACATTGACAAGATTATTTTTAAAAACAAAAATTCCCTTGGGCTACTATATTCTGATAATAATTGTAACATTAATGGTTATTCCAGCCTTATTTACATTTTATTCAGCCAATATTAACATCCATCAGGAAAAAATTGCAACACTTTTAATCTCCATAATTGCCATTATAATTGTTATGTTCTCAAATTTGTATACAAATAAATCCGACCGTGATTTTTTACTGGATATGCCATTAAAAAAAAGAGATATTTTAAAGGCATATTATGCATATAATTTTATATTAATGTATGTTCCCATCATATTACTTATGCTATTCTCAACACTTTCAATTAATTCTGGTTTAATATTTTTCTTAATGTCATATAATATATTATTATTTTTTACTTGCATTAATATGAGTATTATTTATAAATACATTTTAAGGCATGGATATTTTATTCCACCATTATTTTTTATTTTTCTGATACTTCCGGAGTTTATTAATTTCAAATACAGCATAACATCAATATTTTACGGCCATATAATAAATGGTATACTAATCCTGATAATTCTATATATCTTAACATTATTTTATATAATAAAAAATGGTAATAAATTTAATTTGTATTACAGGGAAGACAAAATTAAAAATAATGTAAAGCCTATGAATATTTCAGGATCGCCATTAAGGGCCCTTTACATGAAAAATGGTTTTTATATAAATACATTATATGCATATAGAACATTTTCAAATGTAAAAATACACTATATTAGAACAGAAATATACAAACCTGTTTTAATATTTTCATTTATAGGCATTATTTATTTTATATTAAACATTAAATTATACAATACATTTTTAATTTTGCTTATTGACCTTTATATACCATTTTTACCGGGACTTGTGTATTCCATGCTTATATCCCAGTGGCCGGTATTGCTTGAAAGGCCCTGGCTTTCATTTACATCGATGAATGCATATAAATATATCAAAAATTTAGTTATATCCGTAATATTGTCAGTTTTTATTGCAACATGTCCAATGATTTTATTTTCAGGACTTCTGCTTATTTTTCATTTTAATATATTATATATAATGATATTCTTATATCTGCTGGTAATGCCATCCATAACAGCTGCAATAATCATATATTCATACATGCTTATCGCACCTATTCAGATAACAGATTATGATAATATACGCAATTTTGCCAGTAGCGGACAGAATATGGAACGGTTAATCCCCTTTTTTATTCTTTATATTTCCTTTACAATAACATTTTTGCTTTCAATATTTTTAAAAAATATAATTTACATATCATTATTTTACCTAATAATTATAATAATAACATTTTCAATCCTCAATTCAAAAAGGATAATAAATTATATGGCAAATAAATTAATAAATGCAGATTTAATATAAATAACCAAATTTTAAGGTTATATAAAATTGATAAATTCCATGTTATTTTCTATTTCCTTTATATTTTTCCTTGAAAATAAATGAAATCATATATGAAAATAAGTACAGCATATAAATAGAATTCAAATTATGATTATAATAATAGTTTAAAATTTGCAAATAATAATTTAAAAATTATTGCGCATAATTCAATTTTTAGAAAAACATTTTCAGAGGATAAAAATGGTTTATTTGAAATAAGCCCGGATTTCACTGAAAACGAATTAAAAGAACACGGTGCAAAGTTTATTCCAGTTGAAAAACCTTAAAATATTTGATAACAACATAATTGTATGAGGTGAGATACCAAGAAACTTGGGTCCAACCCATAATGGCCACAGGTTTGATGAAAACGGTGGGGAAGATTTAATAAAGGATGATATGGCACTTTATTTACAAACAAAGAACGGACTTGCTATGATAACTGGATGCGGCCATTCAGGCATAGAAAACATAATGGAATACGGCATTGAAATAACAGGAAAAATAAAATACATGCAATAATGGGTGGCCTTCATTTTCTTGGCATTGATGATGAAAGAATATTAAGAACATACATAAACTTGTATGATAAATTATTAAATTTAGTTCAAACAATTAACCATCTAACACTATTCGGGTTTAAATGTTACTATTAACATAAAATATCCAAATATACCATAAACTTTAAACTCTAATGTTTCATCAAGTAAGGAAATTCATAATTTTAAATTAAAAATAATTTATAAAATATTTAGTTTGTTCTCCTTAATTTTATTGATTAATCTTTTATCCGATGTAATTAGTGGTATTGATAATGTTATAGCCAAAAAAACATAAGATGAATCATAAACTGTAATGCCCATCTTCACGGATAAGGAAAAAGCACCCTTAACAATTTCATTAAAGCTGTGTATTTTCATTAAATTTAAAAATGAATAAGCTTTATTCATAATGGTCTCGCCGTCATCAATGGTTATATTATTTCTCTGTATCCTCTTCCATACAGTATTTAAAGATTCGTAATAGGTAAGATCTAATATATGAAAATAATCAAAATTGGATATTTTATTTTCTATATTTTCTGTTGTGCTATCTTCCATTAAAAGCGACATTAAGGCTGACGTATCAAGAACTGCCTCCTTTTTATCTATCACGGTCATCCCTAATTAATTTGTATGAATCATCAAAAATACCATATTTTGCTTTCATTTTATTCCTGTTGTTATTTATATCATTTAATTCTTCCTTTATATGTTCCTTTTTAACCAATAATTCAAGATAGTTTCGAACCTCATTGTTATAATTTATATTATATTCTTTTAATTCTTTTTTTAATTCTTTAGGTATTCTTATAGAAATAATATCCATATTTATTATATATTATAAGATTATATAAAGTTTTCATTCTAGTTTATAATAATGTTTACAGACTTGTATAACCAAGACAGACTATAATAAACTAATAAGCTCTGGTTTAAACAATTAACTATTAACACTCAAATTATATAATGCCATGAACATAAAAATATCTAAATATACTATAAACTTTAAATTCTAATTTTTCATCAAGCAGGAAAATTAAAAATTTTAAATTAAAAAATAATCATCTATAAAATATTTGGGCTGTTTTCCCTCATTTTATTAATTAATCTATTATTTAATGTAATTAATGGTATTAATAGTTTTATAGCCAAAAAACATGGGGTGGATTATAAATTATGATGCGTATCTGAACTGATAATGAAAAGGCAGCATTAATACTTTCATTAAAGTTATGTATTTTTAGTAAATTTAAAAATGAACAGGTTTTATTTATAATGACCATAAAGTCATCATTACCCATATTATCTCCATGTATCATCTTCCATAAAGTTTTGAAAGATTCATGGCAGGTAAGATCTAATATATTAAAATGCCTAAATAATGTTTAATAAACCTTAATAATTTATTAATCATAAAATTATATAAAATTTATAAATTCCATATTATTTTTGATTTCAATCATTTTTTTGCCTGATAGGATATAAAAATCATATAATATAAGCAAGACAGAATATAAATAAAATGCAAAATAAATCAAATCACTTGATGTGAAAATAATTATGAATGGAAATATAAATGGTATGGAAACTATTATCATAGGTGTTAATGCCTTCCTAAAATTGTTCATGACCAGTGAACTGCTAGGATATGAGGATAAATCAAGGGCCTGAAAGGGATAAGATATGCCAGAAATATATATTCCTGCAAGCATCATGGATGCGGGAATGGTTAAAGAGTATATTAATAACATTAGGTTAAAATTATCAGGATGAAATAAATAAACAAGGCCCATTGATAAAATAAGGGGGGACATCATCATGGGTATTGCCAGGGACCTTGATATCATGTAATGCCTTATGTATCTGCACGGATTCATGATTGAAAATGCCAGCCATGCCCTTTCAGATGCCCACGGTGTGGCAATTCTGAATATTAGTGGATAGAATGTAAGCTCCCATGTATAAAGAAACAGGTCAAACCTTGGAATGCCTGTAAAATCAAAAATATAATTTAGCATAAAATATCCTGTGCCCAAACCTGCATATATTATTAACCAGAAATATATGTTTCTCGAAAAATGGTAACGTTTTTTGGATATGCCAAAAAGGTATACTGTGTTTGAATATATTGTATTTAGCTTATATATCACATTTAATGGTTTTCCTCTTAAATTTCTTGATTTATATGTTTTTTCCGATGGTTTTTCATACATCAGGAAATCAAGTTTATAAGACCTTGAAAATATGTAATAGAAGATTATAATAAAGATAATTATTGATGATGCACTTCCATATATAATATTTCCAAAAAATACTGAATTTATATTAAATTTATAATTATATATTAATGGGCTGAATAAATATATAATGAATAATATTAATGGATACTTTTTATGAATCATGTATGAAGAAATATATGATAAACCAATGGATATTAGATATAACAATAACGCATCAAAAATTCCTATAATTATTTTATATGAATTAAGTGCAAGCCCTATTAAATATAAAAATATTATAAATACAATTGAATATTTTATGGATGAGAAGAAGAAATATGACTTAAACAGATCTTTCTTTTTCAATGGAATATTTAGGAGAAAATCATTATCTGACTGTATAATTATATTGCCGGACAAAAATAATGGAATTATTATAAAGGTTGATATGAGTACAATTACGAGATACCCCAGTATATAAGGCCTTTGAAAATTATATCTGAAATATAAAATATTCACAAAAAATGAAAATATTAAAAGAATCAAATAAAATATGTATCTTGGCGATTTCATTCTTGTTTTAATTATGAATTTTGTAAGGTTTGAAAGCACACAAATATAACATAAAATAAGATAAAAATTTTTTGGCGGAATACACAATTTTTTTTAAATTTACCATAAATTTAACCATTTCAATGAAATTATTACATTTGAAATGGTTTGTATATAAATATTATAATAATAGAAAAAAGGATTAAAAAGTTGAGTTTAAAAAAAATATTTTTTATATCCTTTTGATGATTTTCAGCCTACTGTATATTCTCGTGATAGAGCATTTTTCTTCCAAGGTATGAATATATTAAGCCTATTATAAGCCACACCACAAATGTTATGCTCGCAATTATAACCACAGAATTAATGCTTATAAAGCTTCCATAGAATACAAAGGCAAGAATAACTATGGATATTGCCGGAAGTATCACATCAGCAGCGATATTCAATTTAAGTTTTAACTTATATACAATTCCAGGAAGGGACGCATTTGCAATCATATGAACTGCAAGGGCACCAAGTGTTGAGGCTATTCCAGTGAATAAAAATGCGTTAAAACCGCCAAGGGTGACCACACTTACAGTACCTATTATAAACGCTATGATAACCATTAATCCGGCCGCCCTGTGTGGTGTTCTTCTTTCTGCGTGCACGCTGGAAAGTATCCCTGGAAGAACATTATCCCTGCTCATTGAGAATACGACCCTTGACAGTGAGTTGGTGAAAACCACAGAATCGGTAAATAAACTGTTTATAAAAAAAGCTGTTATTATTATTGCACCTATTAACCCTATATAGTTCTTTGTAAGTATTATTCCGGGAACTAGTTCAGTAGAATAGCTTAACATATTTGCCGGACCCCAGCCCACTGTAAATGCATATGATGCAAGTATAAAGAACAGTCCAAGGACAACAGAAGAGGCAAGGACACCACGGCCTATGACCTTTTTTGCATTTTTTGCCTCCTCACCCAGAGGGGTGGCAGTTCCAAAACCTGTAAATGCAGTGTACATAAATAAAACTCCAAGCATAACACCTGTAAAGCCATGGGATGCATATACTGGTGTAAAAACAGAAAATGTATTTACGGTTGGCTTTGATATTATTATTATAATGCTTATTGCTGAAACAACAGCAACCTCAAGGCTGGCCATAACCATTGCATATCTCACAGAATTTTTTACACCTGAGAATGAAACGAAGTAACCAAATGCCAGCACAATTATTAGCAAAATCACCCACGAATATGACGGTATGGTTATTCCAAATACCGATGAAAGCAATGCTGGAAGGAATATGGCTATACTCAAACCTATGAATGCCAGGGACATTACCTGATATAATATGTACATCCATCCGGTATATATGCCCGCAAAATTTCCTAGCCCCTCCCTGGAATATGCATAGTATCCGCCGGCGCCGGCCACATGTCTGGAAATTCTGTTTATAATCACAGCATTAATAAATACAATTACAAATGCGACCACAGCTGATAGTGGCAGTGATCCGAGGGCAAATGCGGCAGAGCCCGTCAGAGTTGCAACTGCCGCACCAGCGGGGGCAGATCCAGCCACTCCCTGAAAAATAACATCATATACATTTAATGTATCTCTTTTCAATGTTTTTGCTGATCCTTGCATGATATCTCACCCCATAAATAAATCTGGATTTATGGTTATTGCAGGGAATATTTATGCACATTTATGTCCGTATATAATATTTTATTAAGGTCAGTTTTATTGAATTTTTTATGGTTATATATTTTTTTATATTGATTTTTAATTGCATGTAATTTTAATTTACTTAAATGTTTATTATGATAGACTATAACATGCATTGTTCCCTGTTCCATATATAGCCTATTCTGTATGCATTTATTGTATTTCTATGTATTTATTTTATTACAATAAAAATTTTTGAAATGTAACTAAATAAAATATACAAAATTTATTATTTATCGTTTTAATTTCCCGAAAATTAGGGATTTATACCATATTTGAAGGGGGTTCTCCGGATAAATTATTAGACGTGATATCCAGGTATCCATGCAGTTCGGTTATTTCAGTATTACATATTTTAAATTTTTATCAGTTTTCACCATCAATAATTTTACATTTAAATTTTGAATTTATATTCAGACTGTTCATAAATTTACTATTTTTCTTACATATTCATGGTTCTCAATAAAATATTTTCGTATCTCTAAAGCTGTTTTAAAGCCATTTAGATTAATATTCCAGAATAAGATTCCTAAATATTCTTATTATGTATGCATATATATGATTTCAAGGCCCAATTCTTAGGTTACCGGGATAATAAATTTAAATTCTTTATTGTTGAAAAAATTTTTCAAATTTTACATTATAAATTAAATCTTTTTTTGACCACATTTATAACATCATATATATTTACTATGGAAAAATCCTTATGATCTGCATCCTTTTTTGCACCATGGGTTACAAGAACCGCAGTCATACCAAGCCTTTTTGCGGGTATGAGATCATTATCGATATCACCAACCGCAACAGCATTATTGGCACTAACATTCATTATTTCCAGCGCCTTTAAATATGGTTCCACATCAGGTTTTCCATTTTTTACATCGTCCATTGTTACTATCGCATCAACATTAATTTTTAGCCTGCTGACCATGGCCCTTCTTGACGATGTTACTATGGCAATCTTAAATCCCATGTTTTTTAATTCTTTAAATGTTTTATCAACATCTGGAAAGAATTTTACGTAATTAATGTAATTTCCAAAATATTCCTCCTCACTTTTTTCTATATTTGGGTCCCTGCCATTAACTGCCTTGATGAGCATTGTGCCCGGATATCCAATTAATAATCTAATAATTTCCGGGTCGGTATCAATTCCATAATCATGAAGTGCCTGCTTCCATGCCTTAATTCTGTATTCCACCGAATCCCATATCGTGCCATCTAGATCAAAAATAATGCCATATGTTGGAATTCCCATTATTTGGTATTGAATGTATGTTATTAATTTTAATTGTTAAACAATCTTAATTTAATCAAATAAAATTCCATGAAATTATTTGATTATACAATATTATAAATATGCCTGTTTCAAATTTTCTCGCTTTTTGAAAAATTTTATCAAATAATACTATTAATACATTAGATATATTTATTAATACCAACTTCATTATTTTTTATGGAACCAAAAAAAATTTTTGATCTGTCTGTGGAAATTAAAACAAATATGCCGTGCTGGCCAACAAATCCACTTGTAAGGGTGGATCCAATAGGTCTCCTTGCCAGGGATGGTTATACCGTTGAGAAATACGAATCTGTCACGCATACCGGTACACATATTGATGCGCCCTACCATATGATAGACAATGGAACCACGGTGGATAGGATCCCTCTAACACAGCTTGCAGGTCCTGGATACTGCATCAGACCTCAATACGATGGAGATGAAATTCATGCAGATGCACTTAAAAAGATCTGGAAAAGGGAATATGATGGAAAAATTATACTGGTAAACACTGGATGGGATAAAAAAAGGGGTTACACAAAGGAATTCCAGTATGAATTTCCGGGATTTTCATACGATGCTGTTGATTTTCTTCTGGAACATAAACCAAAGGTTCTTGGTATAGATACTCTTGGAATAGACCCATATTCACATGCTGATTTTGGTGTTCATAAGGCACTGCTTGCAAAAAATATGGCGTTTATTGAGGATTTAACAAATCTTGATCTCCTTGAGGAGGGTAAGGAATACTTTGTTGTTGCTTTACCGTTAAAACTTTATGGGGCAAGCGGTTCAATGGCAAGGGTAATTGCCATGGAATTTTAATATTATTTTAAATAATCTTTATAAATTATATTTAATATATTTAAATAGTATGTCAATATCTTAAATCCATGGTCAGCGTTAAAAAAGATTCAGAAAAAAAGGTTTATGGAACATACAGCAACCGGTATTTTGATTCGCCGGTGCCGGAAAATAAATTTCCAGAAAATGGAATGCCTTCCCAGGCAGCATATGAAATGATTCATCAGGAATTAAATCTGGATGGAATACCGGAGCTTAACCTTGCCACATTTGTTACAACCTATATGGAACCGGAAGCGGATAAACTTTACATGGAAAATGCCCATAAGAATTTTATTGACTCTTTTGAATACCCGCAGATAAAAAAGGAGGAAAATAGAATAGTGAATATACTGGCCAGGCTCTATAATGCACCTGAGGAAAATGAATTTATAGGTACCTCAACAATTGGATCATCAGAGGCAATAATGCTTGCACTTCTGGCGCATAAATGGAACTGGAAGCAAAAAATGAAATCAAAAAATAAGGATTATTCAAGTCCCAATATTGTATTTGGTGCAGACACCCATGTTGTGTGGGACAAATTTGCAAAATACTTTGATGTTGAACCGAGAATAGTGCCCATAGATAAAAAAACCATGGTATCAAGCCCTGAGGAATTAATTAAAAACATTGATGAAAATACAATAGCCGTTGGTGCCGTGCTTGGAACAACATTTACTGGAGCATTTGATGATGTTCTTTTACTGAATAAAATGCTTAATGAATATGAGGAAAAAACCGGAAATTTTATACCATTGCATGTTGATGCTGCCAGCGCTGGATTTATAACACCCTTTATTGAGCCCGATCTTCTATGGGATTTCAGGCTAAATCATGTGGCCTCAATAAACGTCTCGGGGCATAAATTTGGACTTGTATATCCAGGTCTTGGCTGGCTTATATTCAGGGATAAAAAGTATCTCCCAGAAGACCTTATATTTTATGTTAATTATCTGGGAAATGAGATGCCCACATATACCCTGAATTTCTCCAGGAGTGCATCAAATATTGCCGCACAGTATTACAATATATTACGAATGGGGATATCAGGATATAAAAGAATTGCAGAAAATATGATGGCAAATGCCCGGTATCTGGCAAGTGAGATTAAAAAAATGGATAACATTGAACTTGTAAGCTCAGCAGAACATATACCGGTAATAACCTTCAAACAGAAACATAAGGATGCCTTTGATCTCTTTGACCTATCATCGGAATTAAGAAAGTTCGGATGGATCATACCTGCCTACTCTCTTCCTGATAATGCCAGCGGTACTGTTTTAATGAGAATAGTTGTGAGGGAAAGCTTTTCAAGGGATATGGCTAATTTATTGATAAATAACATAAAACAGGCACTAAATAATATGGGAAGAAGGCAAAAATTTGAAATGAAATCACCTAGAAGGGGACATGCGGTTACCTAAAAGTATTCTAATATATTTTATATATTAAATAAATCATTAATGGGTCATTTAATGAAAATACTGGAAATTGCATACAAACCTCCAGAATTTGGCGGTGGGATTGAGAGATTCGTAAATGGTCTTTCCAAATATTTAACTTTAAATGGAAACGAGGTTTCCATTATGATTTCCGGGACGGAAAATAAGATATATATAAAGAATAATATTAAATTCATTCAGATTAAGGTTAAATTTCCTTATTTTAAAAAACTCATTTATAATATAAAAGTTTATTTTTATGTTAAAAAAAACATGAAAAAATATGATATGGCGCATATTAACGGTGACAATGGATGTTTTATTTCCAGAATTAATGATTTAAACAAAATCATGACCCTGCACGGAACATCACTATTTTCTGCCGGTGTAAAACAAAATTATACTAAAAAATCTGTAATTAAATGGGGTTTAATCCATCCAAATTTATTTTTTTCATATCTAATGGAAAGATATTCTGTTAGGCATTGCAACACTGTTATAACCGTATCTGCCAGTCTTTTGGATACCTTAAAAAAATTGTATTCTAAAAACGATATAACAGCGATTAATATTGGTATTAATACAGGTTATTTCAGGCCAGGAAATAAAATTCAAATTAGGCATGAATTAAACATGGAAAATAAAGTAATTTATGCACTCTGGGTGGGCATGTCTCCAGAGAGAAAAAGGCTTAATTTTGCCATAGAATTAATTAAAAATTCAAAAAATATACATCTTATATGCATAGGCAACACTGAAAAATATGCTGGTAATGATAGAATCCACATTCTGGGCCGTGTATCCGACGACATTTTATTAAAATATTATCAGGCCTGTGATTTACTTTTATTGCCATCTGTTTCAGAGGCTTTTAGCCTGACCATCGTCGAGGGGATGGCATGCGGTCTTGTTCCCGTGACGGGTAAAAACGTTTACATGCCCGGTCTTAAGAATAATATAAATTCGTTCATTGCCGGTACAGATGATGATTATAAAGATATAATAACGAAGATTGAGGATAAACCTGATATATTAATTAAAATGTCTGAAAACGCTATTAAAACGGCATATGAATATTCAGATGAGAAAACATATTCCAGATACCTGGATGTAATGCAAAAAATAGTATATAAAAAATAATTTATACAGAATTCTTATAGCATTTTTAATGGAATCAGATTTTATCTCTGTTATAATACCGTCATATAAACCAAATAATCTTGTATATAAGGCCATAGAAAGTGCATTAAACCAGTCTCTGGGCAGGGATTTTTATGAAATAATTGTAGTTTTAAATTATGAGGATCAAAAAATTTCAGAAATGGAAAATGAGCATTTAATAAAAGTTTTGCATGTAAATGATCTTTCCCTATCCTCAAAGTATATTGCTGCACTGAGGATCAGCCATGGAAATATTTTATCATTTCTGGATTATGATGATCTTTTTTACAGCAATAAACTCGAGTATGTATATAATAGCTTTAAAAATAATAAAAATCTGGTTTACTTTCATAATAGATGCACATTTATCAATGATGAGGGGAATAGCATTGATGAATATTATTACAGCCCTGATTTTAATTTATCATCAATTTCCATTAAAAAAGATATAATAAATATGGAATATCTATCAAAGGTAAGGGCCCTGTATGATACCTTTTTTTATTATATATCCCTTGACTCCGGTGGGGAAATAGAACTCAGCCGTGAATTTTTAACATATTATAGATTCCATGAAAGTACCAGCAATACAAATTTGCGTGGAATAGATAGATGGAAAATAAAAATGGAAACATATTTAAGATACCTGAATTCTCTGGAAACCATGTATAAATTTTTAAAAACCAAAAAGTCCCGGATGCTTGCCAGGGATTATATAATATCATTAAAAATAGAATTAAACATGCTTTCAGGGTTATTAAACTCAGGAATAAAATACGATCTGAACTATGATGATGTCCTTCACTGGCTTTCTGTGGCAAGCTATAAGGGAAACAGATTTCATTATCCATTTAAATTCATAAAAATATTTCAGTATAAACTTCCATTAAAATACAATAGAAGGGTTGAGGATTATCTTTTAAAGATATAGGAAGATATTTATAATGAACAATTGCATTCCATCTTATGGCCATGCCTAAAATTTTACAGATATGCCACGGGCAGATCATACCTGAATACATTAGTGCATATTCATTAAGATGCCATAACCTTCTTAAAAATTATGAAAATAGGCTTTTGGTTTCTGCTGGCGGGCCTGTGCTGGTTGATAAAAATATGGGTAATTCCAGGCAGTACAGGTCAGTTTTAATTATGATTATGTCCTATTTAAAGGGAAACCGGTCATTTGAAGTTTTTCTCTCCATGGGCAAATATTTACGTAAAAAATATGTCCATGAGGTTATAAAGGAAATTAAAAAAAGTGATATTATAATATTTGAGGGGCCCTGGCAGTATCAACTCTTCAGGCCATACATAAAAGATAAATTTATAATATACGATGCACACAACTATGAAACGGGGCTCAGATCTGGCAACCCCTATGAAAATTATGTCTCCAAAATAGAGCAGGAATTGTTGAAAAATGCGCATATGATATTATCACTTTCAGTAAATGATATAATGGAGTTCAAAAAAATTATAGATGAGTCCAAACTATTCTATATACCACTGCTAACTGAAAATAAAAATATAGAATGGAATGGTATGGAAACAAATAATATAGTATTTATCGGGTCCCTGTACCAGGCCAATATAGATGCTGTCAGGCATATTTTAGAAATGTCCGCAAAACTTCCTGAATTTAATTTTATTATAATAGGAAATGTAAAAAATTATAAATTTAAGGAGTCACAAAAAAATGTGAAATTCCTTGGAGTAATAGATGATGCCAAAAAGGATATGGTGTTAAGATCAGCATGCATGGCTGTTAATCCTGTGATCGAGGGCAGTGGAAGAAATTTAAAGGTCCTTGATTATCTTTCATATGGCATACCGGTGGTATCAACAAAAATTGGCTTAAGAAGCTATGAGGAATATAATACTGATAATAACATAATCATATGTGATATACAGGAATTTCCAGAAAAAATAAGATATTTATGTAAAAATAGAGAATTACTAAGGATACAGTCATTTAAAAGCCTTGAGATGTACAAAAAAATTATAAAGTCTGAGGGAAATATAAATACAGCTAAAATAATTTTAAATGAATATAAAAAATTAAATCATGATATTAATTGATCGTTCAATAAAAAATCCTCGAAATTATATTCATCCCTATTTTTATTTTTTATGGCCTGTAATTTTATTATTTCATTATCTAGAAATAATTTTATCTGTATTTTATTATTTTTATAATATAGAATTAATGGAAATTCCTCTGTGTATTTAAATTTAGCCCCAGGATAAATACCTAAAAGATGCCTGAAAGCCTCGTTGTATGCAAGCCTTACAATATCAGATTCTGGATTGTTTAATGTAAAACAGTTGTCTGATGTAAATATTTTAAAATAATTTCTATTTTCACCTGATTTAACTGTATATATTAATCCAGAATCTATTAAAGCGTTAAGGATTTGATTCAATTCATTTTTATTAAGTGCAAATCTATGCATTAATGATTGCATATTTAATTCCATTGCAGGGTTCTCAAGAAGGAATTTAGAGACATTAAAAAGCCTGTGCTTATTTATGCAGTACTTTATGGATAATCTGCCGATTATTTCATTGAGAAACATCATGGGATTTATGTCATCGTGAATATAAAAATCAATAAAACCGCCATGCCTTAGGTAATAGATTAAATCTTTTTTGAATCTTTCATTAACAGTTTTGTAATCCATTGGGGTATCAAAAACATCCAGGTGCCTTTCATGTAAATTGATTTTATTTTTTAAATCCAGAATTGTACAGCTATAACCTGAACGCAGTACGGATATGCCAGCTAGGGATGGTTTAACCATTATATGTTCTCCATCATGGACCTGCAAATAGGCTGGAATGCTGTGATTATACCTTCCAAATTCTGCTATGTAAACTTTTTCCTGAAATGCGGGCAAATTCTTTATTAGAAATTTTAAATCGGATTTATATGGAAAATCTTTATTAGATGCAGATTTAATTTGCACACATTTTATACCTTCAAGCATAGTTATTCTTTTATTATTTTATGGCTTATTAATTTTTCTGTAACATTAAGCCTGCTGTCGTATATCTTTTATATGTTAATATTAAAAATACATAAGGTTTAGCAGATTTTAATATATGTTTTGCATACATTATCGCTAAAAGTTATTGATATATTAATAAGGCATTGAAAGATAAGAATTACAGTAAAGAAAAATGTCCTATGAGATTCTAGGCATAATAACATTATTTTAGCCAAAAAAGAATTATTCAAAATACCTGTATTTTTTATACAATATTTATATATTTTTAGATTTTTATAAGTTTAAACCATCCATAATGAATGCCAAAAAGTAGGTACCCTAAATAAATACACAAAATATTATACACGGGCATGACCATAAACAGTATTAATACTGGAACCTGGTAAATAAAGTAAATAAAAAAATTTATTCTTCTTCCACATCTTTGAACGTGTGTGCCTCCTCATTTTCGTTTATTGTCTCATCCTCTATATATTCAAGAGATTTATCCTTTGTTTCTATTGCAAGTATGTAAAGTATTATACCTGCTATTACCGGCATTATTGTATCGAAAAGCACCGAATTAATCGGGCCCAAAAAGGCATATAGTGCAAAGGCACCAGCCGCTGTTGGGAACTCCCATAATTTGTCCCATCCCATTGATAATCCTCTGTTTCTTGTACCTCCAAGTTCGGCAGCAGGAACATATTGAAGGGTACCTATTGTTCCAACGTTAATAAAATAAAATATCGCAAACATTGACATTATAAGTGGAAGGGTGGCAAAATGAAGTGTAAATGCCACATACATTACTCCCATGGGTATGGAGCTTAATATAAACCCAGCGACGCCAATGTTTTTTCTTCCGATTTTATCTACTGTGATCATAACAATAAAGGTTCCTAAGAGTCCAAGGGCTGCACTTATAACAGAACCAAGTAATGATAAGGTGGATGTCGCGCCAAGATCACTAAGAAATTTTGGTTCATAAACAGAAACCAGGTTAATGGTCATTGAATAGGCTGTTCCAAGCCAGAATATGTAAATTAATGCCCTGGCATTTGGCCTTGAAAAGAATTTCTTTATATTATCCTTTATGGATGTCTCCTCGCCAAGGTCATTCTTATCGACGTTTACCTTTATTCCGTAATTATTGAGCCTCTTTTTAATACTTTTAACACGCTCTTCTTTTCCATTTTCCACTGCCCATCTTAAGCTTTCTGGCATTGATTTTCTCAGGAAGAATAATATAAATACTGGTATGGCAGCAGTTATAAATATGTATCTCCATGCAAGATAAACACCAACAAGTACTGTTAATGCAAGGCCCTCGCCTATTGCCAGTAAGGCTCCAAGTGTGAAAAAGAATTTTTGAAATGATAACTGCTTTCCACGATCTTTTATGGGTGAGTATTCAGATATTAACGGTAGGGCAGCAACATAGTCTATGCCTATAAAGAAACCCAGTAAAAGCCTGGAGAAAAAGAAGAATGTGCCTGAAAATGATATGGCACTGATCAGTGCAAATACGCCCATGCCTATTGTATCATATACAAACAGTGTTTTTCTGCCTATTTTATCAGAAAATATGCCACCTATCATTCCTCCGGCGCCAACACCTATCCAGTATGATGCAAGTATTAGTGAAGACATGATTGCTGATAGATGGAATAAAACTGCAATTGCCAGTAATGCCGTTGATGCACCAAATTCATTGAAACCATCTGTAAAAGGACCAACTGCAGCCAGTACTGAAAGTTTTTTCTGGAACTTATCCGTAACTCTATCATCCAAAAACTGGTAATCCATAAATATATAATAAATCATCATATAAAAAATTTATTAATTAATACTCAAAAAATTATATAATCTAGAGATATTATAGAAGTTAACTGAAATTATATTTAAAGATTTATTTAATTTTTTTATTTCAATATATCGTAAAATTTATATGAAAATCCTTAAAACTCACAATATATAATAATAAAATTTTAATTTAATTCATGGAATTATCCATGAATTTTTCTGTAGAAAAATATTTAATAAATATAAAAAAATATAAAATAATGAGGGCGGCAATACTGGAGTCCCAAAAAAATTTAAAAATCAGGGATATAAAGAACCCGGATTATGTACCGGATGGATATGTAAAGATAAGGGTAAAATCAGTGGGTATCTGTGGTTCTGATGTTCATTATTATTCCAGTGGAAGGATTGGTGATTTTATTTTAAAATCCCCAATGATACTTGGCCATGAAACTGGAGGAATAGCAGAATCTGATGGTGATAATATTAAACGTGGTGATGTTGTTGCCATAGAACCCGGAATACCATGCGGGAAATGCATTTATTGCAGATCTGGAAGATACAATCTATGTTCCGATATTAAATTCTTTGCCACACCTCCGGTTGATGGTTCAATGAGGGAATATATTGTTCATCCTGAGGGCTTTGTTTATAATGCTAAAGGGCTTTCAACCTCAGAGGCAAGCCTTGCAGAGCCAATGTCTGTTGGTGTTTACGCAGTAAGAAAGTCCCTTATAGGACCCGGTGATTCTGTACTCATTACAGGATCCGGTTCCGTTGGTATATTGACTGCATTTGTTGCGGAATCAAGTGGTGCCAGTGTAACATTAAGTGATGTGGATCCAAAAAAGATGGATTATGCCAGTAAATGTGGCTTTAATGCCTATTTGAATGATAAAATTAGGGACAAATTTGATGCTGTTTTTGAATGCAGTGGATTTGCCTCAGAATTTGCCCTTGAACATGTAAAAAGGGGCGGTGACATTTTTCTGATTGGAATGGGTAATGAAGATGGCCTAAACAATTTAAAAATAACATCAAATGAGATCACTGTTCATGGGATTTTTAGATACAGGAATACATTTGAAACTGCCATTAGCATAATAAAAAAATACCGTGAAAGGATGAAACCTCTTACAGAAAAACACATAGGCCTGGAACAGCTTCCTGATTACCTTGAAAACGGTGAGTATGCAAAATATATTAAAACTATAGTTGATTTATAGATTCATTAAATTTTTAAACCAGATTTATTAAATAAGTTTATATAAAAAAATATATTAAATTCATAAATGTCTTATCTCGGCATAGATGTGGGTACAAATGCAATAAAGGCAGTTATGATTGACAGTTCAGGAAACATAATTTTTGAAAAATCAATAGATTATAAGATTTATTTTAATAATTGTTATGCAGAGGAAAACCCATATGACTGGATAAACGGATTTAAAAAAATCATGGAATCACTGCCTGAAAGGCCAGAATCAATGGCCTTTACAGGCCAGATGCACACATTTGTAATAACAGACGACTACGAAAAGCCAGTGAGAAATGCCATTTTATGGTCAGATTTCCGAGGATATAAATACTCACAATTTCTTATCAAAAAATATGGGTTAAAAAATTTAATTAATGAAACTGGAAATTACCCACTCTCAAATTTCAGCCTGCTTAAACTTTTATGGATAAAATATAATGAAAAACAAAATTTTAAAAAGATGAAAAATGCATTTATAGCAAAGGATTTTGTTAAATATTATTTAACAGGGAAAAAATCCATAGATGTAACTGATGCATCAGGCACATATCTTTTAAATGTTAAAAAAAGATCATGGACCCGGATATTTGAACATTTAGACATATATCCAGAAATATTCGGGGATTTAAATGAATCATACGATACTGATTCATATTATGATGGAATAGAAATAAGGGCCGGTGCAGGTGATCAGGAGGCATCTGCCATAGGGATGGGGCTTGGACCAAATGACCTCGGTATAACACTTGGCACATCCGGTGTCGTTTTTAAGCTTTTAAAGGAATATAAAATTCCCAAAAATAATTCACTGCATTTATTCTGCCATGCACAAAAAAATAAATGGCATTTAATGGGTGTAACACAGTCAGGTGCATTATCATTAAAATGGATAAATAGCATTTTAAATTTAGGTTATAAGGAATCAGAGAAACTCGCCATGTCTTCAGACCCTGGAAGCAATGGCATTCTATTTTTTCCATACCTTAACGGTGAGAGATCACCATTTAATTCAAGCACCGTTCGTGCATCATTCTCCGGCATTAGTTCAGGCAGCAGCAGAAATGACATAATAAGGTCTGTAATGGAGGGCATAGCATTTAATTTAAAACATGTATATAAAGAGATGAATCAGGGGGCAGAAAAAATAGTAATATCCGGTGGTGGTGCAGAAAGCAAACTGCTGGTTCAAATAATATCAGATGTTTTCAATAAAACTGTTTATTTAGGCAATGTGAACAGCACAGCATACGGCGCTGCCCTAATATCAATGGGGCATGACGTTAAACAGGATTATCATGAAGTTTTTGAACCATCCCAAAATGCTGCATTGTACCAGGAACTATTTTTAAAATATTTAAGGTCTTCAAGCTTTATAAGAAAAATTTAGTTTAAATTCAATGAATTATTTATAAAAATATAATAAACACTTAAATATAAATTATGTATGTAAATTAGGTTACAATGAAAATATTTCTGGATTCAGCAAATATTGATGAAATAAATAATATAGCCCGTTACGGCATTCTGGATGGCATAACAACAAATCCGTCAATCTTATCTAAGGAAGTGGATGACAATAATGATACTGCGGGGATCATTAACAATATTATAAAACATGTTAATGGTGAGGTGCACATACAGGTAACATCAGATGAATACGACACCATTTTAAAACAGGCGATGAAAATACATTCTCTTGGACTTAATGTAATAGTTAAGATTCCAGTTACACAAAATGGGATGGCTGCAATGGCCTCATTAAGATCCAGGGGCATTAAAATTAACGCAACCACAATATTTACCCCTCTGCAGGCTTTGGCCGCAGCAAAAAATAATGCTGAATATTCAACTGTATATTTAAGCAGCATAGATGATTCAGGTAACAGTTCATATAAGGTTATTCAAACAATAAGAACCATGTTTAATAATTATAATATGAAAACAAAAATAATGGGGGCTGCAATTAAAAATCCAGTTCAGATTATCGAGTGCGGAATGGCAGGTGTTGACGCTGTTACAGCACCATATGGAGTATTAAAGCAGATGCTCGACCACCCGGAAACATTAATGAATGTTAACAGATTTATAAAGGACTGGAATTTAATACCCCAGAACAGTAAAACATTTTTTAACCAATGATTTGGATTCCAGCATTTTTAAAAGTATGAATGAAGTATATAAGATGTTTTTACTTTTTATAATAAAAAAACATTAAGTATTTTCATTATATTATAAAAATTATGGAAATAAATAATGTAAAAGTCTGCCCACATTGCAATATTGATATGCAATTAAAGAATGCTCCCTACCATCAAAATAATGAATATATAGGGGATTTTGAGGCGTATGTTTGCCCCAGCTGCCACAGGGTATATTACACATCCAAAGGATTTTCTGATATGGGAAGTGTATTAATGAGGAAAAAATAAATAAATTTAATTTTATGGTAAATGTTATTTATAGTTCTATTATATTTAAGTTATGGAACATTACGATGTAATTACAATAGGTGCTGGTGGGGCATGCTATCCTGCCGCCTTCAGGCTTGACCAGTCCGGTTACAGTGTGTTAATGGTCGACAAAAAGGGTGTCCTATCTGGAAACTGTCTTTCAGAGGGATGTGTCCCATCAAAAACAATCATTGAAAACGTGCACAATTACGCCAGAGTTAAAAAATTTTATAGCTTTAATATTGACTATGAAAAAATAATTGAAAGAAAGGATTCAGTTCAGAAAATAAGATATGCCAATCACGATCGTGAGATTAAAAATTCAGGAGTTACGCTTTTAAGGGGTGCAGCGTCCATTGTTGACGAACATACAGTAAAGGTTAATGCTGATGGCGTGGAAAAGCTTTACAGTGCAGACTATATAATAATAGGCACTGGAACAGATACATTTGTTCCAGACATACCAGGAAAGGAATATGCATATGTAAGTGGTGATATATTCAGAATAAATCCAAGTTTTAGAAAAATTCCCGATTCTGTTGTTATAATAGGTGGCGGATACATTGGCCTTGAAACAGCATCATTTTTATCAATCCTTGGTTCCAGGGTAAAACTGGTTGAGGTAAAGGACAGAATTCTTATAGATATGGATAAGGAAATTATTGATAAGCTCTATCCCCTGCTGCCGGAGATGGATGTTTATTTTAATAATGAGGTTAAATCAATAGAAAAGGTCAATGAAAGGTATAAGGTTAATTTGTTACAGGATAATGGTAACAGGGAGAGCATTTATGCTGATGCGGTAATAATGGCAACAGGTCGTGAACCTGTTTTCCCGGATGGACTTGATAAAATTGGAATAGTATATGATAGACATGGCATAAAGGTAAATTCTGGAATGCAGACGAATATAAAAAATATTTATGCCACAGGGGATGTGAATGGCATTACACCGTTATTCCATGCGGCAAAACGCCAGAGCCTGGTTGCGGCCCATAATATAATGTCTGATGGAAAATTAACTGATTACTATGACCCATTAAGTGTGCCGTATACATTATATACCATACCACAGATGTCCTATGTTGGCATTACACCTGAATATGCCATAAGAAATAATATTGAATACACAGAGGTTAAATATGATCTGAAGGAGGATACACTTGCCGAGGCCTTTGATGAAATGTACGGAGAAATAACATTGCTTGTTGACAAACGTATGAAAATTATAGGTGGTTATGCAATAGGAAACGATGCAGGGAACGTCATTAATGAAATAGCACTTGCAGTTAAAAATGGCCTTACAGCAAGGGATTTTGCAGAGATGGCACACCAGCACCCAATGACGTTTGAGGGGCTTGATACCGCTGCGAGAAAACTATTTTAAAGACATAACTTTTTATAAATTCTTTTAATTTCATTTAACGGTATGCCTATCCATGATGGCCTGTTTTTAATTTCATATAATAGTTCATATGAGGCTTTTTGAAGCAAAAAGAGGTCAATGGAGTTAAATAAATACTCTGGCATAATACCGATACTGCACATCACATTTTTATATGCATTTAGGAATTTTACTGAAACATTATCTAATATATCATTTATATCATCGGGCCTGATGCATGATGATGAATAAATAAGGTAGCTCAATGATCTGAGCATGCCCGCAACATCTCTCAGGGGTATCTGCCTTACGGATCTTTCTGAAAGTTTTCTAAGGGGTTCTCCCTCAAAATCAATAACATAGTACTTTTCTGAATATATTATCTGGCCCAGATGATAATCACCATGTATCCTTATCTTATATATACCGGTGTAATCGAGACTTTTTATCATAATATTTAATTTATTTTTTAAACTTTCTATAATGCTATCTTCTATAAGTCCAGATTCTCTCAGATTATTAATTGTTTCTTCCATAACAGAATAAAAATCATCCATGGTGGCCAGAACCGGAATAAAATCCTCCTCACCTGAATAAAAAAGTACCCTGTGCATCCTTCCTGTTAATGTTCCAAGGTCACCTGCCATTCCAGTTAAAAAACCTTTTATTTTTTTCTCCAGTTCACTGTAATCTGAGGCCTCACTGCATATAGATGATATTTTTTTATTTGAATATGACCATAAATCTATTGAATTATAAATATATTCTGATATATTTATTAAGTAAATATTCCCGGAACGTGATGTGTAAACGGCATATCCCATGGGTGCAGGCACATTATCAAATCCATTTTTTATCAATACAACAGACATTCTTATATCAGGGTTCTCACCATACTGAAGAAATCTGTAATTTTTGCAGATTATATTTCCCATGATGAATGAACTGTTACTCTGTTCTGCCTTTATTGTCGCAAAATTGTTAGAATTGTTAAAATTGAAAAACTGTGTTTTTATGAATCCTAAAATGCCATTTTTTCCCTTTAATTCAGTTTCAGACATGAATAGCCTTAAAATGGCATCTGCATAATCTTTGGAATAAAATGCATCATAAATTTTATTGTTATCCTGGCAGGAAATTAAAATTTCTCCGGAGCCTATGCTAACAGGGAAATAATAAAGATAACTGCCCATATTTGTCTGGAATTTTAATATCAAAAGTAGAAAATTATCAACATTAAATGAATCATAAACACTTACACCTGTAATTTCATCATTTTTATTTGAAAACCACCTCCGTGATTTTATGTAATTTATTACCTCATTATTTAAGATTGATTCAGGATTGATCATAATCATCCACCAGGTCAAATGAATCGTCGCGTTCGGGCACTATTAAATTAAACCAGAAAAATGACCTTGGGGTCATTGTGATGAAATAATTTAGGTCACCTATTCTTGGAAATGCTGCCTTTGTTATGGCCTCTATTGGCTTCAATCCTGCATATTCATGCAAATCTAGTTCAACATAGGTTGGACTTCTGGAGAGGTTAAAAAGGCATAGCATTCTCTGGTTTTCATATTCCCTTATATAAACAAGAACCCTTTTGTTTTTCTGATTTATAAATTTGATTGACCCCCTGCCAAGAAGTTCCTTGTAATCCTTTCTTATATTGATTATTTTGATCATCCATTTTAATAACGATGAATTCAGCCGCATCTCGGCCTCAACATTTACGCTCTCATAATTATAATTTGGATTTGTAATGACGGGTGAGTAAAGTTCCTCGGAATCTGCGGTTGAGAATCCAGCATTTCTATCATATGACCACTGCATGGGCGTCCTTACACCGTTTCTGTCACCCAAATAAATATTATCACCCATGCCTATCTCATCACCGTAATATATAATTGGCGTTCCAGGCAGTGAGAATATTAATGCATTAAGGAGTTCTATTGTATTTATATCATTATCCACAAGGGGTGCAAGCCTGCGCCTGATTCCAAGATTAAGCCTCATTTTTGGCAGCTTGGCATATTCCCTGAACATTATATCCCTTTCGGCATCAGTAACCATTTCGAGTGTGAGCTCATCATGGTTCCTTAAAAACGTGCACCAGTCGCAGTTATCTGGAACCGGAAGCGTCTGGTTTATAATATCCTCTATCGGATAATAATCCCTTTTTGCAAGTGCAATAAAAATTCTTGGCATCAATGGAAAATTAAATGCCATATGGAATTCATCCCCATTGCCAAAATATGCCCTTGCATCCGTTGGCCACTGATTCGCCTCGGCCAAAAGTATTGTTCCAGGATATTCACTATCCATCATTTTTCTTATTTCCTTGAAGAAATTATGTGTTTCTGGAAGGTTTTCACAGTTGGTACCCTCACGCTTGAAAAGATTTGGCACGGCATCCGCCCTGAAGCCATCCAGGCCAAGGTTCAGCCAGTACCTGATAATTTTTTTTACCTCCTCCCTTACCTCGGGATTATCATAATTAAGATCTGGCTGTGATGAATAAAATCTGTGGAAATAGTACTGTCCCGATTCCTGGTCATATGCCCAGTTGGATTTTTCAGTGTCTATGAATATTATTCTGGCCTCCTTGAATTTATCAGGAGTATCACTCCATATAAACCAGTTTCTTTTTGGGCTGTCCCTGCTTTTTCTGGCCTCCACAAACCATGGATGCTGGTCTGATACATGGTTTAAAACCAGATCGGCTATTACCCTTATATTCATTGAGTGCGCTGTTTCTATAAACTGTTTAAAATCATCTATGGTACCGTATTCTGGTAGGATTGAATAGTAATCTGATATATCATAACCATCATCCTTAAGGGGCGATTTATAGAAGGGTAAAAGCCACAAAGCGTCAACACCAAGGTTTTTAAGGTAACCAAGTTTCATTGTGAGCCCCCTAAAATCGCCAATTCCATCACCGTTGGAATCATAAAATGATTTTACAGGGACCTCATAGAATATGGCATCCCTGTACCATAGTTTATTGCCGTCATCTAGCATTTTATCACCATTATATGTGCCTGCCTTTTTCCAGGAATAAGCCGGACATAATTATATTCGCCATTCCACTTATATTTATTGTTATTTAGGACATCAACTGCATCATAAATATAATTATTAATTTTAAGCGTCCCCAATGGAACCCTTACATAACCAGACTGTACATTATCAGTATCCATATTTAGTATCACAAGAACTATATTTTTAAAATCCTGAGAATATCGTGCATACGCCAGTATGGAATTATTCGTTGTTTCACAGAAATATATATTACCATGTGTTTTTAACGCAGGATTTTCCTCCCTTATTATATTAAGCTTTGAAATTATATCTTTGATATTACCAGGAGAATCAAAATCTCTATGTTTTATTTCATATTTTTCAGAATTTAAATATTCTTCAGTATCCCCCAGATGATCATTTTCACATAATTCAAATCCTGAGTAAATGCCCCATAATGGCGATAGCGTTGATGCCAGAACCGCCCTTATGATAAATTCATTTCTTCCCTTCCATAGATCCTTTCCAAGAATATCCGGTGTATTGGTAAACAGCATTGGCCTGAAAAAGTAATTTAATGGTTCTGAATTTAATTCAGAAAAATAGGATGTAATTTCTTCAGGCGTAACGCGCCATGTAAAATATGTGTATGACATTGTAAATCCACGCTTTGAAAGCTCAAACATTAGGTTCTCCTTTGTAAATGCCTCGGCAAGAAAAACAACATCCGGATACCTTGACTTAATCTCATTTAAAAGCCATTCCCAGAAATCCAGTGGTTTTGTGTGCGGGTTATCTATTCTGAAAATTCTTATGCCATGGTTTATCCAGTATATAATAATATTTCTCATCTCATTCCATAGTGCCTTTTTATTTTTTATTTCAAAATTTAAAGGATAAATATCATAATATTTTTTTGGCGGATTTTCTGCATATCTTATGGAACCATCAAGCCTGTGGTAAAACCATTCAGGATGATCATGAACATAGGGATGATCAGGCGAACACTGAAATGCAATGTCCATGGCTATTTTAATGCCGAGTTTTTCGGCCGATTTTACCAGGTCTTCAAAATCGTCCATGGTACCAAGCTCGGGATTAATTGAATAATGGCCCCCTGAGGAATTGCCTATTGCCCATGGGCTTCCAGGGTCACCAGGTGATGCAGTTCTGGAACCGTTTTTTCCACGCCTGTTTGTTATCCCAATTGGATGTATTGGCGTTAAATATATTACATTAAAATTCATGGATTTTACATAGCCTAAATGATTAATTAAATCCCTAAGCGTTCCTGATCTGCCATTATTTCCAAGAGACCTTGGAAAGAGCTCATACCATGAGGCATAGCCACCATAAACTGGATCAGATATGAGCCCGAGATTTTTGCAGTAACTAGTTTTTTCAGGTTTTTTCTGATATTTTTTGACTATGGCAGAAAAATTTTGATCCTTAAGCATCTCTATTTTTTTATCCACATTTAATTTTTTAAATTCATTTATGCTTGACCTTAAAAATTTTTTATCATCCCCCCTTGAATTATTATAAGAATATCTTATAATTTCCATGATAACTTTTAGGTCCTCCTCCACATTTTCCCCTGCATTATACCATGATTGTATATCCTTCAGGAGGCTGCCGTATGAATCCTTCCATGCCTCAATTGTATATTCATAGAAACCAATGCCATCCGTTTTAAATTTTGCGGTAAATATATCATTTGGATTTGAGTCCATTGGGATTATATTCCACCTTCTCTTACCCTTTTTCCTGTATTTTAGCACAGCATATACAAGGTCATGCCCGCTCTTAAAAATCTCTGCACTCACATAAAAATCCTGTCCTTCTATTGTTTTTGCCGGATACCTTCCACAATTGATTTCAGGCCTTACATTCTCTATTGCAATTGGAGCCGTCATAACGCATCATTCCTCAGATAAATGGCTGATAATGGTGGCAAATTTATCTCTATTGAATATTTTCTCCCATGCATTGAATAATTGCATGATTCTATATTTTTATTTATATGATTTGAACCGCCGTACCTTGATGAATCGCTATTAAAAATTTCTGTATATGTTCCAGGACTGTCAACACCTATTGCATAATTTTCCCTTTCAACAGGTGTAAAATTAAATATGCATACTATATTTCCCCTCATAAAACTGATCACGGTATTATTTACATCATTAAAATCTATCCATGAAAAGTTTTCATCTATATGGAGGTCGTCATATTCTTTATATAAACTGTTGAGGTCATTAATAAGGTTTAATAAACCCTCCTCAGATTTTCCAATGGCATTCCACTGAAGCTGTGAATTTGAATCCCATTCATTCTTCTGTGCAAATTCATTTCCCATGAATAGTAATTTTTTGCCCGGATATGCAAACATATAAGACATAAACAATCTAATATTGGATATTTTTAGGTTATAATCACCGGGCATCTTCTGATAAAGTGAACCTTTGCCATAAACAACCTCATCGTGTGATATTGGCAATATAAACCTCTCACTGTATGCATACATTACTGTAAAGGTTAATTTCCCAATGTTATATTTCCTGTAAAGAGGGTCTGTATGAAAAAAATCCAGTGTATCATGCATCCATCCCATATTCCATTTGTAATCAAAGCCAATGCCAGACCTTGACGTTATTCCCTTATATGTGCTTGATTCCTCGGCAACTGTTATGACCCCATGATACTTTTCATGCACCGTTGAATTAAGCTCTGTTAATAGTGATACAGCCTCAAGGTTTATGTTTCCACCGTATATATTTGGAATCCATTCCCCTGGTTTTCTGGAGAAATCCAGATATATCATTGATGTTACCGCATCAACCCTGATGCCATCTATATGAAATTCATCAATCCAGTACATAATTGCAGAGATTAAAAATGACCTGACCTCATTTTTGCCAAAATCAAATATATTTGTTCCCCAGTCCGGGGTTCTTCCCTTTCTGGGATCTGCGTAATCATACAGGTGTGTGCCATCAAACATGTATAATCCATAATCATCATCCGGAAAATGTGCCGCAACAAAGTCAAGTATTACCCCAATGCCATTCCTGTGCAGTTCATTTATAAGGTATTTTAAATCCTCCGGCCTGCCGTATCTTGATGTGGGTGCATAATAATTCACGGCCTGGTATCCCCAGGATATATCCAGCGGGTATTCAGTTAATGGCATAAATTCCACATAATTAAATCCGGTTTTTTTAAGATATTCAATCAGCATTGGTGCTATTTCCCTGTAACTGTAATATTTATCGCCATTTTTCCTCCAGGAACCAAGGTGCATTTCATAAATTGATACGGGATCATTGTATCCCAAAATATTTCTTTTATTTATCCATTCGCTGTCATTCCAGTTAAAATCATGGCCGATTACTATTGAGGATGTTCTTGGTCTTTTTTCAGTATAAAATGCATATGGGTCTGTTTTCATTTTAATCCCAAAACTGCTTGTATTTATTGCATATTTATAAACCTCATTTTCTGAAATACCTGGTATAAAAATAGACCATATGCCTGAGTCATTTATGTTAATCATTGGATGCATTCCGGGAGTCCAGTGGTTGAAATTTCCAACAACTGAAACTGAAAGGGCGGAGGGTGCCCAAACAGTGAAATTGCAGCCAGAAACCCCATCAATTTCAATTAAATGTGAACCAAAGGTCTTATATGATTCAAAAAGTTTGCCCTCCTTAAAAAGGTAAATATCATAATCAGATACTGCAGGCCTGAAGTTATATGGATCGTAATACTTATGCTCATAACCTGAACTGTCAGTATATGAAATCATATACTTATTAATCTTATCATTAAAATTGGCCTGAAATATTTTATTATCGGTCTCAATCATTTTATATTTTTTATCATTAATAATTACGTAGGCATTAACAGCTATTGGTAGATATGCCCTTATAACATAACTTCCATTCTCAAAGTGCATGCCAAGATGTTTTTCCGGATGGTTACATTTGACATTTTTCAGGCACTCATATATCCCAGACATGATAATTTAATATAATTATTTTATATATTAATTTAACCTGAGATATTTTTATGAATATTTTAAATGATAAATTTATATTAATTATACCGTAAATCAGTCCAGAATGGATTCAATTATCTTTTTTTCTGCATTTCTTATGTGGAATAAAACCGTTGGCTTTGAGAGTCCGTATTCATCTGCTATGTTTTGCAGGCTGTATGTTCTTGGCCATTCATAATATCCATTCTGAAGTGCTTCCTTTATAAGTTTTCTCTCCAGTGCGGTTATTTTTAATGTGTGAACCATGGAATATATCTTTTTTGAAATATCAAGGATGCCATCCCCTGATTTTAGATTTACGTAATCGTATTCTATTATTTTATTATGCGATTTTGATATTGAATTAAATATGCCTTCAATAGAATTTTTATCATATGTAACTATAAAATAATGTTCAAGACCTGTGAAAGAAAAAAAGGGGAAAATTGGCATGGCATCATTTTCAGCAATTGCATTCATGATGCCATGGCCCCTTTTATTCCCACTGAATGCTATAAAATTCTTTCCAGCAGTGAATTTAATTTTATTAAAATCTTTATGATATTTTTCCTTAAAATCATCATTTACTGCAAAGTATCCGAAAATAGAATTAAAATATTTACCTGTCTTTCCCACATAGGATAGTATTATTTTTGAATCATTATTATATGTTGATTCAGAAAGGCTGCAGCTGCTTTTAGTCTTTACATTTATTAAATACATGTTTGTTTAAGTATTTAATAATATTTAAAGTATGTGCATGGCTTAAATAAGATATATAATAATTTTAATAAAAATAATGTTCATTTAATATTTAATTTTTAGATAACATTATCCCTGCACTCATCATTTACAGGTATTATATCCATATTTTTTGTATAATTTATTACACAAATAAATTCTAAATCCTCACTGCCATTATTTATTAATTCATGTTTAAATCTGGAATCTATAAAAATAAAATCTCCAGATTTTAATTCCATTGAATCATTGTTAACGCAGGCAATGCACTTTCCCCTTATTATGTATAAACTTTCGTAATAATCATGGTAATGCATCTGTATTATACCATTTGGTTTTATAATAAATCTTCTCATGGCATAAGATTTTTCCTGCCTGTCCGTGATAAGCCACTGTATGTATGCATCCCTTGAATTGCCTATTTTGACCTCAGAGCTTTTAACATCGTTTATATTTCCCCTATAATATCCATCCATATTATTATAATAAAATATTCGTATAAAATGTTATTTTATTAAATATTCTAAATAATATGAGGAAATGTTTTTAATAAGTTAAACACTTTAAGTTTATGCAGCTTCTGCAGGGTGTTAAGGAGGCAATAATATCTGACAATATTAATCATAATATAACAAAAATACTGGAGGATAGCATAAAAAAGAAAACTTTTGATGTTCCGGATTATTTATATGTAACAGACCTGATAAATCCAGTCAATTCATATTATTCAAGAAAATACAAGGAAATCGAAATTAGCAATGACATATATTTAAGAATGAAGCTTGGTGAGGAATACCATTTCATGGCCAGGGGCTGGTTCGAGCAGATGGATGGTTTTTCGGGTTATGAAATACCAGTGAACGGCTCCCATCTTAATTTAAATGTTGTTGGCAGAATTGATTTTATGATAAATAATTCAGTTATTGAATTTAAGCTTAAAAGCAGGGAAAACATAGAAATTGAAGACCTTTATAAAGATTATTTATCCGACCTTGAGCAGCTGTTATTTTACTCAGTTTTAAATAAAAATTACAGTGACATAAACTATCTTGTTTTTTACTCGTCTGGAAATTTTTATGCCTATAAAATTCATATTAAAAACAGGGATAATATAATAAATGAGATGGTTTACAGAATTGATTTAATAAAGCGTGGCCTGTATAATGATGATATTTCAAATTTTCCAAGATGCACTTATTTTACGCATGGATGCCCTTTTCAGGAAAATAATGTCTGCAATTGCAGTAAATTAAAATTAAAGGATGATAAATGGATAATTAATTCAATTAATATATCAGAGGATGGGGAACTTGAGAATAGTTTAAATAATTATTCCATTGAGAATACAAGGCTGGATATAAGGAACATCGATTTAATATATCCAAGGAGATATTACCATAGGATAAGAAATGACAGGGAGATACAGGCAGAGAATAGATTAAAATCAACATTTAATTATGATAAGAATAATATAAAATTTTTTATGATGGATGCCATAGAAACATCTGCACTTGCAATATCCTCACAGGAATATGCATTAAAAAATTCGGTAAATACACTTGGGCTATCAGGTTATGAAAAATATTTGATAAAAAACATTTACGATGAAACCTCAATTGTGCCATATATTCTAAAGATAAATAATTCTGTTTATACAAGCAATATACCTGATACATACTATTCAGAGCTTGCTGTAATATGCGCAAAAAGGAATATAAATTCTGGATTAATAATTATTGTCTACCCAAAACTTAACAATTCGGTAATTGTGCATGAGATCATATTTAATAATGAAAAACTTATAAATTTATGCCTTACTAAAATTGAGGATATAAAATCAGCTGTTAAAAATTCATATCCTTATAAACTTGACATGTGCCCGCAATTTACCATAAACTCGTGTAATATAGAAAACTGCAGCTGTAAAATGGAAATATACAAAAATTTAAAAAATAGCTAAATTTTTAATTTTTTTCTCAAAAATTACGGTAAATGTTTATATGTTTAAAGGTAAAGTTTTAATAATAATTGTATATATATTTTTATGATTATGAGGGATTCTGAAAAAACTGGCGATTATAATAAGATTGCCATGGAAATATCCAGAAAATATAAGGGGAAAATAAGAATACTGCCCAAGGTTCCAATAAACAGCCTTGACGATTTTTCTTCCCTTTATACACCAGGTATAGCGGAGGTATCCAGGCAGATTAAGAATAATGATGATCTGGTTTATGAATTAACAGGCAAATGGAATTCGGTTGCCATACTAACAGATGGCACCAGGGTATTAGGCCTGGGAAATGTTGGAACCCACGCATCCATACCTGTTATGGAGGGGAAGGCCCTGCTTTTTAATTACCTGGGAGGTGTAAATGCTGTACCAATACCGTTAAATGTTAAAAATAATGATGAGTTTATAACGGCTGCAAGGGCCATTGAGCCTTATTTTGGCGGCTATAATTTAGAGGATATAGAATCACCAAGATGCTTCTTTCTGCTGGAAAATCTTCAGAAGCAGATGGATATACCTGTATGGCACGATGACCAGCTGGGAACAGCATCAATAACACTTGCAGGAATTATTAATTCATTAAGGCTTGTTAATAAGAAAAAGGAGGATGTTAGGATTGTATTTAATGGTGCAGGTGCGGCCAACATTGCGGCAATATATCTATTCGAGGCCGCAGGGTTTAAAAAGGAAAATATGGTTGTTATAGACTCCCATGGAATTCTGGAGCCGGAACGTGAGGATATAGATTCATTAATGTTAAAAAATCCCTGGAAATACCACATTGCGCTTGAAACAAATAGGGAAAGAATCAGGGGGAATACAGATAATGCATTCAGGGGTGCTGATATTATAATATCAGCTTCAAAATCCGAGCCTGGCACAATAAAAGCAGACTGGATAAAATCCATGAATAGGGATCCAATTGTTTTTGCCCTTGCCAACCCCCTGCCAGAGATATGGCCACAGGATGCAATAAATGCCGGCGCCAGAATAGTTGCAACAGGCAGAAGCGATTTTCCAAACCAGATAAACAACAGCCTTGTTTTTCCGGGTGTCTTCAGGGGTGTTCTGGATGCACGGTCTAAGGGTGTTAATTTTAGGGTCATGGTTGCAGCATCTCAGGCAATTGCCGATTATGTAAGTGACATATCATATGATAAAATAGTTCCAACAATGGATGACCTTAATTTATTCCCGGAGGTTGCGGCAACAGTTGCAAGGAAAACTGTGGATGAGGGCCTTGCAAGGAAAACTGATTCCCGTGAGGGATTTTTAAAAACTGCAACAGAAATAATCGGTTCAAACAGAAAAATCTATAAAAAGCTGTTTAATGAAAAGGACGGTGAGTAAATGGATTATAAGATCAGGGAAATGACAGATAATGATATAGATCAGGCAATGGACTTGCTGTTAAGACTCAAGAGATTAAATTCAGAATTTGATTATGCATTAAGGGTGTCATCAAATAATGAGCAGGAGATCAGGGAAAAATTAAAAAAAATAGTTAATGACCGTGATAATCATATTTCACTGGTTATAGAATCAAATAAAAAGATTGTTGGAATTTTGATTTCTGATATAATATTCAGAATATATTATGACCCAAAATATGAGGCCAGAATAAGGGAAATTTATGTGCTTCCAGAATTCCGTTCAAAGGGCATTGGCAAGGAGTTTATCGATAAATTTACAGATGTTGTCAATGACCGTGGAATTAACATGGTAACTGCGGAATTTCCATCCCTCAACACAATGGCCATTAATTTTTATAAAAACCTTGGTTTCAGGGAATTAATAAAAATATATTCAAAAATACAATAATGCAAATTATAAATAATCAAACAAATTTTCATTAATTTATTTTTTTCCCTGTAATATTAATCCCGCATTTTGTCCCAAAAACTCCAATAGTCTTATAATATATTTTTATAAAAACTATTGTTTTTATTCTTTCCATTTGATACAATTCGATTTTCCTGATGCAGTGCTGGTATTGAGAGTAATTGTGACAAATTGTTTCAATGTTTTTATAATACTATTTTTATTTTAATTGAGAGATACAAATATCAAAAATCAAAACGGCGGATTTTTATTACATGCATAAAATACTTTGTATTAATTGATTAAATATTTTATTTTATGATATAATAAAATAAAAAATGATTGTATACAGAAATATGTTATTCATAATATTATTAAAAATATCTTATAACATAAAATCTTATATATAATTATATTACATAAATTAAATATGAGGATAGGAATAACCACCGATGAAAATAACAATTTAATAAAGCTGGAGGATTCCAGATATTTTTTAATTTTTGATGATGAAACAAAAAAGGAGGAAAGATACGACTCACCTGCATATAAAATAACGCCAAAGGGACAAGCACGAGATGTTGGAATGGATGAATTGTTAAAATATAAACCTGAGATGATGGTAATAACATCAGATTCATTATGCAAATGCACATATGCAACGTCACTACTGGCCAAGGTTAGATATATATTAATAGATGAAAAAATGAATGCAAAGGACATAGAAAACAGAATAAATGAATTTAAGAATAAAGCCCTTGACGTGCTAGAGCCAGAGTTATATAACAGATAAAAATTTATTTATCATTAAATATTAAATCCAATATTATATTAAAAAATTTATTTAATCTGTTCTGATATATACTTGAGTATATTTCCAGATTTTATGTAATTTAATTCTGCATCAGTATATATCAGTGCCTTTCCATGAATTTCATTACTGTTTATTCTTATGGTTAAATCCTGATTTTTATTTATATTTTCAATGCCATCTATGCTTATTAGCTCATCACCCTTTAGTTCAGGCATTTTATCGATCTGGACTGGTATTACTCCCATGTCCACAAGATTGTTTCTGTGTATTCTTTCAAAGCTCTCGGCAATTACTGCCTTTATGCCAAGCAATGCTGTAACCTTTGCTGCCCAGTCTCTGGAGCTTCCTGATCCGTACTGTTTTCCTGCAAATATGACCAGCGGAACATTTTCACTTTTATACTTCATTGCAGCATCATAGAAAGACATTTCCTCGCCTGATGGGTAAAATATTGTGTACCCACCGGTTTTATCAACCATTAGATTCCTTATTTTTGGATTTGAGAAGCCACCGCGCATCATTACCTCATGATTACCGCGCCTTGCACCGAATGTATTCATTTCAGACACACCAAGCGAGGAAAGGTATTTACCTGCAACAGAGTCCTTTGCTATTGGCCCTGCTGGTGAGATGTGATCTGTTGTAATCTTATCACCAAATATTGCAAATATTCTGGCATTTTTTATGTTTTTTACAGGATCAAGATAAAGCCATGGTGGCTCCCTAATATATGTTGAGGAATCATCAAATGTAAATAATGTGCTTTTTGACGATTTTAATGAATTCCAGTTTGCGTCACCCTCGAAAACCTCGGCATATTCCTTTCTGTATGCCTCGGGATCCATTGCCAGATAAAAGTATTTTTTAATCTCCTCACTGGATGGCCATACATCCCTTAGGTAAACCGGTCTGTCGCCATCAAAACCTATGGGCTCATTTTCAAAATCTATGTCAACCCTGCCTGCTATGGCAAAGGCAACCACAAGAACAGGGGATGCGAGAAAGGCCCCTGCTATGTATGGGTTAATCCTGCCCTCAAAGTTTCTGTTTCCGCTTAAAACTGCATATGTTTTTATATTATTTTTTAAGATATCTTTCTGTACCTCAGGTATGAGAGGCCCGCTGTTGCCTATGCATGTTGTGCAGCCATATCCAACTATATCAAAGCCTACTTTATTTAAATAGTCAAGAAGGCCTGCGGCCTTAAGGTAATCTGTAACAACCCTTGAACCTGGAGCCAGGCTTGTTTTTACATAATCCTTTGATGTTAAATGGTGTTCATATGCCTTTTTGGCAAGTATGCCGGCGCCAAGCATAACTGTGGGATCGGATGTATTTGTACAGCTGGTTATTGCAGCAATCACAACAGACCCATCATTAACAACATCACCATGGTTGTTTTCTATTAGACCCTTTACTGTACCTCTAAGATCCTTTAATTCAACAAGCTCATCCGGGTTTTTTGGACCTGCCACAGAACTTTTTATTTCTGAGAGATCAATATCTATAACCCTATTATACCTCTTCGGACCATTATAAAATAATCCCTGCGCCTTAAAATAGGCCTCAACTGAATCAGCATCCCTGTTTGTTGCCCTTATATACTGAAGTGTTTCATTATCCACAGGGAAATAACCGATGGTTGCACCGTATTCCGGGGCCATGTTTGCAATTGTTGCCCGGTCCTGTGCGGTGAGTTCATTAATATTTCCAAAAAATTCAACAAATTTATTAACAACGTTCTCAGACCTTAGCCTTTTGGTTATATAAAGCACGGTATCTGTTGGCGTTACCCCGGCATTTAATTTTCCCTTTAAGTTTACACCTATTACCTCTGGAACAGTCATAAAATATGGCTCATTAAGCATGGATGCCTCGGCCTCAAGACCACCGACGCCCCAGCCAAGCACACCGATACCTCCTATCATTGTTGTATGTGAATCTGCACCTATAAGGCTTTCAGGGAATATTGTGCCGTCCTTTTTGACAGCAAGTGAGGAAAAATATTCAAGATTTATTTGATGTATTATGCCATGGCCTGGCGGGACTATTCTAACATTTTCAAATGATTCCTTTGCCCATTTAAGAAAATTATATCTTTCTATGTTTCTTTCAAATTCGTCCTTCATGTTAATTATTATCGGCTCTGTATCCTTAAATGTATCAACAATTACTGAATGATCGATAACCATATCTGACTGCACTGCCGGATTTAATTTTTCAGGGCTTACATTTTTACTGTTCAAATATGACCTCATTGCTGCAAGGTCTAAAAGTATTGGTATTCCGGTATAATCCTGAAACACAACCCTGGATGGTTTGAACGCAATTTCTGATCCTGTTTTCATTGATGCGGTATTATCAATAGATTTTTCATTTATATCAATTCCATCAAAATTTCTCATCATATTCTCAAGTAAAATTTTAAAGGAGTATGGAAGGCTGTCAACATCGTACTTTTCATTGAGCTGCGCGAGAGGGTAATACCTGTATTCATTTCCGTTTATTTTTATTGTATCAGTTTTAAATTCCATATCTCAATATATGTATATTAAATTTTAACTTTATTATTGGATGATTACTGCCTTAATTAAATCCAACTTAAAATTCAATGTATTTTGTATATCATAGAAAAATATATAAGATAATAAAATTTATTGAAACAAGGGATTTTAATGGATAAAATAATTTTTACCGGCGAAAAATGGCGGGTTCCAGACAATCCAGTTATACTTTATACGGATGGTGATGGCATTGGCCCTGAAATCATGGATGCAACCAGAAAGGTCGTTGATGCTGCGGTTAAGAAGGCTTACAAAAATAAAAAAATAGCATGGAGGGAGGTCCTGGTGGGCGATAAGGCCCTGAATCTAAAGGGCGATAGGTTTCCTGAGGAATCCATAAAGGATATAATGGAATACAGGATATTACTGAAGGCCCCACTTGGAACCCCTGTGGGCACAGGTTTCAAGTCCATAAATGTAAGAATACGGCAGATGCTAGATTTATATTCAAACATAAGGCCGGTAAAGTATGTGAATGGCCTTCAGAGTCCGCTTGAGCACCCAGAAAATGTTAATTTAACAATTTTCAGGGAGAATACAGATGACCTGTACATGGGTTATGAGTGGAAATATGATAGCAGGGAGGCACAGGAAATAAAGGCATTTTTTAAGGAAAAATTGGGCATAGATCTTGGTGATGATACTGGCATAGGGCTGAAGCCAATGAATAAATATAAAACACAGAGAATAACAAGGGCGGCAATTAAATTTGCAATATCAGAAAATAAGAAAAAGGTCACAATTATGCACAAGGGCAATGTAATGAAGTATACAGAAGGTGCATTTAGGGAATGGGCATATGAAACCGCATTAAATGAATTTTCTGATTATGTTTCACAGGATGGCAGTAAAAAAATACTTATAAATGACATAATAGCAGATAATATGTTCCAGCAAATTATAACAAGACCCGGGGAATATGATGTTATTCTTGCTCCAAATATTGATGGTGACTATATATCTGATGCCGCCGGGGCACTTATTGGAAATATAGGCACACTGGGGGGCGCCAATGTTGGTGACGATGGTGCCATGTTCGAGGCAGTGCATGGAACAGCCCCAAAGTATGCAGGTAAAAATATAGCAGACCCACTTGGGCTCATAAGGGGTGCCCAGCTTATGCTGAAATATATGGGCTGGACAGAGGCAGAGGATATAATTGAAAGGGCTGTAAACAAGGCAATAGAGGAAAAAACTGTAACTGCAGACCTTGCAAAATTCTTTAATGTGAATCCACTTGGAACAGCAGAATATGGTCAGAGGCTTGTTGAAAACATAAATTCATTTTAAAAATTATTTTGTATATATTTTATTAATTCATCATTCAATTTTATATCAGCATATTTTATATTCTGCATTACATGTTCAGGATTTGATGCACGCGGAATTGGAAAAACATTATCACTTATGCTTGTAAGGTACGAAAGGGCTATGCTTGTACTGGGTACATCCCCAATTTTTGACCTTATATAATTAAATTTTTCCTCAAGATTCTTATTCCTTGCTGTTTTACCATGGGCTATGGGAAAATACGCCATTAATGCAATATTATTCTTCTTTAAATAATCTAAAATATTATTCTCAACGTTTCTGTGCAATATATTATAATTAAGCTGCACGGCGCATAAATTGTATTTTTTAAGATTTTCCACAGTGTATTTAATAAGCTTAAAACTAAAATTGCTTACACCTATATTTCTTATTAATCCAGCCTCTGTTAATTCCTCCATTTTTTTTAATGTTTTCTTAAGATCAACCGCATAGTTTGGAAAATGTATTATGTATAAATCCACATAATCCATATTTAAATTTTTTAGGCTTCTTTTCAGTGCCCTTTCAAGGGATTTTGGTGATAAATGTGTTGGAAGCACCTTTGTTGATATAAATATTTCATCACGCTTGAAATTTTTTACCGCCTCGGATACAATACCCTCTGTATGATAAAATTCAGCAGTGTCTATTAAATTAATTCCATTTTCCAGACCAGTTTTAATGGCATTAATCTTTGTTTTCTTATTTGAATATATCCCGGCATATGTTTTAAAGATCCACCGCATATCATAATATGTTCCCATTCCTATTGCCGATGCTTTAAAGCCTGATGTGCCAAAGTCTCTGTAAATCATGTAATAAAATGCATTATATCCTTAAAAATATTTTTAACCATACTTTTAGCCTGAAAAATAATATTAAATATGGTCTAATCATTTAATTTCGATATATATGAATCTCTATGAATACATGGGGAAGGAAATTTTTAAAAAATATGGAATACCAGTTCCAGATGGCTATGTTGTTTCTGATATTAATGAGATCAGGCCCTATCAATATCCAGTGGCCGTAAAATCCCAGATACTTTCAGGAAAGCGTGGCAAATCAGGTGGTATAAAATTTGCCAAATCACAGGAGGATCTAAAAGAGGCTGCAAAAACCCTGCTGGGAACAACTATAAACGGTTTAAAGGTAAATAAACTATTAATAGAGAGAATGATAAATATTAAAAAAGAGTTATATTTAAGCATAACCCTTGATAGATCATCAAAGGGGCCACTTTTAATGGCATCTCCTGATGGCGGGATGGATATAGAGAGTGTACCAGACAGCAGAATAATAAAAATAAAGATAGACCCATTAATGGGATATTCTGATTATATATCACGGGAGGTTTCTGAATTTCTGGGCCTTTCCGGCAGTTTGAAGTCGCAGCTTGGTACTTTAATAGGATTACTTTATAATGCATTTAAAAAGGAGGATTCTCTACTGATGGAGATAAATCCTCTTATAATCGATTCATCAGATAATATTATTGCCGGTGATTCCAAGGTAATTATAGATGATAGTTCCCTATACAGGCATAAGCAGTATATTTTCCCTGATCCTGAGAAGACAGAGCTCGAAAATGAATCAGCATCAAAAAGCTTTACATTCATTGAAATGGATGGTGACATCGGTGTAATAGCCAATGGTGCGGGGCTTACAATGGCGACGCTGGATGCCCTGACGCTTCACAAACTCAGGCCAAGAAATTTCCTTGACCTAGGTGGAACTGACAGTACGGGTATAGTTGAGGATGCATTCTCATTTGTTTTGAGGGCAGATCCAAAAATATTTTTTGTGAATATATTTGGCGGTGTTACCAAGGCTGATACGGTGGCCAATGGCATAGTTGCAGCAAAGAATAAATTCAATATAAAACAGAAAATTGTTGTTAGGCTTAGCGGTGTTCATGAGGATGAGGGCAGGAGGATTCTTATGGACAATGGCATAGATGCCTATTCAAATATGAATGATGCAATCAATGAGCTTGTGAAATTAAATGGGGGTAATTAAAATGGTGCTTATAACAAAAAATACAAGGGTAATAGTTCAGGGAATGACCGGTCACCAGGGTTCATTTCATTCAGGTGAAATGATAAAATTTGGGACAAATGTTGTTGCAGGAGTTTCTCCGGGAAAATCTGGCGGCACTGTCAATGGCATAAAAATATATGAAACTGTTATGGACACACTTGAACTTATGCCTGAAGCCTCAATGCTGGCAGTGCCGGCTCCTTTTGTCAGGGATGCCGCCTTTGAGGCAATTGATAATGGACTTAAGCTTATATACATACTGGCAGAACACGTTCCTGTACATGACACCATGGAAATTGTTGCAGAGGCAAACAGAAAGGGTGTAACAGTTATAGGCCCAAACAGCCCCGGAATTACGGTTCCTGGTGAGGCAAAAATAGGGATCATGCCCAACCATATATTTAGAAAAGGAGACGTTGCAATTGCATCAAGAAGTGGAACATTAACATATGAAATTGTTAAGGCTGTTACTGATGCTGGATTTGGTGAGAGTACAGTAATAGGACTGGGAGGAGACCCTATTGTTGGCCTTACCTTCCTTGATGTAATAAAAATGTATAACGAGGATAAAAACACCAAAAGGATTGTGCTTGTTGGTGAGATTGGTGGAAGTGAGGAGGAAAGGGCTGCCAGATATGTAAAGGAAAATGTCAAAAAGCCTGTTGTTGGTTACATAACCGGAAGGAGTGCACCACCAGGAAAAAGAATGGGGCATGCAGGTGCAATAATTGAACGTGGGACAGGCACTGCAGAATCAAAAATAAAAGCGTTTATGGATGCTGGAATTAATGTTGCAGATTATCCGGATGATATACCCAAGCTTTTAAAATAATTTTTATAAACATTTTCAAAAAAAATATACCTTTAATTACATTATAAAAATTAGTATGATATGAAAATATTATTTCAAATATCTGAAAGTGAGAAAATACCTTTGTCATATCTGGCAATATCCAATATGGCAAAAATGAATGATGTTGAAGACATTGTTGCAGTTTATTCAGAAACTGGTATATTTGGCGTTCTTAAATCCGAATCTGAAAATATAAACAATTTGCTTGGCAATCATAAAATAAATGTATACGCATGCGGTGTTGCAATGAAATCAAACAACCTTTCAGATGCTGATCTGGCACCCGGTGTTAAAATCGCTCCTGTTAGCTTTTATGAAATTGCAAAAAGGCAAAAGGATGGCTATATCTACCTAAGGCTTTAAAATTTTAATTTTTATCTTCCAGCTTCAAAGTATCCTGCCCCAGTTATGGTATAATATCTTTATTTAAACCATGATTTTATTAATAAAAATTTTTTATACTTAATAATATTATAACATTAAATTGATAATAAATATACATGTGTACAGGGGAACAAAAAATAGACGAATAAAAGAAAATGGTCTTGATGTATACATGGATGAGCCGATGGAAAATAACCGGGCAAATGCAGGTATTATAAAACAGCTATCCAAATTTTATAATGTTAATTCAAAGGATATAAAGATAATCTCTGGCCTTAAATCTAATAATGTAATACTTTTACTGTAAATTCAAATGACCCTTTACCATTATACCTAATCAACCAGCCTTATCAGTGAATCACCATTGGGAAATGCACCTATCTTTTTAATCCATCTCTTTAATTCCCTGTTGAATCTCTCTGTTACATTGTTTGTATGCAGCTTTCTCTGATGTTCTTTTGGAAATGATATGTATGAATATAAAGAATCATACCATTTATAGAACATGTCAATGGACTTATTTAACTTCATTTCCTCCATCCTATCCATGGCCATCCTAAATAACGATTCATCCATTAGTGCCTCTGACACTATTTTTGATACATCCTTCCAATACTCATTATTCATTGTCTTTCTTAGATTCTTCATGAAATGGAAATGGCAGTACTGCCACAGTGATCCGGGGAATGATTCTTTTACTGCCTTCATTATTCCCCTATGGCCATCTGATATTACCAGTTGTACTCCTGTTAATCCCCTTTCCTTAAGCCTGAAGAAGTTGCTCCAGTCCATTTCATCCTCTGAATTATAAATATCCATTGATAATATCTGCCTTATACCATTGGTGTTTACACCTATTGATGTGTATAATGCCATTGATTTATATTTACTATTTTCCCTGACCTTAAAATAAGCAGCATCTATGTATAAATATTTTATTTTATCCTCTATTCTATTCTCTAAGAACTCCTTAACCTTGGTATCAAGCTGCCTATTCAGTGATGATACGTACTCAGGAGATACATTTACACCTAAATTATTTATTATACTGTTTACTGATCTTTGACACACCATTGATGTATGATTCTGCTATTACAGAGTTTAAAGCCCTTTCCACATTTGAATACCTGTCAAATATCTTGATTGTGAATGATCCTGACCTTATATCAGGCTTGTCCAATATTAATTCACCATCCAAAGTCTTTAATTTCCTCTTCTTGTAACCATTCCTGTAGCCTGTCCTTTTATTATTCCTTTCATATCTTACAGCATTTAACTGTTCAATGGCCTCTTCATCCATTACATTGTTTAGAAACCATGTAATCAGTTCCTTCTTTCCCTCTTTTCCGTCATTTATGAAAACCTTTATTAATTCCTCTATACTTATTAATTGATTCTTTGCATTTGTCATTTTTTCATTTCCTAATGAATTTATGATATTGCAAAGAGTCATTTTAAATTTACAGTAGATTAATTACATTATCGAAATAAATCCCGTTTTAATAATAAAGATTACGTAATTACATAGAAAATTTCTATATTATCAAGAATTTTATTTGCATTGACTTAAATTTAAATATTAGTTGAATATAAAGTATTATACTTATGTCTCAACAAAAATTTATTGATAGAGAAGAGGAAATGGAGATATTAAAAAATCAGTATGATATGGAAGGATCAGGGCTTATTGTTATATATGGAAGAAGAAGGGTTGGTAAAACAGAACTTATAAATAATTTTATGTCAGGCCATGGTTTATATTTTCTTGCAACCAATGAGGGGGATACTGAAAATATAAGAAATTTTCAGAAATTATTATCAGAGTTTTTAAATGACAAAAGCATTGAATATGCCTATTATAATGACTGGTATTCACTTTTTTCATCCATTGTTAATAACAAAAATTTTATAGAGAAAACAAAAAAATCAAAAATTATTATTGCAATTGATGAATTTCCATATTTAATAGAGGCAAACAGGTCTATACCATCTATTTTTCAGAAAATTTATGATTCATTTCTTAAAAATAATAATGTTTTTTTAATTCTTTCAGGGTCATCTGTAAGCATAATGGAAAATGATGTTTTATCATATAAATCCCCGTTATATGGCAGAAGAACCGGGCAGATTAGAATTAAACCATTAAAATTTAAATTTATTAATAATTTTCTGAAATACAACATTGAAGATCTATGCAATAGCTATTTTGTCCTTGGTGGAATACCAGAATATATATTAAAGTTTAATACCAATTTATCATTCTGGAATAATTTAAAAAACAATTTTTTAAACCGTGGCAGCTATCTTTACGAGGAGGCAGAGTTTTTATTAAGAGGCGAGTTAAGGGAGGCCAGGAATTACTTTACAATTTTAAAGGCAATAGCAATTGGAAATCACAGGCTGAATGAGATATGCTCATATACCGGAATGGATAAAAGCATGGTATCAAAATATATTGATGTTTTGATATCCCTTGATTTTATAGAACCGGAAATACCATTTGGGTCAGATAAAAATTTTAAACGCAGGCTTTACTGGATTAAGGACAATTATTTATCATTCTGGTTCCGCTACATATTGCCAAATAAAAGCGAAATAGAAAATTCAAGAACAGAAAGGGTGTTTAATTATATAAAAAATGATTTTAATACATACGCGGGAGAAAAATTTGAATATTTAATAAGGTCATTAATATACGATGGCCTTACCGGAAAATATTATGACAATGTATCAAGGTGGTGGGGTAAAAACAAATTAAAGAATAAAGGAAATGATATTGAGGAAATAGACATAGTTGCGTATTCATCAGAAAGAAATGAACTGTTATTTGGTGAATGCAAGTGGACAAATAAAAAGATATCAGCATCATTAATAGACAAATTAATGGAAAAATCTAAAATTTTGCTTAAAAATTATAATAACTGTAATGTTATATATGCTTTATTTTCCAAATCTGGCTTTATTGAAAATAAAAACACCATAAAAAATAAAAACATAATTTTAATGGATTTAAATGATGTAAAGAATTTTATTGAAAAAAATAAAAGTTAATACACGCTTTAAAGCTGGTTGTGTATATTTTACCTATATATTACATAATGGTACATAATTATATATAAATATTCACATTAACAGTTTCAACCCTATTACCTCATTTAAATGCTTTAATCCTGATGCCCTGGTATTGATTTTTTAAGTATGCAAGAGCATACTATGCCTTTGACATACCCACGGGCCTTGAAATTGATAAAATTTTTTATTTAAATTTATATAGGTTAATGGAGAATATGCTATTATTTTTATATTGTTTTTGTCGCAAGTCAGAAATCTAAGCATTTTTGTTTAAGAATCACTATCCAACATCAAAACAATCAGAATTTTTACACAGATACCTTTTAATAAACTAATAAAACTAATTAAAAACAAAGGAGAAGAGAATGGAATAGATGTTATTTTCAGGAAGAATCATACACTTCTAAATGCTCTTTTCTTGATAATGAAACAATAGAAAAACATGATAAATATCTTGGAAAAAGAATAAAAAGAGGATTGTTTAAATCTGCAAAAGGAATTTTAATAAATCCAGATATTAACGGTTCTTACAATATAATAAAAAAGGCATTCCAGAATGCATTTGACGGGATAGGCGGGTTAAGGGTTAATCCTGAAAGTTTAAGCATCTTTAAATTATTAGAGATGACAACTTTCAAAGATGGATGTTAACAAATGTTAACAGAAATCTTAACCTAATATTATGATTTGAACCATGATTTTATTAATAAAAATTTTTTTATACTCAATAATATTATAACTTTAAATTGATAATAAATATACATGTGTACAGGGGGCCAAAAAATATACGCATAAAGGAAAACGGTCTTGATGTATACACTGCCGAACCAATGGAAAATAACCGGGCAAATGCAGATATTATAAAACAGTTATCCAAATTTTATAATGTTAATTCAACGGATATAAAGATAATCTCTGGCCTTAAATCTAAAAAGAAGTCCATTTTAATTAAAAACAAATAAGGTTTACTCGTGTTTATATTTCATCTTTTAATTATTTCCCTGTATGCATCCAAATTTATACTTTCATCTATTGTTTCCATCTTTCTCCTCAGTTCTCCCGGAATTTTTGATATATAAATATCATCCTTAATGATAAAGGCGTTAACAGATGAAAGTTCCAAAAGTAAAGATTCAATATAGCTCATTCTGCCCGGGTGTATAAATGTCGAATGCCTAAAAAATGATAAATAAAAATTAAGCGCTATTGTGTTTATTATTACATAGCCATCTATCGCCCTGCTATCAATCCAGTAAACGCTATCAGAATAAAGCCTGAATTTTGAGTATGATACAATACGGTCTATAAAATTCCTTAGGTTGATTGCCTGATAAATAAGATTATGATTTATGTCAAGGTTTGATATGGCCATTTTTAAATTTCTTACCTTCTTAAATTCAATAAAATCCACATCCTCATTTCCCTCATAAAATATATAATATAACAATTTTCCAATCCTTTTTTCTGAGAAAAATATGCTTTTTTTTAAAAGTTCATTATAATCCCTGTAAAGTATAATCTTCTCCATTTTAAATCTGTTTTTAATTTTTATAATATCATTTTCATTTCCCTCTATTATGAAATTAATATTATTTTTCATAAGTTTTTGTATGTTTTTTGGTGTATTAAAACCGGATTCCAGAATCAAAACACCACCATTATTAACAGACCTGGTCATATTAATGAACTTTTCAATATTGTAAAATTTATCGGTAATATAATCTGAATTTATTATATTAAGGCTGATGGCATCTATAAGTATATCCAAAATAACCACATTAAATTCATTTTTTTCCTCAATCTGTGATATTATTGATATCTCAATGTGAAGCAAAAGCATATCCTCTTTTATCTCCATAAGGTTCTCAAATTTATCACGTCTCCTTGACAGATACCTTAAAACATAACTTATATTGTTATTCATAATCTTAAGGCGTGGCCATATTAGGCTAAGTATGCTTCTTTTATAGTAATATCTTGAGTAACCAAGCGGGGATTTATAAAGTGCAATTATTAATGCAAGTGCCTTAATTTCATTATTGTATTTGTCAAATATATTATCTATTTTATCAAGTGACTGCCTGTTAAGGGTCATAATTGCCGCTATGTCCCCATACTGTAATGCCCTGTCAGGAACCACGAACTTTTGGTTTATAACTATATTCCCGTTATCCAGCCTTCCCAGATATCTTGTTTTTTTAATCTCCCTTTTATTCCTTTTATCCCAGATGTTTAAAGTATAGTATGCATAATATTTATTTTTAATATTTTTAATTTCAATCTGGCCAGATCTGCTCATAAAATATATAAGCCTTGGTAATATATTAAATGTTTTTCCAGGATATAATAGATTTATATATTACAATTAAAAGTGTTAACCTCCATTTTTTAAATTTAATATATAAATGCTTGTTAATATAAATTAGTGATAAAAAATGGTCAAATTTATAGAGAGTGCAAAAAATCATAAATCAAAAAGAAATAAGATAATACTAATAGCAGGGATAATCATTGCACTTCTATTGTCCATGACTGCGGGTTACATGGCACTAAACTCATCAACTGTTACTGCAAAACCTGTGACACTGACTGATTTCGGGATTACAGCATCTGAAATGATTTTAACAAATGCAACAATTACGACATTAAATGTTAGTGGACAAACTGAATATCATGTTGTAATGCAAAAGGTATCAATAAGCAACCTTGTTTTAAAAAAGTATATTAACGGGTCATTGTACGCAACAATTAAATCATCGATGGCAACAGGATTAAATGTTACACTGTATGCAACACACATATATGCAAATAATACATCGTATACGAACCTTATTATAAATGAGCAGCCAAATTTTACCATAACAGCAAGTCAGATAATAATGTATAATGCCACAATAAATGCAACTTACCAGAAAGCCTCATCATTTAGCATGTCAAAAACAAACCTTGGATTCAACAGCCCTAATTTTATACTGGCTGCATACACGGTGAAGTCCAGGTGATTTAATGATGGAAGAAATTACTGAAAAACTGGATGATATACTAAAATTAAATTATCCACCATGGGTACACAGGCACATTGATATACCAAAGATAAGCTTATATGATGCCTTTTCCCGGTCTGTGGATAAATATAAGAATAATATAGCAGTAGACTTCATGGGACTTAAAATAAGCTATGGGCAATTAAGGGATGAGGTGGATGCCCTTTCATTCAGGTTATCTGAACTTGGAATAACAAAGGGAGACAGAATTGCAGTTATGCTGCCAAATATACCACAGTACATCATATTTTTCTTTGCAATATCCAAGCTTGGTGCAATTATCGTCCAGGTTAACCCATTATATACAGAGAAGGAGATAAGGGAGGAACTATATGATTCTGGGGCACGTTCAATGGTTGTCATGGATGAATTTATAAATAAGGTAATAAAATTTTATCCTGCACATTTAAAAAATATTTTTGTTGTAAGGGTTAAGGATTATCTTCCCGGTGTAATATCTGCAATTTATTCCCTGATAACCATAAGAAAAAGGCCAAAAATTCCTGCAGCAGATAAGATATATATCTGTAAGAGGCCAAATAGAATAAAAGTATCTCCTGAACAAGTACATATAGACCCTCAGAATGATCCTGCCCTGTTCCAGTACACTGGAGGCACAACAGGCGTTCCAAAGGCTGCGGTGCTAACACATTATAATTTAATAGCAAACGCATACCAGATAATAGAATGGCTTCCACCGAAGTACAAGGAGAATTTATCATATCTATCATCAATACCATTTTTTCATGTTTACGGCATGATGACCGCAATGCTAACACCATTGATACAGGGATCCAAAATTATTCTTGTACCAGACCCAAGGGATATTAAAATGACAATTAATTTAATGGAAAGAAAAAAACCAACGGCATTTCCTGGAATACCAACGTTATACCATTCAATTACCCAGTTTAAGAATATTGAGAAGAGGAATATCAGGGATGTAAGGGTATGCATTTCCGGGGCCGCACCCCTGCCTGTGGAACTGCAGAAAAAGTTTGAGGAACTTACAGGTGCAAAGCTTGTTGAGGGCTACGGCCTCAGTGAGTGCTCACCCGTGGCTAACATCACACCAATTTACGAAGAAGACAGTGATAAATACATAAGGCCAGGTTCAGTTGGCATGCCTGTTCCAGACACATATGAAAAGATCGTTTCAATAGACGATGGCATTACCGAGGTGCCCATTGGGTCTCCGGGTGAGCTGTTAATTAAGGGTCCGCAGGTCATGAAGGGCTACTGGAACAGGCCCGATGAGAATAATAATGTTTTAAGCGATGGCTGGCTCCATACAGGTGACATAGCAAAAATGGACAATGATGGCTATGTTTACATACTTGACAGGAAGAAGGACATGATCATAGCCGGAGGCTATAATATATACCCCAGGGAGATAGAGGAGGTTTTATACCAGAATCCCAGGATATCAGAATGTGCTGTAATAGGCATAAGGGATGAGCACCGTGGTGAAACGGTAAAGGCTGTAATAGTAAGGAATGATAATACATTAACTGAGAAGGATGTTATTGATTTCTGCAGGGATAAGCTTGCAGTTTACAAGGTGCCAAAAATCATAGAATTCAGGGATGAGCTGCCAAAAACACTTGTTGGAAAGGTGGATAAGAAGGCATTGCGTGGTGAAAATGAGAACAAATAAAAAATATCTAAAAATTGTGGTCATTTCACTGGCATTAATAATCATATTAAGCTTTATTCCCTATTATGGAAGTTTTCTACATCAGGGCAGGAATGGAAATGAAAACAATTCCAGTACGGCCAGTGACCCACAAAATTTCTTTTTTATAAATATAACCAAAATAACACTTCATGATGCAGTTATTACACCAGAGTTGAATGGAACCTACCATATTACAGCTGCCTCTGCGTCATTTAATAATCTTACCCTGCAGCACACCGTATTGGGAAATAAAATTATAACCATAACAGCACCATATGGAAATATTACAGGCCTGAATGTATGGTCAAACACCCTTAGCTTTTCAGCAATTAACACACTGGTAAATGGTATATTAAATGTAATAACCACCATAACTGGAATTTTAAGCGGGAATCTAACCGTGTATAATCTATCAATTGAGGCAACCTATTTTAGTGCATCTAGCCAGCAATTAAATAATGGAAATGTAACATTATAATGGATTTTATTAGATATTATTTTTAAAATTTTAATTTTACATATATAAAGAAATTCTTAGCCTAGATATTTACTATAAATTTAAATAACCAATTGTTAATTATAATTATGCATGGCCTTATTTTGATAATTCATAAATGTATTAATTAGAAAACAAAACCTTATAATTTAAATTTGGGCAATAAAATAATAGAGATATAATTTCCATTTAACAGGAATTATATACTATTTAAAGATGAATTTTTATGACTTTATTCTGCACTGAAGAATGGGCTGAAGAATTTGTTGACCTATTAAATAATAATAAAGAATATTATATTAATGGAAAAGACTGGAACGATACAATTACCTTTGGAATAAATGCAGATGACAAACATCCAGAAAACTGGTATCTTTATTTAAAACTTTCCGGAGGAAAATGCATTGAGTATAAATGTTCTGAAAATCTTAACAAGCTCCCCGAATCAACATTTTTATATTATGGAACCTATTCAAACTGGATAAAATTAATAAAATCACAGATTGATCCCATACAGGGATTAATTACTGGTGAGTTCCATCTGAGGGGACCAATGATGAAGATTATGAATTATACAAAGGCTGCAGAGGAAATGGTTTCAACTGCAAGCAAAATTAAAACTGAATTCTTATAATTAACACCAAAAAATAATTTGATATTTATCCATTTATGATATTTAGCATTTCAAGTGCATTTTTTGGTGCCATTGCGTTGTAATCATTATTAAAATAAATAAATGCTTTTTCAGGCTTTATGTTTATGATTTCATTATAGAAGGCTTTTAATTTATTACTTGAATAATCTGTTGCATAACCGTTTTCATCACCATGAAGCCTAAAATATATTATATTATCATCAGGGAATATCAGTGGTAAATCTTTAGAACTTACCGAGGCGACATGTATGCCATTGGCAATTATATTTTTTATTATATTCATATCAAACCATCCACGGTGTCGGAACTCAACAATTCCTCCAGCAGGAATATTGTTTAAAATTCTTTCTAGATTTTCATCTGTATATTTAAATGATGGCGGCATTTGGTATAATATAAATGCCAGTTTCTCCTTCAGATTCTTTATTGCCCCTAAAAATGTATTAAGGGTATCAGTACAGTCATTCAATTTTTGAATGTGGGTTATATATCTATTTGCCTTAACACTAAATAAAAAATTTTTTGGAGACATTTTATACCATTTAATTACACGCTTGGCATCTGGCATGGAATAAAACGTTGAATTAATTTCAACAGTGTTAAACCTTTCTGAATAGTATTCGAACCATCTCCTTTTGTTCAGATTTGATGGATAAAAAAGGCTATTCCAGTGAAGGTAAAACCATCCCGAGCAGCCCACATGAAATTCTATCATAATTTGTTAATATCAATTAATATAAAAGTTTTGAAGCATATTTTAAAATAATGTAATAAAATATAAATAATATAATATAAATTTTAATTCTTATTACATAATTCAGAGTTTGGATTTTTTAGCTACTAAAAATTTATATATTTATCTTATATGGCAACTTGGTGGTTTAATCGATTATAATAATTCTAAAAAGGGTCTTATAGAAATATTATCGTCAACTGTAATATGGGGTTCCATACCTGTTTTTGCCATCTGGTCAATGCTCCCATCACCCGTTTTTGTTTTCTTTAGAGTTTTAATATCATTTCTGTTATTATCAATAATATTAAGGAAGAATCTGATAAAAATATTAAAGAAATTATCCAATTTTTATGTAATTTTATCCGGTATATTATTATCATTAAACTGGGTTTTTTTATTTTATGCAGTTTTTATGATCCCTGTTTCAGAGGCAATAATATTTTATTATACTGGCCCGGTTATAGCCATATTATTCTCACCATTTTTGAAGGAAAAAATAAATAATGGTGGGTTATTGAATATTTTTGTATCCTTCACAGGAATAATAATAATGTCACTGGGGTCATTGAATTTAAATATAATTGGCATAATATTGGCATTGCTATCTGGGATAACATACGGTTTATTATCTGTAACAAGCAAATTTTCCTCCAGATATGTAAATTCAATAGATTTGGTGTTTCTGCAGTCGGTAATATCAGCAATAATATTATTACCGTTTTTATTTATAACCAAATTCATAATAAACTATGATGTAATAATAATTATAATAATATCAGGATCCGTGCAGACTGTCCTTGCATTATTTTTATGGTATGATTCATTAAAAAATTTAAACATACAAATAGTTTCAATACTGAGCTATCTTGATCCTGTTTTTGCAATAATATTTGCACTGATATTATTAGGGCAGATACCGTCATTGTATACAATAATAGGAGGCTTGCTATTAATAGGCAGTGGAATAATAACCACTGGCAGTACCATCAGAAGATACAATGTAAAATCGTTTAATGTCATGGATAGGCCATAAATATAATTTAAAGTCCAATTAAGAGCAGTTAATTTATACATTTAAATATTATAAATAATAAATAACAATATCAAATCATTGAGGGTGGATTAAAAAATTAAAGATGGTTATTTATTTTTAATCATAAAATATGGGTTTTTCTGTTTGTTTGCATAGACTATTTTATTGGAAGTTTCAAGAATTTCCTTAATCCTTTCCTGTGAAATTTTCATTTTTTTCCTTCCATATGAATAAAGATCATAGGTTCTAAATAAAAACCTTGGAAAGGAAAAAAAATCCCTCAGATATACCGGCATCATTTTTAATATGAACTGTGTTCCATTATCTATTAATTTTTTCTTAATCCCGCCGAGCCTGTCATTACGTATCTTTCCTATAATAAATTTATAAATATAAAATGAATATGATGCATAGAACTGTATAATCTGGTCCAGAACAGGGCCAACCTTTGTTTTCATTACGGGAGTTAAAACATCATACCTGTCCCAGTCAAGTGTAAACAATTCATTATTTTTTAGTGCATTATCGAATATCCTTGTTCCTGGCAATGGGGTGTATATTGAAAATTGAACGGCATCTGCACCAGCCCTTCCAAGCTTTCTGGAAAACCTCACGGTTGATATGGCATCCCTTAACCTCTCATATGGTGCACCTATCATCATACCCACCAGAACAACTATATTATTCTGGGACAGTATCCTTACAGCATCCACCGACTGCGGTGTAAACTCACCCTTATGCATTTTTTTAAGAATTTCCTTGCTTCCGGATTCAACACCCAGGAATGATATACCCATGCCAGCCTCTGCTGCAAGTTTAATTAATTCAGGATTTTTTGATGTGACATCAGCACGCATTTGAACTATCCACTTCATATCTATTTTTTCTTCTATTATTCTTTTAAATAACTCCTCACGCTGCTTAACATTTGGGAAGACTATGAAGATATCATCTGTAAAAAATATCCATGTGTACCCTGCCCTTTTGGCCCTCTTCATCTCCTCTATGATGCGGTCATTTGATTTATTGCGCCACTTATTTCCCCATGTGGGAGTTACAGAGCAGAAATCACATGCATATGGGCATCCACGTGAGGTTTCAAGGCACATAACCTTTTCATGCTCACCATATACCTTAAATGTATATTTACTGCTGTCCAGGAGCTCCAGTGGTGGATATGGCAATGAGTCAAGATCCGATATTAGTTCCCTGGGTTCAGTTTTTAATATTCTATTACCATTTCTGTAATAAATTCCCTTAACAGTGGAAAAATCGTGGTGATTAATTATGGCCATGGCTATATCATAAATTGTTTCATCACCCTCACCAAGAACTGAAATGTCAAAACCAGAATTTATGATTTCTACAGGAAGAAATGTTGCATGATGCCCGCCTGCAACCATAACCGTATCAGGTAAACTTTCCTTAATTTTTCTGGCTATATATCCTGCATTGTTATGTGCGGCAGTTGCGTGCAGTGTTATTCCAACAAGGTCTGGTTTATAATTTACTGAGGCTGAAACAACATCATCCAGTGTAAGATTATCACCCTCCATATCTATAATTTTAACCTCTGCTTCAGGTATCCGTAATATTTCTCCAGCAAGGTCTAAAAGGCCCAGCGGTGCGGGAAGAAATCCCCATTTTGTCATATATGCACTGCCAGTTGCATTGCTAGGCCTTATGAATAATGCCTTAAATGCCATATTAAAAAATGAATTAACAATTTAAATACTTTTCTTAATCATTAAATATACACAAAATACTTATTTAATGAAGAGTTTATACCTGAATATTTTATATAAAATAGCTTAGTCCCATAATTTAAATAAGGATAAAATTTGCATTTTATTATATGTCCATTAAAAATAATATATATTATTATCTATACCCATGAGGGTGCAAAGATATTGAATAATTACATTATTGGAGATTATAAGCAACAAAAAGAGATTTATAAAGATTTCCTGAAAAACATAGTCGATAAATTTATTAAAAAAAATTATAAAAAACCATTTATAATAGGTTTAACAGGCAGCGTTGCATCCGGAAAGACAACATTATCATATATATTCCAGGAAATACTTAAAAATATGCTACCCGGTAAAAATATATGCCGTGTTAGCACAGACAATTTTTTAAAAAGTAATGAAGAGCTTATCAGGGAAAATATCCTTAACCGGAAAGGATTCCCTGAAAGTTATAAAAATGAACTGTTCTGCCAATTTTTTATGCTAATAAAATCTGGTATTAAATTTATATCCATACCTGTATATTCACATTTATATTATGACATAATACAGGAAAATTACATTATAAGAGACCCAGATATTATAATTCTGGAAGGCCTTGGTTTTGGAAATAATTTCAATAAATGCCACGTTTATGAACATGTGGATGTATTAATATTCATTAAGGCAAGGATGAATTATGTAAGGTCATGGTATATATCAAGATTTTATAATCTTATATATGAATCAAATAATGACCCCAAAAGCTTTTACTACAAATTTAGGTCAATGAATGATGATGAAATTATGAAAATCATAAATTACGCATGGTATAAAATAAATCTCCCAAATTATTATAAAAACATTGTTAGGCTGCAGAAAAAATCTAACTTTATTATTGTTAAAACAGCAAATCATGTTGTATTGAATATAATAGACAATAATCAATAAAAAATAAATTTATTGCATAAATTTTATCTATTACATTGCCATGCTATAGCATGGAAGATGATATGAACATACATAATAGCAAAATGCTTGGAGGTCATTTAAGATGGACCGTCATACTTTTTGCCTTTGGAATAATAACATTTGATTATATTGATAGGGGGATAGTATCAACAGCCCTGCCAATACTTACATCTGAATTTAATTTAAATCCTTATTTTCAGGCTCTGGTGGGGGATGGCTTTACCTATGGCTATTTAATTATGAATCCTGTGGTGGGCTATTTTCTGGATAGATTTGGTGCAAAGAAAGTATTTGCGTATTCCGGCACAGGCTGGGGAATTGTGCAGTTAACTGCTGCAGGTGCCTTTTCCGGAATATATCTTGTTATTAATAGAATTCTTCTAGGCATAGGTGAGGCTGTTGGTTTTCCCGGAATAACAAAAATAACCGCTGAATGGATGACAAAAAGTGAAAAGGCGCGAAGTGGCACAATTGGTGATTCTGGTGTTAATGCAGGTGTGGTTCTGGGAACGCTATTACTTCTTGCACTGACGTATGTGGTGAATAATAATCTGGCTTGGAGGCTGGCATTTATAATCAGTGGCGGGTTAACAATATTTTTAATACTTTTACTTGCATATTTTCTCTATGATTCTCCAGAAAAGGATCCAAGAATTAGCAGGGAAGAATTAAATTATATAATAAAGAACCGGGATGATATAAAGGAGCAGAAAAAACTTCCGGTACGGTCATGGCTGGTTACCAGAGATTACTGGGGAACAATGATGGGACTTGGAGCTCAGGCAGGGATATTTTTTGGCCTTTTAACCTGGCTTCCACTGTATCTTTTTTATGCCAGGCATCAATCATTAAATTTAACCCTTGGTTACACAGCATTAGTATGGGGAATGGGATTTATTGGAGAAATAATTGGTGGTTTTATTGTTGATTATTTGAACAGATCATACGGTCCAAACAGGGGAATGAAGGTGGGATTTTCTGTCAGTTCACTGGGTGTTACATTTGGAATACTTGCCACAATATATGCAACAAGTGCATTTGAGGCTGTCTTAATTCTGGCCATTACATTCTTCCTTTTAAGATGGTCAGGCATACAGTGGGCGGTTAGCTCCTTCATTGTTCCAAGGGCCTATGCAGGCCAGTGGGGTGGACATATAGGATTTTGGGAAACACTCTGGGGAATAATTATTCCACTGGTTTTTGGTGCAACTGTTGCAGTTACAAAGGCATATACAGAGGGCATGTTTATATTTGTTTTCATAGGTATTATCTACTTTTTGGGTGCGGTGGTTGTGACAAGATATAAAAAATTAAAATCTTACAATGTTGATTGAATTCCCATAAAGGAAAATAGAACAATCATAATTAATTCGGCAAATTCACATATCAATCAAATGGGAAGCCACTGAGCTTAATATATATGAATTTTTAAAATTTTTATTGGTAAATTTTTTTTTACTTTCTAGATTATATACCAATATTAAATTACAAATTTATGGTTAAAACAATAGAATTGAGAGTTTATGGAATGACGTGTGATGACTGTGTGCTTCATGTTAAAACAGGCCTTTTAGGTGCAAGCGGTGTCAAAGACGCGGAGGTTTCCTTAAAGGATGGCATGGCACTGGTGCATGCTGATGATACAGTAAAGCCAGAAACACTCCTAAGCCTTGATGTTTTCAGAGGGAAGTATAAGGCACAGTTGAGAAGTGTTAAGAATGAATGAATACGATCTTGCAATTATAGGCTGGGGTGCTGCAGGATTTGCAGCGGCCATCAAGGCAAGCGAACTAACAAATAACGAGATGAAAATAGCCCTGATCGGCCATGGAAATCTTGGCGGTACATGTGTTAATGTTGGGTGTGTTCCCTCAAAATATTTAATAGAGGCATCAAAAGTTTATAAAAACCTTAAAAATCCATTATATGCAGGTATATCAGGTGATGGAAGCCTTAATTTTAGGGAATTTATGGAATCTCTAAGAAATTTTGTTTCAGATGAGAGAACAATAAAATACGAAAATGTTATAAAAAATTTTAAAAATGTGGACCTAATCAACGGGAGTGCGTATTTTAAGAATAATAATACAGTTTATGTAAATGATACTGAAATAAGGGCAACAAATTTTATTATTGCCACTGGGTCAAGGCCTTTAATACCTGATATCATGGGGCTCAATAATAATTATTATACAAGTGATAATATCTGGACAATTAAAGATCTTCCGGAAAAGATTGCAATACTGGGGAGTGGTGAGGTTGCCATAGAACTGGCCTATGCATTTTCAAGTTTTGGATCTGAGGTTCATATTTTTAATAGGTCCAATAGAATTTTAAAGAACTTTGATGATGATATAACATCAGAATTAATAAAGAGTTTAAAGGAAAATCATATAAATTTTCACCTTGGAAGTAAAATTTTTAAGATTAATGATTCCGGTTCCGGCGAAACATCCATACAAACAGAGGATGGAATTTATAAGGGTTTCTCACATATACTGGTTGCCACGGGAAGAATTCCAAATATAGACTCACTCAATCTTGATAAAGCAGGCATAATGTATAAAAATGGCATAATCGTTGATAATCATCTTAAAACGACAAATGATATTGTATATGCCGCCGGCGATTGTGTGGATCAGCCAATTAAACTGGAAACACTGGCAGGCAAGCAGGGTGTTACTGCAGTAAATAATATCCTGGGCGGAAGCGAAAGCATTGACCTGCACGAGGTTCCATGGGCTGTTTTCTGTGAACCCAATGTTGCCTCAATAGGATACACCGAGAAGGAATTAAGAGATAAAAATATAAAATACAGCACCCGAATAATAGGGCTAAAAAACGTTGTTAAGGCAAATATATTAAAAAACAATAGTGGTCTGGCAAAGATTATTGCAGATGATGAAAATAAAATACTTGGCATTCATGTGCTTGCACCCAATGCTGCGGAGTTTATCATAGAAGGAGTTTACATTATAAAAAATAAACTAACATATAATGACCTTATAAATTCCATGCACATATTTCCAACGGTATCTGAATCCATTAAAATATGCGGACAGTCATTTATAAGGGATGTATCCAAAATGAGCTGCTGCATGGATTAATACAGTATCAAATTCTGAATACCATATTATTTAAGTTTTTTAATTATTATATCATAATAATATTTTTTATAATATAAAGTAGATTGTATTTTGTCCAAACATTTATTTTAATTTTAGCAAACTTTTTATAATTATAGATATTTATTATACTATGGAAAGTAATTTACCTTTTAATGAAAAACACAGCATAAACATGGTACATTATTTTGAGACCTATAAAAAATCCCTTGAGAATCCGGATGAATTCTGGAATGAACATGCATCCATAATAGACTGGTTCTCACCATACACAAAGGTTCTTGATGATTCAAAAAAGCCATTCTACAGATGGTTTATAAATGGAAAGACGAATATGTCATATAACTGCCTTGACAGGCATATAAACACGTATAAAAGGAACAAGGTTGCATTTATCTGGGTATCAGAATCGGGGAATGAAAAGGTTGTAACATACTATGGATTATACAAGAGGGTAAATGCATTTGCCAGGGCATTATTAAACCTTGGAATAAAGAGGGGTGATAATGTTACAATATATCTGCCAATGATTTTAGAGGCACCGGTTGCAATGCTTGCATGTGCAAGAATCGGTGCGGTGTTCAATGTTGTATTCTCAGGCTTTGGAGAGGAGGCACTTGCACAGAGGATAAATGATTCAAGATCAAAAACAGTAATAACAGCAGATGGTGCATACAGAAAGGGCAAATTAATAGATTTAAAGAGTATAGTGGACCGTGCTGCTGATTTAAGCACCGGCATAGACAATGTAATAGTTGTAAGGAATGCAAATAATAAAATAAGCATGGTCAGTGACCGTGATTATTACTATGATGAAATTCTGGAGGATTCATATGTTGAACCCGAAAGGATGGATTCAAATGACCCATTATTTATTCTATACACATCGGGAACAACAGGAAAGCCAAAGGGCATAGTGCATGGCAATGGCGGATATCCTGTGTGGGTTGCAAACACACTTAAATGGGCATTTGATCCAAAGGAAGAAGACAGATACTGGTGCACAGCAGACTTTGGATGGATAACTGGCCATAGTTTTGCGGTGTTCGGGCCCTTAATACTTGGATTAACATCAATAATATACGAGGGTGCAATAGATTATCCAAAACCTGATAGAATGTGGGAAATCATAGAAAGGTATGGTGTAAACATACTATACACATCACCAACGGCAATAAGGTTATTAATGAAATATGGTGAAAAATATCCGGAATCACATGATTTATCATCGCTAAAATATCTGGGCACAGCAGGGGAGCCAATAAACCCTGCGGCATGGCACTGGTACTATGAGGTAATAGGCAAGAATCGGTGCCCAATAATAGACACATACTGGCAGACTGAAACTGCAGGACCTGTTCTGTCACCATCCATATATCTTGGGCTTCCAGACCTTAAACCAGGTTCTGCAACATTTCCAATGCCGGGCATAGAACCTGATGTGCTGGATGAAAATGGAAAGAGGGTCAGGGATGGTGAAAAGGGATATATGGTAATAAAAAGGCCATGGCCAGGCATGATGCTTACAGTAAATGGTGATGAGAATAAATATAGAACCAACTACTTCCCGTTTAATGATGAGATTTATAAAATGGGAGATTATGCCATAAGGGATTCAGATGGATATTATTGGCTGCTTGGAAGGAGTGATGAGGTATTAAAGGTCTCAGGGCACAGGATAGGTACAATAGAGATAGAGGATGAGCTTGTATCCATGAAAGAGATAGCAGAGGCTGCAGTATTTGGAAAGCCTGATACTGTGAAGGGTGATGCAATAATAGCATTTGTTACATTAAAGGACGGCTATGAAAAATCCTCGGAGTTAATAGAGAAAATAAAGAGGAAGGTTAGAAATGACCTTGGCCCAATAATGGTTCCGGAGGAGATACACATAGTGAATTCACTTCCAAAGACAAGGTCAGGAAAGATAATGAGGAGGCTTATAAGGTCCGTTTATCTTGGTGAAGAATATGGGGATACAAGCACCCTGGAAAATGAGGCCTCATTAAATGATATTAAGAGCATAAAGATCAGATGATTATTCAAATATTAAATAACCACCAGAATTTCTCCATACCATATGTTTTCTTTCTGGAAGCACTGTTTTATTGGAAAGACCAAAAACAAAGGATTCATACTCGCCTCCCTCACCAGCTATATTTATTCCATATTTTTTGTGCAAATCCTTTAAATGCTCTAAATATTCATTATTAATTTCCTTGCCCAGATCATTTTGTGTGAAACCCTCGGCTGATACTGAAACAATCATTGCCCTTATATTCCTTAATAAAAGTTCATTTATTACCATTTCCTGATCAAGGCGCCATAAGGGCGAGTATACTATAACATTATTTTTATAACAATTTTTTTCAATTCTTGTTTTTTGGTAATCAGATGCAATTGCCCCTGTAACGAGTGCCAAATTCTCAAGGCTACCAAGATAATCCTCAAACTCTTCCTCCCTAATGTATTTTATTTTAATTCCAAGAAGGGATGCAGCATGCCGTGAATTCTCTGCATTTGGATAATGAAACATCATTGAATATTCCTCCGGTATTATTGTAATTCCATACTCTATTTCATATCCCTGTTCAAGGGCAATCATTGCTGAAAGGAAGGAGTCCTTGCCTCCTGAAAATAGTGAAACTGATCTCATAAAGGCTGATTATATTCATGCTGATAATATTATTGTTAATATTAAAAAGCAAGAAAAACAATTAGTAAGCAAAAAAGTATTAATATTAAGATAAAATTTAAAGGTGTGAGGCTGTGAGGTTCATATATATTTATTTAATTTTAACAATTCTTGCGATTCTATCATTTATTTATTATGTTTTAAATGTTTATTATGCTGAGAAATACAGACCTGAGATAAGCAATAAAAAGCCTGATATTTCTGAGGCAACCATATTAATTCCGGTTTATAATGAGGATGAAAATATTTTTAGAAATGTCTTAAGGAGTGTTAAATCACAGGGAGTAAAATTTGTTGTTGTCGGTGATGCGTGCAATGAACCATATAAATCCATAACAGAGGAATACGGAGGTAAGTTCATTCTTCTGGAACAGCACGGTGGAAAAAGAGCCGCCATGGTGGAGGGAATCAAACATATAAATACAAAATATGTTATGTTTCTTGACAGTGATACAGAACTGCCAGATAATGCAGTGTATGATGTTCTTAAATATTTTAATAAGAATGTTGGTGGCGTTAGTGTTAATATCAGGATTAGAAATAATGGAAATAAAATATCATATGCATCAGAATTTATAGAAAGAACCAGGGAGATAGTATTCAGGGCAATGTCATACCATGGAAGCATAATGATAGCGGTGGGCAACTGTGCTACATATAAAACAGGTATAATCAAACCGTTTTTGCTATCAGATGAATTCAAAAATAAGCATGTGATGGGCAGAAAAACCGTTCTGGGTGATGATATTCAGATAACCAGTTACCTTATTAAAAATGGCTATAAGGTTGTTAAGGATTACAACGTTACAGTAGAGACATCAGCTCAGGATAATTTTAAAAAATTTATTCATCAGCAAATCAGGTGGGCAAAAAATGGATGGTACTACTTTTTTAAAAATCTTTCCAACGGTACAACAAAAAAGGCCGGGTGGTTCTATGCATTTAATGTGCTTTATTTATACATAGTGCCGGTGGCCGGTTTCCTCTTATTGCTTTACAGGCTTTATTTTATGACCATACATTTTGGATACTATGATTCATTAACCCTGCACAGGTTTTTAAGGCACATTATGTTCCAGATACTTCCACTGGAGCTGACACATAAAATTAGAAATCCAGCGGTGATATTTTATGCTCTTAACAAACTCTTTATAGATTTTCTTGGAATAGCCGGTAACTCTATATTTGTTATGGCTGTAATGGCAAGGGTACCAAAGGAAAGGCTTAGAACAATATCATATGGTGCTCTTGGAATCCTGATAATGTTCTTTGCGAATCTTTATGGACTTTTAACATTCTGGAAGCAATCAAAATGGGCAACAAGATAAAATGATATCCCCTAAGGGCATAAATTACATCCAGTTCAGGTCCACTCTTTTTTATGTAAATTAATATATCATAAACTTTATGTTTTCATCCCCCTTATGGAGGGGACTTCACACCTTAAAATTAAAATTTATTCAAAATTCAAAATCAACATTAACCTTTATAATATCACCATCTTTTAGTGACAGGGCCTGCCTCAAATATTTATCAGAAATTACCTCAATAATATCTGTGTAAACGCTCCTTTCAGGAAATATGAGATAGCATTTTATCCCATCAATATGTGCATTAAAGCATTTTACACCACCAAAGGTCCTCTCACGATCCTTAAATCCGGATATAATAATTCCATCGGCACCACGCACCTGCCTCAAAATATTTTCATATTCCGGATTTATTTTTATGTTTAATGTGCCTGGAAATGGCTCCATTTTTAATTTTTCCTTAAACTGATCCATGTAACCTTTCTTGGATATATAGTATTTCCCCTCTCCAAGGCCATTTTGTACCGTACCCTCCATTTCAAATGATTGATTGATCTTTAATATTGAATAAAGTTCATTTAATTCTCTGTAAAGTAAATCAAGTGCCTTTTCCTGTATTATTATCTTTTGCCTTCTATTTTCCATTGTTCTGTCTATATATTTCTCCTTTATTAATTCAAGAATTATTCTTGATGCCGTTTGCTGGCTAACGCCCATCTTCCTTGCCAGCTCTGATGATGAAATATATGCAATATTTTTGCTACCTGCAAGATTTTTTAATTCTTTTATTGCTGAATATAAGGTTTCGTTCATGCAGGTTAATATTTTTTAAGTATAATAGTATTGTTTATTATAATTAAATAAAAAAGCATACTGATTCCAACATTAGGATGTTAAGTTTCTGTGCGGTTTATTATAAATAATTTTAGACCTTATTTAATTTTATACAATGAATAATTTTGAGTTAAAGGAAAATTTACGATATTTAATTAAATATTATTTTAATCGTAATAAGATTTGAATAAAATGATTAATTAAATTTTTTTTGCATTTTCATTAATAAAAATCAACAAAAAAATCATGATTTTATGCATATAATTCTTATTTCCTAAAAGCAATATTTTTAATATTCCGCGGGATAACGGTTTATGGGGCTTAAAATAATTGTTTCCATAAAGCAGGTCCCGGATGCAGATGATTTAAGAATTGATCCGGTGACAAACAACCTGATAAGGGAGGGTGTTCCAGCCATTATTAATCCCCCTGACCTCCATGCAATAGAGGAGGCTATAAGGTTAAAGGAAAAATATGGTGGTACGGTAACAATAGTTTCAATGGGGCCGCCCAGAGGAGACATTTCAATTAAGGAGGCAATAGCCATGGGTGCAGATGATGCCTATCTTGTAACAGATGCTGCCATGGCAGGGTCTGATACATGGGCAACATCCTATACAGTAGCACAGGCCATAAAAAAGCTTGGTGGTGCAGATGTAATTCTTTTTGGCAGAAGGGCAGTTGATGGTGAAACCCAGCAGGTTGGCCCGCAGACCGCCGTCTGGCTTAATGTTCCGGCTGTGGCCTATACAGATAAAATTATTGAAATAGACCAGAAAAATAAAAAGGCAGTATTACAGAGAACCACGGAATTCAACACAGAAATACTTGAGGTTCCCATACCGTTTGTTGCCACCATATCTGAGATTTCAAATACGCCAAGGGAGCCGACACTTGAGGGTTTAATAAAGGCCAAAAATTACAATGTATCAAGGCTGTCCAAAACAGATATAAACGCGGATCCCAAGCACATTGGGCTGGCAGCATCACCAACAAAGGTTATCAGGGTAAGGCCCCCACCAAAGATGAGAAATCCAGAAATTATTAAAAATGAGGATATTAATAAAACCGTTGACTGGATTATTTCAAAAATTAAAATAGCGGCCACCGGGATGAAATCATCCGGTGAGGATTATGTTAAGCCCAAGCCTGTTGCAAAGGCCACCGGTAAAATCTGGGTTTACATGGATCATACAAATGGTGACATTAATAAAACCTCACTTGAGATTCTTGGAGCAGCCAGAAGGGTGGCTGATCTAATGGACACACAGCTTGGGGCGGCGGTAATAGGTGACGATGCAGAGAATATTGTGGACATGGCATTTAAGTATGGTGCTGATGAGGCCTTTTACTGTGAAACCCCTGGTGTTGAATATTACGATAATGATGTTTACACAAGGGCTCTTGAAACACTGATAAAAAAATACATGCCAGATGCCATATTCTTTCCGGGTACATCAAATGCAAGGGAGCTGGCATCCACCACCGCAATAAAGGTTGATACCGGTTTAATAGCCGACTGCATTATATTTGATGTTGACGAAAAGGGCCAGCTGCTGTCAACAAGGCCAGACTTTGGTGGAAAGGAAACCTCCACAATTATCTGCCCCAATAACAAACCTGTAATGGTAACAACAAGGTCCGGAGTTTTTTCTGCATTAAAGGAGCGCGATTACAGGGGAAAAGTTCAAACGGAAACATTAACGGATACATCAACAAGATTCAAAATAAAGGATTTTAAGAGCATAGAGTATAATAATCCACTGCTTGGTTCAAAAATAGTTGTTGGCGTTGGCAGGGGAATTGTTAATAAGGAAAACATTAAACTGGCCGAGGATCTGGCAGACAAACTCCACGCAGTTGTTGGTGTTAGCAAGCCCCTGGCAGATGCTGGCTGGTATCCAAAGGATCATCAGGTGGGCCAGACAGGTACAACAATAAGGCCTGATCTCTACATAGCCCTTGGAATATCAGGGGCAATACAGCATCTTGTTGGAATTCAGGGGTCAAAAAAAATACTTGCAATTAACACAGATGAAACTGCTCCTATATTTGATAACTGTGATTACGGCGTGGTTGGAGATATATTCCAGATAGTGCCAGAACTGATTAAAAAAATTGGTGATATAAATGCTTAATTATGATGTTGTTGTTGTTGGCTGCGGCCCTGCTGGGTCAGCTGCTGCATTAAGGGCTGCAAAGGCAGGTAAAAAGGTGCTGGCAATTGAGAGGGGCCCGGAACCAGGTTCAAAAAATGTATCCGGTGCAATGATAAGGAAGGACTATGTTTCTTCTGTATTTGGTGATGGCCTTCCATTTGAAAGGGAGGTTCAGAGAATAAAACTATCATTATATAATGGTGATAGTCCTGTGGATATTGAGTTTTCTCCGGAAAATTTGGTTACAACGGGGAGGCTAAAATTTGATAAATGGCTTTCATCTGTTGCTGAAAATGCCGGGGCCATGGTTATAAGCAAAACAACCGGGCTTGAATTAAAATGGGAGAATGGAACTGCAAAATCACTTGTTACAGACCGCGGTGAGGTTACAGCAGATGCCTTTGTGCTTGCTGAGGGCGTAAATTCATTGCTTTCAATGAAATCAGGCATAAAAAAGGATTTTACCCCTGATACTGCGGTACAGGCCGTAAAGGAGGTTTATGCAGTGAAAAAGGAGGATATAAATTCAATGTTCAATCTTCCTGATGAATCTAAGGGACTTGCATGGAGATTTGTCATGACAGACCCGCTTATAGCAGGATTCCTATATACCTATAAGGACAGTGTTGCGGTTGGAATTGGATCACCAATAAAAGAGCTTGTTTCAAGAAAAATGAGGCCAGAAAAAGTACTTGATGATTTTCTGGATAAAACCGGACTTGCAAAAAAATTTGAGGGCTATTCATTAAGAGAATATTCTGCGAAAGTCATACCTGAGGGCGGTTTTCCATCAATGAATCCAGGAAAGGGAAATGTGTATTTATGTGGTGATGCCCTTGGACTTGTGGACCCACTTACATTCGATGGCATAAGCCCTGCAATAGCCTCAGGAACACTTGCAGGGGATGCTGCAGCGTCTGGATTATCCCAGGACATATACCATTATAATCTGGTTAAGGACCCGGAGATATCAAAAATAGTAAAGGAAAGGCCACTGGAAGGGCGCATGCTTGGAACTGATGCTGCATCAGGATACATTAATATGCTGTCTTCGGCATTAAACAGCTGGGCTTCCGGGGATCTTCTTGGCATAGGAAAAATAATATCCTCAAATTTCAGAAACGTTATGCCAGACCTTATAGAATTTATGACGAAAATGAGGTGATAAAATGAGAACGGAGGAAAAACTGTACACATTAAGGTATAAGAAGGATGAAAAGCCACACCTTTCCATAAGGGATTCCGGACTGTGCCTTGAATGTGAAAAGGAAAATGGAAATCCACAGCCATGTATATTAATATGCCCCGCAGGTGTGTATACATGGGAGGATAAAAAAATAGTTGTTGGTTATGAAAACTGTGTGGAATGCGGTGCCTGCAGGATAGCCTGCCCATACGATAATATTAACTGGGAATATCCCAGATTTGGCAGGGGTATTGCATTAAGATATGCATAGATTTATTTTTTTATTTTTAAATTTTAAGATGTAAAAATTATTTCTTTACAACCTTTTATGCGTTTAATAATATCATTTTATAATAAAAATTGCATCGTTCCATTGCCGAGTTTTATGAGAGTTTTAAAAAATTTAATAATTCTATTAAGTATTATAATCAAAATACATTAATTTAATTCATCATAATTCTCCATAATATATGAATCCACGGCCCTTCTTCCACTGATCATTGCAGATCTTATATCATACTGGTTTTTATCAAATATATTTATATTGTATGAATCCTGTTTAATGAATTTAATTCCATGCCTTTCTGCAAGTTTGATGTAAAATTCCCTTCTTGACCTTTCGAGGATTTCCAGTGATTCTGGATTGATAATTACTGTATTTTTTTTCGAAATTTCCAGTGCATCATCAAAGTATCTGTATATATTTGTGTTAATTGAAACATCCCCCATATTTTTAATATCAGGATAAACCTTATCAGGAGAACAGTCTATTCCTGATGTTCCCCTTGATTTTTCTACTGTTATCCCGCGCCTATCAAGTTCATTTAAATAATAATCCACAAGTGCCTTAAATTCAGTTCTTTTATGTGGTTCTAAAATATCGTTAATCTGCCCACCGGGGACATTTTCCTCATAAATCACTGGTTTTAATCCAAGTGAAAGTGCATAAAGTGCGGCCTCCAAACCTTTTATACCCGCACCATCTATTTCTATTTCTCCAATTAATTTTTTGTTCCTTCTTATGGTGCTGTACAGCTCAAGGCCTGTATCAATGTTGACAGTGCAGCGTACCTCGTTAAGACCTAACCTCCTGCAGTCCTGATTGCACCTGATGCATGGCCTTGGATTGTGACCGTGCAATAATTTATACGGAAAGTATGGATCAGCCAGGGCCTCACGGCCGGTTGCTACAAAATCTGCCTTCTTCAATATTTCGTTCGCATCGGCAGCATTTATTACAGAACCAACCAGAATGGTTGTTTTATCCGGTCTCCTTGGAAGCCTTGCATAAATATGATTATGTTCATAATAGAATGGTGCAGACGATGCTGGGGGTGCGAATCTGCCAGCAGAGTAATGAATATAATCAATTTTCCTTATTGATTCACCCACCTTTAAACCGTAATCGGGACCGTAGCCATCAGGGTCATTTTCATACAGGCTCAGTCTTATTCCTAATGGTATATCATAATAATTCTTTATATTTTCAGTCATTTCGTTAATTATCCTAAGCCGGTTTTCCAATGAACCACCGTATTTATCATCCCTTTTATTAAGGGCAGGGGATATGAATTCCTCAAGCAAATAACCATGGGCCCCATGAAGCTCTATCCCATCAAATCCTGATTTGTATGCTATGTCTGCTGCCCTGTAGAATTTTTCCTGAACATTAATTATATCCTCAATACTCATGGTCTGAGGCACATTCCCCATATAATCCATGGCTGTCGGTGCAAATATTTTTTTGGTATTAAGGCCCTGTAAGGCCTTGGCACCTGAATGAACAAGCTGAACAAAAATTCTGGAATCGTATTTATGCATTCTCTCGGTTAACCTGAAAAATTTTGGAGTCTGTGAGTAAGAAAACATCCCTAGCTGGTTTGGCGATCCCTTACCATTTAGTTCATCCACATATGTATATTCAGTAATTATTAATCCATAACCACCACGTGCACGTTCTTCCAGATATGCTATGTGATCCTCATTTGTATTGCCATCTGGAGAGGCCAGATTGGAGATCATTGGCGCCATGACAAGCCTGTTTTTAATTTCCAAATTACCTATGGTTCCGGTGCTAAAAACATCCATGTTTTTGTATATTCGTATTCATTTAAAAGTGTTTATTATATGAAAATAATAACATCATGTTTTATATTAAAAGTTTGAAAAACAAAATTAAAAATTAATTTATGCATTATCTATATATAATATTTTAATAAAAATAATTTTATAAAAAAGTTATTTCTGATTAAATAGATAACTGTCTTATATGATAATATCACAAAATTATTTAAAGTTTATATGTGAACATTTGCCTAACATTATACTTTTCTTTATTTATGCAATTTGGAATTATGGCAATAATAAAGGCAGAAAAGGTAAGCAAAAAAGTAGTTATAGTTGGAAACCTGAACAGACAAAAGATAGTTAATTCCCTCCTTGAGAACCCAGTAAAAATATCAGAATTTGCGGGTTACACTGCATACACAGGCAAATATGGCAATGAGGATATTACCACAGTCTTTCATGGAATAGGAATTCCATCATTAACACTGGTAACAGACGATTTAATATCTCTTGGTGCCAGAGAGATAGTAAGATTCGGATCAGCCACAGCAGTATCAGACAGCATGGAACCGGGCACTGTGGTTCTTCCCATTGGATATTCTTATAACCCTGGAGGCACATTTAAACAGTATCTGAATTCTGACTTTTCAATGGCCCTTACACCAGACTTTGAATTTCTTGCCTCTGAAAGGGAAAAATTGAATAACGCTAATATTAAAACTGAAATAGGAAATGTATTTACAAGTGATGCATTATTTGCCCACACACCAGAGTTTATTAAAAAATTGTCAGAAACTGGTCACATTGCAGTTGAACTTGAAGGTGCCGGACTTTACTTTATTTCAAGGCTTAAAAATGTAAGGGCACTATCAGTGCATTTAATTTACTCCAATGCAGTAACCGGGAAATCAATGGAACAAAACAATATTAATGAATCAGAAAATAAAATAGCCAAAACTATACTGAACCTTCTCACAGGAAAAAATTAATTTTTTATAATTTTTAGGAAATTACATTAGGTTGTTTAAACATACGTCAGCTCACTATATGCATTATTTTCCTACCTTGGACCCCACTCATTTTATTTTTCATTACAACTCAGTGGTATGCAATTATTATTTTCAACATATAAAAGACATAAGAGGAGAGAATCATGAAATTATAAATATAAATTTAAATTCAATGGACAAATTAAAAAATTATATTCAATAAATATCTTGAAATAAAAAATGATAGGAATTTATTAATATCAATATATAATGAAGATTACAAGGGTAAAAAATTAAGAAAATTGTGTTGTTATATTCCTCCGGGAGGTAAATGGTGGTTAATATGAAGCATATTATGGAGGGCTTTGATAAATTTATTTCATATAAAGAAGCTGTTAATATTTTTAATTCTATTAAATGGGAATATCCAGCATATGAGAATGTAGGTATAAACAATTCTATTAATAGAATTATATATAATGATATTTTATCAAATATGGATGTACCTGAATTTGATAAAAGTGCTGTTGATGGCTATGCTGTTAGATCGGTGGATACATTAAATGCCTCTGTGAATAACCCTTCAAAGTTAACTATAATTGGGTCAGAATCCGCAGAGGAAAAATTTGATCAGAATTTAAATATAAATGAATGCATAGAGGTTTACACCGGTTCAGAGATTCCACAGGGTGCGGATTCAGTAATAAAGGTAGAGGAAACAGAAAGGTCTGGTAATTATATATATGTTTATTCCTATTCTGGTGAAAATAAAAATATATTCAAAAAGGGTGAGGATTTATCCAAAAATTACAGAATACTTAAAAAGGGCGATAAAATACTGCCCCAGCATTTAGCTGCAATGGCATCAGTTAAAATAAATAATGTTAATGTATATAAAAAAATAGTAATAGGCATAATTAACACAGGAAATGAAATTATAAACAAAAAAATAGTAAATTCCACAGGTATTCTCCTTAAAAATTATTATTCAAGGCCATATACTGAAGTAGTGGACGGTGGCATATGCGGTGATGATGAGGAATGCATAATTAACCATATAAATAAAATAATTGATAAGTGCAATATAATTATAATTACTGGAGGTACGAGTCTTGGAAGAAGGGATAAAACAACAGATGCAGTGTCCAGAATTGGGAGTATTCTCTTTTCTGGTGTGGCAATAAAACCTGGCAGAACAGTTGCATTATTTAATATAAAAAATAAGCCAGTTATTTCGGTATCTGGATTGCCTGTTGCAGCACTCATCTCATCATTGGTATTTGTAAATATGTATATAAAAAAAATATCTAATTTTGATATTTATGATAAAATAAATGGAATTCTTGATGAAAATATACATAATAAAATAGGATTTACAACATTTCAAATATGCAGAGCATATACAGTAAATAATAGAATTCATATCAAACCATTAAGAACAACAGGTTCCGGCATATTATCATCAATAATATATGGAAATTCCATTGTTATGGTTCCAGATTATAAAGAAGGAATAGAGGCCGGTAATATAATAAATGCATATAAAATAGGTGATATAGAATGGGACTAATATTCCATGATTTAATAAAATTTGATGATGCTTATAAAATAATAAATGAAAATATGGAAAAATTATCAGATTCTGAGATTATTAATTTAAGTGAAGCATACAATAGAATAAGCGCAGAGGACATTTACAGCAAAAATAATTTACCTTTATATTCAAGATCACAGGTTGATGGCTATGCCGTTATATCATCTGATATTAAGGATGCAAGTTATAATAATCCTGTTAAACTTTTGCTTTCAGGCGAAACATTTATTGGTGAAACACCTGTGAATCATCCCGGAAGCGGGAAATGCATAAAGGTTCCAACAGGCGGTGCAATACCAATAGGGTCAGATGCCATGGTTCCATTTGAGGATACAAATATAAATGGAAATACTGTAATATTTTATAAATCTGTTCCAAAATTTAATGAAATTTCAAATGCAGGTATTGATGTTATAAAGGGTGAAAAAATATTAAACAAATACACAATGCTGGATTCAAGGCATATAGCAGTGCTGGCAGCCACAGGTCTTGATAAAATAAAGGTTCTAAGGAAAATTAACATAGGAATAATAAGCACCGGAAATGAATTAATTTATCCCGGTGATAATTATATAGATGGGAAAATATATGATTCCAACGCTATGGCAATAGAATCAGAACTTAACAGCCTTAATAATTTTAATGTAAAAAATTATGGAATACTATCAGATGATTATGAATTAATAAAAAATGCAATTGATAAATCGGTAAATAATAACGATATAACAATTACAATTGGGAGTACATCTGCAGGCGATAAGGACATGGTTTATAAAATATTGGGTGAATATACTCCAGGGATATTATTCCATGGCGTTAGGGTAAAACCAGGGAAACCATTTATTTTTGCAAAATCAGGCAAAAAAATAATCTTTGGTCTTCCTGGTTTCCCGGTTTCTTCCATGATGATTTTGTATTCACTTATTATACCGAATATATTCAGCATTTTTAATTATAATTATAATTATAATAAAATAAATGCATATACAAAAGAAAATTTTGAGCTGCATGTTGGCAACACTGATTTGCTTTTAATAAAATTATTAAAAAAGGATAAAAAATATTATGCATATCAGGTTCATGGCAATTCAGGGTCAATATCCCGAATAATGAGGGCCAACGGTTTTTCTATCATAAATTCAACGTCAGAATATTTAAAGAAAAATACAGAAATTAAAGTTAATATTTTTAATAATAACATACCTGATATTCTTATATACGGTCAGTATTCACCATTAATTGAGGATATGCCGTATAATATAAGATTAAAATCAATATTCATAGAATCAGGATACAATGACATTATAAGATCCATGGAGAATAATGAGGCTGATCTATATATTTTAAATTATAAAAATAACCCTGAAAATAAAAACTATGATATAATTAAAATTGGTACACCATACGGTTTTGTTTACAGCAAAAGAAATTATGACACAGCTGCGATTTTATATAAGGGATCAGGCCTGTATGATTACTCGTATGATAAATTGAATACCAAAAATATTATTTATCTTGATAATCCCAATATAATAGCCGATTACGTCAAAAATAAGCGTTGCGATGTCGGGATAACATATAAGAATTATGCTGAATATTATAATTTGAATTTTGATTTCATTGATAATATTTATTTTTATTTTTATATAAATAAGAACAGTATTTATTATAATGAATTAAAAGCATTTATTAATGATAATCTATGATGGCAATAATATTTGCTAAAAAAAGTGAAAGATTAAAAGACAAGCATAATAAAATAATATGCAATGAAACGATGATAAATAGAATTTCTAGAATATTATATGAAACAGGTCTATTTGATAAAATTACACTCTTTACAAAAAATTTTTCTTTGCAGTGCAAATACTGTGATGTATTATATGATCATACAAATGGCGTTTTAATAAATTCAATACTTTACTGCATTAAAAATTTCAAAGAATTTTTTGCCGTCGGCGGGGATATGCCGCTTATAGATCATGATATAATAAAGGAATTGATTGATAATTATAATAAAAATACAGTATCGGTTTTAAATCATAATTATTATGAACCATTATTTTCTATATACAATTATAAAATATATGATAAAATGGAAAATTACATAAACTCTGGAGGCAGCAGTGTTAAAAAATTTATGGAACTAAATAACATAAGTTATATTAAAAAAGATACAATAAAATTAAAAAGTGTTAATTATTATGATGACTTAATTTTTGTAAACAAATACTTAAACTGTATTTAAAATAATGCTTAATAATTTATCAAAATCATCTGGGTAAATAATGCATTTTTTATTGTATTCATTATTGTTTGCTTTTATTATATAATTATGTTCATATTTTAAAAAATCTTCATTACCAAGCACAAGGAATTTTATGGCTTTTTTATATGATTTAAAACCCTCAATAAATATTATATCCGCATTATTTTCAGCTATTATATCATCAATATTTAAATGAGAATTAATCATCTTATATGACTTTGACGGCGTTAATCCATATGTAATATAAGCACCTGCATTTTCCATTTTCCATGTATCCTTGTTTTCTGTATCCAGAGATATATTATCATGTGGTATATCCTTTATATACATTATTTTAAAATCCTTATGCAAGCGTTTTATTAAATCATATATTACTGTTGTTTTTCCAGATTTTGAGGACCCAAAAAAGGAAAAAATTGCCATCCATAATACATAAAAATTAGATATAAAATATTTATCAAAGAAATAAATGATATCCAAGTGCAAAATTCATTGCTGCTGCAAACATGAGATACATTAGCCATATGCCGGTTATAAACTGAAAGAATGCTTTTGTTCTTCCCCATGTCTTTGAATGAGCAAGACTTGCAGGTATATCATTTATATATATTAACGCCAGAAGTACAAAGAGTATACCAACAGGTACATCCTTTCCCAAAAAGAATATTAAAGCACCCACTATGGATATCCAGAGGAAACCGATGGCCATGAAGCCATCCACAGTTGTATCTGCATCCTTGTATTTATTATATCCAAGTGCAAACCAATGAACACCATATGCCGTAAAGGCAAGGGCAGCCATATAAAGTATTGGTGAAGATCTGAAGGCATGAAAAATTGTTAACCCCAACCAAAGGTATGTTCCTGTGAGAAATTGCATAAAACCAGGCATCATTATTCCCCATAAACCCATGGAATGATTTACCCTCTCATTAGCCTCTTTAGGGTATTTAAAAAGGCCTGCACCGCCATAAACAAAATAGCCTATTCCTAGACCAAAAAATCCAACCGCCAATGGAGGCAAAGCTGCATACATGTTTTATCTAAAATAAATTATAATTGATTATTTAAAAATTTATACAATATTCTGAGTATAAATGTATAAATAATAGTAATTTATAATTAATTAGATGATTTAATGCCAGAATTAAGAGTTTTTATAGATAAAAATGAATATAATGTCGAAAAAGGTAAAACTATTCTAGAAACCATGATGGAAAATAATATAGATATACCGCATGTATGCTTTAACCCAGCTCTTGGACCAATAGAATCATGTGATACATGCATTGTTAAAGCAAATGGCAAATTTGTAAGGGCATGCTCCACAGAAATTGAGGATAATATGAATATATGTTATGAGATAGAAGATGTAAAATCAAGGCAGTTAGAAGCAGTGAATAGATTACTTACGAGACACAATTTACACTGCACTGTATGTGAAAATAATAACGGTGACTGTGCATTGCATAATGCAGTTGATAAGTTAAATTTGGAAAGGCAAAAATATCCGTTTGAAAAAAAGGGGTATGAACCGGATTATTCAAATCCATTTTACAGGTATGATCCAGATGAATGTATATTATGTGGGCGGTGTGTTGAGGCATGCCAGGATGTTGAGGTAAATGAGACTTTAAGCATAGACTGGTCACTTGAGAAACCACGTGTTATATGGGATGATAATAAACCAATAAATGAGTCTTCATGTGTTTCATGTGGCCACTGTGTTACCGTTTGCCCTGTAAATGCCTTGATGGAAAAATCAATGCTGGAAGAGGCGGGCTATTTTACATCGCTAACAAAAAAAGCCAAAGATAATTTGGTGGATTTTGGAAAAGGATTGGAGAAACCAATAGGTATTGGCATGATAATGAAAATAAGCAACATTGAGGCACAGATGAGAAATGAACAGATAAAAAAGACAAAAACTGTATGTACATACTGTGGTGTTGGATGTTCATTCACTATGTGGACCAAGGGAAGAAAAATTTTGAAGGTACAGCCGGAGATTGAATCACCGGCGAATGGTATATCCACATGCATAAAGGGTAAATTTGGATGGGATTTTGTAAACAGCAAGGAAAGATTAAAAAAGCCACTTATAAGGAAAAATGGCAAATTTATTGAGACATCATGGTCAGATGCAATAAGGTTCGCTGCCAATGGATTAAAAAAGGTTTCTGAAAAATACGGCAATGAATCAATAATGTTTATAGCATCATCAAAGGGAACTAATGAAGAAGCATATTTAATGCAGAAACTTGCAAGACAGATATTTCACAACAATAACATTGATAATTCCTCAAGGTTTTGTCAGGCTCCTGCAACAACAGGACTGTGGAGAACTGTAGGTTATGGTGGTGATGCAGGATCAATAATGGATATTTACAAATCTGATCTTGTGTTTATAATAGGGGCAAATACAGCAGAATCCCATCCAGTTATTGCAACAAGAATAAAAAGGGCGCATAAATTAAATGGGCAGAAATTAATAGTTTCTGATTTAAGAAAAAATGAGATGGCAGAACGTGCAGATATATATTTGCATCCTGCACCTGGAACTGACATTGTACTGCTTTCCGCCATAACAAAATATATTATAGATAAAAAATGGCATGATAAAAAATTCATAGATGAAAGAGTAAATAATTTTGATGATTATTATAAAAGTCTATCATCATTTACACTGGAAAATGCTGAAAAAATAACAGGAATACCAAGGAATCAGATTATAAAAACTGCAGAGATGATTCATAGTGTTAAAAATATGTGCATACTATGGGCCATGGGTGTTACACAGCATTCTGCAGGGTCTGATGAATCAACTGCAATATCTAATTTATTACTGATAACCGGCAATTACGGAAGACCAGGCACAGGAGCGTATCCTTTAAGGGGACATAACAATGTACAGGGTGCAAGTGATTTCGGTGCAATGCCAACTTATCTGCCTGGATATCAGCCAATAAATGATAAAAATGTTATACAAAAATTTGAGAAGGCGTGGAATACAAAGCTTTCGGTTAAGCCAGGAATAGATAATGTATCATGCATAGAAAACATAGATAACGATAAAATAAAAGCAATGTATATTGTTGGACAGGAATTTGCCAGTACTGGTCCAGATTCTGAAATGGTAAGAAAATCACTTGAAAATCTTGAATTCTTAATAGTTGAGGATGTATTTTTCTCAGAAACTGCAAAATTTGCAGATGTTGTTTTGCCGGCAAGCGTAAGCCTTGAAAAGGAAGGTACATTTGTGAATACTGAAAGAAGGATACAGAGATTGTACAGAGTCATGGAACCATATGCTGAAACCAGACCTGACTGGGAAATAATTCAGGATATTGCAAATGAGCTTGGAGCGGGATGGAATTATAAAAATCCATCTGATATAATGGATGAGGCATCTGAATTGTGCCCCATATTTAAGGGCGTTAATTATTCCAGGCTCGAAGGATTTAAGAGCCTTCAGTGGCCCATGAAGGAAAATGGTGAGGATTCTGAATATTTATATGAGGATAGATTCAATTTCCCTGATGGCAAGGCAAGACTATACATACTTAAATACAGGCCTCCATTAATGGAGGATGAAGAATACCCGCTTCACCTAAACAATGGAAGAATGCTTGAGCATTTCCATGAGGGAAATGAAACATTTAAAACCCCCGGTATAAGGGAAAAAGTGCCTGACACCTTTGTTGAGATATCAAATGACCTGGCAAAGGATTATGGCATAGAATCCGGTGATTATGTAAAAATAGTCTCAAAGTGGGGCAGTGTAAAGGTACGTGCCCTTGTAACCGATAGAGTGAGTGGAAATGAGCTGTATATGCCTATGAATGCTGCATATGACGAGGAGGGCATAAACATGCTTACGTCATATAACCGCGATCCTGATTCAGATACACCGTCATATAAGGAATTGCCTGTTAAAATAATTAAATTAAAAGATAAGGGTCCATCTCCACTTCCAAAAACAAATCCAAGATTTGGAAAACGTGTTCCACAAAAAGGAATAAACATAGAAATGAAGTGGAAGAGAACAGATTATGTAAAATTAACGGATGATTAAAATGGCAAAACCAATAGAATATATTGAGGAAAATGAAAAAAACGAAATGGATATAACAGACATGCTGCCTGAGGAATATAAGGAAAGTTTCAGCAACCTTCTTAAAACAGTTAAAAATCTTAACGATTCCGGGTTTTTTTCACTTATTAATGCATTAACATCAAATTATAAATATATCATAGACACATTATCAGACCAGCTAGAATCAGAGGATACAAAAAGATCCATGACAAATATTTTTAGTATATTCCAGCTTTTATCAAAACTGGACACAGATAAAACTGTAAATTACATGTCAGAACTTGGAAATGCAATAAGTAATGCTAAAATTCCTGATAGAAGATATGGGCTTATGGATATAGCGAGGACTATAAATAATAATGATACTGCCAGGACTATTATATTACTGTTGAAGATACTATCAGATACATTTGGTAAAAAATGAATCCATATATTAATAAAAAAATTATAAAATGTATCGATGGAAATAAATATTTTACAAATGATTACATAACATCAGAAGAACCCCTGGAAATAAGATTATCAGATGGCAAAAACACAGAGCCGGTGTCGGTTATAATGAGAACACCGGTTGATGATTTCCCACTTGCCGTTGGATTTTTATTTGATGAAGGAATGTTAAAAATAAAAGATTTTCAAGGCGTAAATTATGATTATGGAGCTAAAATAAACGAAAAAAATAATATAGTTATAGTAAGTGTAAATAAAATTGATTATGATTTAACAAATCAGAGAAATTTTTACGTTAATTCAAGCTGCGGTGTATGCGGTAAAACAAATATAGAGAATGTTTTTATAAAAAATTCCAAATTTGTGAAAATAAAAGATAGGGTAGAACATAATCTGATTTCTTTGTTACCAAAAAAAATGAGGGAAAATCAGGAGATATTCAGATATACAGGTGGTATACATGCCGCTGCCATATTTGATTATAATGGAAATTTGATATCCATATCTGAGGATATAGGAAGGCATAATGCCGTTGATAAATCCATAGGAAAACTTCTTCTCAATGGTATATCAAGGATGGAGGACACAATAATGCAGGTGAGTGGTCGGGCAAGTTTTGAAATAGTACAGAAAGCGGCTATGTTTGGCATATCAATTATTAGTTCAGTCTCTGCACCCTCATCGCTTGCGGTGGAACTTGCAGATACATTTAATATTACATTAATTTCTTTTGCACGCGATAATAAATTTAATATATATACTCATGATGAAAGAATACTTTAAAATAACATTATAAATTTTATATTAATCATCTTGATGTTGGATATATAATCATATTTATTAGTATAAAGACCCATAATAAAAAAATGCCCCAGGATCCCGGAAATGATTCCTTCACTGCATTGATTATTCCCCTATGGCCATCTGATATTACCAGCTTTGCTCCTGTCAATCCCTTTCCTTGAGTTTAAAGAAGAAATTATTCCAGTCCATCCCATCCTCTGAATTATAAATATTAATGGAAAGAATCTGTCTTATTCTATTGCTGTTTACACCTATTGATGTGTATAATGCCATTGATTTATATTTATTATTTTCCCTTACCCTAAAGTATGATGCATCTATATAGGTATATTATTTTATCATCTATCCTTGTTTCTAAGACTTCCTTAACCTTGGCATCCAGTTCCTTATTCAGTGATGATACATACTCAGTAGATACACTGACACCAAGATTATTTATTATACTGTTAACAGATCTTGTTGATACACCATTAATGTATGATTCTGCTATTACAGAGTTTAATGCCCTTTCAACAGTGGAGTATTTGTCGAATACCTTAGTTGTAAAAGATCCTGACCTTATATCAGGCTTGTCTAATGTTAATTCACCATCCAAAGTCTTTAATTTCCTTTTTTGGTTCCATTCCTGTAGCCTGTCCTTTTATTATTCCTTTAAGATCTTACAGCATTTAACTTTCAAATGGACTGATCCATTACATTGTTTAAGAACCATGTAATCAGTTCCTTCTTTCCATCTTTTCTGTCATTTATGAAAACCTTTATTAATTCCTCTATACTTATTAATTGACTCTTTTCATTTGTCATTTTGTTTACCTCATTATAATATTGCAAATAGTCATTTTAAATTTACAGCAAAAGAATTACACTATCATCCTTTTTAATGATCATATCATTATTAACATGGGGTTTATAAATACACAAAATACGGTACACAACCACTCATTATCAAAAGAGCTTAATATTTCTAAGGAGACATTAATAAATTATTTTGGTTATTTAGAATATTCATTGATTATTAAATTGATATTAAATTTTAGAAGATCATTTACATCAGCATCACGGAAAATGAAAAAGGTATATTTTTATAATTCAGCCTTTGTATGCAATTATAAAAACATTATGGATTATAGTTATTATGAAAAATAGTTATTATGAAAAATTAATAGAAAATTTTGTCATGCAGGAACTTGATTCGAAATATTATTTCAGGGATAAAAATTATGAAATAGACTTTATTTTAAAAAATGGTAATATTATACCTGTGGAGGTTAAATATAGAAATAATGTAGAGATAAAAAATTTTATAAAAGTTTTAAAAAACTAAATTTAAATTATGGTGTAATTATAAGCAAGGATGAATTCAGGGAAGAAATTATTGATAACATCAAAATTAAAATTTTACCGGTATGGTATTTACCCATAATTAATATTAAAATTTTAAAATAAAATAATTATATGCTATGTTAATCCAAACTTTTATAATATCTTATTTTAAGCTTTTATATGGCATAAGTTAATAATCAAAAAAATAACGAACCATATAAATAATACCATTAAATAATGGTTTATGAATAAACTAAACAACAGCAAACATGTTTTTCTCTTATATTCCATAATATTAATTTTAATGGCAATCTCAATGAGATCAACTAACAATATGGTTGTGACAACCGTGCCTTTATTCTCCAAATACATTCTTCACTTTTCCTATATATTAACCGCACTTGTTACTGCAGTAATATATCTTGGCACTGTAATAGCCACATCATTTTTGAATCCATTAATGAACGCCCGGTTAAGGAAAAAGGTATTTGTCTTCTCAAATTTTTTATTAACATTGTTTTTAATACTTTACTATTTATCAAATAGCATAAGCGTTTTTATTATTTCATTTTTAATTGGGCTGGCATACGGTATAATTCTGCCAAATATAGTTACATCTGCAAGCCTCTATCCTGATCAAACAGGCAGGGAAAGGCTTTTAAGCATCTATTCCGTTGGTCTAAGTTTTAGCCTTGTCTTTGGCCCAACCCTGGAATCCTATTTGCTCAAAATTATAAGTTATAGAACTATATTTCTTTTCTTTGCACCAATTGGCATCATAGGATTTATATCATCATTTTTCATGGAATTCCCGGAAAATAAAAGGGAAACACATGGGAAATCCATTAGACATAATAGTGGCCTATGGACATCAATACTAACAATAACCACCTATAATGTTCCATTTGCCGCCCTGACCGTTTTTCTTGCCATATTTGCAGAAACAAGATTCCAGGTAAGCAGATACATGGCATACCTTCCATTTGTATTCTTCTTTACAGTATCGTTTTTTGTTAGGATTTACCTTAGCATAAGGCCAATAAAAAATATCAGGTACGCAATAATTATTGCCCCGGCAATAACAGTTATAGCCCTAATACTGTTCCCGTTTCTTCCAAATTATGATACATTTATACTTGTTATGATGCTTCTGGGTATACCGCACGGTTCCATATTTCCACTATCCACCATTGAAATATCACGTGGATCATCCATATATGAAAGGAATGCGATAAATTCTTATTTCTATTCCTATAACATGAGCCTTTTCATGATTATACCATTAATCTTTGCGGCCATAATACCTTACATAGGCTTTGAAAAAACCTTTGCGATTCTAATTATCCCTGTTATTATTTCAGTGGCAGTAATTATTAAGAAATTCTGGAAGGACGATAAAATCTTCGGGGTTAATAAAAGCATGCTTTAACATAAATTTTATAAAAACCATTATATTATCTAATCTGTTATATTATAATTTAATATAATCAAATATTATATTTAACCCATGATTTCTGATGATACTTTGAGGGAGGGAATGCAGGCACCAGGCATTGCATTCACTGTAAATGAAAAAATAAAACTTGCCACAATGATATCTGATGCTGGAATTAAAAAAGCCCTGGTTTCATATCCATCTGCCCACGAGTCTGAAAAGTATGTAACTCAGGAAATAGTTAAAAGGGGAATTTTTAAGGATGTTTATGGTCTTGGAAGAACATTAAAATCTGATATAGACGAAATATACTCCACTGGAGCAAATATATCCCTGCATTTACCCTTCATAATAAAAGATATTAACACAATTTTGGAAAATATAAGGTATGCATCAAGGCTTTGCAGAAAACTTGAGGTCGCCCTGGTTGATATTGACCAGTACACCATAAATGATTTAATAAAAATATCAAGGTTAATACATGACTCAGGTGCTGATATTATCCAGATTCCAGATACAAAGGGAATTACGGAACCAAATAAATATGGAACGATAATTAAAAGGATTAAAAATGAGGTAAAAACATCACTGGAAATACACTGCCATAATGATTATGGATATTCAATAGCCAATGCAATTGAGGGATTAAAAAACGGTGCAGATTATGTTGATGCAAGTGTATTTGGCCTCGGTGAGAGGAATGGCATCACAGATATTGCAGTCATATCAAATTACCTGAATAACCTGGGTAAAACCAGTATAAATATGGAGAAAATGAAGACTTTATACAGTTTCATGCATGACCTAATAACAGAAAAGGCAGGCCAGCAATTTTTTTATGATAATATACCAGTTTTTGGCAAAAATATAAATTACAATACTGCAGGGACACATGCCTCTTATGGCAATATTTTTACCGGTACTGATTATTCAGTAAATGTTTATACAGGGAAGGCCATGATAAGGAATATTTTGGCAATTAATAATTTAAACCTTAGCGATGAAAATCTTAATTTATTAATAAAAAAGATAAAAGACCTATCATCAGATACTGGAATGGTGTTAAGTGCGGAGGAAATAATTAAGCTGGCCGGTGATTTAAATTGATTACCGTGCTTGAAATTGGCCAGGTGGTTGCAGGCCCAACTGCAGGTTTAATATTTTCAGATCTTGGGTTCAGGGTAATTAAGATTGAGAATCCCAATGGTGGCGATATATCAAGAAAATTGACAGGTTCAAGCTCTGGTACCTTTGAATATTATAATCGGGGCAAGGAGAGCATTGCACTGGATTTCAGGACAGATACTGGCAAAAAAATACTGGAAGGCCTAATAAAAAATGCAGATATAATTGTTGAAAATCTAGGTCCTGGATCTATGGATAAAATAATTAATCAGGACCGCATAAAACAGTTAAACCCAAAAATAATATATTTATCAATAAAGGGCTATATGTGCGGGCCGTATGAAAATAGAAAATCGCTTGATTTCCCAATAGAAATAGAATCTGGCATTGCATATATGACCGGACTTAAAAATAAACCAATGAGGATAGGTTCATCAGCCATAGATATGGCCACTGCCATGATGGGTGTAATGCTAGTCCTTGATAAACTCAGAAGGCATGAATCAGGGTTCATAAAAATAGGTTTGTTTGAAACCGCCATGTTTCTTGTGGGTCAGCACATTGTAACATACCAGAAGGAGAAAAGGGATTTAATGCCATTAAATGAGGAAAATTTTGCATGGGGAATATATGATTTTTTTATGTCTTCTGATAACAAAAAAATCTTTATAGCAATATCAACGGATACTCAATGGGGTGATTTCTGCAGGGCATTTAATATACCTCCAAGGGATGAATACAAATCCAACATTCAAAGATATAACCAGCGTGATAAATTAATTCCGGAAATCCAGAAAATTTTAATTTCATATAATTTAAATGACATAATTTTAAGACTGAATAAATTTAATATAAGCTACGGAATTTTAAACAGGCCGTGGGATTTATTAAAAAATGAACACGCACTTATGCACATGGTTAATGCAGAATATAATGGCACTGATTTTATTATGCCATATGTTCCCGGTACAAGAAATAATAAAAAAAATATAGAAAACCTTGGATGCTCGTCATTAAAAATTCTAAGAGAACTTGGCTATACAGCTGAGGAAATTAAAAATTTTATAGATTCCGGTGTAATTAAATAACATTTATTATCTCATTAAATATTAAAATGCGTTAAAAGTTTTATTTAATATGTTAGAATATGTATTTTAATACTATTATATATTTGTAATTACATGGATGGGAAACCATACGCTGGTAGCGTGTCTGATAGACTGGAAAGACTCCCATGGTCAGGTGTTCACAGGAATTTTCTGCTTATGGTCGCCGGTGGTGAATGGGCAGAGACACTCATGCTTCTGGGAAATGGTGCCATACTGGCACTCATGGTAAGCGTGCTTCATTTCAGTACAACTGTTGGTACACTCATAATCCCAACTGCATTTTTCCTTGGAGAATTTACTGGAAGCATTTTCTTTGGATGGCTTGCCGATAGAAGGGGCAGAAAATTTGTGTTTTTATACAATCTGCTTGTATTTTCAACAGGAATGTTTATTGCAGGCCTAATGAGTAATTATCTTGCCATGGCAATATTTATTTTTATAGGTGGCATTGGTGTCGGTGGGGAATTCCCTCTTGTTGATTCATTTACAACAGAAATGATGCCGGGCAAGGTCAGGGGAAACAGACTTGCACTTGTTTACACAATTGCTGTTACCGCCGGTCCATTTATAGCATTTCTGACATTTGCAATGCAAAAATATGCACCACCATTTTACTCATGGAGAATTATATTCTGGTTCATGGGTGCTGTTGGAATTGCAATATGGGCAGTAAGAACCAGGCTTAAGGAATCGCCAAGATGGCTTGAAACTCAGGGCAAATATAAAGAGGCTGATGAAATAACCACTGAATGGGAGGACAAGACCAAAAAGGACCTAAAGTTAAGCAAGCTACCGCCTGTGGAAACAGAAACAGAGGTAAATGAGGCTAAAAGCAGGTTTAAGGATATATTTGAACCTGATTTAAGAGAGAGAACAACAATGATGCTTATATTCCAGTTCTTTCAGTCTGGAATATTTTATGGATTTACTGCACTTGCACCAACGTTTTTGATAGCAAAAGGTTACACAATAGCATCAACCCTTGAGTTTACATTTCTGATATTCGCTGGCTTCTTCTTTGGATCGGTGTTTAATTTATTTATAGTGGATAAGATCGAAAGGAAATGGGGAATTATATTAACAGCTATTCTTGCAGGGGTCTTTGGAACTTTATTTGGAATTGCCACAAATGTTTACATGGTGATTATATTTGGTTTCATAACAACGTTTATTCTCTGGAACTTTTCAAACTTTTTCCATGCATACCAGGCAGAAATATTTCCAACAAGGGTAAGGCCAACCGCGGCAGGCACGGTTTATTCCGTAAGCAGGGTATCCACATCAATACTGGTTTTATTCATAGCGGCAGTTATACTTCCTCATGGGGTGCTCGCCAGCTTTGGAATAATATGGGTCTTCATTGCCATAGTTGTAATTGACCTTGCACTGATAGGTCCAAAATCAACCGGCAAACAGGTTGAAAAAATTATAGAATAATTTTTTTATTTTTCCCCGTAAATATAGGAGAATTTATTATGCGCATTTTTTGTTATACTGGCCGTAAATCCATATTTTTCCAGTTTGGCCTTTACAACCTCCGGATCTGCATATGATTTAACAGCTATTCTTTTAATCTTTTCAAATGAATCGTTTTCCTCTGATAAAAATTTGTTTTCACATGTTTTTGCATCTATATAAACATAATCTGCATCATTGCAGTACTTTTCAAATATTTCTGAGAGTTTAATATTTTTACCATCGGAGTATTCACAGTTAATGAATTTTATTCTCCTATCAACCTCATTTATGTTTAAATTTTTCACGGCGTTTTTATTATGATTTATTCCATAAATTTTTCCAGAGGTGTTAAGTGCTGCATAAAGAAGGGAATCCCCATTATCCTCTGAGATTATTAATACATCAGGGTTGTTTCCTGTTAAAAATGAAAGACGGTCAAATATGAATACGTCAGAAAAGTCAGGGTCTGAATCAAGGTTACACATCATTAGCTGGCCATATTTATACTTAAAATTAATGCAGTCTGGAAGCTTTGTATCCTCAAATGTAAAAAAATCTAAATTCTTCCCGCACTGGCCATAGTATTTGCATATTGCATAAAGCATTGCCTTTTCATGGTTCCATATTGCCCGCCTGTTTGGAATGGCATTAACTATTATTCTGTCCTTTTTTGCTGTAATTTCCCTTGCAACAGCAAAGGCATTTTTATATGCATGCTTGCAGATCCTGTAATTTTCAAGAAATCCCATTTTACCCATATAGTTACAAACTTTAAAAATTTATACTATTTATTTGTGCAACATTTGGATTTTATTATCCACCACTTACCTGCGGAAAAACAGCTATATTATCGGAATCTTTTAACCTCTGGCCATTATAATATTCCTCATTAACAGCAAAGAATATCTGCCTTCTGTCCAATAATTCTGGATATTTTTTAAATAGTATGGTTTTTAATTCATTTATATCATCTGAATTTATTTCTATACACTCCTCATCACGGCCTGTAATGTCCCTTATGCTTGCAAAATACCTAACATTTATTTTCATAATAATCACCTCCAGTAGGGTATTCTGTTTTTCACAGCCTTGATAAACTCTTCATCAAGTGACCTTTGATTGTTAAGCTTATCCTTTATATTAAAATAATCATTTTCTCTAAGCAAACATGTTTTAAAATTGCCATCTGCTGTTACCCTCAATCTGGTGCAGTGTTTGCAGAAATCCTTATTATGCATTGGTTTTACAAATTCCACCTTAACCTCGCCGTCCAATGTATTCAATATATACCTTTCACGGTTATGCAGTTCATTTCTTTCCATATAAATCGAGCGTTTTTTTATTTTTTCCTCAATTGGCTCAAGGCTGACATGATATTTTAAATAATCACCTGAATTTTCCCTGCCACGGGACGTTTCAAACTCTATTAACTGGAGTATTGCGTGATTTTTTGCACAGAAGTTTATCATGGAATCTATCTGGTCCTCATTGATGCCCTTGAGAACAACAAAATTAACCTTGACTGGTGTTAAGCCTGCATTGTTTGCCGCCTGTATGCCTCTTTTAACAGTGTCAAGATAATCCCTCCTAACGTTTGTAATTTTTTCAAAGGTGTAATCATCATTGGAATGCATTGATATATTTACCCTATCGAGGCCGGCATCTTTTAATTTCACCGCCAGTATTGGGAGCAAAACTCCATTTGTGGTCATTGATATACTTCCATTAATATGCTTCCTTGTCCTTCTTATTATTTCAAGTATATCGTTTCTGAGTGTGGGCTCACCGCCTGTGAATTTTACCTTATTAACACCATGTGAGGCAGCCACCTCAACTATTTTTTCTATATTCTCCGGCGTTAAAAACGACATATTCCTTTCCGTGCCCTCCATGTGGCAGAAAAAGCAGTTAAAATTGCATATGGCATTTAGCTGTATTCTCAGGCTTGTAACAGGCCTGCCATAATTATCAAAGACAGTATTTTTGGAAATAAGTCCGTTTATCATTGCATAATAATTGCCTTGTTGATATTTAAACATTTATTTACAAAATAAATGAAGAAAAATAGATGTATCTAACAAAAGTCCCTAAAAGAGATAATATTAACAAAAATTTATAATTATGATATTTATATAATATAATGGATGATAATAATACCCTGGACCAAATCAATGAGATAAAAATTTTTCACCACTTTGCTGCACGATTGACATACAGGGATAACCAACTGAAATTTTTAAAAAATTCTGATAATATTAATCCATCAGAAAAAATAACAGCAGATTATGAAATATTTAAAAATATTATAAATAAAAAAATTATAAATTTACATGATTATAAAAATAATAATACAGTATTTGACTTTACATCCAATGATAATGATTCAAAAATTCTAATGGACATTTTAAAAAGAAAAAACCAGCTTCTTTCCAGTTTGGAGGCGGGGAAACTTTACACATTTAAGGCCGGATATTTTGAAAACGTGCATTTATTAGAAAAGGATGAAATGAATGATGTTGGGACATATAACATAGAAGTATATTTTTTTTTAAAAATTTATAACATAAAAGGTTCTAAAATAAAATTTGATCCTGTGGTTACAATCCATTCAATATTAATTCCAACTGGAGATTACAGCTTATTGAAATTCAAATTCCGCCGTGTTGCATCTCCAGAAAATGACATTGTGGCCTTGGGGAAAAATTTTGGTTTATTGTATAATTTTTCTAAGGAATATAAAAACGAGGCAAATATAAAAAACCTTGGAATTTATTTAATACAGCATCAGTTTTTGGACAGATTTAACAGAGCTATAAATGATAATCCATTTGGCGATGTTTATACCCTTGGATATCACACCGTGGCAGATATTTCAATAAATCCGGTACTTTTTAATATTATCTCACCAGATCCAATAAACAGGTTCATTAGTTACAGCAGTCATGATTATACCACTGAGGATGAAAGAAATAAAACGTGTACAATGGTAAGATTTTTACTTGAGTTTTTTTATATAAATACCGGTTTTTTATCAATTGATGGTGATGAAAAGGATAATATAAGGTTTAAAATAAGTAGGCAGGGTTTTGATAGATTTTTCGTTAAAAAAATCACCGCCAGCATGTATACATATTATGAGGGGAATTCTACGGTATATTTTTTCCATAACATCGTTGTCAGGCTTTCAGCTGGACAATCACTAAATCAGTATCTGCCCGGTGGTGGACTGATTATAAGCCATATTGTGGAATATCTTAAACTTGTAATAGACAGCTATTCAAAATTCATTTATGGCCGTAGATACAGGGAAGTTTTAAAACATGCCCCAGAGGTACTGGATGAATATAATGTTTACAATGTTGTTAAGACTATGATACATATTGGAAATGAGTTGAATTTGCTTGAGATTTCCAATGGTGTTAGGGATTTATATTTAAATCTGGAAGAGAGGCTGAATATTATAGGAATAAAAATAAATGAGGAGCAGAGAATTTATGGGTATCTATCATTAATTACTGCCATACTTTCAATAACCATAGCAGTGCTTATTGGATTACGCATAATAAAATTTTAAATTGGGTTTACATATTGTTTGGTTTAAATAATTTCAAAAACAATGTGTATTGAGCCCGCCGGGATTCGAACCCGGATTATAGGCTCCGGAGGCCTATATGATAATCCATTACACCACGGGCCCAGTTGCATAATTGCTTTATAAGATAAAAAAATTAAGATTTATAACCTATATCCCTTAATAATTTATGCCTCTTCTTTTTTGCAGCCTCATCCTCGACACCCAGTGGAGAGTACCCATCAGAAACACCAAGTACAGCGTTGCCATTATCGGTTCTGGCAATTATAACCTTTAATGGATTGGCAGTTGCGGCATATATGGTGCCAACCTCCTGGCATAATTTGATGGCGTTTAAAACATTTATGGGATATGCATTTTTCAGATATATTAGGAATGTATGCCCTGCAGAAATCTTCCTTATATTCTCAATGCCCAGATTTATTAGAAACTCATCATTACCCTCATATCTTATTAATCTCTCACCTGATGCCTCCGAAAAAACTATTGCATAAGAACTCTGTGGCACCGTTGTTTTTATAATCTCATTAAGATCCTCAACAGTTTTTATAAAGTGTGAGTAGCCCAGTATTATATTGGTATTTTCCGGTATATCTATATCTATTTCATCCATTTCCATAAATATATATGCCTAAAAATGTTATTAAATTTATGTATTGTTAATTTTTTCCATTGAACCCGGTCTGATAAAGACAAGTCCAACCAGGACAATAATGGATGAAATAAATAACACAATTCCCATATTTACTCCGAGATTTTTCCCAAGGATTACTGTAATTATTGGTCCAAAGCCCCCGCCAAAAAACCTGCCCACCAGAAGTGTAAAATTGGCACCGGATGCTCTTATATTGGGTGGGTAAAGGCTGCTTATCCATATTCCAAAAAAGGAAAAAAAGGCCGATGACATAAATAAAAGTATTAAAAATAACTCGTTTAGAAACCTTAATCCACCGTGTGCGTTTATTAGTATAAAAATTAATGAAAATATTAATGATGCGGCTGCAAATGGGTACATTACATCCTTTGCATTTTTGCGCTCATACATGTAACCTGAAAATGTGTAAAATATGGTTGCTGCAAATGTTCCTATTATTATAATAAAATAATAATTGTATACATTAAGGTTTTCAAGTTCTGTTGGGGCAAGGCTGAACAATGGTATTATGAAAAGAAATGACCCCAGGGAAATCAATGAACCAAAAATTGTTATATTACGGACCCGGCCAGTAAATATTTTACCTATTTCTATTTTGTAATTCCCATTGCTTGAATTTTTATATTTTAACCATATTGACGATTCAGGTATTTTATTGTATAATATTAATGATATAATGCTTATTACACCTATGACGATGAAAAATATCCTGAAATTCAATGAAAGCACCTCTATAATTATATATGCAGAAAAGGCACCGAGAAGGGACCCTATGGCGTATAAGCCCTGCATGAACCCCCCTGTCATTCCCCTGTGCATGGTATTTTCGAACTCTGAGACAAGTGCATAGCTTATTCCATTCTCACCGTTAACCCCCATTCCAACGAGAAACCATAAAAAATAAAGTTCATAAACACTGTTAATAAGACCTGCAAAAATGGTACCCAGTGAATAAATAATGACCGATATAATTATTGCCCTTTTTCTGCCTATTTTATCGGCAACCATACCAAATATGAAACCACCTATGGCACCACCTATCCATGAAAGCGTAATTGCAAGTGTCACAACTGAAACAGGAACATGGAAGTACAGTGATACAGGTACCAAAACAAATGTAATTGAATACATTGCATATGCGGAAAGCAGGAAAAATAATAATATTATTATTAATTTGTAATTGAACTTCATTACTGTGTAATTAAAATATATTATTTATTCTTTAATTATATGAAAAAATTTTTACCATAAAATTTATGTTTTTGTATATCTGTTTATATATGTATTGCCAGATTTTTTATACATTCCTGAAAAAATTATTATTGCAAGTACTGAAAAAATCCCAAATGTTGCAATTAATGACCATGTTATTATTCCATTATAATGAAATGTGTACATAATATATGTCCCTATGGATGGGCCAAAGGCACGGCCGATTGAATTGAACATTGAATTAAATCCCATATATCTTCCGGTTTTTTCATGAGAAACCATTTTTGATATGACAGTATTTATTGTTGGGGTTGTTAAATTTTCACCTATGGTTATAATAACCATGTCAAGCATTAAATCAATTACATTTGTTGAAAATGCCACAATAAAATATCCAAGGGCATAGAATAATGCCCCGGCCATAAAGGTAATTATATCGCCAAAGCGTGAAAATAGTTTTATTAATGGATACTGGCCAATAACCACCACAAGACCGTTTACAGCATATATATAACCAAGGTATGAGACATTAATTTTTATGACTATTTCACTGTATAATGGCAGGGATACTGAAAACTGTGATGATAAAAGTATTACAAAAAATGTGGCTATGCTGAAAATAAAAAGGTATTTGTCATAGACAATGAATGGATTGCCACCGCTAACTGTTTTGCGGAGAGTGTTTGGGTTTTTGACAAATATAATAATTACCGACTGCAATATACTTGCAAGGACAAGAGAATAGAAAATATATACAATTCCTGTGTTATATATTAATGACCCAATAAATGGACCAATGGCCCAGCCGACGTTGGATAGAATTCTGTAAACAGAATATGCACCCTCTCGCTCATCACTTAGGGTTACATCAGATATTAATGCACTTGCAGATGGATACACCAGTGAACCTGAAAATGAGGAAAATATAAACAATATTATTGTTATTAAATATGCATTAAACTGGAATGATAGCGCTATAAAAAGATAAATAAAAATTCCAGAAATGCTTCCCAGCATTAATGTAAATTTCCTGCCCATTAAATCTGCAAGATACCCGCCAATGAGACTAAATACCATTGACATTAAGGATAGAAGTGTAAATACTATGCCGACAATATAAATAGCCAGATGAAGATAAAGACTTAAAAATATGGCCATGAATGGCCAGGATGCGCCCATTCCAATTGACCGCATCATCGATGATAAACTCACAACAATAACCTGCCTGTTGTGAATTGTAGAATTAATGGAAATCATTACAGCTAATTGTAAATAATTATAATAATATTATTCATGATACAAATAATTTCAGAATATATTTAATATTTTAAAACACAATTATCAACATTTATTTATTAAAACATTATATTATATTCATGTATAACAATGATATTAGAGGTTCTTCAGAAACAAGAAAAAAGATTATTGAGTCTGCAATAAGCATATTCTCTAAATATGGATATTCCGGTGCATCAATGGAGAAAATTACAGAAAAAGCAGGAATTTCAAAGGGATTAATATTCTGGTACTTTAAGAAAAAGGAGGATTTAATTATAGAGATTGCAAAAATGAGCCTCCCCCTGGATGTTATTAATGATGCGCTAATGAAATATTCAGGTATTGAATTACTGGAAAATATTGGAAAAAATTATTTTAAAAAATATGCCAGCAACGATATGAGAAGTCTATTTCTATATACCCTTTCCTCGGGTTCAGTTTATCCTATAATTTCAGATAATATAAAGGATATCTGTACAAACATTGTAAGGGAAATAGCCCAAAAAACGTGCAATGATAATAGCATAAAATGTGAGATTAAGGTGAGGCAGTTTCTTGGAGCCCTGTTATGCTACATTATAAATCCATCGGAAATAGGGGAAGAAATTTATCTGAAAACTCTGGTAGAAAACTATGAAAAAATATAATAAGGTTTATAATGTATATAATATTTTTAACAATAATGGAAGAAAAAATAGATTATTTCAACAGACACTACATGGATTATGATAAATGGTATGACCTGCATTTAAAGGAGTATAATGATCAAATAAATTTTATAAGATCGGTAATTCCTGAAGGCAATGGGATTGAAATAGGGGTTGGCACCGGTCGCTTTGCATATGCCCTGAATATAAAATATGGTATAGATATTTCAGAATCCATGGTATCACTTGCAAAAATGCGTGGAATAAATGCTCTTGTTGCATCAGCATATTCAATTCCATATCCTGATAAATATTTTGATTTTTCATTAAATATGGTTACAATTTGTTTCCTGGATTTCCCTGAAAAGGCAATTATGGAGGCAAAAAGAGTATCAAAAGATTGCATTACAGTAATACTTGATAAAAATTGTGAATACGTAAATAATATAATTAAAAATCCTGCTGGCTTTTACAGATATGCAAAATTTTACTCTTTTGAGGAGATAATGAATATATATAAAAATACTGGATTTAAACATATTAAATATAAAATTCATGATTTTTATACAAATAATAATGTTAAATATCGGCTGGTGGCAGTTTCAGGAAAATAATCAGGTGATTACATGCAACTAAAAAAGACCGTAACAAAAAAGGATGCTGTAATGATTAATCTTGGTGCAATCATAGGTGCAGGCATCTTTGTAATAATTGGTCTGGCATCCTATAAGGCGGGGCCGGCAGTGATCATATCCATATTATTTTCAGGCATTATTGCAATGTTCACCGGGCTAAGCTTTTCAGAAATTGCCAGGCACGTTGCCAAGGAGGGTGGTGTTTATGAATATGCAAAAAGTGTTGTATCGCCATCTGTGGGCTTTGTTGGTGGGTGGATGTGGACATTTGGCAATATAATAGGTATTTCTGCAGTTTCTTTAAGCTTTGGTAGCTATTTCGATGAATTGTTTGGATTGAATTATAATCCTGTAATTCTTGCAATACTTTGTATTATTACCTTTATGGTATTAAATATAATAGGCATAAAAAATTCAGCAAAAACCATAACTGTTCTTGTTATTATAAATGTTGCCGTGCTTATAATCTTCATTTTTTCAGGAATAACAAGGTTCAGTGCATCCAATTTTAATGATTTTATTCCCCATGGTTATTCTGGAATAATAACAGGCACTGCGCTTATATTTTTTGCATTTACTGGATTTTCAAGGGTTACAACAATAAGTGATGAGGTAATCAATCCTGAAAAAACAATTCCGTTTGCCATAATAACATCAATTATAATATCATCTATACTCTATATTACGGTTGCCCTTGTGCTATTAGGCCTTAAGCCCTATTATGCCTATTCAACATCGTCATCACCATTAACACTTGCAATATCATCATTGAAAAGCAGATATCTGGATATCATCATATCTATTGGTGGCGTAACCGCAACTGCAGGCGTCACCCTCACGGGGATACTTGGAACCTCAAGGGTTCTATTTGCTATGGGCCGTGACAAAGAGCTTCCTGAAAAGATCGGGTATATAGATAAATTTTCAACACCTGATATTGCAATAGTATTATCTTCATTGCTTGGCATAATATTCCTTATTTTCGTTTCATTTGGAACAATAGTTGAGGCATCAAATTCCTCGGTTTTAATTTCATATATTATAATTAATTTTTCTGCAATTGTTCTATATTATGAGTTGAAAAAAACTTCATCAGGAAATGGGATGATAAAAAGCCATTATTTTTTAATAATACCCATTCTTGGCATTTCAACAATAATATTAATAATACTCTTTATAAATCTGTACAGCCTGATGATCACGTCAATAATATTAACAGTATCAGTTGTTTATTATGCTGTGAAATCGAGATTCTATAAAGGAAAACCAGTGCCGGGGCACAGTGAGGTGAGGGCATTTGGAAGGATAATGAGGTTTTCAAAAGAATTTAAAAGGAATAAAACATAATATTTTGCTAAACTTTAATATTATAAAACAATATGTAAACATATGATAAAAATCCAGAATGACCCAATAAACATTGAGGATATCCAGAGGGAAATAAAAGACGATTATTCCGGTGCCGATGTAATTTTCCTTGGCACGGTGAGAAAGACAGACGAATCTAAAAAAAATATTAAGGCACTTTACTATGAATCATATGATGCCATGGCCGAAAAAAGCATCAATAAAATCATTGACGATGCGAAAAAAATGTATGATATAAATAAGGTTTGTGTCATACAGAGAAAGGGTTATGTTAGGCTCAATGAGATTTCAATAGGCATTGGTGTATCATCATTTCATAGAAAGGATGCATTCATGGCCTGTGAATACATTATAGATAAAATAAAGGAACTGCCACCAATATGGAAGAAGGACATATATGACGATGGAACAGAGGAATGGAAGTCTGAATTATAGGGAGGATATTTAAATGATTCTTGTCTTTGACGGCACATCTGATTCAAGGGAGCTCTGCATGCAGTTAATATCAGAAGGATATGATTTAATATGCTCTGTTGTAACCGGGGAGGCGGCAAAAAAGCTTGAATCATTAAATATCAGGCATATAAATGGAAGGCTGGACAGGCAGAATATGATTGATTTTATTAACAATAATAAGATAAATGCGGTAATAGACGCCACACATCCATTTGCTGAAAGCATCCATAAAACAGCACTGGATGTCTCAAATGAATTAAACATGCTTCACATAAGGTTTGAGAGAAAGCCGGTTAAAATTAATTCAAAAAATGTGCTTTATGCCGGTTTTAATGAAATTAATGATCTGCTTAACGATTCAAGGAATATTTTTGTAACGACAGGGATAAAAACTGTTAAATTTTATGAAATTGATGCCAGTAAAAACTATTATTTCAGGATTATACCTGATCCTGAAAATATAAGGGCTCTTATAGACCATGGGGTACCACAGTCAAACATTATTGCCATTGAGGGGAAATTGAATTATATGGTTAATTATTCAATTATGCAGTATTTTAATATAGATACAATGGTTACAAAGGACAGTGGCTTTTTATCGGAACCAAAAATAAATGCTGCACTTGACCTTGGCATAAAAACAATAATAATTAAAAGACCGGATTACAAATATAAAAATATGGCATACACATATAAAGATGTGTTAAAAATATTAAAAGAGGGTGGTATATATCCTGAATCCTGAAGAGATATATTCAAAAAGTTTTGGCATTATAAAAAATATTATGGGGCTCGATGATTCATTAAAATCAAAAATAATAATGAGGGCAGCACATGCCACGGGCGATATTGATGCCGCCAGATCAATAATATTTTCCGAAAATTTTGAAGATGGCCTGTTTGACCAGAATTATAATATAGTAACAGACATAAATATGGTAAAATACGGAATAGGCAGTAATAAAACATACTGCCATATAAATGATGATGATGTCATTGAGTCATCAAAATCCATGCATATATCAAGGTCATATATTGCCATTAAAAAGGCCTGCAGGGAAATGCCGGAAGCGGTCTATGTCATAGGTGATGCCCCAACTGCATTAATATCAATAATTGAGGAAATTAATAATAAAAAATGCAATCCCCATATGGTAATAGGGGTTCCAGTTGGCTTTGTATCTGCCCTGGAAAGCAAGCAGTTACTATTAAAAGTTAAAATACCATTTATTACTAATTTAAGCATAAAGGGAGGATCGGCAATGGGTGCTGCCATTGCAAATGCCATTTTAAGTGATAAAAATGTACATAGAGGATATACCTGAGGGAAATCTAAGATACGGATACACCACAGGTGCATGTGCAACAGCTGCAACAAAGGCGGCATTGATAGGCCTTATTACCGGAAACATACCTGATGAGGTTACCATAGAACTTCCTGTCAAAAAGAACGCTGTTTTTAAAATCAGCCATAAAAGGCTGGAAAATGATTATGCAGAGGCCTCAGTGCTAAAGGATGGCGGTGATGATCCAGATGTAACCACCGGACTTTTTATATATTCAAGGGTTTATATGTCACCCGGGAAAGATATAAAGATCCTTGGTGGAAAGGGTATCGGGGTTGTCACGCGGGAGGGTCTTCCGGTAAGGCCCGGGAATTCCGCCATTAATCCGGTTCCAATGAGGATGATAAGGGGTACTGCAATGAAGGTTCTTAATGACCATGGCATAAATAATGGGTTAAGCATACTGATATACGCTCCAGGTGGAAATGAGGTGGCCAGAAGAACCTGCAACCCAAAGCTTGGTATAATAGGTGGAATATCAATACTTGGTACTACCGGTATAGTGACACCTTTCTCAACATCATCCTGGAAGGCATCAATTGTTTTGGCCCTACGTGTGGCCATAAAAAACAGTATAAAAGACTTTGTATTTACAACCGGTGGGAGAAGTGATTCTGAGGCAAAAAAAATTTTAAATGGGTATCCAGAGGAAAGCTTTATTGAAATAGGTGATTTTGCCGGATTTTCTGTCAAGCGTGCCATGGATGTGGGTGCAAATAGTGTCACCATAGTTGGAATGCCGGGGAAAATGTCCAAGCTGGCCATGGGTTGCATGGACCTTCATGCACATTCCAGCAGCGTTGATTTCAATTTTCTGTCTGATATTGCAAAAAAAATAAAAATGGATAAAAAATTAATTGAAAAAATAGGCAATTCAAATACCGTTGCGGAGGTTATGCAGATAATCAATTATAATAATGAATTTATTAATTATCTAAAAAATTTAATAATTCAAAGACTAACAGAATACACAAATAACAGATTAAAAATAGACGCAATAATAATAAGGAGTGATAATGGTGTTTAATATTTTATATATTTTATTTATGTAGTTATGAATATAAATTAAAAAATAAATAATCACAAATTTTAAACCTCTGTGATAAATAGTAATGCTGAAAGGGTTGCCCTTGATCAAAAATTCACATTGAAAAATTCCTTTTTAAGAGGATTTCCAATGCTGGTTATTCCACCTGTTTTGCTTGTTATCATATTATACCTTCATAATTTTTATTATCTTGAATACTTCCATGTGGTTGCAGGGTCCATGTGGACCGGTATGGATCTGGTAATGGGTATTTTTTTCTCATACGTAATGAAAGGCCTTAATAATATTGAGAGGGCAAGACTGTCAACAAGAATCACACCAACAATGCTATTTTTCATGCCGGCTATTTCATCTGTAACGATCACCGCAGGCATAGAGCTGGTTATTTTTTTGAAATTTTCATTTTCGTCATTATATATTATAATAGCATTAATCATCGCCTTTATCTTATTAATTCAGGGAATTGGAATATTTCTGCCCAATGAATTAAGGGTTTACAGTGAGATACTGCATGGTGGTAAAAATGTGGAAAAAATTGTAAGGCTTACAATGTTTAACCTGAGACTTTCATTAAGCCAGGTCATTCTTCAGATAGCCATAATTTTTATCATGGCAGGCCTTGCCACAGGGGTGTTTAATTGAGAAATTCGGAACTTTTAAAAAATTTTACCATAACAATAATTTTTTCATTTCTATTAATTACTATACCGGCATTTATTGGCAATATTCTTTTAATAGACTATATACATGTCCTAATTGGTGCAATATGGACAGGCACAGATGTTTTCCTGGGTCTGATTTTTTATATAGTTTTAAACGGGCTTGATGATAATATAAGGTCCAGGGTCGCGGTAAGGATTCTGCCAATGACTCTTTATTTTATCCCTGCAGCATCTGTTATTACCCCGGTGCTGGGCTTCATACTTTCATTAAAAGAGGGTATATTTAAATTAAATTATTTATTTATACCCATAATTGCACTGGCATTTATCCTGTTTTTAATGAGCTTTATCCTAATTTTTAGATACTCGATGAAAATTTACGTTGAAAATAAAAGTAAAAATTGTATTACAAAAATTTCAGGATTCCTTAGGGTTATAAATATAACAGCATCAGTACAGCTGGTTATACAGGTTGTTATAATATCATTAATGGCGTATATTGTTGTTTTCTTATAAAATTTAAATTAGCCCTAAATATTAAGTATTTTAAGCCCAAATAATAAATGATTTAAGCACCATAAATTAATTTATGCTCATAAATTAATATTATATATCCATTATTATTATAAAAATATGGCTGATGTATACTATGATGATATAAATGTTGGGGATAGGTATTCCAGCAGTGTTGGACGGACCATTACAGATATGGATAATATATGGTTTACATTATTAACAAATAATAATAACCAGATCCATTTTAATGCAGATTATACCAAAAAGTATTATCCAGGAGAACCTTTTAATGGAAGGCTTGTTGTAAACGGAATGCTAACCATAGCAGTTGTGGTTGGCCTTGTTGTGGAATACACAAGCAAAAATGGTTTTATGCTTGGAATTGACGGAGTTAAATACATGCATCCGGTTTTCGCTGGTGATACATTATATGCAAGTGCTGAGGTCATAGAGAAGCGTGAATCAAGATCAAAAAAGGGATTCGGAATTATAAAGATTAAAACAACAGGATATAACCAGAACTCAGAGGAGGTGATTGAATTCACCAGGACATTTATGATACCAAAGAAAGAGAGTAAATGGTGATATAATGAAAACAAGGTCCCAGCTATATGTTCCGGCCAATAATGAAAAAATGGTTATTAATTCCCTAAGGTTAAATGCAGATATAATTATATATGATCTGGAGGACGCAGTACCGGATGATAAAAAAGATTCTGCAAGGTCATATATTCTGGAATTTCTTAAAACAAATATTATTAAAAAAGCTGTTGCAATAAGAATTAACTCAATGGAAACACCCTATTTTTATAATGATATAACTTCATTATTAAAAACTGATGCCAAAATAGATTATATTATGATCCCAAAGGCATGTACTGGTATAAAACATATTTACAGGCTTCTTGGCATACCTTTAATCCCCTTAATAGAAACAGCTGAAGGTTTTACAAAAATTAATGACATAGCACATGAGGATGGAGTTTCAATGATTTCATGGGCAGCTGCTGATTTTTCATTGTCAGTTTCTGGAAATATTGATGGCTATGCACAGAACACATATATTGCAACTGCCGTTGCAGTCGCTGCCAGATCAGCAGGCATATTACCAATAGATAAGGTTTACTTTGATCTAAACAATATAAACGGCTTTAGGGATGAGGCTGTAAGGTCAAAAAATCTGGGTTTTGCAGGAAAGCAGGTTATACATCCAACACAGATAGATATTGCAAACAGCGTTTATGCCCCGTCAGAAGAGGAAATAAACTGGGCAAAAATGGTAATAGAAGAATATAATAAATCAGCCTCCCAGGGCCGGGGTGCACTGAGGATCGATGGAAGGTTAATAGATTCGGTGCATATAAGGATGGCAAGAAATATACTGGATCAGGCAGATATGGACCATTAAAATAATTAAAAATTTTAATAGGGGTGAAATTAATGAGAATTCCGCCGAAACTTGAGAGTAAGGTTATGGACCCTGAGGATGTGTTTAAAAAAATATTAAAAAATAAAAAATCGATAGCATTCGGGGGCATGGGAGGGCAGTCTGTTCCAAAAATTATACCGCTAATTTTTAAAGAACATCCACAGTATTTTAAAGGAATTCAGGTTTATTCTGGTGGCGGTATGACAAAATCGTTTGATGATGCCATGAGAAATATTGAAATATCCCGGCGTTTTTATTATTTAAGTGATAAAAAAAGCAGGGATGATGTCAATAACGGGAAAACCATGATGATGGATTATAGTGTATACAAGTATTCAAAACTTTTGAGTCTTAATTCAATGGATAAAATAGATGTTGCGGTCCTTGAGGCAACAGAAGTAAACAGTAAAGGTATAATACTTTCGCTTTCAGTGGATGCAACGCCAGCCCTATGCAATGCATCAAAAAAGATAATTATAGAGATTAACAGAAGCAAGCCTGTTTTAACGGGGCTCCATGATATAACTGATATTAATTCGGTAAGGGAGCATCAGTTCAAAAAAATTATTTCCCGTATAGGAAAAAGAGAGTTAAGAATAAATCAAAATAAAATAGCAGCAATAATTTATTCTGATGGCAGTGAAGAAAGTGCAGCCTCGTACGGAAAACCTCCAGAGGAAATCAATTCAATAGCAGAGAATATTTGGAGCATGCTTGATGAAAAGATTAAGTTTAAAAACACCATGCCAGTTCAGGTTGGGGCCGGGTCCATAGCCTCCTCACTTATTGATAAATCACCATTTAATGACCTAAAAATATGGTGCGAAATAGCACCTGCAAGATGGACTGAATACATTGGACATAAAATCAAATACATAAGCGCATCCGCAATTTATACACTACAGGGAGAGGAAGTTTACACAAAAAAATTTATGGAAAATTATCTTGATTATTCAGGAAATATTGTTCTCAGACCAAATTACATTACAAACAGTCCCGAGATAATTTCAGGTCTGGGTGTAATAGTATTACAGCAGGCAATAGAAATTGATATTTTTGGATCGGCCAATGTTTCCCACATAAGAGAAAATATATACAATGGTGTGGGTGGTTCAATAGATTTTTGCAGTTCAGGTAAGTATGTTGCCATTGTGATGCCATCCACTGCCATGAATGGAAAAATATCCAGAATAGTGCCGATGCTATCATGTGTTGACATTCCAAGAATGCTCGTCGATTTTGTTGTAACTGAGATAGGAATTGCAGATCTTCGCTGGAAGGACCCAAGGGAAAGAGCTGTGGAGATTATAAAAAATTGTGTACACCCAAATTTTAAAGATTCATTACTAAGGTATATGAATTACTTAAATGCCGGACATTTACCATATAATATAAATGAAATTATAAAATGGAATAAAAATTAATATGATTTTGGCATGTTTAACACATTATGGCCCAGATATGATAGAACCAGATTATTTGTTATGGGCGCGACCTTATATAACCTTGCCTCCCTGAATTTTCTTTCTATGCCTGTATCAACAGCAACCCCATATCCACCATAAGTATCCATGGCAACATTGGCAGCCTGCCATGCATATTCTGATGCCAGATATTTTGCAGAATTTGCAAGCTCGCCAACAATTTTAATATCCCCACCGGAATCATAGAGTGATGCAGCCTGCCATCTTAATGCAGATACGGAGAGCATCTTTGCATATATATCAGCTATTGGGAACTGCACACCCTGATTTTCACCAATGGGCCTGTCAAATACCACCCTTGATGATGCATAACCTGCAGATTTTTCAATAAACCATCGCATATCTCCTATGCTTTCCGATGCGATTAGGATCCTTTCGGGATTAAGCACGTGCATTAAGTATCCAAAACCCCTGTTTTCCTCTCCAATTAAATTTTCTTCGGGCACCGTTATATTATTTATAAATACCTGATATGTCTGGCTATTAAACATTGTTTTAATTCTGGTGTATTCTATTTCTTTCTTTTGTTCAGGGCCCAGCAAAAATAGGCTTATACCATCTGTTTTTTTCTGGACATCATCATACCTTTTGGTTCTTGCAACGATTAATATCCAATCAGATTCCTCAATTCTGGATGTAAAAATTTTCTGGCCATTTATTATATAATTATTCCCATCCTTTTTTGCAAAGGTTTTGATTTCAGGCGTATTTGATCCTGCATCGGGTTCAGTAAGCCCCATGCTCTGCATTCTAATTTTCCCGCTTCCCAGTGCTGGAAAAAGTTTCTTTTTCATTTCCACACTTGCGAATTTTGACAGTAGCCATGACATGTAATACTGGCCATGAAAGGGCTGTGAATTCCCACCTGATGCATTAATCTCCTCAAGAATAAGTGATGCCTCCCTTATTCCAAGACCGGCACCACCATATTCAACTGGTATTGGAACATTAAAAAGGCCCAGTTCAGTAAATTTTTTCACAAACTCCTCTGGATAAAGATGTGACTCATCCAGTTTCGCCCAGTAGTTTTCACCGTATTCTTCAAGCATACCCCTGATGGAATTCAGGAGAAGATTCTGTTCTTCTGTAAGATCCCTTGGATAATTTAAAACCATGTAATATTAATAAAAAAATAAATTTAAGTATTACTATAAGAAAATAAATATATCAGGCTGATATTGTCTCGAGCTGCTGCCTTGTGGCTATGGAACCACCAACAACAAGTATTATTCCAGCTATAAATGTTGTTATGCCTATAAATGTGAAACCACCAAAGAAACCTATCTGGGCAACCCATAGTGGAAGATAAAGAGCACCAATTGCCCCACCTATATGCCCAAGCCCATCTCCCATGGCGAAACCTGATGTACGTGCCCTCGTAGGGTAGCTTTCGGATGTGTACATGTATGCTATGCCGATTAAAAAGGCCAGTGAATAGGATGCTATGAAGCTTCCAGAAATAAGTGCTATTGAATTTATTCTGCTACCAAATATAACCATGCCAATCAGCCATAAAATTGATCCTATAAAGACTATGTATTTCCTCTCTATTTTATCAGATATAACCCAAGACGATAATGCACCAACAGGATATCCAATTGCACCTATGGCCAGATAAAGGATTGAGCTTGCCAGTGAAATGCCTGAATCTGAAAGTATTGTTGCAGCATCTCCAAGAAATGCATAGTTTCCAATGTACCACAGACCCCACCATAGCCCAAAAACAAGCATTCTTAATCTGTATGGCTTTTGCCATAAATAATAAAATGATAGCCTCGTCGTTTCTGTTTTAACGTTTATTTTATTTATTTCATCATCAGTAAGAGCAGGAAGCTCCTCACCCTTTTGTTTTAAGTACTGCTCAAAATGGGATACAACGTCATCAGCCTTATTCAGCTCGCCATGGCTTACAAGCCATCTGGGAGATCTTGGAAGCTGGGCCCTTAAAATTACAGCAATGACTGCTATTAAACCGCCAATAAAGAATAAAAGCCTCCATCCAAAATAGAATGGCGGCACAATTGCAAGTGCCACAAAAGGTGTGACAGCCTGACCAAGAATACCAAGGAAAAATGTTATCTGTGCAAGATGCCCGCGTCTGTCTGCAGGTGCAAATTCGCCAATATATGCAGGAATTAGATTTAAATCTGCACCGAGGCCAAGGCCTGTAATAAACCTGAAGATTATAAGCATGTCAAGATTTAGGGATGCGGCATCTCCAAAGGAACCAAGTGCCATTAAAGCCATGGTTAGTATTAACATGGGATACCTTCCATACCTGTCTGAAAGATATCCAATTATAAAGGATCCTATAACATATCCTATAAGACCTATGGATAGTGCAAGAAACAGGCTTTCGGAACCTGTTAAATGAAACTGTGGGGCTATTGCTGGCATGGCAAATCCTATATCGGTAACATCATAAAAGGTGAAAAAATAACCAATGGCTATTATTGCTAGAAAAGATGGTGGTAGTGGCCATTTATCTATTCTCTGCATTCTTGCTATTATAGATTTGGCTTCAAACTCTTTATTATTTGCTGCCATAAAATATTAATTTTATGATATATTTAAACATATTTAAAAGGAATAAATTATTATAATTAAAATTTACTATATTTATTTAATTTATTCGTTATTTATTCTTACTGTATAATATTAAGTAATAAAAAAATACATAATAAAATAATAAATTAACATTAAATATTTATTGTGCTTAAAAATTTATAATTCATGCCTTCAAATTTTGATAATGAATATGCAGAAAAGATATTGAATGGATATAATGTACTGGATTTTACAACCAATATATCTGGTCCCAGTGCAACAGCAATTTTAAGCGACCTTGGTGCAAACGTAATAAAGATTGAGAAACTTCCAGGCGGTGATGATTCAAGATCCATGGAACCCTCGATTGGAGATAAATCTGCATATTTTATTGCAATTAACAGGGGTAAAAAATCCCTGGCGGTAAACATAAAAACCAGAGAGGGACGCAAGATACTGAATAAAATTATAATAAATTCTGATATTATTGTGGAAAATTTTCGCACGGATACTGTTAATTCTTTGGGTCTTGGATATGAAAATATTAAAAAAATTAATGATAAAATTATATATGCATCAATAAGGTCATATGGAAACACAGGTCCATTAATGAACAATCCAGGATACGATGCAATCATACAGGCTGAAACTGGTATAATGAGTGTGAATGGTGCCAGAGCTGGAAAGCCGGCAAGGGTGGCCGTTTCAGTTCTTGATGTGGGTTCTGCCATGTGGCTTGCCATGGGGATACTTGGTGCAGTTATTTATCGTGAAAGAACAGGCAAGGGAATGGAGGTAACTACATCACTTTATGAGACTGGACTTTACTGGATGAATTACTATATAGAATCATATCAAATAACAAAAAAAATACCCAAAAGGGCTGGAAGTGAGCATATGTCCTTTGCACCTTATGGTGCCTTTTTGGCTAGAGATGGATATATTGTCATAGGAATTTCCAACGATAATCTTTTTTCAAGGCTTTCCGAGGCAATTGGAATGCCGGAACTTAAAAATAATCCAGACTACATAACAAACAGGGAAAGGGTCAGACATAGAAAAAAATTAAACCGCCTGCTTGGATCAGTGTTTATTAAAAATACAAGTAGATACTGGATGGATTTATTAAAAAGATACAAGGTTCCGTGTGCAAGGGTAAAAGATGTAAGTGAGGTATTAAAAGATGGGCAAACGAGTGCAATAAATCCATTTCAGGTTATAAATGAAAGTGGTCGTAAATTGAAAATCCAACCAGTGCCGTTTAAACTAAATAATAAATATTTTAAAATAGAAAGACCATCCCCAAGTAATGGAGAAAATACATATGAAATACTTTATAAACTTGGGTACAGTCAGGATGAGATAAAAAAATTAACCTCACTTGGCATAATAAAAATCTAGATTTTCCTGATTCGGAGTTCAATATCCTCATTCTTTTTATATTCAATAAGATTAAAACCAGTATAATCCAGTATTTTTATAAATTTTTCAATGTCATAATTGAACCTATTCGAATCCAGAATTAACTTAACCTCGTCGTTTGTATATATATCAAAATATAAACCCTTAAGTGAGCCGATAAGATAATTGAAAGGATCACCACCACATGTTATTCTTCTGTAATCCTCTATGATCATAAATGAATAAAGCCACAGGAAATAAAAATAATATGTTACAAATATTATTACAAAATTATCATAAATGTTATTAAAATAACGAATTCAATATATAATAATTTTTATTAATGCAATTTTTGCATGTTTCAATATATTATTATTTTAATTTATAATATATAATACGGTGATTAATATGGCCGTTAAGCTTGGTGATAAGGCACCAGAGTTTGTTGTTAATACAACCAAGGGACCGCTGGCTCTATCTGACTTCCGTGGTAAATGGATTGTTCTGTTTTCACACCCTGCTGATTTCACGCCGGTGTGCACCACAGAATTTATGGGATTTGCGGAAAGATATGATGAGTTTAAAAAGTTAAATGCAGTTCTAATAGGTCTAAGCGTTGATAGCCTGCAGAGTCACATAGAATGGCTGAAAGACATAAAGGAAAAATTTGGTGTAGATATTCCATTCCCGGTGATAGCAGACATAAATAAGGAGGTTGCTAGCCAATATAATCTCATAGATGAAAAGGCAGGCAACACGGTTAGGGGTGTATTTATAATAGACCCCAACGGCATAGTCCGCTGGATGATATATTATCCGGCTGAAACTGGAAGGAATATAAACGAAATCCTAAGAAGCCTTAGGGCCCTGCAGCTGAACTGGGATAAAAAACTAGCCACTCCAGTGAACTGGAATCCAGGGGATAGGGGTATAGTACCACAGCCGTCCACACTTGAGGATGCATATAAGAGGATAAACAGCGGAGAAAAGGTTTGGTATCTTAAATACCAGGAGGTTTAAAAATTTAATTTAATTTTGATATTTCCTCCTCTATTTTTTTATAATCAGGCTCCTTTGAGGCATCCTCACTAACCCATTTATACCTTATAATCCCATCCTTGTCTATAACAAATACAGATCTTTTTGACGCCGACAGATTTTTTATGTTCAAAAAGCTATCATAAAGGGCCCCATACTTTTTGGATATTTCCCTTCCGGAATCACTTAAAAGATCAAACTGAAGTTTGTTTTTTTCTGCAAATTCCTTCAATGAAAATGGAGAGTCAACGCTTATGCCTATTACCTTTGCCTTAAATCTGTTAAAATTTGCCATTGAATCCCTGAATGTGCACATTTCCTTTGTGCATACAGATGTAAATGCCCCAGGGAAAAATGCAAGAACCACTGTATTTCCCTTAAAATCAGACAGTTTCCTCATTTTTAATCCAGTGTCAGGCGCTTCAAAATCCGGTGCTTTCTCACCAACATCTACCATGATATTTTAATATATATGAATATAAAAATATAATGTATTTGAAATAATTAATTAAAGCAAAATAAAATAATTCCCAAATAGAAATTATGGTGGATAATTTTATTTTTTTTACCTTATGCTTAGATTTTTTATAATTATACAGATAGCAAGGGCCTTAAACTCTATTAATCATTAGATAACATATTAATAAAATTTAATTATATATTTATCAGATAAAGCAAGTTTATAAATATAAAAATATTATCATTGTAATGAATATAAATAATGACATTTTAAATGAAATTAGGCAGGCGGCAGGAGAAAATAATGTTCTCCAGAACCTTGAGGAAAAAATACCCTATAAAAATGACGCCTCTTATATGCCCGGAAGGATACCAGAGCTTGTAATTATACCTGAGAATTCAGATCAGATTTCTAGAGTATTAAAATTATGTACTAAATATAAAATTGATGTAACGGTTAGAAGTGGTGGAACATCACTAACAGGATCAAGTGTCACCAATTATAATGGCATTATAATAAATACCATGAAGATGGATAAAATACTGGAATTAAACATAGCAAGCAGATATGTTGTATGCCAGCCAGGGGTAAGGCTTGATAACCTAAATGAATATTTAAACAAATACGGATTTTTCTATCCACCTGATCCCGCCAGTTCAAAGGCATCAACTGTTGGTGGCACCATTTCAACCAATGCCGGTGGGCTCAGGGCAGTAAGATACGGTGCAACAAAGGAATGGGTTCTTGGCACTGAATTTGTGACGGCCACGGGTGAAATTATAAGAACTGGAGAATATACATTAAAAAGGAGTGCTGGATATGATCTTACTGCACTTATTATAGGCAGCGAGGGCACTCTCGGTGTTCTAACAGAGGCTATATTAAAAATTGAGCCACTTCCTGAAAAATATGGCAGAATACTGTCATTTTACAATGATATTTATGATGTTGGTTCCGCCCTTAGCGCTGTAAAGAATGCGGGTATTACGCCATTAATTGCCGAATTTATGGATTTAAAAACCATTAATTCCATAAGGGATAAGTTAAACATAAAAATACCGGACTACACACAGTTCATGCTAATGGTTGATATCGATTCAACTGAGGCCTCCCTTAAAGGAAAAATTGAAAATGTGGAAAAAATTATCAAAAATTACACAAAGGATGTTTTAACAATAATGGATCAAAAAACAATGGATGAAATATATAAGGCCAGAAAGGGTGCCTATTCAGCACTGCTCAACCAGCGTGAGAAGAAAAATGAAATAGTAATAATAGGCGATGTCATAGTTCCCGCCTCAGAACTGCCTGCCACACTGAAGGAGATTAAAAATGCTGTGGACAAAATGAAGATAAATGTAAGCCTTTTTGGTCATATTGGGGATGGCAATATACATGCAAATATATTTGCAGATAACACAAAAACCGGACTTGAAAAGGTTGAAAAATTACAGATGGAAATTGCCATGGCAGCCATAAGGCATAAGGGATGTGTATCAGCAGAACATGGGATAGGTACTGAAAAAAATAAACTTCTATACGAGGAGTATAAGGAAAGAAATTCCCTTTATTCACTGGAATTAATGAAGAGGATTAAGGCAGTATTTGACCCGGAGAATATAATGAACAGGGGTAAGATATTTTATGACTAAAAATCAGATTCTAAAAATTACTGATGAATGCATAAAATGTGGTTTCTGTGAATCTGTATGCCCAACACTTCCTGCAGCAGGTTACAATTCAATAAAGGGTGCCAGGGGAAGGATCATTCTTGCACAGTTTGCAATAAATACAGGGGAAGAGCTCCAAATTTCAGATTCCTTTTATTCATGCCTTGACTGCTTTGCCTGCCTTCAGGTGTGCCCTGCAGGCGTTAACGCTGGAGAGTTAAGCCATTTAATGAAGGAGGAAATTGCAGAGAAGCATATTAATGGTAACAGGGTGGACATAGCGGACATGATTAAGGAAACAATACTTAGATTCAGAAATCCCCTGGGATTAAATATGGAATCCGCAGAATGGGCATCATCAATAAATTTTGATGAGTCAGATACAATTCTTTTCACAGGTGATATGTACCAGCTTATGGCATATACGAAATTCATAAATTATGTAAGAAAATATTTTGATAGAAATCTATTTAATGCATTTTCAAGGTTAATATCAAGGCATCCTGATTTAATAAAACTCTCAAGGCATTTCTATGACATTAATATGAAGAATAAAATGGAAAATAATTTAAGGAATATTGTAAGGTTGTTAAAAATGTCCGGTGTAAAATTTAATTACCTTCGCGAAGATGAGGATTATCCAGGAATGTTTCTTTATGACCTTGGCTATATAAATGAATTTAAAAAATATGCAAATAATGTTTATAATAAACTTAAAAAATTGAATGTTAAAAAAATAATATGCATAGACCCGCATACATATGATTTGATGAAAAATATTTATCCGGAATACATAAAAAATTATGACCTTGAAATTTATTATTATACAGATTTAATTAACATGAACTTTGAAAAAACCAGTGAGGAAATAACTGTGCAGCAGCCATGCCATATTGTACTTCATAAAAATAATTACAGGGCCCTTGATATACTTAAAAAATCTGCTAATGTTAAACTAAATGAGCCGGAAAACCTTACATCCTGCTGTGGTGGCCCAGATGAACTATTATTCCCAGAAATAGCATCGGAAGTTTCATATAAAAGGTATAATAACTTGAAGCAAACAGCTGGCAAGATTATTACAATATGCCCGCTATGCTACAATAATCTTTCATATGACGAAAATGTAATCGATTTTTCTGATTTCATGATTAAATTAATAAAATAAACATTATTATTGCATTTATTCATTATGATTTATGAAAAGGGTATCTGGTATAATACTTGCCTCAGGGGAATCAAGAAGATTTGGTGAAAACAAATTATTTTACAAAATCAATGGTAAAATGCTTATAGAATATACAATTGAGAATGCCAGGAATTCATTGTTATATGAAAAAATTATTGTTTTTAATCCTGCTGTAAATTACAGTGTTCTTAATCTAAATGGGTTCAAGATTGCCATCAATTATGATTATAAAAACGGAATGTCAACATCAATAGCAGCCGGATTAAGAAAAGTAGAAAATAACATCGATGGTGTTATGATACTTCTGGGGGATTCCCCATTAATAGATCAAAACATAATTAACAGGATGATTAATATATACAGCCAGAATGATGCGGGCATTGTAAGTGCATATAATTCTGGAATTCCTGTAAATCCTGCAATATTTTCATCTAAATATTTTAATGACCTATTAAATCTTAAAGGTGATGTTGGAGGCCGATTTATTCTAAGAAACCATCCAGAAGACATAATCAGGGTGGAGATTGATAATAATGCACTTTTAGATGTCGATACAAAGGAGGATTTAAAAAAAATATTTAAAAATTGATTTTTAAGGTGTTGCAGTAACAAACAATTACTTAATAATGATCGTGTTTGAATCCTTAACTCATAGTTGTTTAATCAAAATATAGTTACACCTGAAAAGCATATAAAATGTTTAATGTTAAAATAAAATAGATAATTTATAATTATATATCTTATTAAGGTAATATTAATGAGCCTAATTTTTATCATTCAGGTATAACTGTTTTATTACCAAGTGATTTTATAACTATATTAGTGAAAAGATGATCTATACCTTCAATGGATTGAATTTTAGAAAGTATGTAATAAAGATCATCCTGGTTCTTTGCATATCCTCTTAGAATCAAATCATATTCTCCTGTTATCATATCTACCGATGAAATTGAACTTATTTTCATAAGCTTGTATGCTATTTTTTCTGAATTATTTGCATTTACAATACGTACCATGGTTATAAATGTAAGATTGTATCCAAATTTAGCCATATCTATATTGCAGGCAAAGTTTTGTATAATACCAGAATCCAGCATTTGAGTTATTCTTTTTTTTACTGTTGGCTGGGAAATGCCAAGTTGCCTTGATATATCCTTTACAGATATTCTACTGTTTCGTATCAATATTTTTATGACCATTCTATCAATGGAGGAAATTTCGTGTTGCATAAACAATTAATTCAATATTATTTAAAAAAATATCTTTTTTTTTAAATTTTTTATAAAATTATCAAGTAATATTTTTATTTTATTAAATTATTTATTCAATTATTTTCTTAACATTTAAATATAAACTAATTTTTATTTTTATCATGGAAAAAATGAATATATTAAATAAGAACTCAGTCAGTACAAGTGGCCTTATTTTTCAGGGAATGGGTCAACTTTCACCAATAGGTATATTTGGGGGTTCTATTTTAGGTGCTGCTGCTTTTGCACTTGGTGCAACTCCATTATCCTTTATAATAGGCCTTTTGGCATCATTGCTTGCAGGAAATTCAATATACCAGTATTCTAAAAAGATGGCCAGTGCCAGAGGATATTACGGATATATAGGTGATGGCCTTGGTCATATTGCTGGATCATTTGCTGCATTTCTTTACATACTTTATGAATTTGCGAACTTACTTTTTATTCTAGGTTATTACATACTAACGTTTTCTCCTACACTTGGGTATATAACAAGCATAAGCATACCAGATTACATTAGCTATATTTACATTGTTTTGATTTCTATACCTGCGTTTTATGTAGTTTATAAAGGTATAAAACCATCTTATAAATCTCAAATTGTTGTAAATATGATTCAGATTATTTTTGTGGTTACAATATCAATTATCATAATAATATCTTCACCAAAAATCGGTGCAATACCATTTACGACGTATAATATTGGTATAAAAGGAGTATTCCTTGGATTTATAACGGGGAGCTACCTTTCTTTTGCAGGATTTGGGTCAATAGTTCCTTTAGGTGAGGAGGCAAAAGCACCAAGAAAATCAATAGGAATGGCTGTGTTGGCAATAATCCTAATTATGGGTTCAATATATCTTCTCGGCTCCTATGCAATGGTTGCTGGGTGGGGATTAAATAATATGGCATCTTTCAGCAATAGTATCTTCCCAGGATTCATAATAATATCAAAATTTGGATCTGTGCCAAATGGCATATTCTTTTTATTAAATTTCTTTGTTGTCTATCCACTATTTGTTACAATGGCAACAGCACTTTCTAGAAATATATATGCTATGGCAAGAGATGGACTAATATCATCACGTTTATCCACAGTCCATAATAAAAATAAATCGCCCCATGTTGCATTAATATACATAATTATTATATTCTTTGTTCTATCGGGCTTATCTTCAATGATTTTTTATTATGTTGAGGGTGGCTTTTTTAATGGATTTTTTGACGATTTCCTATTTTTTGCAACAGTAAGTACTGTAACAACATTAATAATTCATGTGATGCTTAATTTTTCTCTGTATTCCAAATTTAAAAATGAGGGAGAAAAAACATTAAAAAAGATATCAACCCATATTATTATGCCATCAATATCAACAGTAATAGTTGCTCTTGCAATTTATTATTCCATCTCATCACTCACATTTCCCATAGATCTGGGTCCATTTGTGATTCTTGCCTATGCCATATGTGCCATTTTATACATATACGCTGGGAAAAAATATAAACTAAAATTAGATTTTAAGGAGGAATAACAATGAATAAAGAAAATATAAGAAATTTATTTTATGGCCTTGATAAAATTGACCATCTTGCAGCATGTTCCAAATCACCAATGCTTAAAAGTGTAAAATATGCATTAGAAAAATATACAGACGATGTTATAACATTTGGAAATCCTTGGAATATGTGGGTGGAAAAGGTAAATGAGGCCAGAAAACTCTTTGCAGATATAATACACGCCAATGCTAATGATGTTGCAGTACTATATTCAGTCTCTTCTGCATTGGATGCAGTGATGAGCTCATTTACATTTAAAAGAAATAACAATATAGTAACCAGCGATTTAGAATTCCCAACCACAAATTTTATTCTTCAGGCATACAAAAAATATGGACTTGAAATAAAAACAATAAAAAATAAGAATGGAATTATTAAAATTAATGAATATGAAAAAGCAGTAAATGACAGCACCACCCTTGTCACTGCAATACATGTATCGTCTCTTAATGGATTTATGCAAAATGTAAGTGAAATTGCCAAAATAGCTCATGAAAATAACTCGTACATATACGTTGATGATTATCAATCCCTCGGGGCGTTGAATATTAATGTTCAAAATGAAAAAATAGACTTTCTCGCCTCTGGAAACCTGAAATGGCTACTTGGTGTTTCTGGAGTTGCATTTTTATATGTAAATCCAAAAATTAGTGATGAGCTAACTCCCACCAATATAGGCTGGTTTTCTCAAAGGGATCCTGCACAATTTGGAGCTGAAGATATTAATTATGCCTCAGGTGCAAGAAGGTTTGAAAATGGCACATGGGGAATGCCAGCCATATATGCATCAATAGAAGGCATGAGATGTATATTAAAGAATTATAATGATGTTGAAAATGAGGATAGAAAATTATTTAATTATGCAAAGGAAAGGCTAGAAAAATACAATATTAAACTGGCAACACCAATAGAATCGGCAAATATAATAGCAATACCATTGAAAAATCCTGCAGAGGCAGAATATATTTTAAAAAAGAAATATAATATTATAACCTCTGCACGTGCTGAATCCCTGAGGATCTCACCACACTTTTACAATACTTTTAATGAAATAGATGATGCAATAAACGCTATTAAAAATGAGTTTTTTATGTAGGTTATATTTTTCAACCCTTATTTTAACTGTGAATTTAAAGTTTATAAATATTCTAATATAATGGACAAAACTTCAATATTTTTAAATGGTAACTGAAAAAAATTATTAAGGGTGTAATAATGCAATTAAAAGTGAAATTATTATTACTGCAAATATTATTATGAGTATTATATAGCTCCACCTATTTGAGAAATTCAAAGTATAGCCAATACCGTACCTTTTGGGTACAAGTATTCTATTATCCTCCTTATTGTGGTAGATTAAACCCCCTGCCCATTCCTTATCGTCCTCAATGTTATTATCATGTTCATTATCCTTAAGATATGGATATTTCTTCCATCCTGTCTGGCCTGTGGTAACAGAATACCATAAAATTAAGGGAAATATTAACAGAACCGGGAGCGCAATAATAAATATATATGATTTTGGAATTAATTCCCAGGTAATGGCGGCTGCAAGGAACATATTCAGAATAATAATTAAATTTATACCCATAAGCAGTTTAACCATGCCTGTATTAAAGCTTCTAAATTGTATTAAGGATTTTTTTGTTGGGGAATTGCCCGCAGCAGACCTTTGAATTGCATATGACAGTACATCAAATACAACAGTTACAGGAACTCCCACGAATAACATAAGAAAAAAAGCAGAGTATGGCGATTTTGATGCATATTCATTTGGTTTTCCGGATAAACCAAAATGTGTGGGGAATCTTGATGGGATATGCGGGTAGTAAATAATACCAATAATAATAAAAAACATAAGCTCAATCCAGGGAAATACATACCATAACAAACTTACCTTTATATTAGATTTTGGAATATAGGAAGATATCACCTTTTGGTTATCTTCTAAATTAATTTTCAAAAGCCTAACATGTGACCTAAAGTAAAAGTAAACAAGTAATACCAAAATTATCTCGGTCAAAGGCAGTATTAATAAAACAATTATATTAATATAAACGTATAATATTAATGTTAACAATGTAAATATTATTGAAATCAAAAGGTCAATTAACAAATTTTTAAATTTCATGCTTTTTATTTTTTGATTATAAACATCGCCTTTTATTCTAATACCAAATACAAGCTCCGGCCTTGTTAAATATGGAATTAAACCATAGGTAAGACCTATAAAAATTATCACAGGCACATTTATTAATATAAATAAAAGCGGAATCATATTAATTTTCCTCCTGATTCAATGCCTCCTCAATTAAATCATTTATCTTTGCCTTTATTTCATCCACAGAAAAACCGCTTGATATGGCCTCCAGAATTAAATTTTTTATCTGTTTTTCCCATAATGGGTTCATGGTTTTATGCTCCTTCCTTATACCGGAGACAATAACATGCTTGCGCCTATCCTGATATATGTATTCATCATTTTCAAGCTCACTGTAAGCCTTGTTAACAGTATGATAATTTATTCCAAGTATTGATGATAATTCTCTTGATGATGGAAGTTTATCACCCTTTTTAAGCATTCCAATTGCTATATTTTTGACAATGCAGTTATATATCTGCTTATATATTGGTTCCGGTGAGGACAGGTCTACAGAAATTTTGAAAGCCTCGTTTTCATCAATATCAACAGATTTTGCAGAATATTTCCTTTTTTCCCCATATGCATCACCATCAGATGCCATTATTATACCTCCTGATATATATTATCTATAACAGTTATATAAATATTTTCCTTTTTAATAATTGCTTGAAACTAATGATAATTTCCTCAACTAAAAATATTATATATAATAGATATATAACACCTATAACAAATAGAAAAAATAAATAAATGAAAATATGGGTGTTAAAATATGCGTTTGTTTGTTAATTTGAAGTTTAAGGATGTGTTAATTTCAGTAGGCATCGGAATAATATTTATGCTTGGAGCACTTCTTATTCAGCTGATCATTGACCAAATTCCTGAAATTATCATTCTTGTTGATCACCATTATAATATCTCATATTTAATAAAAAATATAAAAACGATAGAAATAAAAAATGCCATTATTTATTCCATATATCTCGGCATGGCTGCAGGATTCATTCAGGAGGGATTTACATATTTTGCCATAAGCATAAAACCTGAAAAAATGGCATTTTTTATAGGCATTGGTTTTTCAGCAGTTGATATAGCTGTAATTTTCATCGAGGATTTTAATAATTTATCCGGATTTTTGCTTATATTAATAATATTAAATATTATTTCATCACTATTATTTCATCCTGGAACGGCAACATTTATGAAATTCGGGAAATTATCCGGGCATGGAATAATGACGTATATAACTTCATCAATTCTTCATACATCTATAGATGGCGGTCTTGTATATACAGATATATACATACTAACACATATAAAGCAGTATATAATTTCAACTGAGTTATTCTGGGCATTTACAATGGTTATTTCCATTTCAATATTTTTAATAGGCATTTTAAAACTTAACTCTTTAATACGGGATTAATACAAGTATACATATTTTATTGCAATTACAGGATTTAGAATTAATACTTTTATTCATTTTTGGTTATAATAATTAAAAATTCATTGTTGTATTTATTATATATTATATATAACAAAATTTAAATACAACCTTGTATTTAATTTTTATGGGAAAACTAGGAACAGGAGGTAAGGCAGGAGCATTATCTGGTCTTGTGTATGGAGTAATAGCGGGCATTTTTAGCTATATTACATTGATTATTTATAAAAATAATATTATGAAATTTTTATCCAAGGAGGCATCTTCAGAGGCATCATTGGGAGTTCATATTTCAGCATCACAGTTATATTCCACAGAGATTCAGAGTTCAATAGTTTTGGCTATAATCGGTGGGCTTATAATAGGAATAATCCTTGGTATAATTTTTGCCTATGTAAATGGAAGATTACCGGGTAAAAGTATGATAATAAAGGGGGAAATTTTTGGCCTTGTAATATGGATAATATTTGATGTTATAATTGATGCTTTGGATATAGGGACATTTGGATTATCATATTATATAACATCCGTAGGCCTTGGCATAATAAGTCTTTTAGTATTTGGCTATCTTCTTGGAAAACTATACACACGATTTGAAGGTAATGATAAAATATTGACAGAGGGTGAATATAAAAACTAAAGGAAATGAAATTCTCTTTATTGTATATAAATTTGAATTAAGTTCAAAAATATCTATATTATTAAAGGCATAAAATTAATATTTTTTTAATTTTTTTAAAGATATTATAATGCTTATGATTGGATATATTTTCATAAGATCCTCATATTTATTGAAATTGATGTGTAAGAAATAAAAATATCTGGATAAATAATTTTTCAATTCTATATCAAATTAAATATTTAACTGAAAAGGCCATAAATAAACAATGAAGTTAAATATAAAATTAATCATTTTTACTTTAAAATTAATATAATCATAAATTATTTCTCTCATTATCCTGCAGTTTTTTCCAGTCCACCTTTCCTGATGCTGTTTTTGGAAGGCTGTCAGTAAACTCTACCATATGTGGATATTTATAGCCACCTATATTTTCCCTTGCCCATGCCACAATTTCCTCCTCACTTATGTTTTTATTTTTTCCAGATTCTTTTAAAACCACAAATGCCTTTACCTCTTCTCCAACCCTTGGATCTGGTGTTCCTACTGTGCATACCTCAAGTATGTCAGGATGGCGAAGCATTAGGTTGTCAATTTCTGCCGGCCAGACCTTGAATCCTGCACGATTAATCATTCTTTTTAAACGGTCAACAACAAAAAATGATCCCTCATCGTCCATGTATCCAATATCTCCTGTTCTCAGGAATTTTTTTCCATTTATTGAAATAAATGCATTTTCCGTATCCTCAGGTTTATTGAGATATCCCTTAAATATGCTGGGACCGTTAACAACAATCTCACCTATTTCATTTTCAACCACTTTCCCTGTTTCTGGCGATATTATTTTTGCGTCGTACCCGAACTGTGGAATACCTATGCATTGAAGTTTTCTGTGCTCCGGCGGATTTATATGCGTCTGCCCCATGGCCTCGGTCATGCCGTAGCCCTCAACAAATGGTATGTTAAATAATTCCTCCATTTTCTCAGCAAGCACCTTTGGCATTGCGGCCCCGCCTCCACCGATAAATCTAATTGATGAAAAATCCCTTTTATTTAGATCTTTTTGGTTTAAAAGGTCAACTATCATTGGCGCCACTGAAACAAAATGTGTAACCCTATATTTTTCTATTGCCTGTATTGCGGCCTCACTGTTCCAGCGTGTTAATATTGTTATGGTGGCCCCTGAGTAAATGGGAGAAAGCATTGAAAATGCAAGGCCTGTCACATGGAAAAATGGCGCAGCACCAAGTTCATTGGCAGATGAGGTTAACCTTCTCCATACAGAGGCACCAATGGCATTTGCTATTACAGATTTATTTGTATGAACACATCCCTTTGGTATTCCGGTGGTTCCTGAGGTGTATGCTATCAATGCCTCATCATCCATTTCTGAATTAGGGTCTATTTTACCCTCCCTTTTCTTTATTGCCTCCTCCCATGGTATTCCAGCAATTTTATGTTCTGCAGTTATGAATTCAGGAACAGGTATATCCGGTTTTTTTATATAATCTCTTAAGTTTCCGCAAATAATAATTATATTTAATTCATCATGCAATTTTTCCGGTATTTTTATTAATTCAGAGGTTGTTATTATCATTTTCATGCCAGTTTCTTTTGCGATGTAACTTGCAGTGCTGTAATCCAGTGCAGGACTCATTAAAACTATGGTGGCACCTGCACCCGCTATGGCAAAGAAAGAAATTATAAACTGTGGAGAATTCAGCATCATTATTCCAACCCTATCTCCCTTCTTAATTCCTTTAGATTTTATAAACAAGGACAGATTATTAATATCAGTATAAATATCTCTGTATTTTATTCTATGTCCATAATATATTATGGCGTCCTTAGAACCGTATAGCGTTGATGAAATTTCCATCATTTTCCATATGTTCATGTCAGGATAGTCTATGGTATATGGAAGATAGTTTGGCCATATCCTAAACCATTTATAATGTTCCATAAAAAATTAACCAATGTTTATATATAAATATATTTAATATTACCTTATTACATCCAAGGATTGGCTCCATGCCTAACCGTTAATTTGAGTGAATCAAATTATGATCATCAATTGCATCTAATTATGAAAATATTGATAAAATAGAATATAAAAAGCTAATTCTGTTAATTTTATTTTTTTGTATACTAAAAAAGGTTTATAAAGTTCTAATAGCTAGATTTTATATGTTTCCACCAGATCCAACAATGAAAACCGGCTTTTATAAGGAAGATGTATATATGCAGGCCTTGGAGTTATATCCGTCCGTAGTGGATCTAATAAAAGGAAAAGCTGAGGAAAATAAAGACAAAACATTGATTCTTTTTAATAATGAAAGGTATTCATATAAAGAAACCGATGAAATAAGCTCAAGAATTGCTACGGGACTTATTAAGATGGGGACCAAGAAAGGAGACAGAATAGGTATATATGCATTAAATTCTCCCCAATGGTTATTTTCATACCTTGGTATACTTAAGGCCGGCGGTATACCGGTTACAATAAATACAGGATTTGTAAAAGAGCCATTAATATATAACATAAATATGCCTGAAACAAAATTTTTATTTGTTGATACTAGACTTTTAAAAAATTATTTGGAAATTAAAGAAAATTTAAAATCAGTGGAAAATTTAATTTTAATTGGTGAGCAAAGCAATATTAACGTCGGCATTGATAATATGATAACTTTAAATGAATTGCTTTCAGATAGGAAGGAAAATATATATACAGAATTAAAAGGCCATGATCCGGCCGCGATGATACTTACATCAGGTACCACTGGCCGTTCAAAGGTTGTTGTGGAGAGCAATGCACAATTCATTGTAACTGCACTTGATATGATAGATGCTGGAGGTGTTTCAGCTGACAGTGTTGTTTATATTTACCTGCCCCTATTTCATATAATGGCCCTTGATCTGGCGGCAATATCTGCAATTATGGCTAATGCCACCATTGTTCTGGTAGAAAAATTTGATCCCCTAAATTTTTGGAAAGATATAAAAAAATATGGAATCACGCATTTTCATGCCGTGGGGCCCATATTTGAGATGCTTATTAAGCAGCCGGAATCATCTGAGGAAAAAGACCATGAAAGAATTATTGCCATTGCATATGCTTCTAAGGAAGTATGGGAAATGGCTGAGAAAAGATTTAATATCTACATAACTGGTGGGTATGGCAGCACTGAGGCTGGAATTCCAGTAACAAGCCCATACAGTGATGTGATTAATAAAAAAAACAAACCAGGTAGTTGTGGTATGCCTGCCCCACCATTCGATGTTGAGATTCAGAATCCAAACGGATTTCCAGTAAAGCCGGGAGAAACTGGGGAAATAGTAATTAGACCCAGACTGCCATATGTAACCTTCCTGGAGTATTATAAAATGCCTGAGGCAACCATCAACGCATTCAGAGGCTTGTGGTTTCATACTGGAGATCTGGGTAAATATGACAGTGATGGTAATATTTATTTCGTTGATAGGCAAAAGGATTCAATAAGAAGAAGGGGAGAAAATATATCATCATTTGAGATAGAACAGATATTATTGAAGATGGATGAAATTAGGGATGCAGCAGCATATCCTGTAAAACCGGATCATGATGAAGAGGTCATGATAGCAATTGTGCCTAAAACTAAAAATCTAAATGCAGAAAGAATTATAGATTTTTGTGTGGAAAATATGCCGAATTTCTGGATTCCAAACTATATTAGATTTGTGGAATCCCTGCCGAGGACACCAACAGGCAGAGTCCAAAAATATTTGCTAAGGGATCAGGCTATTACTGATGACACATTCAACATGAAAGATTATATAATAAAAAAACTAAAGGAAATGGGTAATAGGTAATAATTTTTGCTTATTTTATTTTTATAAATATCAAACTTTTATTTTTTTATGTTTCCCGATTAATTATTATTAATTGGATAATGGCAAGTGATATATAATTATTGGTAATGAATTCACATGATTATTTCAGCTGAGGATTATATAAATAGCCTTAAGGATGGCAGGGTTGTCTACTATCGTGGAAGGAAGGTTACAGACGTTGTGGATCATCATGTATTGAAGGTGCCGGTTGATCATGCATCCTCAATATATAAATTACAGTCAGATTCTGATTATAAAGAAATTACCTGCTATAATGATAATAATCTGGGTGTTACAAGTTCATTTTTCAAAATCCCAAGAAATACGGAGGACTTAATGCGCAGGCATGAGCTTATATATGAAACGACCAGATTGGGGAGGGGGCAGTTTAATATTATTCAGGCAATAGGAACAGATGCCATTTTTGCATTGATGTATGTATCAAGAAAGGTGGATGAAAAATATCATACCAATTATTATGAAAATGTAATAAATTTTTATAATAATGCTGCCAAAAATGATTTGGGCCTTGCGGTTGCACAGACTGACGTTAAGGGGGACAGATCATTAAGGCCGTCAGAGCAGAAGGACCCTGATATGTACCTGCACATAACAAAAAGGGACAAAAACGGCATATATGTATCAGGCGCAAAGGCACATACAACACAGTCTATTGCAGCGAACGAACTTATAGTGCTGCCAACAAGAAGCATGAATTCTTCAGATAAGGATTATGCAGTATCATTTGCTATACCTGCAAATGCAAAGGGAATTACCATGTTTGCCAGACCAATGAAGGAGGTTGAAACAGTTGAAAATGACACCCTTTCAGTAATTGGAAGAAAAAACATGGAGGTAGAAACAGTAACGGTATTTGACAATGTATTTATACCAAATAACAGGATATTCCTTAACGGTGAATATGATTTTGCAGGGCTTCTTGCCATGATGTTCCCCACGTTTCACAGATTCACAGCACTTTCATACAGGGCAGCACTTGCTGATTTTTTAATTGGCACCGGCAAATTGCTTGCAGAATACAACGGCGTTTCTGATAAATCTAATATAAAAAGAAACCTTTCCGTTCTTATAGAATATAAGGAAAATTTAAGGGCAAATGCAATAGCAGCGGCATATAAATGCAATTATGATAATATCTCCGGCATTGCCATTCCAAATATAATATATACAAATGTTGGAAAGCTTTTTGCAAATCAGAACTATACAGATGCCATAAAAAATATAGTTGATATTGCCGGTGGTATGGTTGCAACAATGCCATCATATGAAGATTTTGAGAATCCCGATGAGAAAGATATATTATTAAAATATTTAACAGGCAGGGATAGAAATGAAACCATAAACAGAATTAAATTATTCCAGACTTTAAGGGAATTCATTTCATCCCTTGGGTCATTATATCTTGCAGGAATGATTCACGCAGAGGGATCAATAGAGGCCAGCATACTTGAGTTAACCAGATCATATGATTATTCAAATAGCATTGCGCTCGGTGAGTATTCTGCAGGGATAAGGGATAAACTATAATTATAAATAATAATTTTAATCCATTTTGCCATGTCTCCCGTGACCTGAAATAAATTTTTTTGCACCATCCCTTACAGCACCGCCATCAATGGTTTTTTTACCAAATTCAGCTTCTATTCTTAAACCTTTATTCAACGATTCATAAAGTCCATTATAAAGTGAAAGACGGTCATTTATTAATGTATCCCATGGATATGAATCCATAATTTTTGCTATTTCAATGGCCTTTTCCAGCGCCTTTCCATTATCTGTTATATAATTCACCAGTCCAATTTTATAGGCTTCATCAGCAGATATAAGCTTGCCAGTTAATATCATATCAAGTGCCCTCCCAACTCCTATAATCTTCGGCAATCTCTGTGTGCCACCATCTATTAAGGGAACACCAAACCGCCTTTCAAGAAATCCAAATTTTGCATCCTTTCCAGAAATTCTTATGTCAGCAGAGAGTGCCATTTCCAGACCTCCTGCAACACAGTAACCCTCTATTGCAGCTATTAATGGCTTCTGAAAAAACATTCTTGTAAAACCCATTGGACCGTTTTTGTTAAGTACTTCTCCACTCATTTTTTCCGCATCAGATAAATCTGCACCTGATGAAAAATTACCGCAATTCCCTGTTATAATGCATACATGCTGTTCATTATCTGAATTAAATTCTTCCATGGCATTTTCTAACATTTTGGATGTTTTATAATTCACGGCATTTCTTACATTTGGTCTGTTAATTGTTACTATGGTTATTCTGTCCTTTTTATTTATAATAACCTCATCCATTTTGCTAAAATATATAAGTATAATATTAAATTAACCCTAAGTAAAAATGTAATTTCCCTTCTGTTATACTTGTTTTTATCTAAAAGATCCTTCCATTTCTTGAATATATTACTGTCATGGAAATCATTCATTGTGTTGATATGTTTTAGAATCATGGCCAGATGAATAAGATGATAATGTTTGCCAAATAGGGCATTAAAGACATTATACAGAAATATTTTTAAAAAAATGTTTCTTATTTTGGATATATGTTTTTCTGGTAATCTACAATTTTTTAGTCCTAATTTTAGATATTCTGCCTTATATATCAGGTCAAAATAATCTGCATTTTATTGATTTTAATTCGTTAAAATATTGGCATACCAACATTAATTTTCTACTTAAGCTTTATTATATATAATCACTAGACCTTATGCCAATTTATTATAATTTTCGAATATTATCTTTTATAATTCTTTAATTTATTATCTACAAATCCTTTAAATCTTTATTATTTCTTCATTACAGAATATTATATTCAATGGTTTATTGGAGCATTATCATTATTTATGTCAATTAAATCGCCCATTCTTCTTATAATTATAATAGTTTTTAACAACAGGATTGAATTCTTTATATGTATTTGTATAATTAATTCAACTATAATTATATTTCATTACAATTTAAATGAAATATATGAATATTCCTTATATCATTAAATTATTTTATGTATATGCAATCCCTGTTTAATTCCTTTATGGATGAATAGCCTGCAAGACCCATTTCCAGATCCATTTCAGACCTCAAATAATTCATATAGCATTCAACACCACGCTGACCTGCAACGGATAATGCATATGCATAGGGCCTTCCTATTAAAACTGCCTTTGCCCCAAGAGCGAGGGCCTTCACAGCATCTGCTGCATGCCTTATTCCGCTGTCAAATAATATACTTCCATTTATTTTATTGTTTCCTGTTATTTCATTTAACGCATCTATTGAGGGGATAGCCCCATCAACCTGTCTGCCACCATGGTTTGATATAACCACAGCATCGGCTTTTAATTCGAATGCCTTTTTTACATCCATATATGAAGATATACCCTTAATAATTAATGGCAGGTCAGTCCATTTCCTTATTTCTGAAAAATCCTCCCATGTAAATCCGGGATTAACATATACAAATAAAAATTCCTCTATTGCATCCTGAATATTATCCTCAGGATTTTTTCCAAGCCTTGACCTAAATTCAGGATCAGTTAAATAATTTGCAATTCCCTCACCCTCCAAAAATGGGAGATATGCATTCTTTAAATCTATTTCGCGCCAGCCAAGCATTGTTGTATCAACAGTTACCATTATAGCGCTGTATCCAGAATTATCAGCACGTTCTATCATGCTCTTCATTATTTTTTTATCCCTTCCTGGATAAATCTGGAACCATTTTTCACTATTTTTATTTTCCTTAGCTATATCCTCTATGCTTACAGATGAAACCGTGCTCAAAACAAATGGCATTTTTAAATTTGCTGCAGCCCTTGCAGTGGCCATTTCAGCATCCTTATGAAGTATTGATTGCACACCTATTGGGGCGAGTATAAATGGGGTATCAAATTTTTTACCAAATAATTCTATGGAAATGTCCCTACCTTCAACGTTCCTTAAATATCGTGGTCTGATATAATATCTTAAGAATGCTTTTCTATTCTCATTCATTGTATCCTCATTTCCCGCAGCACCCTCTAGGTATCCCCAAGCATTTTTATTTAAGGTTTCCATTGCAATTCTTCTCCAATCCTCTATTGAGATTGGTAAATCATAATTTTCATTGGTTTTGGTATATATTTTTAGCTGCGATTCTATTCCATAATTCATAATAATGTTATTGTAAATATAATATAAAAGTTTAGTATAAATTACATAAAAGTATGTTAATTTTTCTTACCACTTTTATCTGGGTTTGTTAATTTATGGGCTGAACTCCTTACCAAATATCTTCCTGGATATAATTAATTTCTGTATATCTGGAGTGCCATCGCCAAGCAGAAATCCCCTTGAAATCCTGAATTTTCTCTCCAGGGATGATGTTTTTGAATATCCGGCAGCACCAAGTGTTTGAAGGGCATCACTAACAGCATTGAACGCAACCTCACATCCATACCCCTTAACAGCCGCACTCTCTATTCTGTTATCCATGCCATGGTTCTCCATGGAAAGTGCCCTGTAGGCAAGTGCCCTAATTGACTCTATTTTTGCCATATCATCGGCCAGCCTGAATGATACGGCCTCAAATTTTGATATTGGCATCCCAAAGGCCCTCCTCATCTTTGCATATTCAATGGCTTCAGACAGTGCACTTTCGGCTATGCCAATCGCATATAAACCAACATGAACCCTCTGTATTGAAAGAATGTCCATTAAAAGCTTAAATCCCTTATTTTCCTCTCCAACCAGATAGGTATCTGGAACCCCTACATTATTCATTCTGATGCCACCAAATTCGCCCTTAAACATATGTGCCATATTTTCTATTTCATATGTTTCAATTCCATCCATGGAACTGTCCAGCATAATAATGCTTATACCACTGCCAGTTCTGGTTGAAACCATAAAAATATCAGCAATACCTGGATTGCTGACAAAGGCCTTTTCCCCTGATATTATATATTTATTTTCTGATTTATGGGCCTCGGTTGTTATATGGTATGCATCCGAACCATGCCCCGGTTCTGTATATGCCCCGCATATAACAGAATTACCTGATAAATACTTTTGTATATATTTTTCCCTTAAACTTTCATCACCTATATGTGGAAGCAGCCTTGAAAAGTGCATGGTCAGAAAAGCAGGTAATGGGAACTCATATTTCCCCATCTCCTCGGAAATAATTCCAAGCATTACATCATCAACATTTTCATTAACATCCATGGGAAGTGTCAGCGGCAACAGCATCCCGGATAAATCCTTCATAATCTTCACTGGAAATTCGCGATTATCAAGATAATGCTGATAGTTTGGAACATAATTTTTCTGACAGTACTCATCAAAGTTATTCTTTATGAGGTTCTCCTCATCACTGAGTTTTCCACTAAGATCCATTTTATTTACCCCTCCATTTTATTTTTTCCTTATTAATAAATGCCCTCTGGGCGTTTTTAAAATCCTGAGAGCTGGCATTTATGGCAAGATAATTACCGGCAAGCCTTTCAAGATCCCTAAATTTTATCTTATATTCATTTATGATTTTCTTTGTATTTTTAATGGACATTGGTGAATTTCTTCGAATTTTTTCAGTAAATTCATATATCATAAATGGTAGTTGTTCAGCTGGGACAACAAGATCCACAATGCCTATATCCCTGGCAGTCCTGGCATTCATCCATTCTGATGTTAGAAGATATCTAAATAACCTTCTTCCCATAAGTGAAATACCGTGAGAAGATGCAATTGGTGGAAGGGCACCAATTAATCCCTCGGGAACAGAAAAAACTGATCTATCACTGGCTATTACAATGTCAAACAGCATGTTAAGCTCACAGCCACCACCGAAGGCAATACCATCAACTATGGATATTATTGGTTTATTTGTGCTGTTAATTTCATCTATCAGTGGGTTGGCATAATGATCCAGCCATAATGACGCATCAATTGAATCTTGCCAGTTTTCCATCATTCTTATATCATCGCCTGAAGAAAATGCCCTGCCTGATCCTGTAATAATAATGGAAAGAACATTGTCATCACTATTTGCCCTCTCCAGGGCAAGCCTTAATCCCTCCCACATTTGATCATTCAGTGCATTAAGTGTTTCAGGCCTATCCATGAGAATATGAGCATAATTATCCACAGATCTATACTTTACAGGGCCAAAATCCATTATTTCAGAGTTATATTTATAAAAACCTGTACCTGTCAAGGTACCCAGATTTTTTTTATTAACCATTTTTAATAATTTTCCACATGGTTTATATAAATTAAGCCTGTATTTTTTGTAATTTTTATCAAGGTTTTCAACTATATTATTTATTCCTATGCTGTCGGCCATGGAAAATATTCCTTTTTGAGAGCCGTAATCCTGTTTAAGGAACATATCCAGATCTGCTGGCTTTACATACTTAACAAGAAATGATGCAAGGTTAATTACAGGAGATATTACATCGTATGGATTTATGTCATAAATATCATCTTCTGGAATTAGGCTGGTTCTATCAATATAATTCCTGAAACCATTAATCATATCTTTATTGTGATGATATGCATTATACATATTTTCAGGGATATCTGGTATATTTAGCCCCAGGGATGCGTACCTGCCAAATACTTTATCAATTCCAAATACATCCATAAGCTGAAATATACCATGAGTAAATCCAAATCTAAATTTTAATACACCATCAATGGTTTTTTTATCAAATCCATTATTAATTAACTGAATGCCAGAACTAAAAAAATTAGCTTGAAATCTATCAAGTACATTAATTCCAGAAACATTTTTTATCAAAACGGTATTATATCCAATTTCTTTAAGGAGATTAATAATTTCATGTGTTTTTTTATGCCCAATGTATTTACCAGGCAAAAGTTCAGTAAATGGCGTGAATGTAAGTTCCGGAAAATTTATTATATTCAATCCTGATAAATCAATGGGATTTTCTTCTGATAAAAGGGTTTTTAAATTTTCTGGAATAATACAAAGTGTGCCATGAAAAGAACTTTTTAACTTATTTAGCATCTCCACAGCATTATTATCTTCTAAATTTATAAAAAAGAAAATTATTTCTGCAGGCATTATATCATTTATATTTTCAATGATATTTATATGGTTTAATCCTGCTATCTGTTCATTTTTAACACTATTTTTATTCATTCCTGAAGTGTAATAAAAAATTGATTTATACTGTAATCTTCTACATAGCGATAAAAATTCCTGATTAATTTTCCGAGAATACAAAATAATTCCAATATTTTTAATCATAGTACCATGAATTAAACGTTTTTATTCTAATATATTTTTCCGGTAAAACATAACATAACTAAAATTAAAGTCTATATTCAGGGGAATTACTATCATACAGATATAATTATTAAATAATAAAGAGATATAGAATTATATGCCCATATAACCATATTACCATAAAATATTTATTGCGATTTATAATATAATTGGTAAAAACAACCATCATTTTGGATGATAATATATACAAAGAACTTATTGATGAATCTATAGAAAGATATGGTACATAAAAAAAACTTTCTCTATTAATAAACGAAAAATTAAGGAACTGTAATAAAAATAAAAACATAGAAAAAGATAAACTCAAATTGACATATAGGCTTGGGAGAAAATTAACAAATACTGAAATAGACAAAGCAAATGAGGAATACAGGGAAAAACAGGACGGAAGCCATAATAGATACAAATGTATTAATCTATGAATTCATTGAGGATTCGGAATACCACAATGATGTAAAGAGGTACTAAATAAAATAGGCATTATAATAATACCAGAAATGGTTATAAATGAATTTATATATGTTTCATCAAGAATTGGTGTTCCTTTTAAAATTATAAAAAATAAGATTGTTGAAATTCATAATTCTTATCAATCAGAGGTAATAGAAATAAAAAATGATTATATTATTAATATAATAAATAATTCAAATAATATTTACGAATTCAAAAATTTCAATGATATAATAATATCATTTATATCAAAAATTAATAATGTACCCTTATTCACATTTGATAACAATTTAAAAAAATATTGCACTAAAAATAAAATTAAATTGCCTAAATAATACCATTTCTTATTTTTATGCCCAATGTATCTGCCGGCAAGAATTCAGTAAATGGTGTGAATGTAAATTCCGGAAAAATTATTATAAACCAAGCCTAATGAATCAATGGAATTTATATGGTTTAATCCTGCTATCTGTTCATTTTTAAGACTATTTTTATCCATATCATAGCTAAATTTAAACCAATGTAGGCATGTATACTCAACAAAATGCCATCTTTTTAATATTAAAAATACTTATTCCCTGCTCGAAAGATATAAAAGGCCATGCCAAATATATTATAATATGAATGGCAATACCTCAAATGTTTATATAATAGATGCAAAGAGAACCCCTATAGGTAAAAGAAATGGCGCTCTTAAGGATGTGCATCCAGTTGACCTCCTTGGAAATCTGACCCGTGAGGTACTGGATTATAATTCAATAGACCCAGAAAATGTTGATGAATTTATAACAGGCTGTGTAAGCCAGACCGGCAATCAGGGAGGAAACATAGCCAGAAATGCATGGTTATCTGCGGGATTACCTGAATCTGTCCCGGGTGTTTCAATTGACAGGCAGTGTGGTTCAAGCCTTCAGGCCCTCGAATTTGCAAGGAATGGAATTATGTCCGGGGATTATGATATTGCGATAGCCTCAGGTGTGGAATCCATGACAAGGGTGCCAATGTTAAGCACCATCGAAAAGGAGAATCCAATAACAGAGGGTTTAAGAAAAAGATATAATCTCGGCAATGAGTGGTTCAGCCAGGCATACGGTGCCGAGCTTATAGCAAAGAAGTTCAAAATATCCAGACAGGAGATGGATTTACTGAGCTATGAAAGCCATATCAGGGCCACAAAGGCCAGAGAATTACTTAAAAAGGAAATGATCCCAGTAAAATATAATGGAAATACCATACTTGATTATGATCAGGGTGTGCGTGAAAAACCCGATCTTGAAAAAATGAATGAACTCCCACCCGCATTCCCCAATTTAAAGATGATTACTGCAGGCAATGCAAGCCAGATATCTGATGGTGCTAGTGTGGCAATTCTTGCATCTGAAACTGCAGTTGAAAAGTACAACCTGAAGCCAAGGGCTGTGGTAAAAAACGTTACAGCTGTTGGTGTTGATCCGGTAACCATGCTCACAGGCCCAATTCCTGTCACTGAAAAAGTTCTAAAGAGAACAGGATTAACACTGGATGACATAGATGTTTTTGAGGTTAACGAGGCATTTGCATCGGTTGTTTTGGCATGGGAAAAGGAATTATGTGTGGATCATGATAAAGTAAATATAAACGGGGGTGCAATAGCACTTGGGCACCCACTGGGTGCAACTGGCACCAGGATAGTTTCAACCCTTCTTAATATAATGGATGATAAAAAATACAGATATGGCTTGATAGCCATATGCGAGGGTGGTGGTATGGCCAACGGTGCAATTATAGAGAGATTAGAATGAGTAGTTTACTTAAATGCCATAAACCTATAATTATTCTATATTTTTCCGTTTTTATTTTTATATTATTCGAAAATTAACTATACGTACATTTACATTTAACTATTTAGACTTGATATTTTCTAATTTCTTTTTTGTTATTGATATATTATGCATTTACTATACAATTAATGGAGTTTATTATTAATTTAATCTATCTAATTTTTTAACCGGTTATAATAAATAGCATAATTCATTCTATTTAACTGTTAATTTAAAATAAATTCACTTAAAAAATTTTTATATTATCAAAGAAGATTTGTATGTTTATGTTTTAAAATATACAATAATAATTTTATAATAAGAAGCAAATAATTTATTAATTGCTAAATATAATTAGGAAAATTAATAGAAGGAAGGCTAATAGACTAATTTATACATAAATTGAAATGCTTCATTTAGTTTGCTTTAATTTATATTTGTTGATAACTGTATTCAATTAAGTTTGATTATCAAATAAAAACAATTTACTCCTAAATTTATCCTTTAATATTGATAGGATGTAAAAATTAGAGTAATTCAAAATTATTATATTTATATTGTGCAATAATGAAATATGAAAAATTTAATGAAACAAAAAATGAAAAATAATCAGCTTGTGCTAGGTTCATGGATAACTATTCCACATCCAGAGGTAGTTGAAATTCTCTCAATGAATGATTTTGATTGGTTTCTTTTTGATATGGAACATGCACCAATAACTGTTGAAATTCTTGAGAATCTTTTAAGGGCTAAATCGGAAAAGATAACTTCTATTGTAAGAGTGCCAAAAAATGATCTGGTTTATATTAAACAGGCACTGGACATTGGAAGCTGTGGTGTTATGGTTCCAATGGTTAATGATGTTAAAGAAGCTTCAATGGCCGTTTCTTATAGCAAGTATCCACCCATTGGCATACGGGGTACAGGTGCGAGAAGGGCTTCCGGATATTATATAAAACAAGATGAATATCTTAAAAATGCAAATGCCGAAACCACGGTAATTGTACAGATAGAGACTGCTCAGGCAGTAAATAACTTTGAATCTATTATTTCAAAAGATGGTGTAGATGGATGGTTTATTGGACCTAACGATCTAGCTGCCTCTCTTGGACATTTAGGCGATCCATCATCCCCCGTTGTAATGGAAGCCATGGACAGAATGCTAAAAATCGGTAAAAAGGTGGGAAAACCTGGTGGCACACTGGCATTCAATGTAAAACAGGCTAAGGCATTAATTAAAAAAGGTTTTACTATAATGGCAGTAAGTTCTGATGATTTTCTTATTTATAAGGCCGCAAATGATCTTCTTAAGTCGTTTATTTACTGACAATTGTTTTTTAAAAATATACAATCCTAGCCAAATGGATTCAAAATATTGGATGGCTCTTTTTAACACTATATAGATTTAAAGTACTCAAAAGGAATTTATTTAAATAATAGAAATACACTAGAATAAATTATAAAGCATAGTAAATGTAAATTATTTAAGAATTTTGTCTTAACAATTATTATTTTGCGTAATAAAAACGTGAAATAAGTTTTATATTATTATATTTTTTGTATAAAATCATTAATTATATTTTATTTTTTGAATTTTTACTGACAGAATTGATTTTTTATATAATCGTTATAAAACCTTTCTTTGACTGAAAAATCTTTGTATAAATTATTACAATCAAATACTACATGAAAGATTATAATGTAATTATATCTCACAATAAAATTTAAATAGTGGAGTCCATTTAATGTTTTTATGGTTGATGACAGTATAGACCCCAAAAAAGTTATAAGTAAACTCGACTCGCTTCCAGGATGGAGCCTATCATATATCTTTATTGGAATTCTTGGTGTGGGCTATTTTTTTACGTTTTATGATATATTTAATATAAACGTTTCCTTTGTGCAAACCGCCGTTGAAATAATACCAAATACACTTTCAATTACAGGTCCTAAGTTTTCTTACATAGAAGAATTACTGGGCTATGCCACACTTATACAATTAATAGGATATGCCATTGGAACCCTAATACTAAGCCCACTTTCAGATAAATATGGAAGGAGGGATATGCTGTTAATTACCATGTCACTGGCTGCAATAGGCTCCTTAATCACCGTATTTACCCAAAACTTTATTGAATTTTCAGCAGCCAGGTTTATAACAGGACTTGGTATAGGTGCCGATATAGCAATAGTCTATACCTATGTTAGTGAGGTTTCACCAATAGGCAAGAGGGCTGCTTACGGTTCCATTATTTTTTTATTTGCTGCACTTGGTTCGATTACTGCCGTGTGGTTGGGGCTTTATCTTACAACTCCCGCAGCCCCTATACCATTGGGACTGCCTTTTGCAATAGGTGGCCCAGGTAAATTTGGTGGGGTAATTGGATGGAGATTAATGTATGTTGTTGGTGCCGTTTTAGGGCTTATTGGTGTCTTACTTAGATTTGAACTGCCAGAATCTCCAAGATGGCTTGTATCCAAGGGTAGAATAAAGGAGGCAGACAATATAGTAAATAATATGATGGAAAGAATTAAAAAGAGAACTGGTAAGGACATAAAAATTCTTGACAATATAAATGTAAATGTTGTTCCTAATGCATCTCCATATCGGGAAATTTTGGGTAATAAAATGTACTTAAAAAGACTTGTGATGCTTCTATTTATTTGGTTTATAGGCTATATGGCAGTTTACATACTTGCTGCCGGATTTACAGGAATACTCGGATCCATAGGGTATACATATGCGGGAGGGGGATTTGTTGTTGCTGTAGGCTCATTTGGTTTTATTGCAGCAGCCATTATACCTACCTATTTTGGTGAGCACCTACATAGGAGGGAGTGGCTCCCCATAGGCGCAACAATAACATTAATTGGAGGACTTATGATTGCATTTAGTGGAAAAACATTCTTTCTTTCTGCTCTGGGGGCAATAATAGCATTTTGTGGATTCAACATCTGGGTTCCTGTAATAGAGGTATGGACAACTGAAAATTTTCCAGCCAGATCAAGAACAACTGGTTTCGCCTTTGTTGATGGTGTTGGTCACATAGGAGGTGGTGCAGGTGTTCTTCTTGTTGCCTACCTGTTATTATTAAGCGTATCTCCGGTAATCATTTTTATAATGATTGCAGTATTTCTCTTCATACCATCGGCAATAGCCAGATTCGGTGTTAAGACAAACAGGGCGAGAATGGATGAGATATCACCATAAATTTGAACAATAAATAAATAAAATAAAAGCATTTTATTTTATGGTTTCATATACAAAAAAAATTTTAGAATTCCTGAAAAGTTCAGGCATTAATGATATTTTTATGGTATCCGGGACTGATTATGCGTCATTCATAGAAGAATATTCAAAAGGGGGTGATTTCCCCAATCTTATTGTTATTCCACATGAAATTACAGCTGTTTCTGCAGCACTAGGGTATTCCATGTCAAGTAAAATTGGTGTGGCATTTATTCATACAACCCCAGGAACTGCCAACTCTATAGGTATAATTATGAATGCATATTCTGCAAGAAGACCATTACTCATTATAGCGGGCCGGAGCCCAAATACGCTGAAAGGGGATGCATCAAGGAATTTAAGAATACATTGGGGTCAGGAAGCAAAAGATCAGGGTGAAATGGTGCGGCAGTGGGTTAAATTTGAATTTGAAATTCGTGACAGGTCGCAGGTAATTCAAACATTAAAAAGGGCCATAAGGATAGCAGAAGAAGAGCCTGCAGGTCCTGTATATATAAGCATTCCACGTGAAATAACTATAGATGAGGCTTTATAGGTGAGTTATATGTTTTATAATGATTTAAAGAAAGCTGAAAAAATGATAGAGGATTCAAAAAATCCAGTTATTATTCCATGGAGGTCTGGTAGAAGGCTGGAATGGTTTTACTCCATAATAAACTTTGCCAATGAATATGCAATACCTGTAATTAATTATGCCGGTGAAGTTTTGAATTACCCTTCTAATATGCCTATGGCGGTGGATGAATATAATCTTGAAGATGTTGATTTAATTTTAAATATAGAAAACGGGATTCCCTATTTTCCCAGATATAATGATGTTAATTGTAAAATAATAACAATTGATACTGAGCCCCTATATAATAATATTCCATATCTTGGCATTGATTCAGACATTATTTTAAGGGGCGATATCTCATTAATACTTAATTCCCTTAAACCAAAAATAGAAAAAGGCATAATAGAAGAGAGAAAAAATAAAGTAAGGGAAATTAAGGAATTACAGAACCGCTCTAAAAATGAGGAAATTCAAAGATTATCAAAGGAGAATACTATAAACCCCAGATATCTTTCATGGAAAATAGGTAAATTAGACATGCCGGTATTTACAGACTATCAGGTAAATCCAAAGTATAGCTTACCTAACAAATTTTCATCATATTTTAGCATTCCAGATGCGGGTTATCTTGGTTGGGCCATGGGAGCAGCAGTGGGGTATAAAATAGCCACAGGTATTGATACTATTGCGGCTGTTGGTGATGGTTCATTCATTTTTGGAGTTCCCACTGCATTTGGATATGCAGCAAAGGATTTCCCTGTATTATGCATAATTTTTGACAATTCACAATGGCTTGCTTCTGCTGAATCCGTAAAGGATGTATTTAAAAACAGTCATGCATGGAAAATAAATAAATTTCCCGGTGCCGATTTAAAAGACTACAACTACGGGGACGTGATTAAAATATTTGGAGGGGAGAACATAATAATTGAAAGACCTGATGAAATTGATGAGGGTATTAAAAAGGGGATAAATATTCTTAAAAAGAAGAAAAAACCTGTTGTATTGCAGTGCAAGGTTGATAAAACAAGATAAAATTATACTATAGCAAGTGGAGATACTGGAGATGCTGTGGCACCTTTTATTAGTAATGGTGAGCAAATGAATGCGAATTCATAGATTTTATCCCTGCTTAGTTCATCCAGTTTTATATTATCTATAAGTCTTATACCTGATTTTGCTATTAGATATTGGTGCACAGGAAGCCTTGTATTTTTTAATTCAGGCGGCGTCACCTCACTGGAAGGGGTGTCAGACCCTGATACTGAAATATCTTTCCCTGCCAGAAATTTTGCAAGTTCGTATCCTATTCCAGGAGATGAATCATAATATTTATCATACTCTTTGGGATTTTGAAATAGCTTGGATAAACCAGTATAAAAAAATATGGCATCTCCCTGCTCTAATTTTATGCCATGGCTATTTAAAAAATCTTCAGTTTCTTCCTTTGTGATAGCATATCCTGGTTCCAACTTATCTTTTTTATGCATGGCTGCAACGTCAACCATAATACCTTTTGTTATTATTGGAATTGTTTTTTCCATGCCCAATTTTTTTGAGCCCAGATTTGTCGTATTTTCATAGGCATCTATATTATTAAAAAACTTATTATTATGTGCCATATGATTTAAAGAATCCAGATGCGTTCCAGTATGATCACACATCTCTATTCTGCCAAGAGATGCACCATATTTATTCTTATAAGTTTTGTAATAGTCATTATCATAAACCCTTAGAAGTATATCAAAGAAATATGGTCCATGGGTTAATCTATCTGCCATACCATTAAATATAACATGGGATAGATTGTATACTTTACCTTTTTTAATTAGTTTAAAACTATTTAATATCTTTGTGGAGTTTATATAGTTTAAATTGCCAAGCTCATCATTTTCACCAAATTTTGATGACAAATTAGGATTATCTTCTTCAAACCATTCCATATAAGAATATGGAATAATAATTTAAAAATTTTATGCAATAACTAAATAAAAGTACACAAAACTATAAGCTTTTTTCATTTTTTATCAAAGTTTCCAGTGTACCTATTTTAGACACATTTACTCTTACCTTATCCCCATCCTTTAAAAATACCTTTGAATTATGAACTGCTACACCCGCAGGTGTTCCAGTTGTAATTATATCTCCTGGCCTGAGCATGGTTATTTTGCTTATTTCACTTATTAATTCATCCATAGAAAATATCATATCATTAGTATTTCCATCCTGTCTAAGTTCGTTATTAACATAGGTCTTAATTTCAAAATATAATTCACCTGCATCCTCTATAGGCAAAATAAATGGGCCATATGGTAAACCATAATCCTCAGATTTTCCAAGAACCCAGTTTTTACCATATCTGGGATATTCTACCATCTGGTAATCTCTGATGCTTAGGTCATTAACTATACTAAAACCAAAAATCACAGATTTTGCATCTGCCTTTGATAAATATTTTCCTTTTCCACCAATTACAATGGCTATTTCACCCTCATAATCAAATTTACTTACATTCTTTGGTATATATGCTATTCCTTTATGTGGCACTATACTAGTTTTAAATTTTTGAAAAAAATATGGTGATGATATCTGCGTCATTGATGATTCTGAAGAGTGGGATTTAAAATTTATTGCAGGCAAATATACTCTCTCAACGGGTGATGGTGGCATATAGTTTTCAGGTTCATTAATTTCTATTAAGTCATGAGACTTATAAGTTTTTAGATATTTAAAAAAAAGTTCAGGTTTTTCAGTTATACATTTATCATATATGGATAAATCATCATAATAGAACTTTTTAGCATCATTAAAAACGATAGCAGCTTTCCCTTTTACCATTGCAATTCCAATTAACATGATTAAGAAAAAAGATGTTAGTAAATAAATATTTCTGTACCTTATATATAATGTTATTAACTTATTATCAATACCCAGAATAATTTTTGTGTACTTTATATTCATATAAGTGATCCCCATTATGAGATCTTTTAACATTATTATACAATGTATGAAATTTTATTGATACGGGTATAATGTCTAATAAACATCATTCTTTATAATCTGATATTTAGGTAAGTGATACTAAGCATATCTGTATAATTATAAAGTCACTATTATTGTATATTAATTATTATCATCACTATTAATATATAATTAAACCTAAATGAAAAATTAATATAAAGAAATTGTGAAAACATCATATAAAAGCTATAAATAAATCATAGATAAAATTAAATAAAATTATGTATTAATAATTATCATGGAGTCAGAAGTTGATAAAAGAAAAAAGCTATTTCATGAACTTTTGGATAATAATTTAACAACGTTTTTAATAACGTTTCACCCAAAATATGCACAGAATTTTGGTCTGGTTGATAAGCCAGTATTTACAGACGTTCCAACCCCAATAACAGAACCATTTAAATGGGAATACACTAATATGAAAAAATTGCTATACAAGCTGGGTGATATTTTATCTACAGATGAGGCAGAGAGAAGGCAGGTCCAGCTTGTTAATCCAAGCCTTAAAAAGTTTCCATATTTAGGCGCAATTGCCATATCACCAACAATATTTGCAGCAATACAGCTGGTTAAAAAAGGAGAGGTTGCACCAAGCCATCATCACTCTCCCAACGCATTTAGATTTATTTTAGAGGCTCCAGAGGATGGTGCGTATACAGTGGTTAACGGCAAAAGACTTATCATGCACCGTGGTGATCTTGTACTAACCCCCAGTTATGCATGGCATGATCACAGAAATGAAGGCAATGGAGATGTTATATGGCTTGATGGTCTGGATGCACCGCTTGTGTGGTATCTAGGTGCAATATTTTTTGAGGATTATTTTAAAAAATATAAAAGATCACTCCAGGAAATTACAGAAACTGAAAAGGAAAATGTGTTGAAGTATGGTAATGGAATGTTACCGGAATTTGAAAGAGAGGATTCATATGATCCCCTATATATTTATCCGTACAGCAGGGCAAGGGAAACTTTATTTAGGATCAAAGAAAATTCAAATGAAATGCCAGCTGAGGGGTATGTTATGAGGTACATTAATCCTAACAATGGAAAGGACATATTTCAAACAATGGCATCCAAAATAAGACTCATAAGCCCTAAAAGTAAAACTAAGAAAATTCGAAAAACAGAACATATAATATTCATGCCTGTTGAGGGTGAATGTACTTTAAAACTAGACAATATAGAATACAATCTTAAGGAAAATGACATAGCAATAGTACCCCCATGGGAGGCGTATGAAATAGTAAATAACAATGATAAAGATTGCATTTTATTCTCATATTCAGATGAACCAATTTTCAAGTCATTTGGTCTGTTTAGATCAGAAATTAATGAATAGATTTTAATTTTAATTTTCCCCTGATAAAAAACTTAAAAAACTTTTAAAAATAAACTTAATATTTTATATTATAGGTTAATTAAAATTATTTATAGGATATTTTTTCATTTATTCTCAAGTTCTTTATAGTTGGCTGCCAATTCTCTTAAAGCCCCTTTGGAAATTTTGCCTGTTGGTGTTTTAGGCATTTCCTCTATTATCAATAATTTTTCTGGCCATTTATATTTGGATACGCCTTTAACCTCTAAGAATTTTCTAATTTCTTCAAGAGTCATATTAGCATCACTGGCCGTGCATACAAGGCAGGCAATTTCTCCAAGCCTTTCGTGTTTTAACGGGACCACAGCACATTCTATTATTTTTTCATATGATGACAAAATGTTTTCAAGTTCTATGGCATTTATTTTCATACCACCGCGATCTATTATTTCCTTATTTCGGCCGGCAAAATGTATATATCCGTTCTCATCTTTATATCCACTATCTCCAGTTTTGAACCATTTATTTCCATTAATTTCTATATAGGATTCTTTTGTTTTTATCTCATTGTGATAATAGTATTTAAATAAATTATATCCTCTATATAATATTTCTCCGATTTCATTAACTGCTGCAACCTTACCATCGCTATTTAATATTATTGCATCTGTATCTGGAATAGGTTTTCCTATAGTCTGGCTTTTTATTATTGCTGGATAGGTTCTTAAATTATATATGCCTGCTCCCAATTCTGTCATTCCCCAATGGGGTATTATGTTTCCAATATATTTTTGTGTTTCATAAACTATATTCTCTGTTACAAACATACCACCAGTTCTTACCTCTTCTACAGTATTTGGTATTCTATTAGTTTTTTTAATAACGTTTAATAGATCCACGATCTCTGTGGGAACTAAATATAAATGTGTGACCCCGCATTTTGAAATTAAATCTAAGAACTTTTCAGGATTAAAATACGGTTCCATTATCTGGGTGCAGCCTGCAATTATGCTGCTATGCAAGGATAAAATACCAAACAAATGGGTGAATGGGCTGCCGGAAAGCATTACAGAATTGCTGTTTAATCCTGAATCATTTACAACCTGTACGGCATTTTTTATGAGAGTGTCATATGTATGCAGGCAGGCCTTAGGATGTCCATCGGTACCGGATGTAAAAAATAATCCCATGCTATCATAATCATATAATTCATTTTGTTGTGATGCATCATTAGTTATATTGGAATCTTTATATATTCTTTCAAGAGTAGTATGGCCCGGGATATCCTCTTCTGAACGGAAAATAAGTCTAGGTGATATTCCAATTTCATTTGAAAGCTCTTCAAATAATTTAATAAGGTCAGTATTCTTATACTTTGATTCAGTAATGATAAATGCAGGTTTAATCTCTTCAAGGGCATTCTTTATATCAGCCCTTGCATAGGGCATGTGCATGGTAGATATTATACCTCCTAATTTGGATATTGCAAGGTGTGCTATAAGAAAGTCTGGACTGTTTGGGAGGTGTACTACTGTTATATCCCCCTTTCTATATCCATTTAATGTAAACCAATTTGCTAATTTGTCAGCCCTCCTTTTTACCTCATTGTATGTAATTTTTATGTTATTAAAAATAATAGCTATCTTGTTGGGATTTTTAAGAACATTATTAGAGAATATATCATATAATAGAAAACTTTGATTTTGCATTATATTACACCACATTAAACTTTACATAATTTCCAGTTCATCCCTGTATTCTTTTGGTATTGGTGGTAGTTCTAATTTTAATGACTCGGCTATGCTTGTAACCCGATTTATATAATCGCGCCTCATATCTGTATTTGATCTTTTTTTGATCCCCCATTTTACAAATAACTCATTGTTCTTTGATTTTGCACGGCCAAAAAACTGTAATGTAAGTGGAAATATTTCCTCAAGTTTTTTGTTGATAATCTCCTTATTATTTTTATCCTCTCCAATGAGATCAGTTAAAATTTCCTTGCCAAGTCCTACGTGAAACTTTTCCTCAGGATATGTTTCCTTGGCTACATTTGCTAAGGGTACATAACTGCTGTCAATTAAATCATCTAGTTCAACTAATTCTGCCACGTCACCAAAAGCTTTTATAACTCCAAATTCTACCCATTCTTTCATTTTGTAATCAAATAAAGTTAAAGTTTTGTTCTCATCCCATGCTGCATTTATATCCTGCGCGAGTCTTAAAAAGAGTATATGGTGTCCAAATTCCTGCATTGTATTACGGCTTACAAGCCATTTATAACGTGGTGTTGGTGCTAATCTGATTGCTGGTTCATCAAATACTAGTGCACCCTTAAGCTCATTTGCAACGTGGCTTACTATAACCTTCTTTACAGCATTCTGATATTCCTCATCCATTTTCTTAAATTCCTCTGCATTTAAAATCTTCTTATTAAATCTATCCATACACTCACCTATCTATTTTAGACATATACATAATATCACTCTCAAGCGGGTAAAGCCAGCCAAAATCTTCCCATTTTTTGATTGCTGAATTAAATAAATCCTGAGTTACCTCGCCCTTGACAGTATCAATTATACGGGGCTGGCTAAATATATAAAATTCATCATCACGTATGCCAAATAATTGCCCTGTTATATACCTGCTATCTGGACTTATCAAAAATTTACATAGTTTTCCAACGCTTGCTGGGTTTGCAGTTTTGGCCTTTCTTAAATAATCAACTAGCCATGGCTTATTATCTGGAATTATATCAGTTACTCGGGTATGTGCAAATGGGGCAATGGCATTTACAGTCACTCCATATTTGGCAAGCTCAAGTGCCCAAACACGGGTTAAAGAAAACAACGCACCTTTGGATGCTGCATAGTTTGATTGACCATAATCGCCAATGAGACCGGAACTAGATATTATATTTATAATTCGTCCGTAGAGATTTTTGCGAAAATCTTTTGTTATCATACTTGTTAGAAAAAAATGACCATTTAAATTACAGTCAAGAACCTTACCCCATTGCTCTGGTGTCATATTAAAAACCATTTTGTCATTTAATATGGCTGCGTTATTAATTAAAACGTCAATCCCTTTTGTATTTTCCATTCCCAAATCATAAATTTTTTTAGCCTGTTCAAAGCTATTTAATAATATATTTGTTGGTATTATTTGTGACTTCCATTTATATTTTTTAATTTCTTTGTATATTAAATCGGCATCCTCTGTCTCCCCAGTAACAGATAACCCGGCATCATCCAGTATCAGGTAATCTATATATCCATCAAGCTCTCTTGCAATAGCCAGTCCTATACCACGAGCAGCACCAGTAATCAATGCAGTCCTTGGAAAAAAATCACCATTTTCCATTTACTTCCAAAAATATATATTAAAATTATATTTAAGCATTTCTAATAAAATAAATAATGTCTTGTTATATTTAATAAGTTCTTATTTAATTATCAAGTATATTATCATGTATAAATATGAATAAAAATTTGATAAAAGTATATAAATTAAAATAAAATTTAATGAAAAAACAAAATATATACTAAAAAATAGAAAATATTAATAATCATTATAATTAAATTTGAAAAGAAATTGCATGAATATTTTTATTTTCAAATTTTAATTATAAAAATATAAAAATTCCGTTATTTAATATATTAATTTATATTACAAGGCAAAGATTCTTTGATAATTCTAAATTATACAGGGATAACAAAATAAAGAAAAACGATGTTATACCTTCTAAAACATCATTATACAGCAGTGTAAGCCCAGGGATAATATATTGCCAAAACAGACACTTCAATGGCTAATAAAAACATTTAGAACTATATAGTTCTCATATTTTAAGGCATTAAAGGAATACTATAAAAATCCAGATAAGTTTTTAGGAAAACCAAATATTCCACATTATAAGGATAAAACGGGGAGTTTTTCTTAATCTTTACAAATCAGCAGTGCCATATGAGAGATAATATTCTTACATTTCCTAAAATAATAAATTTATCAGTAAAAACAAGATTGGATGACGATGTTAAATTAAGTGAGGTAAGGATAATACCTCTTGGTAATGGTTATAATATAGAAATTGTTTATAAAAAGAATATAACAGAGCCGTTGAATAGAAAAAACAATGTTATAGGCATTGATATAGGAGTTGACAATACCGTAGCCATATCAAACAACGTTGGGGAAAAACCCAATAGTTGTTAAGGGCGGTCCTGTCAAATCTATTAATCAATTCTATAATAAGCAATTATCCAAATTAAAATCTGTTAATGATATATTAGATAAAAACAATAAAAAATATCCAAGATATACCAGAATGATGAAACTAATAACAGACAGGAGAAATAGAAAAACAAATGATTTATTCTATAAACTATCAAAAGGAATTATTAATTATTCCTTATTAAATAATATTGATACAATAGTTATAGGACATAATGAACTATGGAAGCAGAGTATTAACATAGGTAAGAAGAATAACCAGAACTTTGTTCAAATACCTTTTAATAAACTAATAAAATTAATTAAATACAAGGGAGAGGAATATGGAATAAAGATAATTTTACAGGAAGAATCATAAACTTCTAAATGTTCTTTCCTTGACAATGAGGAAATATGCAAACATGATAAATATCTTGGTAAAAGGATATTTAGAGGTCTATTTAGGACTGCAAAGGGCATTTTAATAAATGCAGACATTAATGGCTCTTACAATATTATAAAAAAAGCATTCCCAAATGCATTTGCAGATGGGATGGTGGGGGTAATGGTTAATCCTGAAAGTTTAAGCATCTTTTAATTATTAGAGATGACAACTTTCAAAGATGGATGTTAATACTGTTAACAGAAATCTTAACCTAATCAATTATAAGGATAATGAAAGGCCATGAGATATATTACAATAGGCATTCAGTAGAGAAGGAGGGCAGCTTTTGATACAGATTCATTATCCATTCAGGAATTAGGGATTACTACCCCGTATATGATAAAAATATTGAATTTAAAATGATAGAGTCTGTACGGAACCATAAGTATGTTCTAATGAATGCTATATATGATTCTTCTGATATACATGATTATATTTTTAAGAATACACATTCTGTGCCTGTTATAGATACCAATAAAAGAATGGGAATTATTGAAAATAAATTAACATATAACAGGAACCTGGAATAGAATTAGGAAAAAGGAATCATCATGGTATAAGTTGAGATGTTATATATAAAGGATATTTTCTGTATTAAAGGAAATATTTGGAATGAAATATATCTGGTATGTGGGAAACAGAAATTATGATGTGTCCATGGTGAAATAATAGTTACATATACCTGCATAGTAGTCGCAAATAAAAATTACAGGAATCTCTGGTAGTAAAATTATATATATCGTGAGTTAACGTATGCTTGGATACTCTTTTTTATTTATAATGAACATTCCATTATAACAAATAATTTCCACAAAAAAATATTTTAAAAAAGAGCAAATAAATGTCTCTACAATTTAAGAATTCTTAATCGCAAATTTAATCTTTTTTATTTAGTATTTTAATAAATTTTTCATCTATATTAATAAGTTTTAATTTTTCCCCATTTTGATTCACCCATCCCCGTATTTCTGAACCTGTTGCATGCAGAACATTATCCTTATATACTTCATATGTTATTTCTATAGTTTTTTCGTTTATTTTAGATATATATGGCCTTATTTCAAAATCATCATCATATTTTAAAGGCTTGATGAATTTAGCACTTACATTCAATATAGGAAGGATAATGTTTTCTGTTTCCATTAACTTCTTTAATGGTATTCCCAAATATTTAAATAGCTCATGTCCAGCTGCGTCAAACCATCTAAAATAATTAGGATAAAAAACAATTTGTGCTGGGTCTGTTTCACCCCATTCAAGATGCTTTTTTATTATTAACATAGTATAGCTCACCAATTTCCAGTATTAATATTTTTCCTTTTTATTCTAACTAACCAACTATTATGGTATTTTTAAATTAATCACAATATAATTATATTTTAGAATTGAGATTAGAAATCCTGGTTACCTCTTTATCAATTAGTTTTAATTCCATGGAGAAGTTCATCTAGGAACAGCCACCTTATTTTAACCGCATTTCTAACCACCTCAAGGCATTTTTCCTGAAGCTCCCTTTCATGAGTATATTCTGCAAGTGCTGTTATTCCTCTATTTCCATGCTCTTGATCAGCCAAGTAATGTTCTTCAAAGAACTCTATTTCTGAAGAACCTTTTTTATAACCATAATAATTATATAATGAAGGCAATATTCTGCCCATAATGCCAACCTCCATGGATTCATTTCCTACTACTGAAGCTGCTACATACTCTTGCCATGTTCTTCCAAGTGCTATATGCCAATGAAAACTTATCATTGCAAGACAGCCGGCAGTTGGCTCAATATTATTAATTTTATCCTCGCTGATACCGCATGCTCTTGCAAATTTTTTTTGCATTTCAATGTGAGGAGTTGAAGTCCTTCCACCTTCAGATACCAAACCATGCTCCTCTGCCATATTCTCTAAAAAGAAATTCTGAACGTCCTGCTCTTTGGCTTTGGCCACCACTATGCCCCATAGATTTACAACCTGCGAACTCCAGAGACTATGCTGTAGCACATATTGAGCCATATCCTGCTTAGATAGCTTTCCCTGGCTCCAGAGATCAAATATTGGGTGTTTCTTTATATGTAAGCTTTCCCTCAATTTTATAAGCTCATTCTTAAATTCTTCAGCATTCCATTCTGACGACATATGTGATCAAAATATTTAATAACTGGTGGTTTATTAGTTTTTGCTTTTTAAAAATTTTGTTTTCCCTTGTTAGTATTTCCTATATTATACATTATAAACTTATACATTTTCATTTTAGTGCTATTTTAAATTTATATAACGTTGCAACTGTAATTACATATTCACAAAATTATAACAAATTAATAATGTATTCCTACTACATGAAAAGATATAAACTTAATGATTTTTTTCTATGAATTAGTCTTTTCAATTTTTACACCTTCTTTAAGAATTATCAATTGCTGTCATTATAATCTTTTTATTACGTTATTATTCTAATATTCTTAAAATTAATTCTTATAATTTAAATATAATCAATTCTTATTATATACAGCCAATCCTGCCATGACCATTAAATCATTAATACCTCTCTGAAATAAAGAGATTATTCAGTAAGGTAATAAGGGCCGTAATGCTTGAATATATATAATTTAGTAGATAATGCCAAAAATCTATTTTTACAATGAATTTAACAAATTAAATGAGGTTTATAAATTAGAATAAAAATTAGAATAAAAATTATGTATCGTATTCTTTAATGATAATAATTTTATGGGAATATTTTTAGAAATATTAAATTTAATTCTTTATGCATTTTTCTGATACCTTCTTAAATAATATTCTTTTTCATTATCATGGCTTAATTCTTATTTTATATTCCTTTATTATATTTTTGCCTAAGATATAATATCGATATTTATAAAAAAATATAAATTATTAAAATTCCGAATATCAAAAAATACTAATCATCAGCGATTGACGAACCATATGGGTCTGATAAAAATTTATCAAATATTGATTTGTCCTGCCATGTTAAACTTTCAAGCTCTATTGCACTCAATACTATTCTACTACCTAATTTTGGAGAAGATATCTCCAGTCTTGTACCGTTCTTTGTATATACCTTTTTAACAGTTACAGTGGCAAATTCATTTGTAATATCTATTGTTTCTCCATCTTTCTCATAATAATTTTTATTTTCCATTTTCATCACAGGAAATTTGATAGATTCATTAACGGTAAAACTGAATTTTCTGGTATTATATTTCTTTTTGCAAGTTTCCATTTATTATTTTCATATCTAAATTTATCTAGTCTTTCATATGCGAAGATTTCTGGATATGCATTGTCTCTTCTGCTTCTATAAAATAATACATATGATTTTACAATTGATTCTGTTTCATTGACTTTTTCAATTCTTACATTTGTAATAAAATGTTTTGTGCGTGATGGTGGATTTTCTGACCATGCATATTCATTCTTATATCTGTTTACCCGCATTAGTATGGATTCTTTATTATCTATAAAATGATACTGAGATTTTGAAAGTTCTAAATCAGTTTCTTTATCCTCCTTTTCCCTTGTAATTCTTACAGGCATTTTATATTCTATATCCTCTGTCAGCATATCTATCCATTTATCATACTGATGATTATCTAATATTTCTGCCTCATATAACAAAACATCAATTAGGTCATTTATATGATTTCCATCCATATTTTTGCTTGAGTATATCATTGCAAATCACCCTTATTCTAATAATTTATTCACAAGTTCCCTCCAAAAAGACATAGACCCTATATCACTTGGGTATGATTGTACATTACCAGGAGCACCAACATCAATTAATGGTTTATATTCACCTACCTTTTCTGCCAGTTTTAGTTTTAACATGCTATTACCAGCATGTGTTTGTGTTATCCAGTTTTCCATATCATCCTCTTCAAAGACACCATTTGCTGTAAATGAGTGTTGATATGCTAAATATGAATATTTTTTTAAATCTTCTGGAGCATCATTTTCAATTGCAAACCAGTTCCATATTTGTGTTTTATCATGAGATATAGGATTCCAAACCCTGAATGTTAAAATAGGTGCTATAGCCTCAGCTGTTGATCCACCCTTAAATGGCATACCTGCATTTAAGAATCCAAAATTTGGGAAGACATTGCCAATAATTGTGCTGGTGGAATATTTAACCCAAAATTTATACTCGCTCTCCGTTAATGTATTTTTTGCCTTTCTAATTAATTCTGGCCACCAATTTCCATACCACTGAGGTGAATCTATTATCCTTGAAAATGCAATTCCATGTCCGTTCCCTGCATCAACCTGCAGACCTGTTAATACTGTATTTGCCTTGATAGTTTCTTTAGGAAAAAGCGCATATCCTGTTGCATGCGCGGTAAATGCGTGATATATATCACCAGCAAAATTATCTGCAGCTGCTTTCCAGTTAAATGGAACAACCCATCTCTGTGGATTTGTGAATGATAATCCTGCTTCAGACCTATTTGAAACAAGATCAAAGTAAAATTTAAAATCACCAAGAAAAGTTGATAAATCGTTTTTAGGTTTTGGATCAAGATTTGCAAAAATAAACCCTTTATATATTTCTACATTTACACGGTACATATTAAAATCATTGTAATTTATAACATCACCTATTGCATGCTTCTGCACTGGGCATCCAACAAGTTTTCCTTTTGTATTATAGACAAATCCATGATATGGGCACCTTATATGGGATGTATTACCAATCTCTGCTTTAACAAATTCTCTACCTTTGTGAGGACACGCATTTAAAAAAACTCTTATCTTATTATCTTCTCCTCTAACTACTATTAATGGTGTTTGTTCTATATATCTTACAACATAGTCTCCTGGATAAGGGATTTCAGATTCGTGAGCGAGGAAATTCCAGCTTGATGCAAATACTTTTATCCTTTCAGCCTCGTAAATTTCAGGATCTGATAAGAGGTATAATGGAACATATCCATCATCTATAAGACTCTCGGCCTCGCCAAGCATCTTAAAGGCTCTTTCACTTAAATTATATTCTAATATTTCTTCATATCTAAAACTTTCATCTTCAGATACAATATCATTAACCTCTTTAGGTTTATTACGAATAGTTTTTATATCACCTTGTACCATATTAAATTATAATATATTATTATATTTAAAGTTTTCTTTTATAATAATGATGATTATATTTAAACATATCTATTATTTAAATTTCCTCCAATTTTTTACAAAAGATTATATAAAAGATTATATAAAGTTAGTTCCATTAGCTAAATTATCTGTTTTCCAACATTTTTAAAAATTATATCATTCTACTTTTTTATTCAGGAAATATATACTGATAACAAATTTGATGCTAAAAAATCTATAGACATATTTATATGATGATTATAATTTCTTTGCTTACAGTACAAGCTTACCAATATTTATATTAATTTTATAATTAAATCTAATCACTTAATATTGTTTTTACAATTTTCAGAGTTTTTTCATAATCAAGCCACTGCAGATTTTTGAATGTCTCCTTAAGTTCTGCATCATTTAAATATATATAATAGGGAAGCATTGTATACTTCTCTGCACCAAGATTTTTAACAAGTTTTTTCATTTCATTGTAATGTTCCATAAATTTATTTTTATCACCGGTTTTAATATATATCAAGCAATAACTTCCATGGGCATAAACCATTCCACCAGGATACTTAACTTGCTCCTGAATTGATAGTGCCATATCAGAATATTTTAAGCTGGAGGTAAAATCACCCTTCATGGAGCTTGCTATAGATAATGCAGCATAGGTTTTACCGTATTCCACAGGAGCATTCAGGTTTTTATTTATTTCTATTGATTTTTTTCCATACTCAATCGCCTCATTAGCATCTAACCAGCAGTATGCCTCGACAAGATTGTTATACAATTTACCCTGTAGGCCTAAAACGTTGAGTTTTCTTGCCAGTTCCATGGAGTTGAAATATTTAGCAATTGCATCTTCCAGCATAAAATTAAAACGATAGATATGACCCTCTATTCTGAGCATCTCTGCAAATTGTACAGTATTCATGTTATTTTCCCCATATCCAGATTCCAGAATATTCAAAGCGTCTAAAAATTTACCAAAAAGAAATGTAATATCTCCTATTTGATTTTGTGATTTAAGATAAATTTCATTATCTTTATTATTTCTATACTTTTCTGAGATCCCATTAAATATAGAAAGTGCATCTTTATACCTGCCCATAACACGCAATGTATCGGCCTTGTAATATGATATATAATCCTTAAAGTTACCAAATAATGGATTTTCTGGATTAATATTTTCAAGAATTTTAATACTGTCTTCCAGCATTCCAATTCTCCTTAGATAGACAGCAAAAAGGAACTGAATACGATCATCATTGGGATGCCTTTTAAGTATTTGGGCTGATATGCTTCCGACAACATTCCAGTACCCCGCATCAACAATAAATATTGAAAGTTCAATAAACTTCTCTCCAATATCTATACCTGATTCCGACATGTAGGAAAGAAGATTCATAACGTTGGGGTAAAAAATCACCATGGATTCATATGGTATACTTTTTTTATTATCATTAAGATATTTTATAACACCTGAAAAAATTTTTTCCATAATCTTCGATTTACCACTTATTGTGGGATTGTTTATAACATACTCATAAAAATTGTCATGTACTTTGTATATACCTTCCAGATTCTCAACTTTTAATACAAATGAATGGCTGGCTATTTCGTCAAAGTCAGATATGGCAATTGGTATATTAAGCTCCTTTACAAGAATTTCAAAGATGTTAAAATTAAAAAAATGAATGTATGATAATGCAATGAAAAGTGTTCTTTCATCATCTGAAAGGTGTGATAGAAACCTAGGTATAATTTCATTGGTTGGAATTATAAAATCATATGCAGTCATATTATTTTTATTTCTCAAATAAATTTCAACGCAGAGGTCAAGGTATAGTGGAAGTCCTTTGCTGCTGCTTATTATGGATTTTCTAATGGATTCATCTAAAATTGGTACGGATCTAAGGAAATAATCAGAATCCTGATCACTGAGATAATCAAGTATGTGCTGATCAAGTATTTCATTCCATGATGGATCCTTTTGCTCCCATTTTATATATTCCCTGCTCCCTATTATAAATAATGTTTGTTTAGAAGAAAGTACTAATTCCTGTATAAATTCATCAGGATCATTATTTGCGAGCTGGAAATCCTGGCGCCTATATATTGATTCATATGAATCAAGAAATATGGCAAATATTGAATTTTTACTTTTTGCAGCTATTGAAATATCTATTCCAAGAAGGTGTGGAAGCCTTTCAGATATTTCCTCCGGATTTCTTTTGCATGAATCAATGGCCTCAATTTCATTATGATATTCCTTAAACTGTATTGAGTACTTTTCCCTGAGCTTTATGGCAATTTTATCTATAAGCCCCACAGGAATGTGTATTGCCTCAAGGATGTCACCTGTTATATCCCAAATAACGCTATTTTTAGGTATAAACTCCTTAATCTGATCAGCAGTTTTTCCTATTGAGGAGAAGTATTTAACAAGGCCATAATCAAAAAGAACACATGGGAATTTTATTTGTTTTCTAAGTCCAAGCAGAACTGCAGATGGGGAGTTGTATTCATTTATATCCATTCCGGCAAATATGATATTTATTTTAATTTTACTTTGTTCTTTATTTCTTTTATCCACGTCATCCATTAGTTTAGATATAAGCCGTGTTTTTCCTATTCCGCCCACACCGTAATAAACCAGAACCTTTCTGGTTATTTTACCTGTAGTTATCGCCTCCAGCCATTGATTGAATACCATCACTGGTTCTATTCTATCCGTAAACTTTTTAATAGCCTGCTGTGTTTTTCTTGAAAACTTGCTCTCAGGCAATGCCACCACCCAAATCTTGAATGCCGTACATTGTACTGTATATGCTTTTTCCATAATCTTCATTACCCTTGCCTGCAGACAGTGATTTATATACATCATCCACAAGTCCTGTGTAATGTGCTAATAATCTATCAGTCTCAGAAGATGAGAACAAAATCTTGGTTCCTTTATCATCTGTGAGTGTAACCTTAAGTTCTGAATGGTTTAGCCTAATTTTTACATTTGTTTCGGGAAACATAAAATCCGTGTATTTAAGTGAGGAGTTTGAAACCCAGTTGGTAACTGTATGTCCAAAGCCGGTGCCATTTTTAGAGTCATTAAACATCATTGAAGCAATTGAAAATAAATCAGAAAAGTTTCCAGAGTAACTATCACCAAATGTTAGTGAATCCAAACTTATATCGTCAAAAATGGAATATAGCATACTTAAAATATTAGACCCACTATCAACCCAGCTTCCTAAAAGACTTAAAGCTTTATTTTGTAATTCACCTCTAATATAATATGGATCAGAAAAATAGGAACAGAAACTTCCTATTTTCCCATAACTTTTATAAAGCTCTTTTAGTGATTTCCTAAACCAGACAATTTCAGGCGAATATACAAAATGAAATGCATTATAAATCAATGCATGATTTACCTTAGCACTTTTTAATAAATTATTATATTCATTTATATTTAGAACTGAAGGTTTCTCCACCACTATGTTTTTTCCAGATAATAAAATTTGAGATGAAGTTGTGTAATGGTTATCTGTCGGTGTGCATACTATGCACGTTTTTATTCGATCATCATCAATCAGGTTTGATAAAGTTTTATAAAAACTATGTCCTGTTATGTTAGTAGATATATTCTTATCATAAATTCCCACGATATTCATTTTACCATTCATTAGTATGGCCTTTTCCCAATACTTTGCAATATAACCATATCCGACAATGGCCACATTTATATTTTCATTCATTTCAACTGACATAATTATCATTATTATATAGGAATTAAAATATTCCTTTACGAATACAACTGATCAATATTAATAAATTTTTGCATTACCTGAATACATAAAAGAAACATTTGTGTGAGGAAGACGTATAATAATTAATTATTCAATACTAAAGCGGGAATAGATAAAATAAAACCTCTATTATTATCCTTATGAATTCATGGAAATGGTGTTTCCTAATAATAAGATACCATATTAAATTACCAGCCTGGAATAGTATACATCTCTTATATTAAGGCTCCAGCACTTATGATTTTTCTATGTTTTTTATCCTGGTGTAAGCATTCTTGAGCAATCTTTGCTTATATCTGTTATACTGGTATTGTGGTAGCGGCCTTAAAGGTTCCCGATCGGCAAGCTTCAGAATCATGGATTTTAATGTTTCCATGTCTTCAGCTTTTTCCAAAATTTTTTTGTCCACAACTTTATTCAAATCAATAATTTTTCTATTAATAATAAGAGGGGTTAAGATAATAAGAATAACAGATAAGGCTAAAAGTGGAAGAAAATAAATTCCATATTTATCTGGCAAATCTATTGAAAGTATATATGATATAAATAACATATCTGCAATCAATACAAACCATAAAAAGATGTCACGAAGCATGATTTTATTTATATTAAACTTTTTACTGTAATAAATCTGGAGCATGTATAATAAAAGTTCAGATTCATTGAATTTATCAAATGCACTTTTATAAATTATTAAATTCCAGTCATTGCCTCTGGTGGTTGCGCCATATAAATTTGCACGGCTAAATTCAGAAATATACACTTCTATATCCTCATCTCCTGTAACTTCCCTTAATCTGGTTGTTAAATCAGTGCTGTATTCTCCCGGAATGCCATTGTATGGCATCTTATCCCTATAATTAATGTAAAACGGTATGGCAATTATTATTAGGTCAAATGGAATGAGCAAAATAATTGAAAAAAGGGTATGAATATTTATTATGAGAAAAATAGATTCCAGTAATATATAAGAAAAAGCAAATACCAATAATGAAAATTTTAAGATTGTTGACCTATTTTTAATATTCTTCTTTATTGAATGATACACAAGTAATGTGATTATAATTGAAAAAATTGGGGCTATAAAATATATACCAATATACTGAAATAATTTCATGCTAATAAAAATGGTAAGATATAAAAAAAAGCCAAGGGAAATTACAGAGGGAATTAAATAAAACATTATGGAACCTTTGGTGGATGTTACATTTTTCATAAAATTTAATAATTTTATTATATTTAAAGTCTTTGCCAGATAATCAGAGACAATCTGGCCCTATTTTTGTTTACTTATTTAATTAAAAGTAAAAGTTAAATATAAATATAAGATAGTGGTCAGGTTGAAGATTGGGTATTTTGGAGAAAAGGGAGCATACAGTAATATAGCCGCAGAAAGACTGGCTGAGGGCGAATACGTTCCATACAAATTTATAAGGTCAATTTTTGATGGCATAAATAAAGGGGAGATTGATTTAGGTGTGGTTCCTATAGAAAATTCAATTGAGGGTGCAGTCAGTGAGACGTATGACAATCTTTACCGGGATAATTTATTTATTGTAAAGGAATATTACCTTAGGATAAGCCACTGTTTGATTGGATTTCCGGATAGTGAAATAGATGATATAAGATACGTTCACTCACACCCTCAGGCACTTGCACAATGCTCCGATTTCATTTTCTCGCATAATTTTATACCTGTAAGTGAGTATGATACCGCAGGAAGTGTGGAAATTGTAAAAGGTTTAAAGGATAAAGCCAGGGCGGCAATAGCCAGTGAGCTGGCAGCGTCCATATATGGTATGCATATTATCCAGAGGGAAATTGAAAATAATAAAAATAACTATACCAGATTTTTCCTATTATCCAAATCTCCCGAAAAGCCAGATGGTAAAACCAAAACAAGCATGGTGTTCTCAACATCAAACACACCAGGTGCCCTTTACAGGGTTCTTTCCATTTTCGATAAGTATTCAATAAATATGTCAAAAATAGAATCGAGGCCGGTTAAATTTAATCCTTTTAATTATATATTCTTTGTCGATATAGAAAATAATAAAAATACAGAAAATGCAATAAATGAAATAAAAAATATTGCAGGAACTTTAAAGATTTTGGGAACATATAAGGATGCATCATTTAATTTTAATTCATAAAATTTTAATATGTGTGATTAATATTATATCTAATAATAAATTAGATACAGGAGTTAGAAAAACTTATGAATCTTAGGAGAATTTTGCTGGATGTTGACAAGGGTTTGAACAGGCCAACGCTTACAGAACTTGCGGGATCAATAGAGGAGGTCCCTGGTGTGGAGGCCGTAAAAATAACAGTTACCGAGATGGATATGGAAACAATGGGCACAAGTATAATAGTTGAGGGCATGAATATTAATTATAATTATTTAATAAAAACTATAGAGGATATGGGGTGTGCCATACATTCAATTGATGAAGTGGTTGCCGGGAAGCACATAGTAAAATGAAAAACAAATTTTTATTTCCATTAAGCATTGGATTATCTGATGGAATAATAACTGCCCTAATACTTGCATCTGGTGGCATCTTGGCACATAATGGCATATCCATATTTCTGGCATTCAAGATCTCATTTGGGTCTGCCTTCGCAGGTACCTTTAGTTATTTTATAGCACAGTATGCAGGTTTGAATGAGGAACTTCACAGAACGGCATTGCAGCTTAATTTAAGATCCACATCTTATTTATTAAAGGGGAAGCTGGGTGATAGAATATTTCTTGAATCCATTGCAGGTTCGTTAATGGCAGCCCTTTGCGGTTTTGCAGGTGCATTAATTCCACTTCTTTCCTCTTTAATCATAAAAAATAATATAATTATACCCTTGGCATTTTCATACATATCACTGGGAGTTCTTGGACTGTTTATAAGCAAAACAACAGCCGGCAGTGCAAAATTATGGGTTTTAATTATGATTTTAATAGGCATAATAGTTACCGTCGCCGGATTTTATTTAAAGTTAATAGTTTAATCATTTTATACTATGTTGTACAGACATGCGTGGAGTCACCATGCAAAATATATGTATAAATATATTAATTTAATTAAATATATTATTGATTCTTAAAACTATCGAATATGGCAGGCATTTAATAAGTTACATAATTTTGTGCATATTATTATTTATTTAATAAAATTATATGTATTTATGCATGCAGGATCCTCGGCAAAAATATCGTTGAAGGTTGCATATGCCCTGGCCCTTGAACCACCACATACATCAGAATAACCACAGCTTCCACACAGTCCCTCCAAATTTTCGGGATTTCTTAAACGCCTTAAAATGTCATTATTCTGATAAATATGGACAATTGATTCTCTCTTGACATTTCCAAGAACAACCGGTAAAAATCCACTTGGATAAACATCACCGTTATGGGATACAAAAATAATTCCCTTACCGTCCCTGGTTTTTTCCATGTGCACGTGCGGTTTTCCATCAGGCAAGCCCAGAAGCTCATGGGTTTTTCTTATTAGTTCCCTGTAAAGTGATGTACCGTGATATGTTTCCTTTTCGTCTGCAATTCTTCTAAATATTGGAGATTCAACAGTTCTTACAGTCATATTGTATGATGTGATGTAGTAAAGCCAGTGGTTTACATCCTCATATTCCAGTGGGGTTAAATCCTCGAAATCTATTGATCTGCCGGTTTTTATAAGGAAAAATACCTCCCACACCCTTATATTATTAGTTATTAATAATTTAAGAATATCCGGGAGTTCCATTATATTCTTTTTTAGAACAACAGTATTTATTTGCACGGGCATTTTATGATTTCTGGCGGTATTAATTGCCTCCATTGTTTTATCAAACACCCAATCATACCCGCGCAGCCAGTTGTGTGTTTCCCTAAGTCCATCAAGGCTTAGTGATATTGAAAGTACATTGTATTTCTTAAGAAGTTCAAATGATTCATCATTAAGCCTTGCAGTGGCAGCGGGGCTGGCAGAAACTGGAATCTTATATTCATATGCTGTTCTAAGTATCTCCTCAAGCCCCTCCTTTTTAAGCATATCCCCGCCAGTTAAAATCAATATTGGATATGGTTTTCCAAAATTTCTAATGGATTTAACAAAATTAACTGATTGATCAACAGTCATCTCGTCTGGAAGCCTTGCCTCAATGGCTGATGCCCTGCAGTGTTTACATGCAAGATCACATGCCTTTGTTGTTTCATAAAAAACAAGTATTGGCTTGTTATTATAATTATACATAATTAATATATTTATTATTTATATATAATGAGAATGAAAAAACTGAAAGAATTTTAAAAAAAGTATAGGTTTTAATATAATTTATTTTCGAGTATTTAAATATTCATATACATTTTTGATCATTTCCCTCTGGTTTTCATGGCTTAAATTTTTCATGCAATCATTATAATCAAGCCACATATATCCTGAATGCTCCGCAGAAATCCTAATACTGGCATCATCATTTATTTCTGACAAAAACATTGTTACATGTTTTATTACCATATCATTTCCCCTTTGAAATTTGTAGCACATTGAATATGAAAATTTCCTATCAATATCATCAGGATTAATTTTAATTCCAGTTTCCTCAAATGTTTCCCGGATTGCAGCCTCAATTTCTGTCTCATTTTTTTCAATATGCCCCTTAGGGAAATCAAGCCACCCCTCAGATCTTTTTAAAAGCAAAAACTTTAAACTGGAATTTTTTTTATAAAGTATAATGCCGTAACTGTATTCATTAAGCTCCATGATTACTGATTGTTGTATCCCTTATATTGTTTGGCATTTTTAAATTTTAAATATAAATTAAACATACAAAATAAGTTAAAAATGTCAGATGAGAATCTTAATACTTTATTAATGGACAAAAATTTTATTAAACTAACAGGTCCACCGGAGGACTGGCTTAACTTCCTTTATACCGGAACATGGGGGTTCAGGGATAAACCAAGGTTAAAATCCATGTATAATAAAATAGATGTAAATTCAAGTGTTTTTTTGCTCCATTCGATGCATACCGAATATATAAATATGCCATATAAAATTAAAACAGGAATAATTGGCTTTGGATTCGCATCCGGTAAATATATTCTGGATAAATCAGATATAATTCCTGATTATGGAGATAATTTTAGACCCTTAAGATTGCAATTTTCAAAGGTTTATCTGTTTGGAGATATATGCGAGATTAAAATTAATGCATTTGAAAAAATTTTATCCTCAGGAATTAACGAGGCCGGATATTACATAGACGCACTTTTAAGGAATTCCATTTCATTCAATGATTTAAAGGACAATATGGTAAGCATACAGCCACAGGGTGCATTACAGGAGCTTGATAAAAAAAATAATGATGCAATTCTGGCAATATTATCAAAAAAATCAACGAAATTACTGGAATTTTCAAAATAAATATTACCTGGAATCATTTTAAAATAAAAGTATTAATTTATTTATATAAATTCCAAAAATCTATATTTGGTTATGTTTATACAAAATAATGAGACTTCTGGCAGAAATTTATCCATTCGTAAAAGAACATAATTTAAAATCAGAAATAGAAAACATGGAGGGCTTTGATGGATTTAACATACCTGATAATCCACTTGGTTATCCAAAAATACCGCCGATTCTAATAGGATACATGATACGGGAAAAATATTTTAAAAAGGATATAATTATAAATCAAGCTCTTAACAGCGTTGGTGAACTTTATGTACATTCAATTATAAAAGCTGCAAAAATGATTAAATCATCAATTGTTTTTACCATGGGTGATGAACCAAAATATGGAAAAAGATTAAATGAGATATCATCTGAAACCGCCGCATCAATTGCTGCTGAAAGTAATGTTAATGCGGGATTGATAATAAGTTTTTCCTACAGTTATGCAAAAATAAAGGAAAGAATGAAATCAAATGCATCATTTTATCTTGCCCTTAATCTTAAAAAACCGGAAATGCTTGAAAATTTAGATGCATCTAAAATAATTCCTTATATTATCATAAAAACAGAAAGAAATTCAGAAACCATAGGATCAATAAAACAGCCATACATAAATGAAAATTCATTAAAGGATTACTGTGATGCACTTGAATCTTATGGAATAAAAGCGGTTATTTTATCCACCCCGGGTGACAAAAAGGGGCTCATAAAAATTTTAAATGAGGTACAATAATTATAAACATTGATTCTGTATAAACTTTATAAGTATAGATTGCATCTATTATAGGATTTAGTATGGATAAATATGATTCATCACAGATACAAATACTGGAAGGTTTAAAGGCTGTCAGAAAGGTTCCTGGCATGTATATAGGTTCAACTGGGACAGAGGGCCTGCACCACATGGTTTATGAGGTAGTAGATAACTGTATAGACGAATCCATGGCAGGATTTGCATCCAATATAAATATTGTAATATATAGGGATGGATCAATATCTGTGGAGGATGATGGAAGGGGAATTCCTGTAGATATACATCCTAAGTATAACAGGCCGGGCCTGGAAATCGTTATGACAGAGCTTCATAGCGGTGCAAAATTTGATAAAAAGGTATATAAGGTTACCGGCGGCCTTCACGGTGTGGGAGTTCATGTGGTTAATGCACTTTCAGAATACTTAATTGCCCTTGTAAAAAAAGATGGTAAGATATACTATGAAAGATTTGAGAGGGGCATTCCTGTGTCAGGTCTGGTTACATTAACCCCTGATGAGGCAAAAAATGATGAAAATATTAAAGATATTGTTATAAAATATCCAGAACATGGAACAATAATAAAATTTTATCCTGATAAGGAAATATTTGACAGCACAGATTTTTCATACAGCGTCATAAGTGAAAGGATAATGGACCTTGCATTTCTTAATCCAAAAATTACAATTAATTTATCAGATTTTAGAACAAACAAATCAGAATCATTTCATTTCGATGGTGGCCTGGTAGAATATGTGCAGTATTTAAATCAGGGAAAGGAGGTAATAAATAAGGATCCAATACACTGCTATGAAGAATATAAAGATTACACCGTTGAATTCGCCATGCAGTATAATAACGATGTCCCTGAAATATCAGAAAGCTTTGTAAATAACATAAAAACACCGGAGGGCGGCACGCATCTTACAGGTTTTCATACCGGCGTCTCAAGGGCAATTATAGACTATGCAAAGAATAAAAATTTAATAAAGGGGGTTTCAGCGATTACCGGAGATGATACCAGGGAGGGTCTTGTATCAGTGCTGCATGTAAAGATGTACAATCCACAGTTTGAGGGACAGACCAAGGAAAAGCTTGGGAACAGTGCAGTTAAAAATATTGTTTCATCAATAACAGAAAAATACCTTAAGGAATACTTTGAATCATTTCCCCTTGTTGCTGAGGCCATTATAAGAAGGGTTCTTGCTGCATCAGCTGCAAGGGAGGCATCAAGAAAGGCCAAGGACCTTGTAAGGAGAAAAACTGCACTTGAGAGCGGAAGCCTTCCCGGTAAGCTTGCAGACTGCTCATCAGACGATTCAAAAATAACGGAAATATACATAGTTGAGGGTGACTCTGCAGGTGGATCTGCAAAGCAGGCAAGAAACAGGGAATTCCAGGCAATACTCCCATTGAGGGGTAAAATACTTAATGTCGAAAAGGCAAATGACAATAAGGCTCTTGAAAATGAGGAAATAAAAAATTTAATAACAGCCATAGGAACGAATATAAAGGATAAATTTGATATAAGGAATTTAAGGTATAATAAAATCATAATAATGACCGATGCGGATGTGGATGGTGCACATATAAGGACACTCCTGCTAACATTCTTTTACAGATTTATGAAGGATCTTATTGATCAGGGCCATGTATATTTTGCCCAGCCTCCATTATACAGAATTCAAAAGGGGAATGACATACACTATGTTTTCTTCGAGGATGAAAAGGATGATTTGATTAAAAAGCTTGGTGGCAATGTAATAATACAGAGATTTAAGGGTCTGGGTGAGATGAACCCGGAACAGCTCTGGGATACCACGATGAACCCTGAAACGAGGAAGCTTGTGCAGGTTACAATAGAGGATGCCTATTATGCAGATCAATTATTTAGCATATTAATGGGTGAAAAGGTGGAGCCCAGAAGAAAATTCATTGAGGAAAACGCAAAGTACGTAAAGAATCTTGACATATGAGGGTGAGATAAATGCTTGTAAAACCTATAGAGGAAGAAATTAAAACATCATATTTAGATTATGCAATGAGTGTCATAGTCAGCAGGGCAATACCTGATTTCAGGGATGGGTTGAAGCCTGTACAGCGTAGAATACTTTATTCCATGTACGAGCTGAATGTGACCCACGATAAACCATTCAAAAAATCTGCACGTATTGTTGGAGAAACCATGGGTAAGTATCATCCACATGGCGATATGGCAATATATGATGCACTGGCTCGAATGGCACAGGATTTTTCATTAAGATACACATTAATTGATGGGCAGGGTAACTTTGGATCAATAGACGGCGATTCCCCGGCTGCCATGAGGTATACAGAGGCAAGGCTCCAGAGAATTGCAGAGGATATGATGCAGGACATAGATAAGGATACTGTAGAATTCATGCCGAATTTTGACGGTTCATTAAGGGAACCATTATATTTTCCATCAAAGATACCACAGCTGCTGATTAATGGTACATCTGGAATAGCGGTGGGAATGGCCACAAACATGGTACCACATAATTTTAACGAGGTTGCAGATGCAATTATATATTCTGTTGATAATCCACAATGTTCTGTTAATGAACTTTTAGGTTTTATTAAGGGTCCGGATTTTCCCGGCGGTGGCATTGTTTACAAAAGCAGTGACATGCTTGACATATACAGAACCGGCCACGGAAAGGTCCTGTGCCAGGGAGAGATTTCAGAGGAGAAAAAGAAGATAATAATCACAAGCCTGCCATATGGTGTGAATAAGGCAGTTTATATTCAGAATGTGGCGGATCTTGTTAAAAATGATGTTATCAGCAATATATTGGATATTAAGGATGAAAGCGACAGGCATGGCATAAGGATAGTTATTAAGGTTAAGGACGATGATGAGAAAAAATTAACAATAAACCAGCTGCTGGAACACACACAGCTTGAAACATCAATAGGAGTTAACAATCTCGTGCTTTTGGATAACCAGCCGGTTACAATGAACCTGAAGGAAATGATAGACACTTTTATAAACTTCAGGCTGGAAATAATTAAAAAAAGGTCAATATTTGATTTAAATAGGTTAAGGGAAAGGGAACACATACTGACTGGATTAAGCATTGCACTTCAGAACATAGATAAAGTCATAGGAATAATTCGCGGTTCCGAAAATGTTGATACGGCACGGAACAGGCTGATGTCAGAAATAAATCTTTCAGAGAAACAGGCTGTGGCAATACTGGAAATGAGATTGCAGAGATTAACAGGTCTTGAAATTAAGAAGATAGAGGATGAATTAAAATCAATAAGGGAGAACATCATAAAATTAAATGAAATAATAAATAATGAGAACAAAAGAAGGGAGGTCCTAAAAAATGAAATGATTGAACTAAAAAGGCTTTATGGGGACAAAAGAAGGACAAAAATACTTGACCGTGAACTTGTTGAAAGAAATGATGAGGATCTGATTCCAAACGAGGAGTCAATTTTAATATTAAGCAATAACGGACTAATTAAAAGGGTGTCATCTGAGGAGTATAATACACAAAAGCGTGGTGGCAGGGGCATTGTGACTGTAACAAGGCGTGAGGATAGTGTGAGAAGCATACTGTCATGCATGTCGCATGACCTCCTTTATTTCTTTACAAACACCGGAAGGGTGCTCAGTGCAAAGGCATATACTATAGAGAAAAAATCCAGGACGGCAGTTGGGGTTTCCGGTTCAACATTCCTTAAGCTGCTTGACGGGGAGATAGTAAGGCAGATAATGAGGTCTCCTGAGGATAAAAAATCATTCCTTATAATAGTTACAAAAAATGGTTTTATTAAAAAAACACCTGTCAGGGAGATACTTAACATGCGGGAATCTGGTGTAAAAATCATTAATCTTGACAGGGATGATGAGGTGGTTTCAGTTTCAGATCTTGTTAAACCCTCCAAAATATTTATAGTTGCATCAAACAGCAAGGCTGCAATATTTTTAAGTGATGAGGTTTCATCCACAGGAAGAACATCAAGGGGCGTTAAATCAATGAAGTTAAACGGTGCCGAGGTAATAAATGCATTTCTCGTAAACGATGATGACACTGTACTAACAATTACTGAAAATGGAATGGGCAAGAGAACACAGGTATCTGAATTTACAGTACATCACCGTGGATCCAGTGGTAATCTTATATTTAGGGAAAGTGACCGTACCGGGTCTATAGTTACAGCGCTGCCTGTTAGGGATGGGGATGAGATATTAATTATAACAAAGAAGAGCAAAACAATAAGAATTAGTGCGGATGAAATTAGAATACTATCAAGGGTTACATCAGGTGTAAGATTAATAAATCTGGATGATGATGACTCAGTCATAGCCGCATCTGTTCTATAATTTATATTTTAATAAATTTATTATTAACCTTTTAATTGTGCATTTTACCATCTTTATAAAAAATAAACCAGAAATATTTATAAAATTAGTTACAATAACCACCAATGAAAGTTTCTATTATAGGTCTTGGCCATATTGGAAAGGCAGTTCTTGGTATTTTAAATGAAAACAAAAAATTATTTATGGAAAGGTATGGCAAAAGCATTGAGGTTATCTCTGTATCTGATTCAAAAAATACAGTATATGATAAAAATGGTCTCGATCTGGAAAAGGTTCTAATGTACAAGCAAAGGAACCAGCTTGGGGAACTGGCAGAAAATATAAAATTCGATGAGATTTATTCACTTGAATCAGATGTTATTGTTGATATGTCACCGGCCACAAAGGACGGAATTGCAGGAATGAAATTGTACACATCAGCCTTTGAATCGGGCAAAAATATTGTGACCTCAAATAAGGCCCCTCTGGCACTTCACTGGAAGGAGATTATGGAGGGTGCATATAAAAACAAGAAAAGAATACTTTTTGAATCTTCTGTTGGTGGTGGCACACCACTATTTAATTTAAATTCATACTGTTTAAAATCATCAAATATACTTGAATTTAAGGGTCAGGTAAGTTCAACAATAAATTTTGTATTATCACAGTTACTGGCCGGCCTGGATTTTAATGATGCTGTAAAAACTGCACAGAACATGGGGATTGCAGAAACCGATTACCATGACGATACCAATGGCCTTGACGGTGCCAGAAAAACGGTTATAATAGCCAATGCACTGCTAAATAAGGATTACACATTGAATGATGTGGAATATGATGGCATTGAAAACCTAAAAGATATTAATTACATGAAGGAATCAGGAAAAATATACCGTGTTTTATCACATATTAAAAATGAGAATGAAATTACAATAGAATCAAAAATTTTTGAGCTGGACAGAAAAGAAACACTTGCATGCCTGGATTCATTGTCAATGGGGTATCTGGAAAAAACAGATAACAATGATGATATAACAATCTTTGAAAAGCATGACGGCCCGCTTGAAACGGCGGCGCAGGTTGTTAATGACCTTCTCATAATATAAATTTTTTATATTGATTAAAAAAGGCAATCTAAATTGCCGCAGCCATTGCAGCGAATACACCTGTTATAAATAATAGCACAAACCATATAAATACCTGCATTATTACCAAAAGCAGTCCCCTCTCCATGCTTATTCTATAAATCTGCGAATAAACATATAAAAGAATAATAAATGTTATTAGAAAGGCAAGCAAGGTCCCAAGAATGGGAATTGGAAAGAATAAAAGGCGAAGTCCTGCATAAACCACTATTATTATAATTGCTGTCATAATTGTTGAAATAACCGCATTGCCCAGTGTCGCGGTGGATCTCCTGGCCACTATTTTTGAGGCTATATACATTGGAATGGATATTATTACTATCATTATTAAGACCGCTATTAATGCAAGTATCAGGCTAAATATAATCATTAAGGGGATATCATAATGTTATTATTTAAGACTTTGTCATATTTATATTAAAATTATTATCTTTATCCTGAAATATTTAATGCTATTATTTAATAAAAATGCCTGTTAAAAATCATCAAAATAATATATTTTATAACAATTATAAGTTATGAAAGTTTCAATTATAGGTGTCGGCACAGTTGGTAGATCAATAGTAACTGGAGTTGCAAAATTAAAAAATTATGAGATTTTTCTTAGCTCTGGATCATATGAAAGGCTAAAATCATGGAATAACGGCAGATATAATATTTTTCAATCCAATTATGAAAATGCGAAAAATGGGGATATTATAATATTATCAGTAAAACCATCAAATGCGGTAAAAATTCTGGAGGAAATTAAAGATGTGGCAAATGGCAAGGTTATAATTTCAGTTATGGCAGGAATAACCATTAATTTAATAAATAAATATCTAGATAAATCGCCTGTTATCAGAGTTATGCCAAACATTCCCATGCTTGTCCAGAAATCAGTAAATGCCTTTTGCTATTATAATTTAGATGATGAAAATAAAAAAATAGTACTTGAAATATTATCGTCCTTTGGCACACCTGTTGAAATTAAGGAAGATTATATAGATGCAGTAACAGGTTTGAGTGGCAGTGGCCCTGGTTTTATCTCTGTAATGATAGATGCAATGATATCTGCTGGAGTCAGGCTTGGCATTCCAAAGGATACTGCTAAATATCTTACACTGGAAACATTTATTGGAACGGCAAGTCTGATCAGGGAATTAAAAATTTCACCTTCAGACTTAAGGGATGAGGTAATGACACCAGGAGGGACAACCGTTGCTGGCCTTTATTATCTTGAAAAAGGAAACATAAGAACCGCCATAGCGGATGCTGTTGAGGGTGCATATAAAAAATCTGAGGATTTTTCAAAAAATTATAAATAAAAATAAATTTAATAAAAATTTTTAAATAAAAATTTTTTTGGGTTATAAATCCTCCTCACCAAAGGCAAGTATTAGGAGTATAAAGCCCACAAAGGTAAAGAAGAAGGATACCCAGCTGCCAATCTGATGAGGGCCATCATTGGCATTGATTCTTGGGAACATGTCATAGTCCAGAAATGTCGGAATTGAAATTATAAGAAATACTATCCCAGTGTACATCAGGTATTTTGATCTCTTTTTCATCTTTTTAAACCATTCCATTGGTGATTCCGTCATAATATTGCACCCCCTAAAGCCGCAAAGGTAAATATGTAAAGCAGTATCGGCGTTATAATTGTCCTTCTTGATATCTTTCCATTGGTTGATTTATTATGGGCTATGGATATACCCAGAAGTATAATGGATATGAAGATGAATACCAGGGCTATTACCAGAAGTCCCTCCTCATATACACCGAAATTGCCAAATACGGGCGATATCATGGTGTAAGGCTGTTCATGGTAAAGTTTTCCCACAGGCTTTATCAGTATAGCATAAAGCACAAATGGCACACTTCCAATCCAGTAGGCAATCATCGCATAATAATATAAATATAATGATTTTTTATCCATTTTACACCCTCTCCTTTATGGTTCTCTGCATTATCATAAATATTATGGCAGCGAACAAAAATAAATTTATTACCAGCGTTATGGCCCAGTACCTCTCATATGCGTATGGCTTCACCTGCGTGAAATACCACATTAGAGGATCAACGACCACAAGCTGGATTACACCAATTAAATAAATTATGTTCTTAGTTTGCATTTGCATCACCGTCCTTCTTTGCAAATCTCATGGCGTATACTGGCAGGAATGAAATCAATGTTAGTGACCACCACAGGTATTCTGTTAGAAGCCTTGTCTGGGTAAGACCTGGCTGTGAGTATCCCCATATTGTCATAACTGCAAGTCCTAAAACTAAATAGACACCGAATGCTGTTATCCATGGCCTTTCAAGGACACCTTTTTTATGGTACCTGTCTATGAATGGTATTATCAGTATGAATATTAGTATGCCAATAATTAATGGTACACCACCGGTGCTTAGCCCGTAACCTGCGACATCCATTAGCTTATATACAGGTGTAATGTACCAGTCAGGCACAGGGAAGGTGCCGTATGCCAGTGAACCATATCCAAGCGTTAGTTTCTGCGGGAATGCAGCTGCGAATATTATGATTACACCTATGATTATTATTGCAGAGAATACTGCATATAAAAGATTTGTTGGGTACCATGGTATCATTTTTCCCTTTTCTGTTTTATCGTCATTTGCAAGGCCGGACCTTTCAAAGAGCATGAAATGCACCGCGAATATTGCAAGCATTAGCGTGGAAAAAACTGCAACGTGTAATGCCAATAGATGTGAGAATGTGGCTGTGGTTGTATAATTACCAACAAGTATTCCCTCAAGCCAGTTTATAAATGCACCAGGGAGTATTCTGCCAAGAACACTTCTCTGCATGAACAGCAATCCTATATGCAGGGCTGCCATTGCTATTGCAGTGTTTGCCAGCATATAACCGAGTATGGCAGTAAGTATTGTGAGCAAAAATAAAACGACACCGAGAATCCACTGAAGCCATCTCCATTTTCCACGGTATGACCCGACAAGCCACTGCCTCATCATATGGAAATACACAAGGCCGATCATTGCATATGCCATGTACAGATGTGATGTTAATATAATATGGCCAAACGGAACATCATCTATTATGTATTCTGTTGCCCTGTAGGGGTCAACCTGGCTGTAATAAAAGAATATAATAATTCCTGTTACTATCTGATATATTAAAGCCGTTGCAACCCATGCACCAGTCCACTCATCTATTCTGTAACCTTTGGTTGTAACTGACCTGAATCCTATTTTATATGTACCTTCCGGCAGATCTTTTTCTTCTTCCATTATTTTCGTTAAATCATACTCATTTTTTTCATATTCAGCTTTTTCCATTTTTTACTCACCCTTTATGGAAGCCTGTGGAAATTACCCTTCCATGGTCCGGAATTGCTTACAACCACTGTTTTATATAAAACCACAGAGCCATTTACCTGATTTACATCAAAGCTGCTTGGAGCACCGGTCTCAATATTTGAAGGTGTATCCTTGTATGTATAAATTGTGCTGGGAATTGATTGTGTTGACGTTGGTATTGCGGTTCCGCCTGTTAGGTTTTCCTTTTTAACCTGCGGGCCATAGGTCTGGCCTCCGGGATACTGCAGGTGTGTCCTTATCACAGCATTTTTGGAATTTATACCGTAGGCAAAAATATAACTACCGGTAAATGTAGAAGGGTCGTCAAGAGAAGAATCAGGGCTGTTATTTGTGGCAAGCATTATCTGCGGTAATGAGTGGTTTGCCGGACTTGGTGCTGCTCCATTGTTATATAAATTGCTGCCACCCCATACAGGGTTGTACTGGCTTCCATGGCATTTGCAATATATAAGGCCATTGGTTGGCCACTCAAAAACACCAGTGCCGTTGGTCTTATATCCAACAAGCTGGGCCTCAAATGGTATGCTTTTCCCTGGATGATAATCAAGAAATGGTGGCACACACCCAAGGTGCTGGCATATCCCACTTAATGCTATTATAGATATATCATTAAAAGGATCATAAATAACCCCTGTCATTGGAGCCTTTGAGGATGGGGACACTGGGGCAAAACCGCTTGTGGGCACTATGCTATCCTCAGGTGTTGTTATTTTAACACCCTTAATGGCTATCAGAAATGTCGGCTCATCCTGAAGTGGATAATTAAAAACCAAAATATTTGCACTGGTTGCCGTGGAAGACACGGCGTACTGTTCAACATCCGCAACCGTAATTGGATTTCCCTGCGGGTCCTCGAGTATGGCAAGTGGATAATTATCCATCACAGGAATTCCACGGTCCTTTGGAACAACATATCTCTCAAAGGAAAGCCCACCAACAAGAAGCGCGGCCACTGAGAGACCGGCACCTTTAAGAAAGGCCCTTCTTTCAGGCTCTGGAACTGCATTATTACCTTTGTTCATAATCAGTTTAATTATTGTTTATATAAATATTTTGTCATTAAAAAAATCAAATTATCAATATATAAAATAAAAATTACGTTTTTCATCTTATTATATTTATTTCCTTCTTATTATTACCTGTATTTGCTCTTAACTTTTACTTTTTCTATATAATTTTAATATCATTATATAATTTTTATATGTAGTACATCACAGAATTTTCATCATGTTTTTCACGGTATTTTAAATAAAAATGAATAAAAAATATTTTTGAAAATCAATAAAATCAGGCATTTTTAATGGTTTTGGCGTTTAGAAATATTTAAATATTATCCATTAAATACAGTATTAGTGATCATTAATGTTTGATGCACCAATGGATTGGTTGATAATTATAGTTGTTGCCCTTATCATTTTCGGCGGCACAAAAAAGATACCTGAAATGGCCAGAAATCTTGGAAAGGCCACAGGGGAATATAAAAGAGGACAGATGGAGATAGAAAACGAATTAAAAAATAGCATGAATTCCTCTGCACCAAAGCCCGAGGGCCAGGTTGACTACATGAAAATTGCACAGGACCTTAACATAGACACAAACAATAAGACAATAGACCAGATAATAAAAGAGATAAATGAGAAATTAAACAGAACACCCGAAACAAAGACAAATTAATATGGACAACGAGTTAATTCAGTATTTCTTAAAATATTCCGATGAGATAAGATATAGGTTAATAAGAATCCTTGCTGTTTTTGGCGTATTTTTTGTAATTTTTGTGGTATTTCAGGTAAAATATATAATTTTTTTGGGCCACAGATTCCTTTTCATATATCCTGATCCGTATGACAATATTGGTGCACAGGCCCTATTACTGTTACGTGACCATATACTTCCAAGCGGTACAAAGCTGCTTATAATAAAGCCGGTGGATGGTGTGATGGCTGATTTTTACACATGTATTGCACTTGCAGTTATGATATCAATGCCGGTCATTATTTATCATGTGGCTAAATTTGTAACCCCCGCATTAAAGGAAAGCGAGGTTGCCCTTTTAAAATCCATAATAATTCCTGCATCATTATTATTTTTCGCAGGTGCATTTGTTGGTGTGTATTTCATTGCACCTGAACTCTTCAGAATATTTACCGCATTTGATGTTGGCCTTGGTGCATCGCCAACAGTAAGTGTTTCAAGCTTTACATCATTTTTATTCATGTACATAATTGCCTTTGGATTATCCTTTGAGATACCTGTTTTTATGACAGGTTTAAGCAGGTTTGGAATAGTTACAGCAAAAACCTGGAGGGAAAACTGGAGATATGCTGTCATAGGAGCTTTGGTTTATGGTATGATATTTTCTCCAGGGGTAACAGGATTTACAATGGTAATCATAGCAATACCAATGATTGCACTATATTTTGGTGGAATATACTTCGCAGAAAAGGCTGAAAAGAAATTTGAGAGCTCGGAAAATCCATCAGGCAGTGCCGACCAGTGAAAGACCCCTAATTACAATTTTTCCAGATATTCCATCCTTTATAACAACTCTGTCCCTTTCATGACTTATTGAGTTATAAATATCCTTAGGAATCTCTATTTTTATATCCTTATCTATTTTAAACGAATCCTTGTACTTAAAATCACTATTTATTTCATATGATGGTTTTTTTATAAGCTGGCACATATTGTCAGTGCATGGTCCCTGTTCAAGTGTAATTTTTAATAATAACACATTATTCTGTAAAATTTTTTTAATACCCTCACTTACCATTATTTTGCCGTTTCCTGCATCATACTCAAACATATATTAGCATATTTTTACATTATAAATACATTTTTATTTATATTGAAGTGTTGTACCAAATATTTTAATGCATTGTGCACAATATAGGGCAAAAATATATACATTATAATTAATTATATGTCATGGAATCAAAAAATCTTACAATAAATGAGTCGAGAATTCTCAGGGAGTTGATTAAAAATTCAAGACAGAATATTTCAGAAATATCAAGGAATTTAAATTTAAGCAGAAATACTGTTGCATTAATAATAAAAAAACTGGAAAATAGTGTGATAGAAAACTACACTGTAAATATAAAACAGAATACAGAAAGCAATTATATTATTGCCATTGTGAAAAGCCTTGACGGCATAAAAAAGGAATTATTAACAGAATATTTTGAGCTAACCAATGGAAAATATATGGTCATTTCATCGGATTCAAATTTTTTAAATAACCTGAATTATGATGAAATACATATTGCCAGGCATAGAGAGAGGGGGTCTGAAAATTTTAATATTGATCTTTACTGCGATTTCTGCGGTGGCAAAATAGTATCCATTCCAAAAACGTATGAGATAAACAGAAAAAAATATTACTTTTGCTGTGATACATGCAAGTCAACATTTATTAAAAGACAAAATGCACTGGAAAAATATTAAATTTTAGCATTATGCAATATAAATCGATTTATACTCTATATATATAATTAGATTATGGCAAATATAGATCCTGTATGCGGAATGAAGGTTGATAAAAAGATAGAGGCAGAATATAATGGGAAATCTTATTACTTTTGCTGTGAACACTGCAAGGATGAATTCCTTAAGAATCCAGTAAAGTATACAAGGTAATTTTAATGGCAATAGACCCTGTTTGTGGGATGTACGTTTCAGAGGATACTGATCTCTATCTTGATAAGGATGGAACAAGATATTACTTCTGCTCAACTGGCTGTCTTGAAAAATTTAGGGAGCCAGAAAGGGAGGAAAAATCGTTAAAAATTAGGTTAATTGTAGCCTGGTCATTTTCAATTCCCATATTAATACTAAATTATGCTCTAGTATCACCGTACAGGAATTACATACTGCTTTTGCTGGCACTGCCAGTACAGTTTTATTCCGGACTTGGCTTCTATCATGGTGCGTATGGGGCCATTAAAAATAGATCAGGAAACATGGATTTGCTGATAACTCTCGGAACATTAACGGCATTTATTTTTTCATTATTCATTACATTTGATGGTAATGTTTTTCCAGTTAAATACACATATTATGATGCATCAGTTTTTATTATCACATTGATACTAACAGGTGGTTATATAGAAAGCCTGACAAAGAGGGCAGCAAACTCATCTGCCCACAGGCTTTTGGAATTAATACCAGAAAGTGTCCATATGTATAGCAATGGTAATGTACATGATGTGGCCTATGAAAATATTAAAACAGGGGATGCCATTCTAATAAGACCCGGAGAGAATATTGCAGTGGACGGAACAATAATAAAGGGTACAACAGAGGTGGACGAATCAATGATAACCGGTGAACAGATGCCGGTACTAAAGCACGAAAATGACAATGTTTATTCAGGCACAAAAAATATAAATGGTAGCATAATTGTAAAAGTTAACGCGGTGGGCCCAAATTCAACTGTTAATAAACTGTATTCATTAATACAGATGGCAGCAATGGGAAGGGCAAAAATTCAGCGCATTGCCGATGTATTTTCATCGTATTTTGTTCCGGTTGTTATATCAGCAGCACTTGGCTCTTCAATATTCTGGTTTATTTATTTAAATCATGAGGGGGACCCCATATCCTTAATAATATCTGTCCTTGTTTTTGTTTCAGTTATAGTTATAGCGTGTCCATGTGCCATAGGACTTGCTGCACCAATTACGTTGCTAATATCATCAAATGAATCACTTGAAAATGGAATAATAATTAAAAATTCAAGTTCCATGGATCGTTTATCGCACATAAACATGGTAATCTTTGATAAAACTGGAACCCTAACAAATAACAGCCCAAATGTGTCATACATGAGGTATTATGGCGATAAGATGCTTGTCAACTCCATGTTAATTTCTATAGAACAGGCATCGAATCATCCGGCTGCACGTGCAATTGTTAATTACATTAAGGAACTCCCACATGACACCTATACAATTAATGATATAAAGGAGATACCGGGATTTGGCATTAAGGGTGCTTTTAATGGCCGTGAAATCTCTGTTACCAGGGATGGCAATTTTACCGTGCTAAATTACAATAACGAAAAACTTGCCGAAATAAAAATAGAATATAAATTAAGGGATAGTGCAAAAATCGCTGTTAAAAAGCTTATTAAAAATGGAATTGATGTTGCAATTGTAACCGGCGACAGCAAGGAGAATACAGTAAACATTGCACATGATCTTGATATCAATAAATATTATTATAATATCAAACCAGACCAGAAGGCAGAAATAGTAAAGAAGATGCAGAGGGATGGAAAATATGTAATGTTCGTTGGCGATGGCATAAATGATACAATTGCAATGGAGGCTGCCGACGTTGGTGTATCAATGTCCTCAGGTTCTGACATAACAAAAGAAAATGGTGATATTATACTATTAAAGGATGACCTAAAAAACGTTTATAATATGATTATCATTGGAAGAAAAACAATTAAAAAGGTAAGGCAGAACATAGGATGGGCAATTGGATATAACTCGGCACTTATACCTGTTGCGGCCGGCATACTTGTTCCACTGTTCGGGCTTTCTATATACTTTGTGCTTCCAATACTTGCAGCACTTGCAATGGGTATGAGTTCCACAACGGTTGTTTTAAATTCCCTAAGAATAAAGAAATCAATTAGAAGGTCAATAAGTTTATAAAAACAAAATAATTAACTTATACATGAAGATAGGCATAAATGCATTTGAAAATGGTAAAAGGATACCGGTAAGGTTTACGTGTGATGGCGATGACATATCCCCGGAAATACATGTTTCAGGTATACCGGAGGGGAAGCATTATATGATTATTATGAATGACCCTGATGCTCCTGTGGGACTATTTACCCACTGGATAATATACAATATACCGGCATCTGTGAATATACTGCATGAGGATATTGATAAAAATTCAATAACCGAGGATGGGTTTTATCAGGGTAAAAACGATTTTGGAAAAACTGGTTATGGAGGACCATGCCCACCAAAGGGCAATGGCCCGCACAGATATTTTTTCAACCTTTATGTGCAGGATAAAAGAATAGACAGGGACAAAATCTCTGTGGCTGAGGCATATAATACTGTAAAAAATAAGGAGAAGACAACATATATGGGTGTATATGAAAGATTATAATTTTTCAATATTTTCAAGAATCTCCTTTAATTTATCAAATGCCTCAGGGAAATCTGGTCTTGTAATGCATACCCTTAGATATGTTCCAGTAACTCCAAATAATCTTGCGGGAACAGCACTAACCCCATTTTTCGCAAGGATATCGCTTAATTTATCTGAATCCATTTTTGTATATTCTGAATAATCAACGAAGGATACTGGAACATTTAGTGGCTTTATATTTTTATAGAATTTTAATTTCCCCATGTTATTAATTAATATCCTGTGATTTGAACTTACAATACCCCTGACAAATGATGCAATTTTATCATGATCCCTCAAGATCTTAACGCCTGCAGACACATTTATATATGAAACATTCTCCACCACAAGGCCCTTATAACCATATATGTCAAGTGCTGATTGCCTATCAGGGGCAATAATGTAACCAAGCTTAAGGTCATCCCCGGCATAAAACTTTGTAAATGTATTTATTAAATATCCTGAGTCATGCCTAAATTTATTCAGGTCAGAATAAAATTCATAAAATGTTTCATCTATAACGGCAGTTTTATAACCGCCTTTTAATTCAGGCATGGTACCTGTTGGATTGTTTGGAAGGCTTAATGCATATATCCCATCTTCACCCTTTTTATAACCATAAATTTCAGGTGTTTTATATATTAATTCATATTCTGGAACATTTACATTACAGGTTTTAAAACCCTTTCTCATTAAATCAAGCATTATTAATCCAAAGGCCTCTGTTGCACCATGCGTAATAACTATTCTATCAGGGTCAACATCATGCAAGCTGGCTATTTCATTTATAAAATCCTTTTCCGTATAATGGTCATTGATGTTAAAATATTTCTTTATGTCAAGAACACCGGACATGCCGCTGTTGCTTAAATTATACCCTGCATGATGTGAATCCAGCCATAAACCTGTATCAAACGCCATTATCTGATATTACCAATGGCATATATATTTTTATTGAAGATGATTTTAAATTTTTATGCATAATATGTTTAAGCAATGATGCAATTATATCTAAAAATGGGAGTTAGAAATTACCTGCTATTTGGTTTGGTTTCAGGATTCATAGCCGCAATTTTCGAGGCCTCTGCATTTTATATTTTTGATGCATTATCTGGAATTAGTATCGGAATACAGTTTACCGATATAGGAATTAAACTCTTCCATTTTTATGGTATCACAGCCCAGGTATCTGGATTATTAATGCATTTTCTAGTTGGCACAGTTGTTGGGTTTTTTGCAGCGTTAATATCGTTTTATATTAAACCATTTAATATTTTTAACAGTCGCAAAGGATTTTTAATAGGTTTGCTGGCCGGATTTTTAATACTTATTCTTTTCAGCCTTCCGGTAAATATATTTTTATTGCATCTATATGTTTATGAAAATTATCATAAGGCATCCACACTGTTTTATTATTCCATGCATATATTTTTTGGCATGGTCTGGGGAATATTTCTGGGATTAATAAATAAAAAATATTTTCACAAATAAGCGATATAAATTATAATTATAATCGAATGGATATATTTTTATTTGAGTTTGTCATTAAATAAGCATGGATATAGTTGAAAAAATTGCCGGTGAGATTACAATTTCCGACAATCCTGGAATAACAATAAGAAAATGGCGTGAGGAATTTAACATATCACAGATGGAGCTATCAAGGTTTATGAATGTTTCCCCATCAGTTATCAGCGATTATGAATCAGGCAGAAGAAAATCACCAGGTGCATCATCAATAAAAAAAATTGTAAACGCCATGATAAGCATAGAGGAAAAGCGCGGTGGGCACATACTAAGAAGGTATAACAGCGGAATACCATCAGATGCCCTTCTCGATATAAAGGACTATGACCATGATATTTCATTAGAATATATTCTTCCGAAGATAAGGGGCAAATCATGCTCAAAGGCGGATTTAAAAAGAAATATAAGGGGTTATACAATGATTGACGGCATAAAGGCCATACTTCAGTTCTCATATGCTGAGTATACCAAACTTTATGGGTGGTCAAGCCAGAGAATAATCTTTATAACCGATGTTTCAATAGGAAGAAGCCCAATGATAGCCATAAGGGCTCACCCACTCAAACCGGCGGCAGTGGTTTATATAAAACCGGAAAATGTTGATGAGCTCGCAATTAAATTATCTGAAATAGAAAATATACCATTAATTAAAACTGATATGGATTATAAATCTATATCCGGGGTAATGAATTTGTTAAGATGAGAAAATTTTATTTATATACCAGTCAGGGTCAAATGGCATAATATCATCCATATTCTGGCCTGTGCCAACGAATAATATTGGTTTTTTTATTTCTGTAGATACGCTAATTACAGCGCCACCCTTTGCATCAGTGTCCAGTTTTGTAAGTATAATACCATCAAAGTTAATTTCTCTGGCAAATGTATTTGCCTGTTCTATAACGTCCTGGCCGATCATTGCATCAAGCACAAGAAGGGTTAAATCCGGCTTTGAAACCCTCTTTATCTTCTTCATTTCATCAAGGAGATTTTTATTGGTCTGCATTCTACCTGCAGAGTCTATTAAAACATAATCAAGCGGCCTTGCCCTTGCGTGCTCTATGGCATCAAATGCAACAGATGCGGGGTCACTCTTAAAATCATGTTTTATTACCTCCACACCTATATTCTTACCCAGTATTGAGATCTGCTCTATGGCACCTGCCCTGAATGTATCGGATGCCGAGATAACAACCTTTTTTCCATTATTTTTCAGGTAATATGCAAGCTTTGCTATGGTTGTTGTCTTTCCGGTTCCATTTATACCAAGAAACAAAATTATATATGGTTTTTTACCCGGGTTAAGTATATCGAATCTATTTTGATTTTCAGATATTATTTCCTTAATAACATTCTTTAACTCATCCTCAACCGAATAAAAGTCAACCCTTCTTTTTAATTTCCCCATACGTTCCTTTAATTTTTCAGTAATCAGATCCGCGGAATCCAGGGAAACATCTGATTCAAGCAGGATTTCCATTATTTGATTATCAATTTCAGATCTTTTAATAACCCTCTGGTTACCTTCCTTTCCAGTATTTTCTTCATTTACCTGTTTTTCTGATGAAACATCGTTTTCAACAACTGAATTATTATCATTCTGTTTCGAAAATATTTCAGAAAACTTTTTCTTTAACTTGTCAAACATTAATTGCTTCCCCTTGCATTTTGTATTGCATATACAAGTGCATCATAATTGTTTTGAACCTTCTCCTTCTGTTCTATCAGGCTATTATAGGAATCATTTAGATTTTTTATATTTGCCTTCAAATCCTCAAGTGCATCCGCCCTATCCTTTTCTATATAAACATTTGATCCAACAGGAACAAGAATTTTATCTGTATTTAGTGTTGCCCTTGCAAAGAGGCCTGACCCTATTGATATTTTAACATCCTCTGACTTTTGATACTCATTATTTTCCAGTAAGGAGGCGGTTTCAGAGGTTTCCTGAAGTGTCTTTGCAATTATTTCAATCCTGCCATTTATATTTTCGATGAGATTTTTTAAATACTCAAGCTGGTCCAAAACATTTTCCTGATCTGCCATTTTTAATCACCAAACATTTTTTTATTCTCTATTAATGCATCTATAACTGGGATTGAATCACCGGATAAATAATTTATCAATGCACCACCACCTGTTGATACATAATCCATATATTTTCTAAATCCAAATCTATTTACTGCACTAATGGTATGTCCCCCACCCACTATTTTCATTGCACTGCTGTTTGAAATCTCATCAAGGATTTCCCTTGTTCCTATGGAATATTCATTTATTTCATACATTCCCATTGGCCCATTTATAAATATATTTTTGGCCCTTTTAATATAATCCTTAAACTTTTCAATGCTGTTAAAACCTATATCTGCCAGAAGCTCATTATCAGGTACATTATCTTTCAATGTGATATTTTTTTGAGATGGATTTAGTATAAAATCATCAGGTAATATTATTTTTTCAGGATATTTTTCAATTAAATTTCTAGCCATGTCTATTAATTCCAAATAATTTTTGTTATTATTTTTTATAAAGTCAATATTCCGTTTGCCTATGTTTTTTCCTGATGCAAGCAAAAATAAATTGGCTGCCACACCACCGTAAAGAATGTAATCAACTATGCCCTTTTCAAAAAATGACCTTGAAACCTTAACAGCATCTGATACCTTTGAACCGCCAAGAATTGCAATTTTTGGCCTTTGATTTGAATACTTAAACTTATCAAGCATTGATATTTCTCTTTCCATTAATCTTCCCGCAATCATTGGGCCGGATTTTTTAAAACCTATAAGGCTTGTATGTGGCCTGTGAACTGCACCAAATGCATCTATTATATAATAATCAAAGAGTTTTGAAAGATTTTTTACAATATGCGTATTCTCTATTATGTTAAAATTGTTGAAATTTATTGAAACCTCCTCACTGTAAAATCTTGTATTTTCAAGCATTATTATATCGCCCTTCTTCATTCTTGAAACTGCATAATCAACAGAGCTTCCAAAGAGTGAGTCTATGAAAAGTATTTCCCTGCCCATTAATTTTGATAGATACCTGCTATGATATTTTAATGAGGTAAAATCATCATCCCCGGGTCTTCCCTGGTGTGCGGTTATGACGAGTTTTGAATCTGATAATTCATTTATCGTTTCAGAATATGAGTTGAGCCGTGAATCGTCCATAATTTCCTGCGTAATTGGGTTTATGGGTGAATTAATATCAATCCTTAGGTACACGCATTTATTATCAAAATCAAAGTCGTCCATGGTAAAGAATGGGTAATTATTCATGAATCGTAATTCCCATGTTGTAATAAAATTTTTTTATTTAATAAACCTATTTATGAAGCTATTATCCAGATAGATTTCTTTTTTATAATATATGTTTTTAAGATCTGTATCAAAAACCAAAAATCTCATTTTTACCCCACTCTTTAAAGCATCGATAAATTTATTCGAGAATTTTATATCACGATCAAAATTTGGTGCGAAGGATTTGGCATTGTTATTAAATATCAAAAATAAAACATATGCATCATATCCTTTATTAATAAGATTTATTAGTAAATCCAGATGATGTGATGCCCTCTCACTTACCGCATCAGGAAACATTGCAACACCATAATTCACAAGGGTGCATGATTTAACCTCTATGTATGCATTATTATATTTAAAGTCAATACGGCGATTTCCAACAACAACCTCTGAAATGTATCCCGGCCTTATAAAATTGGATGCGATTTTATTATGGAATCTTGAATCATTAAATGTGTATACATCACCATTTTTTATAAAAGTTACCGAGTAATCTGTTTTTTTCCCGTGGGCCTCACGGATAAAAATTTCATTTCCGGGATATAATAACTCCTCAAGCCTTCCTGGATCATGCAGGTGGGCAAGAATATTAGTATTATTCATATTTAATTCCATTAGAAATCTATTTATTCTTTTTACAAATATTGCTTTATAAATCTTCTCAAAACTCATAATGAAAGTATTTTCATGAATGCCGATAAATGGGCCTGTGCCATCCATAATATGACAATAATTAAAAGCATTTTAATTATTTTATTTTATACATATATAAATAAGCAAATTTATATACAAACTTGTGATATATATAATTGATATGATTAATAGAACCAGGAAATTAATTATTGCAATCATTGCGATAATAATAGCAGCCATATTTGTGGAAATGGCATTTAATCCAGCTGTAAATAATAATTCAAATTATATAAACGAAAAGGCAGTGGGGTCCAATAATGGTTATCTCATTAACGGTACAATTCAAAATGGTACGGTTAGCCATGCATATATAAAAAACTATTCTATAAATTCCTCAAAAATAAACCATGCATATATAACAAATGCATCCTTAAATAATACATATGTTAGCAATGCAATGATAAAGTATTCATATATAAATAACTCAAGGTTAAATAATGTTACAATTATGAATGATGGTATTAACAATACAGTAATTTATAATGCAACGTTAATAGATGTTTCACTTAATAATGTAACCATATACAATGTTAGCATTATAGATGCCAGTGCTGTAAATTCTTATATAAGAAATGCAACTATTAATCATGCAAGTCTGATTGCCTCGGTTCTTTTAAACTCCACCTTTAATAATGGTACAGCATCATATAGCATTCTTGTTAGTGTAAATCTAACAAATGCAACAGTGAATTTAACTAATTTTACCTTTGTAATTAATCTTAATAACTTTTTTAATCAGGCTTACTTACTTGGAAATTCCAGCTTTAATAATTTGTCATACCATTTGGGGCTTTCAAATAGTACCTTACTTGCCAATATAAATAATCAGGTTAATAATCAGCCGTCAACACCTGTTACATCACCCACAGGCCCGGTTAAGATAGGTAATGGTCCTCAACCAGTAGTACCATTACCTCCCATAAATCCCACAAATCCCCCAAATAATCCTCCAGCACATCCATTACTATAATTTGTGTTTTATTTTTTCTTTACATTATTTAACAAAAGCTGTCAATAAGGTTTTTAATTTTATTTTGTATACAAAATTAGTTCTTTGAAGTGTTTATACCTCCTTGTATATTTTAGAAAAATTAAATTATCAAATATTAAAAGACTCTTTATTCTTTAATATTCATCCTTATTTCTTATAGAACATTTACTATAATTATCATTATTAGTTTTTATTCAATGCTTTAATAGTCTTTATGAATCCAATATATTTATTATGGTTAATTACAGGCCTTATGGCTGTGGCAATGGCCTATGCAATCAACCTATCCAGAAGGGCAGATAACATCATGAATAAATTTTTTGTTTATTTAATTCTGGGTATGATGAACAGCATGCTCATTGCTCCAGTATTTTATTTTATATTTATATTATCGCTGTTAAAGACAATTGAGTTTTCAGTAATAATAATGATGCTGGAGGTGCTTCCATTTTTATTTAAATTTTTATCAGATCTTATGCAGAATTCAGGTTCTGTAAAAAAATCGTTTTTATTTTATTATACAATATTTTTTGTTATATTTGATGAATTAATTATGAGTATAGATTTTAATCTGATTACTGCTAACAGTTACCTGCATTTTTTATTTTTACAACCTTTAAATGCAGTATTTCAGGCCGTATCAACGTACTGGTTTGTATTCCCAATGGCATTTGAGATGCTCATAACGTCTTTAATTTTAAAAAATTCTCTGAAAAAATTAGTATTTATTATTTTTGCAATGCAGTCTCTGGTAATGCTATTAATGCCAACTGCGATAAATAATTCTTTATATGCCGGGGTTGCAGTTTATCTTTCCGGTGCCATAATGACCGGCTTTTTTATTTACATTTTTGAATATCTTTATAGAAAGCAATCCCTTCATAAAACAGAGGGAAAATACATTCTACAGCTTTTGGCAGCATATACATTAATGATGGCGGGGGTATTTATATGGCAGTACAGTAAAAACGTTTACCTGATTTCAGCCTCAATGATTATTGATATGATTGTTTATCTTAATGGTCTTTTAAGATACAATTTTGACGATAAACAATTTTTCTGGATTACAGCCAGAAGATGGTCAGTTTTGTATATGACCATGGTTTTTACATCAGAATTTTTCATGGGATTAACATTTGATGCCCAGTACTATGGTGCCGGCACGTATCTAATCTCAATGGGACTTGCCTCAATAGGCGGAAGCATCATAAACATTATCAGTGCCTCACTTTATGATTTTATCGTCTTTTTCGCTGATGTTGCACTTTCTCCATGGTTTTTAATAATGATGGGAATAGAAATGGGGTCACTTGTGGTATTTAAAATAAGGACAACAAAACAGATTGAAAATAAAATCAGGTTAATTCTGATGCTTCTTGCCTATGCACTTTACACTGTAATTGTTCCATCATTTTTAATTCCAAACAATTCAATGATTCCATTTATTGGTTGGACCATGGGAATAGGTTCTGGTGGTCCAGTTGCTCCATTATTAATCATACCAATGGTTTTAACATATGTTATAAGTGGCATATTATCATTATTGTTTGGGTCAAGACAGCTATGTTCGGTATTTTGTTCCGCACCTGTTATGTATCAGGGTACATTTTATGATTCAATGAAAAAATTCAACAGGCAGACAAAAACAAGCAGGGCAATTACACTAAATAATAAATCGGGCCAGAGACTTTATAAAACTGTTTCCTTGATTGTTTATGCCTCAATTGGAATTACAGCGGTTTTATCATTTCTGGATTCAATACACATAACATCATTTTATTTCTATGGTACGGATCCGGAATACATGCTTTACCTGTTTTATTTCGGTGTTGTCTGGTATATAGTTTTTATAACCATGCCCCTTCTTGGATCCTATGCGTGCATAAACACAGGATACTGTCACTGGGGTAACTTTAACAGGTTTGTTTCCAGATTCGGATTTTTTAAGTTAAAGGTCAGGGATTCAGATACCTGCCTTACATGTAAAACAAGGGATTGTGCAACAGCATGCCCTGTTGGAAATTCCTCCATGCCCGGCAGTTTTATAAAAACTGGTGCGTACAAGGATTCAAGGTGTGTAGGAATAGGCGACTGCATAGAGGCATGCCCACATGATAATATATTTGTATACGATGTTAGAAATTATTTAAGGGAAAGGCTTGGCGGTGAAAAAAAGAAAGATACCTCTGGTTCTAAAAAGGATAAACTAATTTAAAATATCTTTAAGATATACGGTGATTTATGTATAATTTAATTTATATTATTTTAACCGAAATAATAATGACACCGCTTATTATATGGATAGTTGATTATATTACCAAAAAATCATCAGAATTTACGGTAACCGCGTATGTAATTTCATTAATATTTTTGGTAATGATGGCCAGCATGCTGGATGCCCTATTTTATTATGATATTAGCAGCAGGTCGTTTCTTAGTGTTATTATTGCGGTAAACATTGTAATGGATCCATCCACTATTGTTCTTCTGTATGCATTTATAAAAATAGCAAGGTCAAAATCTGTTAATTTTTCTAAAAAAACAATTGTAAATACAACAACACTGATTACATGGTCAGAGGTTTCAATGGCGATTTTTTTAAAATCCCTGGCAATTAATGGAGAGTTTATTTTTTCTGGAATTATAGACTATTTCTCATATTTTGGGGCATCTGTTACTTACATACTTTTCCTGATACCAATGGTTTCTGAGATGATTTTCTTTGTTTTTTATAATTTATCCGGCATAAAAAGATTAATAGGGTCCCTCTTACTTTTAATGCAGGTTGCAGACCCTGCAATGTTTAATGGTTATCTTGAAATACCGTTATTAATTGCTTATTCAATTATCATGTTTGCTGTGCTTTACCTTCTTGTAAGTTATGTATATAAGCACAGGCAATCCCTAAATTTAAATGCCCATAAAATGATTAAATATACAATAATTTTAATATCAATATCCGTTGCCGGAATAATAGAACCGTTCATTATTACAGAACCTTTTGGGCTCTCATGGTTATTGCTTGCTGTGAGCATGGTTATTTCCATGTTTTTATACTTTCAAATAGTTCTAGGATACTTCGATTGAATATAATTTTATTAAACAAAATTTTTAATATTATCGAAATATAATTTATTCATGAAAATATCATACAATAATAGTTATGCAGCATTAAACAATTCTGGTGCCTATCTTCATGATTTGTATTTAAATGGCACACCAATATTAATGCCATCCACAGATAATATTGATACCCATGGAGGTTCTGCAGTATTATTTCCATTTGGAAACAGAATAAGGGATGGGAAATATGAATATAAAAATCAATTGTATAAATTGCCTAAAAACGATGGCAATAATAGCATTCATGGATTGATAAGAGATTTCAATTTTGAATATGAGGGAGATAATAAAAATGAAATAACCTTTTCAGGAATATTTCAGCATCCGGGTTACCCCGGGAGGGCTCAAATAAAAATAAATTATGTAATATCACAGAATAAATTCATAACAAATTTTTATGTAAAATCCCTTGACCTTCAGATACCTGTTGAGGTTGGCTTTCATCCCTATTTTTTGGTTTCTGGCAGGTACACTTTAAATTATAATGGAAAATTAAAAATGATGAATTACATGGATACATACTTTCCTGATGGGACATACACGGATTTTGATCTTAATGATCACGATTTATCATCTTACAGTCTGGATAATGCCTTTAAGTTACATGGTGATATAAAGTTAATTTATGATGACCATGAGATTAGAATTCATAGAAAAAATATGGATTACATTGTTTTATACAATGGAAGGTATGCATCAGGAAAATCTATTGCCATAGAACCAATGACGGGCGCTCCAGATGTTTACCATAATAAAATTGGATTAATAAATCTTAAAAAGGATGAAATTTTTGAATGCGGATATGAAATAGAATTATTGAAATAATTTTATTAAATTTATGATATCATATTATTGTATATTCTTTTGACGGCAATTAAATCCCTTAATTCCATTTCAGGTTTAAATGGTACCTCCTCATTATTCTTTACAGCGTCTATAAATTCACTTATTTCCCTTGTATAAACATCATATTTTTTAATATTCATTTTTCTGCCATTGAGGTATAAATCTCCGTAAACTGTCCTTATTTTTGTATCTATATCCCAGTCTGTTCTTGATTTTGGATCCTCATAAAGTGATCCCTCAGATCCAATTACCTCAAATGCAGGTACCTGTGGTGATTCCATGTATGCCCATGAATAATACAGTAATCCCATGGCACCTGAAGAGAATAGAAATAGCGCAGATGTTGTATCCTCACCATTCAGGCTTGATCCCCCATGCATACTTTTTCCTATTATATTGTTATAATTACCACCAAATTCAAGCATTGTATTAATATAATGTATTCCACCATCTATCAATGATCCACCACCTATATATTCTGGCTGCTGCCTCCAGCCGGTTTTAGAATAAAATCTCTGGTCCCTAACTATTATGCTGTGAATCCTGCCGAGTTTTCCGCTTTTTATTATGTTTTTTGCCTCAACAACTGAAGGATCGAAAAAATACTGGTCTAGTACCATAAATTTAGTCCCATTCTTTTTTGCCTCCCTTATGATTTTAAGACCATCAGATGGATTTGTTGATATTGGTTTCTCCATTAGAAGATTTGCACCGGTTTTTAATGCCTTGATACCGAATTCAAGATGAAGGTTATGTGGAATAATTAAATCTATTATATCATATTTATTTTTCAATGCAGAATCATAATTTGAATAAACATTATTTATATTATATTTGGATTTTACAAAATTTATAACATCATTATCCCTTTCAACTATATCAATTTCAAGATTATTCAACCTATTAAGAGCGGATAGATGCATTTTTCCGAATCCCTTTACGCCCACCACAAGTATTTTCATAATTATAAAATTATAATAAAGATTATTAATTTTTTTATACATTGAAATATCTCATGCCAGCACAATGAGACTTACCATTTGAAATACACCAGAAATTCATTCAAATCATAATTCACCGGCCTTCCACAGAATAACCTGTAATTATATTATTACTGATATTAATTGCATTATAATTAATGCCCAATTAAAATATTTATATAAAATTTTAAAATGTGTATTCATGCAGCCACAAATCGAAATAGAAAAGCTAAAAAATTATGTCATGGAAAACCCATCATTCAGGATATATATAAATGGAAACAGCGTTGAACTGCATTTTATTCCGAATACACCTGAAGCCTCAATGCACTTTCCTGACGGAGTTCAGGTTGAACATATTATGTATGGGAATATTGAAGATGGTAATGTTGTTTTCTATAAATTTGTTACTATTAGCAGCAGGGGAAAAACAGAAACCGAAATACTTGATGATGATCCTGTCATGGAATGGATGAAATATATATAAAAAAATAGTATATTTTTTAAAATTACGCATAGCAATCAACTTTTAATGATATATATAATTTCATACTTATAATTCGATGGAAATCTTTTTAAGTGTATAATCCCTTTATTAAGGGATAAGCATGCACGAAATAGATATAAATCTGCTTGTTGGCGGTCCCCAGGGAGGGGGTATAGACAGCTCAGCAAATATGATTAATATGGCATTTTCCCTGGCAGGATATTATATTTTTGGTGTTAGGGAATATCACTCAAATATAAAGGGAAGGCACAGTTATATTCATTTGAGAATTATGAGAAGGCGGCCCGGATCATTAAAATACCCGGTTGATATCATGGTGGCCCTAGACCCTGATACATTGTTTGAGCATATGCATGATGTTTCAAAAAACTCTAAGGTTATATATGATTCAGCATTTGAAAAATTTGATTTATCACAGGCAAGAATGATTTTACCAGATACCCTTGCAAGAATAAAGGAGGAATTATCAAAAAATAATCTTCCGTTAAATGCTGCTGGGGTTCTCGAATATTATCATTCGCATGGAATAAAAACCATTTCAATACCATTTGATAAGGTAATAAATGAAAATGTTCCGGAAGGGCCATCCACAAGGTATTATAATACACTTGGTGCAGGTGTCACCCTTGCACTTCTTGGCCTTGACATGGATCATGCAATCGCCGGAATAAAATACGCATTCAGGAAAAAGCCTGCAGTTATAGAACCCAATGTGAAAATTTTAAATGCTGCATATGACTTTGTGGATAAACTGGGAGAGAATATTGCCAATTTAGAAACGTATGAGGCAAAACCACGGATGCTGTTAAATGGTAATGATTCTGTTGCAATAGGTAAGCTCATGGGAGGTTTAAGATTCCAGACATACTATCCAATCACACCTGCAAGTGATGAAAGCAATCTGCTGGAAAACCATGAGGAAATAGAGTATTTATCAGAGGAGGCTGAAAATCTTAGAAAGGGAGGCCTTGTTGTTGTCCAGACCGAGGATGAGCTTGCCGCTGTAAATATGGCAAATGGCGCGGCACTCACCGGTGCAAGAAGTGCCACTGCAACCTCGGGCCCTGGATTCTCCCTAATGGCAGAGGGTATATCATTTGCTGGCATGACAGAAATTCCAGTGGTTATAACATTTTATCAGCGTGGTGGCCCATCAACAGGCCTCCCAACAAGAAATGGTCAGGCAGATCTGGATTTTGCCCTCAACACCGGCCATGGAGAATTTCCGAAAATAGTGTTATCATCAGGAGATATGGAGGAATGCATATATGATGCAATGAAGGCATTAAATTATGCCCAGAAATACCAGTTACCAGTAATACATTTAATTGATAAAACCCTCGCAAATACCATGGATCTTGTTCCTGAAATAGATGTTAAAAAGGTAAAAATTGAGATTCCAGAGTATAATAATGATGAAAATAACTATAAAAGGTACTCTCTTAATACCAGTAATGGTGTATCACCATACGGTATATTTGGCAGGGATGTTTTCTGGATGACCGGCGATGAACATGATGAACTTGGCCATGTTACAGAGGATCCTGAGATCAGGGATAAAATGATGGAGAAGAGGATGAAAAAGCTTGAGACTGCTGCAATGGAAATACCATTGGAGGATAAGGCAGTGCTCTACGGTAATAAGGAAGCAGATTTAACTTTTGTTACATGGGGGAGCCAGAAAACATTGATTATGGATTTAATAGATGAATTAAAGAAGGAGAATATTAATGCAAACATGCTTTACTTAAAAATGTTTGAGCCGTTCCCATCAGAATTTGTTGAGAGCATACTGGGTAAATCAAAAACTGTTATAGATGTTGAGAGCAACATGACAGCACAGGCGGCAAAGGCAATAAGGTTAAATACCGGTATAAAAATAGATAATTATATTTTAAAGTATAATGGCAGGCACATGACCATAGATGAGGTATTAACTGCCACAAAGAATATAATTGATGGAAAATCAAAAATGGAGATCCTGAAAAACGGATCATAAAGGTGGTAAAAATGCAGAAAACAGTATATAATAAGGGAAGTTATAATTTTAGGAATAATGTAACGATAGACTGGTGCCCGGGATGCGGTGATTTCGCAATAGTTACCGCAGTAACACAGGCACTTAGCAAAATGGATATGGATCCAACAAAGGTTGTTGCCATATCCGGTATAGGATGTTCCGGAAAAACACCGCATTATCTTAATATAGCAGGTGCCCACACACTGCATGGAAGGGCGATACCGTATGCAGTTGGCGTTAAGCTTGCAAATCCAGATCTTAATGTACTGGTAATGGGCGGTGATGGTGATATGCTTGGAATAGGGGCAGGCCATTTCGTTGCCGAGGGGAGAAGAAACTCAGGAATAGTTGTGCTCCTGTACAACAATGCTGTTTACGGTCTAACAAAGGGCCAGGCCGCACCAACCATGCCTCTTGGAGAAAAGGTAAAGAGCATACCAAGGCCAAGCATACTTGGTAAAATAAATCCTTCCGCGCTTGCACTGGCATCTGGATATACCTTTGTGGCACGTGCCTTCTCATCTGAAATAGCCCAGCTTTCAGATATAATAATAAAGGCCCTTAACCATAAGGGTTCATCGATGATAGAGGTACTGCAGCCATGCCCAACATACAATGATGTTAACACACTTGACTGGTACAGGAAGAGGGTTTACAAGCTTGAAAATGATAAGTCGTGGGACCCAGAGGTTAATTCCGCTGAGGAGGATGAGGAAAAATTCAGCAGGGCCTATGAAACTGCAATGACATGGGGAGATAAAATACCAATAGGAATATTATATAAGAATAATATAATACCGCCATTCACGGAGAGGCTAACATCAATAGTTCCGGATTATTTCAAATATCCACCTGCAAATCAGGACATATGCGATAAAAATGGCTATACACTGGTTGATCCATTTAAAACATTTAACGAGAAGGTTATTGACTAACCTTCTTCTCCTTTAATTCATTTAAATATTTTTCTATATACTCAAGATCAATGTTTAATGTATTTTCTGTTTCCTTAAGCCATAAAAGACCGCCGGCAGAGTCAACCACCTGACCTGCAAACTTCATATTGCCAACGAGGTTTTTCCAGTTAAATGGTATTTTGGATATTATAGATAAATACATTTTGCCGTCGGATTTTCTTACATGCAGCTTTCCATTAAATAGGTCTCCTTTTTTATAAAATATTTCGGTGGCAAATGGCTTTTCTCCTGGTTTTCTTGAAACGTCCTTAACATCTGTTACCTCAACACCCTTCATGAGATTTTTTAGATCATCCATTTAAAATCCCCTCGACCTCAGGTAATTTGTGGCTATTTTGCCAAGACCCAGCTGTTCTGGCGTGTACCCAAATGAAAGGCCTATAAGCTGTGTTATATACAGTGTTGGCATTGTCCATTTCTGATTGAATCTGTCCATTATTTTAAGCTGCGTGGCATCAAGCTGCAGATGGCACAGTGAGCAGGGGTGTACCAGCATTTCAGCTCCGTTACCCTTTGCATTTGTGAATATATTATTTGCCATTTTTAATCCAACATCTGGATTGCTTCCCATGAGTGGAAATCCACAGCATGCAGCCTTCATTGGAAATGCCACAGGTGTTGCTCCTGTTGCGGCAACAAGATCCATTACACTGTGCGGGTTGTGTGCCGGCTCAAAACCCATCACACTGCTGGGTCTCAGAAGCTGGCATCCGTAGTATGTTCCAACCTTAATGCCCGTGAGCGGTTTCTTTACATGGCTTTTTATGTTATCTATGCCAACATCCTGAATAAGAACCCATATAAAATGTTCGGAATCCACCCCACCTTCATATTTTATGTTGGCCCGGCCAAGGCGTTCATCAACATTTTCCCTTAATTCTGGATCCTTTTCATACTTATCAGCTGCTATTCTGTGGCTGTTAAGGCATACACTGCATGGTGTTGCCATTTTATCATATCCCATATTTTTTACCTTGTTAAGATTCCTGAGATTAAGTGCGGTATGTATTTCCTCACTTTTATCATCCATAAACCCTCCACCACAGCAGTTCCAGTCCTCCACCTCAACTAGCTCAAGGTTTAAATCCTTTGCAATAAGCTGGGTTGCAATATCAACATCCTTTGCTATTCCATGGGATGCACATCCCGGATAGTATGCCACCTTCATTTTTTATCACCCATTATCTTTTTTATTTCATCTATATTTTTTACATCATTATCCTTTGCAAGTGCGTATTTTAATTTTCCCTCCTTTCTCATATAATTTATATCCTTAATTGCCTCTCCAAAACCAAAAGTTTTTAGGTATAATGTTGATTCCTTTATTTTTCCCGTATTGTTAATAAGATCAAATACTGTGTCATCATGCTTTCTCGCCATCTCTGTAACCTCTGTATTGCCCTTATATTCATTGAGGTATGATTTTGTTTTTTTAATTGCAATTACGGGCTGCACGTCCTGTGGGCACACCTCATAGCACATATAGCATGATGTGCACCTCCATGCACTGTCCATAAGTATATTTATCCTCTCCTCCGTCTTTGTATCCCTGCCATCAGCAATAAACCTGTAACCCTTTGCATGTGCGGCAGGTCCCAGAAATTTTTCATCCATTCTTACGGAGGGACAGGCGGAAACACACAGGCCGCACCATATGCATTCCTGGAACTTCCACACCTCTTTCTGCTCTGAGGGGGTCATCCTCTGCTCATTTTCACCTGCTATTACAGATTCATCTGCATAAAGTCTTGGCATTACCTTATACATTCTATCATAAAATGTGTCAATGTCCGGTATTAAATCCCTAATACCTTTATAATAATCCATTGCCTCAAGATTAATTTCATTATTTTCGTCCATCACATCAAATGCCATGGTTCTGCATGCAAGTCTTGGAAAACCATTAATCTTCATGGCACAGCTCCCACACACTGCCATATGGCACGAGGCCCTGTATGCAAGTGCAGGATCCTGCTCAGTTTTTATACGCCTCAACACCTCAGTCATCTGTGTATATCTATCGGCCCTTACCTTGTATGTCTTCCAGTAAGGATCATTTTTACCGTCGTATTTTTTAATATTTACGGTTATTTCCTTTTCCTCCACCATATCAATACACCCTCGGTTCCGGTTTCCATTTGGTTACTATAACCGGCTTATACTTTATTTCTATATCATTATCTGCAAGATATGCCAATGTGTGCTTCATCCAGTTCGTATCATCCCTTTCTGGGAAATCATCCCTGAAATGTGCACCCCGGGTTTCTGTCCTGTTAAGAGCTGCAGACGCTATGGCCAGAGATACATCTATCATATTTCTTGTTTCAAGTGCATTGAAGACCTCTGTATTGTAATTTGTTGTTTTATCAGTTACGTACATATTCAATGACCTTTCCTTTAATTTTTTAATGCTCCTCACAGCATCCTCAAGCTTATTTTTATCCCTGAATATGCCAACGTTTTCCCACATAATGTCCCTAAGCTCGTTCAGGAGCGTGCCAAAATGCTCTCCATTTTCCCTCTTAATGTATTTATATGCATTATCAAGTATTTTATCTGTACCATCTGATGCCTCGACATTTTTATGATTCTTCAGGAATTCAACCATTGTATTGCCTGTTTCCCTGCCATATACAAGAGTTTCAAGAAGTGAGTTGGAACCAAGCCTGTTTGCACCGTGAACAGATACACATGCAGCCTCGCCTGCAGCAAAAAGTCCATTGAGGTCTGAATTTGCCCCTGTTATATCAACGTCAATACCTCCCATAAAGTAATGCTGTGCAGGTCTGACAGGTATCATTTCCTCGGTTGCGTCAACCCCTGCAAACGTTTTTGCAGCATCATATGCAAGGCTTAACCTGTCCATAATATATTCCTTGCCAAGGTGTGTTAAATCCAGCCCGAGATAGCCACCCTCAAAACCCCTGCCCTCACGCATCTCAATGGTCATAGACCTTGATACAATATCCCTGGGTGCGAGGTCAAATTTATGGGGTGCATATTTGGCCATAAACCTCTCACCCTTATTATTCTTTAATATTCCACCCTCGGCCCTTGCGGCCTCACTTATTAATATATCAGAGGGATACAGCCCAGTGGGATGAAACTGCACGAATTCTGGGTCCTTTAACGGGACACCTGACCTCAGTGCAATGCCGTATCCATCACCGGTATTTATATAACTGTTTGTTGTATGCTTATATATCATGCCAAGACCACCAGAGGCTATTAAAAGTGCCCTTGCCTTAAGGTATATTGGATCCATATTTTTCATCTGCATTGCAACAAGTCCGTTTACATTATTACCATTTTTTACAATATCTAAAACATAATACTCCGGATAAAAATCTATATTATTAAATCCAGATGCATGTTCAAAGAGAGTATGCAATAATGCCATTCCCGTTTTATCAGCAACAAATCTGGTTCTTGGATATGTCTGCCCACCAAAATACCTCAGGGCTATTCTGCCATCAGGCTGCCTGTTGAATGGTGCACCCCATAGATCAAGAAGATTGATTATTTCCCCAGATTTCTGTGAAAGTAATTCTGCAGCATTTTGATCCACAAGATAATCACCACCCTTAACCTCATCATAGGACATAAAATCAGGGTCATCATTTGGGTCTGAATTGCCCTTTATGTACGCAGCTATTCCACCCTCTGCAGCTGCGGAATGAGACCTTGTCGGAAAAACTTTAGAAACCACGGCAACGGTAAACCCATGTTCGGCCACCGTGTTTGCCGCCATAAGGCCAGCCAAACCGCCTCCTAGAATTACAGCATCATATTCTTTTTTTTCCATTAAATAATCACCTATATATAGTTTATACTATGGTATAATTACATAAAATATAAGATTTTGTTTTTAAACCTTAGAAAAAACAATTTTAGGATTTAAAGCATAAAATTATGAAGAAAAACGTTTCAACGTAACCGTATTGAATATAAATGTTTAGGACAATGAAAGAAAAATATAAAAAACCAAAATTTTTATGCAGGGTGTTTTATTATAAAATAATTGTTAATATCATACTTTTATAAATTTATATTATTATATAACAAATTTTAAATCTAAATTCAAGAACAAACTGCTTGAATATTCAATAAATGTTATAATTTATAACAACTTATGAAACTTAATATTAACCTTTGAATAATTATTATTGTTGTGCTCCATAAAATTATATTTATATAATTTACATTATAATGTTCATTATTTTTATAAATAATGAGGTCATTGCTAATACACAGCCTCTGTTAGATTATAATCAACAACAGGCACTCCAAAACTGGATAAACTTTTAAATTTAAACATCTCATCATATTTTTCTTGCGGTGTCATTGGCTTATCTTTAAGCGCACTCAGGAAGCGTTCATTTTCTGAAAGTTCAGATAAATAAATCATATCACCATGTGTAAAATTAATTTTTTTAAGATAATTAACAGTATTATTTATATGACCCTGAGAATGTTTTTTACCTCCGGCGCCTATTAAAATTATAATTCCAATATTTATCCCGGCATCTTTAACAGTGTTTATAAAATTTATGGATTCATTTATGTCTATTTTTTTATTTAAAATGTTCAGTACATCAGGGTCCCCACTTTCAAGACCCACATAAACTCTTTTCATACCAAGTTCCCTCATTCTGACAAAATCCTCAAATTTTTTGGTCTTAAGTGTTGTGAATACATCCATAAAAGAGTAAATCCCAAGATTAAAATTACTATGAATTAAATCTAAATATTCGAAAAGCCTGTCTGACCCTATATTTATGGCATTTGCATCACCAAGGAATATTGATCTTCTGGACGTTATGGAACTGCCAAAATATTCCTTTAATGCATTTATCTCGGATTCTATGTCTTTTAGGTATAAAACATTATATTTATCATTTTGGTAAAGATCACAGAACGTACATTTATTCCATGGGCATCCAGATGTTATCTTTAAATAAATCGATAAATACTGGTCAGGTGGCACTATTGGTATAAAATTGCCATATATTTTAATTAATTTCTCTGCGTCATCCTGTAAAAATTCATAATTTACATGTTCCGGTATATATGTATAATTTCTCGCATAGGAATAAAACTCATTGACTATTTTTTTTGCCTCATTAATTCCAAGCCGCTCCACCATTCTTCTTCCGTTTATAATATAATTCTTAATGAATATATTCTGCAGGCTCCTTCTAACGGTAAATCCATTATATGAATAAAACATTATTCTGTAATTATTATCCATTACCATTATTCTGGAATTTTCTGCTATTTTTATTGAACCATCTGCCTGAATATATGTCATGTTTATGCCTAACTATTGTTAAATATATCATCTATTAATTCCTTATGCTTGCTTTTATACTCATCTTTATCAAAATGCCTGTAAAGGTATATTAAAAATGCTATTAAAAATACACCTGGAATCCACATATAAAATGAGCTGTATGGATTTTTTGTTCTTAATAAAACTATTTCCGATGTTTCAATAAGCCCGGCAATGGCAAGTTCTATAACCACAAATATGTACATGTACAGTATTTTTATATAGCTTTTTAATGGATAACCTTTTATTAGATAATATAAAAGGTAAATCCCGGAGCTTAATGCAACAGAATATGCTGGGAGCTCAAGCCAGAAATGCGGAAGCATCATTAATGAAATGGCAATAACAAGACCTGAGGTGTGATCGTGCACACCCTCAACTGCAACAACCAGCGCAGTTGAATATATTGATGTGGCAAAGAAGAATATTCCTATTATGGGTATAAATTCAATGGTTGCAATTAGGAGATTATGTGGAAATATTGAAAGCCACATCGGTATGAAGGCCTGGGATGTAATGCTTCTATCCTCAGATGCAAATGAATTATATAATGCAGAATTATGGATTGGCAGGGAGGAAATGAAAAGAAATGCCGCAAGATCCAGAATGAACACCAGCAGGAATAATCTTCTTAGTTTTATCATATAATTTTATAAGTAAATTTTATTATAAAACTTTAATTGTTTTCAATTCTTGTAATCTGATTAATATCCTCATTATATTTTTGCAGCAGGTTCTTTAATGTAATAATTCCCAGAAATTTTCCATTATCAGTGACTGCACACCATGTTGTTCTATTCTTCATCATTATCTCCCATGCACTCTCTGCACTGTTTTCAAGTTTTACATATGATGTTCCGGGCCGGTAATATTCATTTACATAACCATAAAGCTTATTTTCAATATCATACATATAAATGCTTCCAAGAAGCTGATCGTTATGAACAACCGGAAGTGCCAGCATGCTGTTTTCCCTCATTATCTCTGCAGCCCTGTGAATGCTGTAATATAAATCTGCGTATATATTTGTGATAAGCGGTACATCAGAAACCTTAATATCAAGTAATAACGGTGTATGGTATTCTCCCATGTTGGCAGGAGAATCCTTTCTTGTCATAACCTGTGATTCGTATATGCTGTATTTTGTTCCGGATACGATATATGCAATTGTTACAGCTATCATTGCACCGGGAAGCAGCTGAAGGCTTCCTGTCATTTCAACAACCATTATAATTACAGACAATGGGGCCTTACCCGCAGAGCCAAAGAATGAAAGCATGCCTATTATTACAAAGGGTGCCACTGAGGTTACTATTGCAGGAACAATCATATGAAATAGAAAACCGATAAGGGCTCCAAGAGATGCCCCTATAAATATGCCGGGAGCAAATACACCCCCACTGCCACCTGAGGATACAGTAAATGATGTGGCAATAATTTTAACAAATGGAAGCAAAATTAAAAAAACAATTAATGGAAGGCCAAAGGTTATAAGGTCATTAAACTGGCCGCTTTCCAAAAGCTGAACCCACCCATAGCCTGTGCCCAGAATTTCAGGAAAGGCAAGTGCTATGAGGCCTGTTACAGCACCGCCAACCATTGGCTTAATATGATTGGGGACCTTCCATTTTTTAAAAATATCTCTTACACCGTAAAATGTCCTGACATATACTATTGACATTAAGCCGGCTATTATACCAAGAAGTGCGTAAAATGGCATCCTCAGTGGGTTAAACGCCTCAAGGTAATAACCAAATATTGGCTCGAATCCAACTATTGATGCAAAAATGGAGTACCCTATTGCAGATGCCACTAGTGATGGGAATATAACCTCTGATTCAAAATCACGGCGGTAAAGTATTTCTGCACCCAGTATGGCACCACCTATTGGTGCCTTAAATATTGTTCCTATACCTGATCCTATTCCAACCGCAACGGCTATTCTGCGATCCTTGGGACTTAAACCAAGAAAATCAGCAATCATGGATCCTATGCCTGCGGCTATTAATGCTGTTGGCCCCTCCCTGCCGGCGCTGCCTCCAGATCCTATGGTAATTGCAGATGCCAGTGTTTTAATAAATGGGATTCTATGCCTTATTTTCCCCTGCTTGTAATGAAATGCCCTTATTGCGGCATCGGTACCATGACCCTCTGCCTCCGGTGCAGTTGTATATATTATTATTCCTGATATTAGTCCACCAAGTGCAACAATAAGTGGTATAAGATAGAAGTGTGTTGCATGGAATGTATATATTAAGGAACCCCCCTCACCAAGTGGCCTGGGTATATTCATGCCTATTATATGAATTAAAAAAATATTCTCAAAAAATCTTATTGCAAAATAAAATATTGTTGCACCAAATCCTGCCACAACGCCTATCAATCCACCTATTAAGAGCCACCTCTCAAAATAGGGTAGAGCGGATATCTTTAAATTCGTTTTTATACCCCGACATTAATTTACAGGTTGATTATATATGTATATATAATATTTGGTATACAGATTTAATTGATTTTACAGGTAATTTAACAGATTAACATTCAATATTAACATTATAAAATATTTTATCAATTCAATACCGTTATATATTGTAATGAATTATCATACAGACTATTAACCATGATTAACGAGAAGCCATTTAAGGTTAAACAACAGTTACCATTCCTTGATGATATCATAGCAGAATGGTTCGATTCAAAATATGATGATTTAAGTGAACCACAGAAAAAGGCAATACCACTAATACATAATGGAAAAAATGTGCTGGTATCATCACCAACCGGAACAGGAAAAACACTTACAGGATTTCTTTCAATTTTAAATGAGCTATTTATAAATGCAAGGAATAATTCCCTTGAGGATAAAATATACTGTGTATATATCTCACCATTAAAGGCACTGGCTAATGATATTGATAAAAATCTTAAGGAGCCTTTAAAGGAAATCTATGATCTGGCCAGATCAAAGGGAGAAAATATACCTGATATAAGAATTGGTGTTAGATCTGGCGATACTGGCCAGAGCGAGAGGGGAAAAATGCTGAGGAAACCTCCCCATATTTTAATAACAACCCCGGAATCATTATCACTGGCACTTACCGCAACAAAATTTAGGGAAAAATTTGCAGACGTCCAGTACGTTATAGTTGATGAAATTCATGAGATTTCAGCAACAAAACGTGGATCACTATTATCATTAAATCTGGAAAGATTGTATAATATAGCAGGTGAATACACAAGAATAGGGCTTTCAGCAACCCAGGCACCACTGGATCTAATTGCCTCATACCTTTGTGGTTATGCAGGCAATAAAAAAAGGGAGTGTGAAATTATTGAGGTAAACACAAACAAGTACCTTGATTTAAAGATTATAACTCCGGTAAAGGACCTAACAATGGTAAGCTTCGAGGTTGCCAATGAAAAAATGTATGACATAATGGTCGATTTAATAAATTCTCACAAAACCACATTAATTTTTACAAACACGAGAAGCTCAACAGAGCATGTTGCCATAAGACTTAAGGCAAGAGGAATTGAAAATATTGAGGCACATCATTCATCGCTTGGAAAGGAAACAAGGATAGATGTTGAAAATAAGCTTAAGAATGGCGAATTAAAATGTGTTATTACATCAACATCACTTGAACTTGGAATTGACATAGGTTTTATTGATCTTGTTATTCAGATAGGCAGCCCAAAATCGGTTTCAAGGGCACTTCAGAGGATAGGGCGGTCTGGACATGGCGTCAGGGATCTCTCAAAGGGAAGATTTATAGTATTTGATCTTGATGACCTGATGGAATGCGCCGTAATGACAAAGGCTGCCTATGATCACGAAATTGACAAGGTAAGCATACCATTAAATCCACTTGATGTTTTATCCCAGGGAATAATAGGCATGGCCCTCGAAAAGGTATGGAATATAGATGACGCATATAATTTAATAAAAAATTCTTTTTCTTTCCACACCTTGGATTATAATGATTATATTGCCACATTAAATTATCTCGCAGGAAAAATAGAGGGAAATACTTTATTTTCAAAAATATGGCTTGATGAGGAACAAAAAACATTTGGAAAGAAGAAAAGCACCAGAATGATATATTTTATGAATGTTGGAACCATACCAGAGGAGGCAAATTATAATGTTGTAAATGAACAGGGTAGAATAATAGGCCAGTTAAGCGATAAATTCGTGGAAAGATTAAAAAAGGGAGATATATTCGTTTTGGGTGCAAAAACATATATTTTTCTAAGAACGTCAAGAAATAATATTACAGTCAGGGAGGCAAAGGGAATGAAGCCAACAGTGCCATCATGGACAGGTGAGCTGCTTCCCCGAAGCTATGATCTCGGTGTGCTAATAGGAAAGTTTAGGGAAACACTTTATAAAAAAATAAAGGCTGGCGAGGATCCCCGGCAGTGGTTAATCGATAACTACCGGGTTGATGAATACGGTGCCATGAGCCTTATATCATATGTAAAATCCCAGGGTTCATTTTACATTCCAACACACGACAGGTTATTTATTGAGGGCTATATTGACAAGGATTTGTATGATATAATATTTCATATTCCGCTTGGAAGGCGTATTAACGATGCCATATCAAGGGCATATGCGCTTGCAATATCAAATAAATATGGAATATCCACAAGGCTAAGCGTTAACGACAACGGTTTTATGATTACAATAGGAAGACGCCTGAGAATCGATGATATTATTCATCTTATTAATGCCGGCAATTTTGAGGATTTATTAGACAGGTCAATAGTAAACACAGAAATGTTTAAGCAGCGTTTCAGGTACTGTGCCACAAGATCTTTAATGGTTTTAAGGAAGTATAAGCAAACGGATATATCTGTGGCAAGGCAGCAGCTTCGCAGTGACAGGCTTTTAAGGGTTCTTGAATCCATGAATAATTTTCCTGTAATAAAGGAAACTTTTAATGAGATAAAAAATGATCTCATGGATGTTAATAATGCAAAAAAATATATTAACGATGTAATAGATTCCGGGCATTACAAAATAAGGGATTACAGTGACGAAAGCAGTCCATTTTCATATAATTTAATACTTTCTGGTGTTTCAGATATAGTTTTAATGGAGGACAGATCCAAGTTATTAAGGGAATTGCAGAACAAGCTTCTCGATAAAATTTACGGTACAAACGGAATAGATTTTCTTATTAAGGATTCAAAGATGGCTGAGGACTACTTTAAAAATAAAATTCCAAGGGTTATCGATGAAAATTCATATATGGATTTTATTAAGCATTTTCTTTACATAGATCCGTTTAAAAAAAGGTATAATTCGCCACTGGATTATACTGACATGGATATAGAAAAAATAACCTATGAACTTATAGACCGGGATATTTTGGTTTATGCCTTTATGAGGTCTGACCAGTGGGTGTACCGCGGGTATTATGATATTATGTACTCATTATTTAAAAAAGAAGTCGAACTTAATAATACAGATAAAGAGGTTTTAAATAATGTAAATCTTAAATCATATTCAGAACTTAAAAAGCTCGGCATAAATGAGGATGCATTAAAGGATTCATTAATGAAGCTGGAGGAGAACTATTTAATCAGGAAAAAGTTGTCAGGCCATAATTCGGTTTACATAAAAAATGATATAAAAGTTAAAACATCTGGTAATGAATTAAAGGATGCTGTTAAACTTATTCTATCATCCTTTGGGCCATTATCAATGGATGAGCTTCAGATAAGGCTTCCCGTGGATTCTGACATGCTGGAACAGTCGATGGAGGAACTAATAAAAACTGGAGAGGTTATATATGATTACATTACACCAATATTTGTTAAGCAGTACATACTAAAAAACGATCTGGATGCAATTCTCAATAAAACCGATGAAAATATACTGACAAAAAGAATAATAAATTTTATACAGGAGGTTGATGACGTCAGTGAATATTTTGAAAAATATGGTTTTGCATTTGATGTCTATGATATTTTGATTAGAACCAAACATTATAATCAGATGGATTTAAACAAAATGCTTAAAAACCAGGATGTATATTATTTAAAGGCCATAAAAAATAAATATGTGTATATATCTAAATGGCTGGTTGATGCACTGTATTATCTAAGATATGAAAAAAATACAGAGAATGAGGAAAATATATTAAGATACATAGCCGAGGGGTATAACACAGAGGAGGAACTGTTAAATATCTCAGGTCTGGATAAATCAATTATTAAGGTGATATTAAAATCCCTTACATTCAAATTCCAGATAATGGATAATAATGGAATTTTTACCATTTATTATCCGGTTGATAATAACAGTAATATAATAATAGAAAAATATGGTCCGGCCACAGCCTATGAACTCTCTAGATTTTTCTGGTTTAATCCTGCAAGAATAGATTATTCTGGATTAAAGCCATATTATTACAAAAATGACGTTTATTATGGCTTTATTAAAAACAGTAATGTGCAAAACAGGGGAATAATAGTAAATATTAATGATCCTGTGAGCATATACCTTGGAAAGTATATACAGAATGACGATTACAATGCAAGATTTATTTACAACGGTGCCGAGGAGGCAATATTCCATATGGAAATGCGCACCCCCGGTATATGGATAGATAATTTATATTTTGAGCATCCAAAAGTTGACGAATTTATTGAGGCCTTATTAAATACGTGCAATAAAACTAATATTAATTCAATTATAATTAAGGTTGGGGATGGTATTTCCTTTGATAACTTTGAAAAATATGGGTTTAAAAAACAGAATGATGTAATATACCGCGGAAACTTCGAAATTATGGATATAACCAATGATGACCTGATTGAACTTGCAGTTAAAAAATCGATGAACCAGAACATACCAATAAATTACAGTGTACTAAATAAAATGCTTTTTGGATTTAGAAATGATATAGAATCATCATATTTTGGGGTAAGGAGCCTTGAATTAAATAACTATTATAACTCTGTACTTCTGTATAATTTTAATGGCCCCTTTGGAATAAATGCCCTTGCAACAAAAAACGTTATAAGCATATACAGGTCTGCAAAGAAGAACGATCTAAATTCTCAGGAGGAAAAAATTCTTAAGATGCTTATATCAGAATCAATGTCGGAGAATGAATTAATTAAAACGGCAAACATAAATTCTATTGTAATAAAAAATTCTATAAAAAATCTTTATAAAATTAATGCCATAGCAAGGGATAAAAACAGAAAATATATAGTAATTAATTCAGAGTATAATGAGCAGGAAGCCATAGAAAATATACTTTCATATATAATTGAAACAATTGGCTTCTTCGATGATGCCATATATGAAAGGTTTATGGAGACAAAAATCAGCAGGGCTTATTTAAGTGCAGTAAAATCTTTAATTTCAGCCAGGGTTATACACGAGGTTTTAATACCATCCGAAAAAAAGATAATATATGTATCAACTGCTATTGATATGGCCAAAATTAAAAAAATGAATGTAATAAGGTTAATAACCCCGAAGGATATAATATCATTATTCTTTACTGACTATATAAAATCGAGATATAAAACGGTAAATTCATATTTATTATTTTATAACAACTCCATAAAGGCTAATTTTACCGTCAAAAAGAGTGGAAAATACCTGTCAATCAAATCATTTAATGGAGATAATTCATTAAAAGGAATTATAAAAAAAGAGTTCAACAATGCAGGATATATATTATCTATATGAAATAATTTTATCTGTTTATCCATTAAAATGATAATTTTGAAAAAATTTAAAAATTTGGCATGTATTTTGAAATTTTCTGAATAACATCATCGGGTGCCGCTGCAAGTGCCTTTTCCATCATTTTTAGATCCCTATCCCTTATCATTTCCGGCAGATCCATGTTTGCCTTCACCCTTAAATTTAGATAATCCCTAATTTTATCCCCATCCATTTCTGAAATAACCTTAAAAACGGTGATGCAGAAATTTACATAATTTTCATCTGTGGCCTTTCTCATCTCAATAATCATGTCCCTCATAATTTTTTCAATCTCATTCTGGTTCATCTGCAAAAGTTCATTTATATATAATGCTGTTTCAGATTTTCGTGTTTTTTCATCCATTTCTGAAATTTCCAGTGTACTTTTCATCTGTATCTATTGATAATTTTGGCTTTTTTAAAATATTTTTTGGTATGAATAAAATAATTGGCGGGCCTGCCGGGATTTGAACCCGGATCCTCGGCTTCGAAGGCCGTAAGGATGTCCTAGTTACCCCACAGGCCCGTTCAGTGTATTATTTTATGGAATAAAAATAATGGGTTTGGCATAAATCATATTATATGTTCATTAAGCCATGAAGATATTAAATTCATGGTTTGGACTCCTTTTTATATAATCCTGTTTCGTTCCAGTATGTTTTATTGTTCCTGTGCCTTATTATATTTATGAAGCCGAAAATGAGACCTGATAGGGCAACAGTGGAAGTAAATATCAAATAATACCTTATTGACCCCTTAATAGCAGAATCTTTTACCATATCGTATATATTTATTATATGCCCGGAATGACCAAAAATAAACATAAATACAGGAAGCATGGATATTGATATAATCATGCCCATGTTTCTTAAAATAAATAATGAGTTATTTGCCTCTGTTCTGTATGAATAACCTCTTGCATCCGTTATCATGGTCGTGGATGGGGACCAAAACAGTGATCCACCAAGGCCGGCAAGAAAAAGGAGCTCGGGTATGTAGCTTAAATACAGTCCAATAAACATTATGCTAACACCCTCAAGCAGTATTCCCGCATTCATTATCACCTCACCATGCCCATAACGATCATAGAGATATCCCCCAAGTGGGCTTGATATTATTGATGCAAGTGGGTATGGAAATATAAGTATGCCTGCATCAAGGGATGATATTCCAAGGTATGATTCATAGTAGATGCTCATGGCGTAAAGCACAGAAAAAAATGCAAATGATTCAAGAAAGGATGCAATGGATATCAATGAAAACTGCCTGCTTTTTAATAGATTCCTTGATATAACGGGACGCCTGTACTGGGCATAAAAAAAGAATGGAAATATAATTGCTGATATTATTAGATAATATATATTTATAAATGAAATGCCAATGATAAGGGGTACCAAAAATACAAGCATGGCAATGGACGATGTAAAATTAATTTTTTCATTCAATTTTTTGCTTTTCTTTATGAATTTAAATGCAAAAAATATGGCCAGAATGCCAACAGGAACATTAATTAAAAAAATATATCTCCAGTTAAAAAGTACCAAAAACCCTCCCAGCAGGGGCCCCATAAGTGTACCAACTGACCAGGATATTGAATTTATACCAACTGCCCGTCCACGTTCCTCTTGCGGAAATGCATTTAAAATTATGGGTATATCTGTTGCCGTCATAATCCCGGCACCGATGCCCTCGAAAAATCTGGAAATGATCATAAAGTTTATTCCAGGGGATAATGCGACAAAAAGTGACGATGCTGTAAATAATGAGAATCCGGTTATATAGAATTCACGATTGCCAAATTTTTTAATTATTTCTATGGCCGGTGCAAGCATAACTGTTGATGAGATGATGTATATTACTATTACGAGTGTGAGATTTGACACATTTGTTTGAAAGTTTTCTCCTATTTCAGGCAGTGCAAGATAAACAATGGTGGAATCCACGGCTGCCATGAGTGTGCTTAGGGTGGTCACAAGGAGAACATAGTACCTATTCATCTCATGCTAATGTTATATTAATATAAATAAATAACAAATAAAAATTAATGTATATTTTTGTTAACTCTCTTAATATTGAAGTATGAGGCTATTATAAGATATATTATGACCGGCACAAGAATTATAAACATGTTCCTAAAGCCTATCAGATTGTTTATAAAACCCCCCACAGATGGGGTGATTATACCTATAAGCATCATTACTGAAAAGAAATAGCTATTTGCCACATTTCTGCTCGACATATCAAATGTTCTGCTTATTGATACTATAGATAATGGATATGTTACACCGTGGGGTATTCCAAGCATTAGATATGCTATTATATATATGATTGCAAATTTACTGAAGAATATTGCTATTATTCCTGTGAGTGTGACCAGCATTGCAATGGCTATATAATGCCAAAGGTTTTCAGGAGTTTTTATTGAATAAAAAAGCCTTGATGAGAAAGAAATAATAAAAAATCCGGTAAATAGTAATGTTACCTGCGAGTAGGAAAATCCTAAAACGGATTTTGCATATATTCCACCAAAGGTAATAAGAAGTGCGAATACAATATTGTATGCTAAAATTGCATAAACCGCAACCTTAAACCCTGGCTCGCCAAACACATTTATTTTTTTATGGTTCTTCTCGATATTTTCATCCGGAAATTTAATAAAAAAGGAAAAAACCGAGGCCACAATGCCGAATGGAACAAAATACAGGAATATATACCTTAGGGGTTCAAAATTTAATATGTATGATTCATAGGCAGGACCTGCTATAAGGCTCACACTTAGTGCGAGTGTGTAAATTCCCAGAATTCTTTCCCTAACCTTCTTATCACCAGATGAACCGGCGGATGTGATTATATTTGGCATTATTGCACCAAAGGCAAATCCTGCAACAAATATAAATATCCATACAGATATATTATTGGAAAATTCCATTACAGCCAGAATTATGGTAAATGTAATATTTGATGCAATGAAAAGTACCCTCCTGGGAAAAGCACTTAAATGTGTGTTAATTATTGCAGTGGTAATAAATGTTGCCAGTGCCATTACCGATTCTGTTAGGCCAACCTCAACCTGATTAAAATACAGGTCATATTTTGCAAATAATGATATGGTGGTCATCATCATATTATTTGAGGCCCTTACGGCAAGTGTAAGCAAAACAATTATAAATATTGAATAAATTAAATAGGCCTGAGATGAATATTTTAATTTATTTTCCATTTTAATATCATCATATACAATAAGTCAATTATCTATAAATAATTTATCTGTTAAATGAATACATAAATATGAGAAATGAGCTAATATTAAAGGGAACCATAAACCTCCTAATTTTAACCCAGATATCAAAAAAACCAATGTATGGATATGCAATAGAAAAGGAGATAAATTCAATGATAAACACACCACTTCCAACTGGAACAATATATACACTTCTGCATAATTTAGAAAATAGAAATTTTATTAAATTTACAGTTAAAAAAAATAATAATGGACGTATATCAAAAATTTATGAGATAACACCCGATGGGAAAAAGTTTTTAAAATTCCATCTTGAACCATTAAATACGGTATCCATGATTATAAAATATCTGATAAGTGAGATACCCAAAATCACATAAATATTAAAAAATTTATAAAAATTAGAATAATATTTTTTCAATATTATTTTTTATTTTTTCCAGTCTGAGCTTTTCATCCGATGTCAGCCTATCCCTGTTATCAGCAAGGTACTGTATATTATTTTCAATTTTGTCCAAAACCACTGAGTTTTCATTGCCCTTTAAGCTAAATTCAACCTGTTTTTTCCATGGAAACCAGGAATTATTTAAAAATTCCCTTCCGGAATCTGTAATATAATAATATTTCTTTCCGTCTCTTTCTTCCATTTCAAGATATTTAAGGTCATAAAGATTTTTAAGCATTGGGTATATTATTCCGGGAGATGGCACCCATCTTCCATCGGTTATTTTTGCTATTTTTTCTGTTATTTCTGATCCTGTAACCTTACTTTCTGATGCTATTGTTAATATCCAGTATTTAAGTCCAAATCCTCTTCTGCTCTCCATGCCGTGCATGTGGCCACATCCATTATTCATCCCGTGCATATTTTCATTATTTCCCATTCCGTGTCTGTATCTATTATACATTTTTACCCTCCAGATATCTTTTAGTGATATCTAATATAGATATCTATAACAGATATATAAAGTTATGCATTAATTACATAAAGGCAAATGGGGTCTTAAAAAATTTATAAAAATCTGAATTAAATACGATTTTAAGCATACATCAAATGAGTGCCAGTGGCTTATAATTATAACTGGAAAAATTATGCGGTTATTATTTTATTATAATATTATTAATTAATTGTTTTATTTTATACATTAACTTGACCCGGATTTTGGCATTTTAACCACCCAGAGTGCCATGGTAAATGCAAACATGAATCCAAGTATTATTGCTATTATATCAAAAAATAGGGCATTTTTTAAATAGTATTTAAAATTTAAAAGTACATATGTAACGTATACAACGGTGATTACACCAATGCCAATATTTAAACCGATTATTTTTTTTACATTATTTACTGACATTATACAGTGATTTCATTATGATTAATATTTTTTATTTAAATTTTAATCATTTTTTTAATAAATCCTCAGCAGATTTCTTTAATATCATTGCTCCATATTTTAAAGACCTTTCATCCACATTAAAAGTGGGACTATGGTTTGGGGAATATATGCCCTTTTCCCTATTTCCTCCACCAAGGAAATAGTATGCACCCGGAACCTTCTGAAGGTAATATGCAAAATCCTCCCCTCCCATATCTGGTTTTGGATGAACAATATTTTCCTGACCAAGAACCTCTGCTGCATTTTTTTCTATTATTCTGGAAACCTCCTCGTTGTTGATAAGCACCGGATAACCTTTTATATAGTCATACTCATAGTCTATCCTGTATGTTAGCTTTAACCCCTCCAGTATTTCTTTTATTCTCCTTTCTATCTTTGCCTGTGTATCGTTATTAAATGTCCTGACAGTGCCTGTAAGCTCTGCATGGGATGCTATAACATTAAACCTGAATCCTGCATTTATGGTTCCAATGGTAATTACTGCAGCCTCCTGCGGGTCTATTTCTCTGGAAACAATATTATGGATCATTTCAATGAGATGCCCTGATATATAAATTACATCTATTGCATCCTGTGGTGCTGAGCCATGGCCACCCTTTCCTGTTAATTTTATAACAAACCGGTCTGCATTGGCCATCATTTCATGGTAGTATATATATGCCTTTCCCATGTCCTTGTTTCCCCATATGTGCTGGCCTATTATGTAATCAACGCCATCAAGGGCACCATTTTTTATCATTTCAACAGCTCCGCCGGGGGGGTTCTCCTCAGCTGGCTGAAATATAAGCCTTATGGTCCCCGGTATATTATTTTGTTCTGTGAACATTTTTGCCACGCCAAGAAGCATGGCCATATGTGTGTCATGCCCGCATGCATGCATTACACCGGGATTTTTTGATTTGTAATCAATGTTATTTTCCTCCTGTACAGGCAGTGCGTCCATGTCTGCCCTTATTGCCACAGTTTTACTTCCATTGCCCCTAATATCACAGATTATCCCGGTTTCTGTAATTCTTTTTGGTGATAATCCCATTTTTTTTAATTCTTCTTCTATTTTGTCTGCAGTTTTGTATTCCTTAAAGCTAAGCTCGGGATATTCATGAAAATACCTTCTCATGGATATTATATAATCCTCAACTTCCATAGGGGATTAATTTTAAAACATATATAAATATAATTAAAGAAAAATTATTTTATTATCTGTTTCTCTTTTTGATTTCAATAAATATGGCAAGAATTAATATCAAAAGGATTATTAAATCGAAGATTGTAATATTTGCAAATATTGATTCTGCCAGAATGTTAATGCCCAGAATTTTAAAAAATGATCCAAGCGCAGAGTTATAAACAGTTATTAATTTTTCATTTGGGCTTTTAATAAGGTATTCCTGTGAATGAAGATTAAATGATTTGTTATCCATATTATATGATATATTGGCATAGGGAATTACAAATTCTCCAGGCCCATTTAATTTAATCTTATATGTAAAATTATAGTATTCACCAGGTTTTAGTGTAATATTATGTATATCAGAATTTCCAGAAATTAATGATAATGATCCGGTTTTTTCATAATTTTCAATAAAGTAATCCTCGGATATATTAAGATAATATAATGTCGAGTTATCCCGGTTTTGAACCTCATTAATTACTGTGGCCACATGATTATTCTCACTGATTTTAACGTTAAAATACAGGTATGCAGGAAAGGTATAATTGAAGGAAATATTACTCTGGTCAGGATTAAAATTTTGCGTATTATAATATGTTGTATTTGTACTTTCATTGAGAATAGAAACAAAATTTTTATTATTTGAATAAAAAATTGAGTTTATTGATGTTTTACTATTACTGGAATCTGGATAAATTACACCAATGGCAGATACAGTCCCATTAAAATTAATTGTGGAATTATAACCAATTATATCTGACATATTTATTTTATGATATTTACCGGAGGAATGGAATACACTGGGATTTTCAAATAGTCCGGCCAAAAACCTTTCATTATCACTGGTTTTATTCCCACCCAAAAGTAGGGAATAATTGCCATAACCATATATCAAGGCTGATGACCTGAAATTTTCTGAATCATATTTTTTTATTATATTATACATTGATAAATTAGAATTGTAGTTATTAATAACATTTTTAATATATTTTGATTCATTGATATCCTGACCATAAACATATAATTTATATTTTGAATAATTGTATGCAAGCAGTAACTGCGGATTGATAATTCCAGAGTTTTTTAGGATCCCTGAGGTTCCATCAGAGCCTAAAGTATAATTATTTTTGGAAACAACAACAAAAAGCCCTGATGGTACCATTGATAATAATTTTTTAAGGTTCCCTGATATTGGCAGATGTACTATAGAATTTGAGATGTATGTAAGATTATTGCTTAATATGGATGCTGCAAGAATAATATTTGAATTAATATTAGTACTGTTCTGGGCAAGAATCACCGTGTTTATTAATGATCCATTCTCTGTAATAATGTTAATAGATGCCTGAATACCCACATTATTTAGATTATTAGCCGAATTTGCCTCTGTATTTGCATGGTTTATACCGGCAGGAATTACAAAAAATGATGAGATAACAATTAATGTTATAATTACAACAATTATGGCCTCAGCCCTGGCCATCCCTTTATGCCTTTTTTTAAACAGTGAGGCGATAACACCTGAAACCAGAATAACAATTGCCAGGTTCTCTATAATATTAATTATAATAGGATATACAAGTGAGTAGTTAAAAATGCCTGAGGAACCATAAATGCTTGTTTCTGGATTTAAAGCCACAGCATTATTTTTTCCTATTGCTGCAATAATTATGCTGTAAATTGTTGAAATTAGTGGTTCATTCTTTATATCTATTAAATTAACATTGTATGGAATCATATTTGGTAATATGGATAATATTCTCTCCACCCTGCCTGTTATATCAGGAATTGCAGAGGTATATGATGTTATGTCAAGAACTGATATAAGCACAAGGATCATAAAGGAAAATGTTAAAGAATACAATAAAATGGATGTGCCCATGGCCCTGAGCCCTTTTCTTGTGCTGATTCCAACAATAATGCCTATTATAATCCAGCTTATCATTATTGCATAATAATGTATGGGATTTCCTGCGAGGAGACCAATGATGCCCAATAATAGTGGGAGACCATATCCAAGATATGGACCAAGAAGGTTTATCAGTGGTGAGTAAAGCGGTGATACCATATAATATGAAAGCATGACCACACCGATACCACCGGCGATTAAGCCCAAAAGTTTTCCCATAAATATAAAACTTATATCTTTATATAAATATTTGTTTTAAAAATTATAATAATTTCTGTAAATATTAAAAAAATAATGAACATGGACATAATAATAGTTTTTATATATTGTTGAAATTGACCGGTATGTCCAGCAAAACTGGGAAATGGTTTCTTTACGCATTGGTTGGATCCTCTTTCTGGGGATTCTCGGGCACGGCCTCATCTGCATTATTCATAAGGTATCATTTCAGCGCCATATTATTGTCATCTCTACGCATGTTAATAGGTGGCATTTTTATTATAATAATATTCAGGGCAGGGATACCAAGGAAGGATGTAAAAAATTTTCTGGTATTTACCTTCGCCGGTCTTATGCCCGTACAGATTTCATATATTGAAACAATAAAATATACAAATGCAGCAACAGCAACGCTTATACAGTACCTTTTTCTGCCAATTATTTTCATTTATGAAATTTTTAAAAAAATTATTCGGGTTGATAGATATATAATTATTTCGACGGCCTTTGCAATATTTGGTTTAATTGAACTTATTTCTGGTTTTCCATTTAGCGATAAAAATATTTTAATTAATATTTACGGTATTATTTTTGGAATGATCTCAGCTGTAACTGCTGCAGCATACATAATAATGTCCGGTAATGTAATCTCAAAAAATGGTAGCAGCTCATCAATAGGCTATGCACTTTTAATTGGTGGAATAGTGACGCTTCCATTTTCATTAAATAAAATGTATTTGTTCGATTCGTATATAAAAGCGGAATTTATTGGTGTTATTTCACTTATTCTCTTTATTGGGATTATTGGCACTGCACTTTCTTTCTGGCTGGTAATTTCATCCAGAGAAAAAATAAGCTCCACAAAAACATCCATCGCTGCGACGATGGAGCCATTTATGGCCGCCATTACATCATCAGCGTTTTTAGATATTTTTTTAAAACCTGTTCAGTACATTGGCTTTGCATTAATCATAATATCAGTAATAATTTCAACAAAGAACTGATTTAAATAAAATTTAAAAATATATTACGAAAATACTTTAAATTTGAAGACAATTAGGTCGCATGGATACAAAATATGTTGAGGCAAGGGCATATCCAACAATAGGCATAATACTTCTGGGTGGCGTTTCAGATGAAATAAACAGACTGCCATTGCATACTACAGCCGGAATAGCCTATACCGGACTAAATAATGAAATATATGTTAAAACTGATTTATATATATCAAAAAATAAAAAGGGAATCGTAAATGGCAAGGATATTGATGTGAATTCTGAAAGATCACCATTTAGGGTAATAGATAAGTACAAACATGAGATTTTAATGCGTGCCGGTGAGGATGATGATATGAATATATCATTTATATCAGAGAATGTTAATGTTCTGAGTGGGAGTTCGGATGCCGGCGCTGCGGCCATAGGTATATGCATAGAATCCATTTTTGAATACAATATAAACATATTTACATTCGAAAATGATCTGCAAAAAATATCAGAAAGTGCAGGCAGAAGCCTATATGGAGGACTAACAATTAATCATGCAAATGGAAAGGAATCACTCACAGACCATATTCTGGATGCAGATGCATTTGATGATTATGTTATTGTGGGATGCCACTTCAGTGATAATAGGCAACCGTCGGATGTTATACATAAAAATATAATTAAACATCCAGAATACCCGGAGAGGGTAAAAAATTCTGAAAAAAAGGCAAAGGAACTTGAGAAATTGGCTCAGGAAAGGGATATAAAAAAGATCTTTGAACTGGCAGAGAATGATACTAATGATTACCACAGACTTTTAAACGATGTTGGTGTCCATATTATAACAGGAGAAATGAAAAATTTCATTGAACGTGTAAAGGAGCTGAAGAATAACTTCTGGAACGCATATATAGTAACCGGTGGTACCAATGTATTTGTGGCTGTTGAAAAGAAAAATATGAATAAGGTGGCTGATGAGGCGAAAAACTTTAATGCAAACCCCGTGTTTCTAAAAGTTGCAGGTCCACCCGAGGTAATTTCAAGGAATTTTTGAAACACTAAAAATTAAATTAGAAAAATTTAAATCCCATCAATTACTTATAAAACTATGGCTAAGGATAACCAGAATGAAAATTTTCAGTCTGGGGCAGGTTTAATACGTTACTTTAATGAGGAGGAGATTAAGGGTCCAGCTCTTGATCCAAAGCTTATAATATACATAGCAATTGCCATGGCAGTTATAGTTGAGCTTGCAAGGGTATTCTGGCCCGTTTAAATTTGAATATTTTAAGCATTTAAATAGATAATATTAATAGCAATGCAAAACTATTTTATATTTATAAATATTAACCCTTAGATGCCATATTCTATATTAAAATGCCCTGTTTGCGGCAGTGAGTATCAAATTGATAGAAATAGCTATATTTGTGATAAATGTGGTAATATTCTAGATGTTATCCAGAGAGATATTACAAATTTTAAAATAACGTCCATGAAAGGTGTCTGGAAATATAAAGAAATTGTTCACCCCGGGCTTAATAACAATCAAATTATTACAAAAATGGAGGGCGATACAAATATCTATCACCATCTGAAATTATCCGAATACTCGGGAATTAAAAATATTTATATGAAACATGAGGGTGAAAATCCAACAGGTTCATTTAAGGACCGTGGTATGACAGTTGCAGTTTCTGAGGCAATAAGGCAGGGCTTTAAAAAAACATTATGCGCCTCAACAGGCAATACATCCGCATCTGCAGCAAGCTACAGCGCATATGCCGGAATAGACAGCTATGTGTTTATACCAAGCAAAAAGATATCAAAAAATAAACTGCTTCAGGCATATTCTTATGGTGCAAACATAGTAAACATAGATGGTGATTTTGATACTGCCATGTCCAACCTCCGGGAAACACTAAAAAAAAGATCTGATTTTTATGTTTTGAACTCCCTTAATCCATGGAGAATTGAGGGCCAGAAGACAATCATATATGAAATAATGGAAAAAATGAGGCCTGATTTTATATCATTTCCTGCAGGAAATCTTGGGAACACATCAGCATTTGGGAAGGCACTCATAGAAATGAGGGAAATGGATATGATAGATTATGTTCCAAGGCTTATAGCGGTGCAGGCCGAGGGGGCAAGCCCGTTCTACAATTACATAAACAACCATGAGGAAACACTTCACCCCGTAAGGGCGGAAACGGTTGCAAGTGCCATAAAAATAGGAAATCCGGTGAATTATATTAAGGCAAAAAGGTCCATAGAATTCTCACATGGCATTGTTGAAAGGGTAAGCGATGCTGAAATACTTGAGGCAAAGAAAATTATAGACCGTGCGGGTATTGGCTGCGAATCAGCATCGGCAACATCACTTGCAGGTGTTAAAAAACTTCGGGAAAAGGGGTTTCTTGACGCATCAGATACTGTTGTGGGCATACTTACAGGGAATCTGCTTAAAGAATTAAATACGGACGTTCAAATTAACATGCTTACAATAGATCAGGTAATGTCCTGATCTTATTACCTTTTATGATATTTATGGCACGATGATACAAATCTTTCAGGAATTTTTTTATTTGACGGGAAGTAAAGGTGTGAATATCCTGCCAGAATATTTTCGGTATAAAAGCCATCCGGACCTGAACTGGTATTATAGGCATAATTATTTTCCACATTGTATTTTATTTTTGAATAGTGGAATTCATGACCCCGTATTTTATAACCCTTTTTAAAGAGTATGTTGTCCGATAATGATTCAACAGTGCGGTATCCAAGAACAAGTTTATCCATATAAATATCAGAGTCTATTATGCCGGCCATGAAATGCCTCTGATTATTATATTCTATTGACTTTGATAAATACATGTAGCCTCCACATTCTGCAAAAATTGGCATGCCATCATTACCAAGCTTTTTAATTTCCTTTAATACAGTTTTATTTTTTTCCAGATCGCTGGCATAAACCTCAGGGAATCCGCCGCCTATGTAAATACCATCCACGTCTGGGATATTTTCTGACTCCATGGGGCTAAAATATTTTATTTCTGCACCATAATGCTCAAGCAGTTTTAGATTTTCATCATAATAAAAATTAAACGCGCGGTCATATGCCACGCCTATGGAGACTTTAATATTTCTGTTCTTTCTTTCTTTTACATTATAATTACCTGAATGAGATTTTTTAGATATTGAAAGAACAGAATTTAAATCCACAGATTTTATAATTTCATTGCCAAGTGATTCCAGATAATCCTTATTCCTGTAACCCTCTATATATGGAATAAGCCCCAGATGCCTTGAACTTAAACTTAAATCATTATTTTTTTTAATACATCCAAGAACCTTTACATTTGATAATGACTCTATTGCCTTTTTAACAATTAAGCAGTGATAATCACTTCCCGCCCTGTTTAAGATTACCCCGGCTATCCTGAAACCCCTGGCCTGGGATTTAAGTCCGTTTATGATTGACGCTGCAGTTCTGGCCATTGATGATATATCTATAACAATAATAACAGGAATTTTTAGTATTGAAGCTATTTCGGCTGTGCTGCCACGTATTGAATTATAATCCTTGCCATCATAGAGCCCCATGACGCCCTCTATTATGGAAATATCATAACCCTGTGATTTCCTGAAAAAAATGTCCCTTACAATGGATCTTGATCCCATCCATGAATCCAGATTATCTGATGGATTTCCTGAAACAAATGACTGGTATCCGGAATCAATATAATCCGGGCCAATTTTAAATGCCTTTACGCTGTATCCCAGTTTTTTAAGTGCGTATATTAATCCCATTGAAACGGTTGTTTTACCAGACCCACTGGATGGTGCAGCCACAATAATGCTATTTATTTTCATATTCAAACACCGATATTACAGCATCCTTAAACTTTTCTGCACGTATAATCTCATTGCCATTATTTGATGCCGCCCTTGCGGCGGCATTGGCAACAGAATAGGCACCGGTATACTTATAAACTGTTTCAGACCTGTAGGAAGAATATTTATTTAATGTATTATTATCAAAGAAGAAAATTCTGGCATTAAGCCATTTTGCAATTTTTTTAATATCATCGTTATCTGACTTTATATCTATTGTTGCAATGGCATAAACCGATGAAATATAAAATCCTTTTTGCTTAAAAACAAATTTAATATGGTCCTTAAGTGAATTAAAATTTGCATACGTTGAGAAGCCTATTCCTATTACAAGAACTTTTGGAACCATAACGACAAAATTTGTGCTTTTCTCCTTAATATATGTGATTATAATCCCGTAATTTTTCCCCCCAGACCCAGAAATGTTTATATGGATGCCTGTTCTGTTTATTAGCCTAAAACCGCCATTATTTATTATTTCAGAGGTTACATATTTAATTCTTGATTTATTCATTATTTTCATTCCGTATTTATATGCAATAACCTCCGGAGACATTACACCGGAAATCTCTGATGCTGTTGTAATTACTGCCTCACCTCCAAGCAGGCCGGAAACATATAATGCAAGGTCATTTGCGCCGCGATGTCCGGATATCATGCTGATTGAAAATTTTCCATTATCATCCACAGATATGATTCTTGGATCGTTAAACTTACTCCTTAAAAATGGCGCAATAATTCTTATGGCAGCACCAAGTGCCATAACCATAATAATGCAATCATAATTATTGAATATGGATTTTATTTCCTTTTTAATATCATCATAACAATGAAAATCCCCAGGATATTTTAACCTGCATGGAACATAAACGTTAGCATGCATGTGATTATTAATTATATCTGCAACCCTAATACCGCTTATTGATGCACATACAATAGCCGTTTTACTGCAATCCACATGCGATTATTAATATCTGGTTAATATGCATTTTTATTGACCTGATAAAAAAATATATAAGTAACTCTTGCTATAAATATTCATGTATAACAACATAGATTTGGTATCAGGCGATGTTTCCATAATTTATTTTAAACGTGAGGAAAAGCTTAATACCCTTACCTTGGACATGGTCAATGATATAAAAAATGCCATGGAGGAGGTAAAGGATACCGCAAGGTGTGTTATAATTGAGGGTAAAAGGAATTTTTCAGCTGGTGCAGATATAAAACAGTTCAGGGATTTAAACCCAATTGATGCATATTCCTTCCATAGAAAATTAAACGAACTTGCATTTTATTTTAGAGATTATAATGTTCCTGTTATATCTGTTTTAAATGGCTATGTGCTTGGTGGCGGCCTTGAACTTTCATTATCCACTGATATAAGGGTGTGCAGTAAAAATGCCCAGCTGGGCCAGCCTGAAATAAACATCGGTGTAAACGCAGGTGCCGGTGGCAATGTAATACTTCCCCATGTCATAGGCAGAAACCGGGCACTTTACATGATACTGACCGGAGAGAAAATAGATGCACAGACAGCTTATAATTTTGGCCTTGTTGACATTATATCAGATGATGCACACAATGAGGCGTTAAGGATTGCCAGCATGATTGCCAAAAAACCTATAGAAACTGTTATATTTGCAAAAAGGGCTGTAAATAAATCATTTATGAATTCAATTAACATTGACATGGATTACGAGGCATCATTATTTGGCCTCCTATTTTCGTCTGGAGAGACAAGAAAAAAAATTAATGAATTTTTCAATAAAAAATAATTACAATTTTAAAATCCCTGAATTAAGGGGTATGGCATAATTAATTAATATTGGAAACATTTATATATTATATATATATTTATTTTTTACCGGGGAGCCATTAAATTGGCTGAGAGGATTGGGATCGACCCGTGGAACCTGATCCGGTCAGAACCGGCGGAGGGAGATGGCTATGGTTGTGTATTTTAAAAAATGGTGGAATTTATGTTAACCCAGAAGCAGAAATACATGCTTCTTTCCAGCTCGTCTGGGTTAACATTTTGGGGGATTGTCGGCACATTAGGACCACTGGCAGCCTCAGGGTCAATCATTGGTGTTCTTCCAAAATCGCTTAAGGTATTCGTGCTTTTGATTGGGCCAATATTTGTTCCATTCGGCAACTTCTTAATGGGGATTCTGTCGGACATACTTGGAAGGAAAAAAATATTCATAATAACAATGGTACTATACAGTGCTGGAATAGTAATAATTTCATTAAGCTATACATTTATTCCACTTGCCATAGGTTTAATGATAGCCGAGTTTGGAGTTGGTGGTGAGGAAATACCTTCATTATCCCTTATATCTGAGGATTCCCCTGTATCACAACGTGCCAAATGGCTTACAATAATAGCTGATTTTGACAATATTGGAAGCGCATTAATTGCGGGTATGTTCCTGATAACCTCAAATACTTTATATGACAGGATTATTTTATTAAGCTCCGCAGCAGTCTTAATAATAATAATGGTTTTCGCAAGAATAAGGCTTCCAGAATCATATAAATGGCTTGAATCCCGTGGCATGGAAAGGGAATCCGAAATGCAGAAATCGGAGCTTTATATAGATACTGAAGGGATAAAACAGAAAAAACCATCCTACAGGTTAAGCTTTTTTGTTCTATTATCCATTGCAATATCCCAATATACCACATTTGGACTTATGGCGTATATTATTGGCCCATATGAATTCCCGGGGGCATACACCGATAACATGATTATTTTTGTTGCACTTGTTGGTGCCTCTGCAGCCGGATTTATAGCAGCACCACTGATTTCATCTGGAAGGAAATTTTTTACACTTTACTCATATTCTATTGGCTTTGCAAGCACAGTTTTAATATACATCCTTGTGCCATATCTTAGGAATTTATATGTATTCTTTCCGTTACTGTTCATAAATATGATGATGAGCGAGTTTGGATGGGCTTCCAGAACCACCCTTGAACCTGAATTATTTCCAACAAAAATGCGCGGAACCTTTATAGGCACGGTAAGGCTTGGCCCAATGATTGTTTATCCAATTCTTGTTTATGCCACAAGTTCCTTCAGCCTTTCACAGTTTATACTCCTGAATGTATTCCTCTGGGGTCTTGGTGCTGTAGGTGCGGCAACGTGGTATGTGCATGGCATAGAAACAAAGAATGTTGATATAAATTATTAACATAAATATTTTTTATTTACCATTTTTATAATAACAGGATTAAAACTGCACAAAAACAATATATAATCATAAATTATAACAGGTAAAATGGAAAACAAAAAAGAGAATTTCAGTGAATGGTACAATGAAATTATTGAGCTCGCCGGGCTTACCGATAAAAGGTATGAAATTAAGGGAATGAATATATGGATGCCCTATGGGCTAAAAATAATGCATTTAATTGATGATATCATTAGAAAATATTCAGATGAAAAAAAATTCCAGGAGGTAAGCTTTCCAGTACTTATATCCAGAAAGCAGCTTGAGGTTGAATTCGAGCATGTTAAGGGATTTGAAAATGAAATTTACTGGGTTACAAAGGGTGGTAAGGACACACTTGATGTGGATCTGGCCCTGAGACCAACCAGTGAATCCGCAATGTATACAATGTTTCCTTTATGGATAAGGTCACATACTGATTTGCCATTTAAAATTTATCAGATAGTTAGTGTTTACAGGTATGAAACAAAGCACACAAGGGCATTTATACGTGTCAGGGAAATACATTTTTATGAGGCACATACCGCGCATAAAGATTATAATGATGCTGAAAAACAGATGAATGAATATCTTGATATATGGAAAAAAATTGCATCAGAACTATGCCTTGAATATTCACTGGATGTAAGGCCTGAATGGGATAAATTTCCCGGTGCAAAATATTCAATAGCCTTTGATACGCCAATGCCGGGATACAGGTCCCTGCAGGTTGGCACAATTCACGAGTATGGCGAAAACTTTGCCAGAAATTACAATATTAAATATCTTGATGAGAATGGCGATCTTAAATATGTTTCACAGACAACATTCGGTCTCAGTGAAAGATTGCTTGCAGCAGTTATTGGAATTCACGGTGACGATAAGGGTTTAATACTTCCATACAGGATTGCACCTGTTCAGATAATTATAGTGCCAATTCCCGGTGAAATATATGATAAAATTCTTGAATACTCCAGAACAATAATGGATGACCTGAAGAATATGGGTTACAGGGTTGATATTGATGAACGCGATTATACACCTGGATACAAGTATAATGATTGGGAAATGAAGGGCGTTCCACTAAGAATTGAGATTGGCAGCAGGGAATATAATGAAAATATGATAACATTATCACTTAGAACACAGAAGAAGAAGATTAAGATATCAAGACAGAACCTTAGGGATGTTGAAAATTATCTTAAAACAGTAAATGATGATATTAAGAGTCATTCATTAAAATTTTTTAATGATAACATCCACATGGCAAAATCCATTGATGACATGAAAAATGAGTATATGGTTAGGGCCTACTGGTGCGGATCAAAAGAATGCTCTGATAAGATAGAGGCGCTTACAGAAAAGGCTGCACTTGGCAATATTTACAATGATAAAACATCAGGAAAATGCATAGTATGCGGAAGGGATGGAAAATTATCAATGTTTTCAAGGACATATTAGTATGAAAACAAAAATGGTATTTTTTGATATGGATGGTGTGATTACAAGGGAGAAGAGCAGCTGGCATTATGTGCATTCCAGGCTTGGTGTTGACAATTCCCAGAATTATAAAATGTACATGGATGGAAAAATTTCATATGATGAGTTCTTCGAGCTGGATATTAAAATGTGGATGGCAAAGTTTGGTAAAATTAAAAAATCGACCATAATAAACATACTTGATGAGATAAAAATAAGGAATTGCTTTGACAATGTAATGTCATCCTTAAGGAAGATGTCTGTAAAAACAGCAATAGTGTCCGGTGGAATTTCATGGCTTGCTGAAAAAATAGGGGCAAAATATGGAATTAATTATGTATATGCAAATGAAATACTAACTGATGATAATGGATATATAATCCCTGCCGGAAGGATTAGTGTAATCCCGGACAGAAAGGATATAGTTATAAATAAAATTATAAGGGCCAGTGGAATAGATAAAAAGGAAACTTTGTCAGTTGGTGATTCTGCCGGTGATTACTCAATGCTTGTCTCCACTGATAGATTTCTTTCAATTAATTCTGATGATAAAATATTAAATGAAAATGCCTTTGCTGTGATAAATAACCTTGGGGAATTATTAAATTATTTATAAAATTTTATTAAATTTTACGCAACACCCATTTCATTCATTGTTTCAAGTGTGAGCACCGTTATACCTGCTGCACCCCTGACAAGATTATCACCGAGTATTACCATGCGCAGGTTTTTATTTTTATATTCCAGCCTGCCAACATGTATTTCCATACCATTGCTTAGATCCATCTTATGCTGCGGCCTGTTTTCCTCATCATGTATAATAACAGGGTTTTTGGGTGCAGTGTAGAGATTTTTAAATTTTTTTAGTGGTGTGAAATTCCTTAATGAATTTTTAAAGTTTTCAATATCAATATCATCGTTAAATTCAATATTCATTATGCCCATATGCCCAACCTTAACAGGCACCCTAACAGATGTTACATACATGTTAAGTTCCCTGTTTATTATTTTATTATTGCTTACAAAGCCAAACATTTTTGATATTTCTGCAGGTATTTTTTCCTCCTCCCCATGTATATACGGTATTATATTATCATCTATGGACATATATGAAAGTCCTGTGAATCCGGCACCGCTGACTGCCTGAAGTGTCGACAGTGTAATTTTTTTGTAATCATGCCTTAAAACCTCAACCATGGGCATGGACATTATAGTGGATGTGCAGTTTGGGTTTTTCACAAATTTTGTATCCATTTTTTCAAGCAGTTCCAGATGCTGATAATTTAATTCAGGATTAATTAATGGTATGTTCTCTGCCATTCTAAATGGAGACGCATTTGATATTACATTAATTCCGTTTTTTATCAATTTTATCTCTATATCCTCTGCAACCTCAGGCGGGAGTGCTGATAAAACATAATCCACATTTTTATGGTCCTCCGGGTCTGTTGAAACCATTTTCATATCCCTGAACCTTTCTGGTATATCCCCGGGTTCAACCCATGCCACTGATTCTGAATATTTTTTTCCGATCTTTGATCTTGATGCCGAGAGGTTAACAACATCTATGTATGGGTGATTTTCAAGTATTCTTAACATTTTCTGACCAACAACACCGGTTGATCCAAGTATTGATACTTTTATTTTGTCCATAATGGAACCTCTGAAAGATATCTTTTATTTTTCTCAAGATCCTCATCCATTATTACTGATAATGATGTGTCGTCAAGGTGATATAAATGGGTTTTACCTATGGCATTTAATATCTGCGAGCTTGTGTCAACCTCAGAAAGGCCATGGCCTATGAATACCAGCATATTTTTATTCCCGTATGTACCTGTTAATGCTATGCATTTTATTGTTTTTATTTCATTATGTGTTATTACTGTTTTACCCTCCTCATAAAGGCTTTCTATTGTTATCTCTATATCTGAATCTATTGCAGGACTGAATGTTTTATAATTAAAATTTTTAACCCCCACATAGGACATTTTTATGGCCTCTTTAATTGACACCTCTGGCAATGTTCTTGCGTCGGGAAAGACCTTGGGGTCATATGTCATTATGCCTGGAACATCAGTTATTAATCTGACACTGCAATGTAGAAATCTGCCAAGCAATACAGCAGTGTAATCACTGCCACCCCGACCAAGGGTTGTAACCTTTCCTGAAAGGGTTTTTCCGGTAAATCCAGGTACTATAGTTATTTTATGTTTAAACTCCATGTTTTTTAAATTTTCCTCCGTATATTTATAAAGACATGAGGCATCACCAAAATTATCATCTGTTACTATAAATGGCTCTATATAATAATCAACATCAAGGCCGTGGTGCTTTAGATATGAATATAATACCATAACGGCCATTTTTTCTCCGTATGACAGGATTAAATCACGGTTTTCAGGCGTATCAGGGCGCAAGAGATTGTTAAGCACATCATTCTTAAACGCTAATAAATTGAAATATGAATCTTTATCATAGAAGTTATTCATAAGCTCCATATGCCTTGTAAAAATTGTGTCAATAATACCTGTGTTCCTTGTATTAATAGCTTCTATTAGATTATTCGTCACGTTCCGCATGGCGGAAGTGACAATAATGCATTTTTCACAGGCCTCTATTTTGTTTCTTATAAGGGCTAGATCATCACTGCCCTTAAGTATTGAGCCACCAACTTTTACAACGTGCATATTATCACTTTCATAACTGTATATGCATGTAATATTTAATATTTAGGAAATACCTTTATATTCAAATGATTGTGAGTAATTATTTATTTAAAATTGTTAATTTTTAATCCAATAAAATGGCCTCCCAGGGGATGGTTTTAAAAAATTATTGCCCCCCATTTAAATCCCTGTTTGAATTTAAAAATTCCCGGTACCTGCTGTACAATGTTAATGATTCGCCTATTATAAGTCCAAGTGTAAATGCCAGTATTAAATCGATAATAAATCCTGCAAGGATATTTAATGGATATAACAGGAAAAGAAATATTCTGGCAATAAATGATGCAAGCCAGAATGCCATTATTGCCTGCGACCTTTTATAATACAATCTGTTATTTCTATAAAAAAATTCAATGTTATCTCCAAGCCTCAGGCCAAATAGTATTCCTGGAAATATTAGGACAAGAACAAGAATTGTGTAATCTAAATTTGAATAAATTCCCTCAAGTGAGAATAGAAGCAAAATTGCATAAATTAATGGTAGGGAAAAAATCCTTGATGCCCTGAATTTTCTGCCATTTAAACCGGAATACATTCTTCTTATGGCTATAAATAAGACGAATATTATAATTATTAAATATGATAGATTCATTTAAACACTTTAGAATATATTTTTATAAAAATATTATGATTTAAATATTGAATTAAAAAAAATATTAAAATTCTATTCTGCCATTATAAAATAATGGAAAGATGCTGGAAGGCTGTATATACATATCTAATTTTCGGCATTATTATGCTTTTAATATACGAGTATTCCCATATTTATGAACTTGCAATTATATATGAAATCGTTTTTATATTTATATATATTTACCATTCATTAAATTATCTTGGTTCAAAAAACACAATTAAATTTATTTTTTTGGGTTACTTTACATCATTATTAATAGAAATAATAGGAGTTAATTCGGGTTATCCCTTTGGAAGATACTATTATACATCATTGCTTGGGCCCAGGATATATGGAGTTCCATATGCAATACCTCTTTTTTGGGTTTCAATTATTTATTTTGCAGGAATTGCAGGTAATTTTAGACTGTATTCGGTACCATTTTTAATGGTTATATTGGACCTATCATTCGATCCACGGTTTTCACTGCATTTATGGCACTGGATAAAACCCGGCATATATTTTGGCGTTCCCTTATCAAATTTTGCCGGATGGTTTGCTGCCTCATTAATAATTATGGCGGTTATTGGAATTTTCATAAAATTTAATAAATACAGGATAAGCATCAATGGCATGTTATTTTATGTATTATTTGGATATTTTCAGGCTCTTGAGGATGCAGTATCTGGGCTTTTAAAGCTGGCAGTAGTATCAACAATTATGTTCACCATAATTTTAATAATATTCTTAATTATACAGTTCTCTATAAATAAAAAAATATTGATGTCTCAAAAGATGTAATTTTTATATCGTATCTTTCAAGTAAATAATTTAAAGTTTTTGTTCGAATAATATAAGGTTTATTTATTATATTAATATATTTATAAATATTTTTATACAAACAACTTGAAAATACACATTGTAAAGTAATATTTAAATATAGATTGTATATAAAGATTTTTATGAAAAATTTGCTACATGATTTAGATAAAGAGAATCCAGAACTAAAAAGTTTCTATTTAAGCCTTGTGCTAATGGCAACCCTTGGTGGTTTTCTGTATGGCTATGATCAATCAGATATAGGATCTGTATTAATTTATATACCCTATTATAATCCACACGCCTCTGCCTTTGTTGTTGGATACATAGCCTCGGGGGCGCTGCTTGGCGCTGCCATAGGTGCAATTACCGCAGCATTTCTTACAGACAGGTATGGCAGGAAGTTTTTCTTAATTGCAGATATAGCTGTTTATGCTCTTGGTATATTTTTATCAATTATCACCATAAACGTTGTTATGCTCATGATTGCCAGAACCGTCGTTGGTTTTGCCATAGGTGCTGATTCTGCCGTTGCAACAGCTTACATAAGTGAATTCACACCAAAATCTAGGAGGGGCAGGTCAGGTGCCATGCAGCAGTATATGATAATACTCGGGATATTTCTGTCCTTTCTGGTTGCAATGATTATATTTCTGGAAATACCAGCATTGGCCCATACTGTTGACTGGAGAATTATACTGGGACTTGCCATTATACCCGCGATAATTGCACTAATAATCAGGGTGAAAATGCCGGAATCACCCAGATGGTTAATTCTGAACAGGAAATTTGACAAGGCTGGAGAAACCTTAAAGAAATTTGGTATTGACGTCAATGATCAGGATCTTAATTATACATTTGAGAGACTTCAGGCACAGGAAAAAAGATCAAGAAAGGTAGACTCTGGGGCGAAGAGAGCACTTTTAATTTCAGGTCTATTTATGATATTTTATATAGCCAACGGTGTTAATATACCATTAATTTACGGGCCTTACATAATATCCGGGCTTCCCATATTCCCATCCGTAACAAATAAGGTTATATCGGATGCATATTCAATTGGCGCAACAGCCATACTTGTGGCAATAATGCTGGTGGCAACATATTATGGCATGGCTGCAATAGACAGGGTTGGCAGGCGCAAACTTGCATTAATAGGATTTATAGGCATGGGTGCAAGTGATTTCATTGGTGGTATATTATACTTAATGCATGTTGATATAGGCTTATTATTCGGCCTTGCAGGTTATTTAATATTCTTTGGAATAGGTGGTGGAGTTGTTGCATGGCTGATTCAGGGGGAATATTTTCCAACTGCATCAAGAGGGTTTTTTGCCGCCATTGTTGCATTAATAGACTGGACCACAAGTTTTGTTGTTGATGAGATATTTCCTTACATGAAATCCGTACTCGGCCTTGGCTATTCTGTTATAATTTTTGCTTTTGTTTCTGTAATTGCAGTTGTAACTTTATTTTACATTATGCCTGAGACCAAAAACCTCTCAGTTGAGGAAATATCATCAATGTTCAGGCACACAAATCTATTTGAATTAAGGCACTATAAACCTGAAATAAAAAAGGAGGATGAAAATGTCCCTGAACCAGCCGCTGGGCAAAAATAAATTTTTATTATTTTATTGTAAGTTTAAAATATTTTAAAAATGATCTTAAAACAAGTAGGGGTCTAACAGAATAAAACCCAAAAAATAAAAGGTAAATCCAGTATATAAACTCCGGTGGGGTCTTATCGAAACCTCTGGAAAATATAGTAAATCGGGTTATTACATATATCCTCTTTAAATGCTTTTTAGGTCTTCTGGAATCAAAAATATTTTGAAAATACACAATATTATTGAGATATAATTTTAACCATGAACAGTAATTATTTCTTGAGGTATTTTTCTGATGCTCCCTGTAATATGTGAGCACGGTACTGGTGTTCAAAATATTGCACGAATTATCTAATGCACATAAATAAATAAAAGTGTCCTGTGCAGCTGAAACTTTTTTTATTTGTTCAAGATATCTCATTAATATGTTCTTATTTACAGAAATTGATGACATATTAAAATCTGGTTTTCTTCCCAGCTGCCTGTAAGATGCATTTTTAATGTTACCGGAAAAAAACAATGAATTATTGTGGATATACCCAATATTTTTGCTGGAAAATTCATTATAAATAAATTCAAGCTTTTCAGGAAGGAATATGTCATCATCGTCCATGAAAACAATAATATCCGAACCTGCATTTTTAATTCCCAGGTAAATGTAATTTCCAATTATTCCATCTGTAATAATTTGTCTGACATTTAAATTAGTATAATTGCTTAAATCAAAACTAAAGTTTGATATTAAAATAACCTCAAAATCTTTAAATTTTTGTGATGCAAGAGAATTAAGTGAATCTTTTAAAAAATCCTTTCTATTATATGCAAAAAGCAGTACTGAAATGGATGGCATAAGATAATAAGTATAATTTAATTATAACTTTTTCTTTTTTCCTTATTAATAAATAAAAATTAATTATTGTTTAATTTTTTAATTGTTTTGTCTGTTTTTTTGTTTACATAATTCTTGATAATTTTTATAATACCATTTTTCTGGAATTTATTGGATTTTATAAGCAATAATTCACCACCTATGTTTATGATATTCCCGGATGCTGTATATTTAAACTCCAGATCATTTCCCATGGCATTTTTCATGGAAATCTCACCAGATTTTCTGGCCATAAACGCTGTCAGTGGTACGTTTAAATTCATTATTTTCATTGAATCCCCGCAGGCATAAACATCATCATATTCAACAGACCTTAGTTTATTATTAACAATAATTCTTGAATTTTCCTGTTTTATATCAAAAGTTTTTATGATTTTATTTCCGGTTATTCCACCAGCATAAATAACAGTGTCTGCCAAAATTTCAGAATTATTAGTAATAACCCTATCTCTGGTAACATGCATCACCCTTTCATTCATAATAATGTTTACACCCATATTTTCAAGTTTGCTTTTTATATAATTGGAGGCATTTATGTTAATACCATTGAGAAGATGTTTTCCGGAATTTATCAGGTTTATTTTTTTACCCTTGATGATGCCAGCAAGTTCAACGCCAAGATAACCACCACCTATTATTACAACGTTATTACTATTTTCAAGTCTATTTTTTAATAAATCTGCATCCTTGGAGGATTCAAGTTTAATCATGTTCTCATATCCATCAATATTTTCATAGGCCTGTGAGTGCCCAAGTGCAATTATTAATTTGTCATACGTGTATGTTTTATTTAATCCCTTAATTTCCCTGTTTTTAAAATCAACATTTTTTATATCATCCAGTATATCAACCCGCCTTTCTTTTCGTGCATAATCATTTTCATATCCATTTAAAATATATATGTACCTTGTTGGTATATCAATAAACCTACTTTTATCAATAGAAATGGCTGATTTATTTGCCATTTTCGCATAAATTCCGGAAAGGCCCATGCCAAGAATGTAAATTCCATTGCCCATGTTATTGCATAAAAAAATTATATATTATATTATTGCAAAGGTCAATGCATATTTTTCTTAAATTTAAAAAGTTTATTATCGGATAAAAATATGTGACCCTATGGAAGCGCTGATAATGGCTGGTGGTATGGGAAAAAGAATTGGTAATCCTAAAAAAATGCTTCTTATGATCAATGGAGAGGCCATTATCATTAGATTATTAAAAATTATTAAATCCCTTGGTCTAAATATAAATGTATGTACCGGGCCGGAAACGGTTTTTTTAAATGAAATTGGGGATATAAATATAATAAATGGAACCGGTGATTATGCCATGGATCTTAAAACCTCAATAAATTCATTAAAACTGCCCGTCATTGTTCTTCCTGCAGATATTTTAATAGATAAGGAACTTTTGAAATCCTTTATTGAAAAATCAAAAAATTATAAGACCGGAATATTGAATATGCTAATAAATAATGAGCTTTCAGGCATTTCCATTTTTTATGAATATTTAAATGATGCAGAGCTGGCATATGAGAATATAAATTTTAATTCCAACTCATTTTTTAATATTAATACAGAATATGATTATAAAATGGCCAAAGAATATTATAAAAATATGCATTGAAATAGCATAAATTTTTTTAACATGATATAATTATCTTATCGCTGGACTTGACCGGGGAGCCAGGCACTCCCTGTGACCCGTGCCTAAATGCGGGGGCGACTGCCCGGTGAGGGCAACCAGGCCTTTGGCAGTCTCCATGGAATCGTTGAATCTCTGTCCTTTTGGATCGGGGGTTTATACATGCATACTCAAAGGAGAATGCATGTATAATTTGCTGAAAAAACCCGCCAGGCCCGGAAGGGAGCAACGGTATTTCAGACCGCCGATGCTGAGAGGGTGCGGGGAGGAGAGGAAGTGGAGGGCACTACCAAAACACCTGGTCTGATCCGGGTGTGTCCAGCATTGATGATAAAATGTATAAAATAATTCAGGATCCTTTAAACGGGCCGGTGAAGGTAAGCGGGATTTTTCTTGACATTATAAATTCAATATATTTTCAAAGATTAAGATATATAAAGCAGCTCGGGCTCTGCAACCTGGTTTTTCCAGGGGCAAACCATACAAGATTTGAACATTCCATAGGGACAATGTTTCTTGCCAGTGAGATCAAAAATTATATAGGGATTAATGATGAAAGACTTGAAATTGCTGCATTGCTGCACGATATTGGGCATACACCATTCAGCCATTCCATAGAGGATAAATTTTTTGAAAATTTTGGATTAATCCATGAGGATTTAACATCTGACATTATTACAGGTAAGGGGATATATGGAGATAGCGTTATCCCTGAAATACTAAATAAATATGGATATAACCCTGAGGAAATAGCTGACCTTGCCACAGGAAGAAATAAAAAAACGGTTTTATCTAAAATAATAAGTGGGTCACTTGATGTTGATGAGCTTGATTATTTAAGGAGGGATTCATTTTACTGTGGTGTTAATCTTGGAAATATCGATTATAAAAGGATATTTAATACCATAAAAATATCTGAAAATGACATAGTTGGTGAGGAAAAGTCAATACCGACAATAGAATCGGCAATAATAGGCAGGGTTTTAATGTATAGCTCTGTTTATTTTCATAAAACATGCAGGATAGCACAGAAAATGCTGGGCATTGCCTATGAACTTTATAATGGAAAGGATAAAAATGATCTAAGAATGAACGATTACGAGTTTATTTATGCCCTGGAAAATGATAAAAAATCCTCTGAAATTATAAAAAAGATTAAATCCAGAAATTTGTATAAAATAATATACAGGAGTAGTTACAGTGAGGATGCCTTAAATAATATAAGGGAAAAAATGTCCGTGTTTGATAGTGATTTATATATAATAGATGTAAACCCACCACTTTATTTTAATGAAAAGTCCAGGTTAAAAACGGATTTTACAGTATATTATAAGGATAAAAAATATGAAATTAATAAGATATCATATATAGTAAACGCGCTCAATGAAAACATAAAACGCAGGGATATTATAGTCTCTGCTGATGAGAGCATTCTTACCAAGGCAGCTTCCATTATAAAGACTTAACCATTCTGAATGCATTTTTGCTTCCCTTATATGGTATGCAGTAATAATTTTTTAAAAACTCTGATTTTACATAACCGTGCTTTAAATAAAAATTAATGGCAACATAATTTTTTTCCCGTACCTCAAGCACTGATTTTTTATATCCTTTTTTCTTTATTATCTCCTCTATGGAATCAAGTAATGAATCCCCAAGATGCCTCCCCTGATACTTCGGGATAACCGCTATACTTTCAATATCAACCTCATATTCATTTAATGGAACTGCGGTAACGTATCCTATATATTCATCAGAATCTGTTGCAACAAGGGTAAATGCATCCTTTGAAAAAACCATTTCAATTATTTCATCTATATTATATGGACCAACATCAAATGCACTGTGCTCAATTTCATAGATGCCTTTAAGATCATCCGAAACAAAAGATCTTATATTCACAGGATATTATTTAATACTAATATTTTATATATTTTATTCTAAAAAAATTTAATTAAATTTACTGTAAATTAACTAACATTCCCCCATCTGCTAGGAGCTCTGCACCATTAACATAAGTATTTTCGTCTGATAAAAGGAATAATGCTGGACCAACCATATCCTCTGGAGTACCCAACCTGCCAAGTGGTATCCTTTTTTCCATGTATCTTCTTTTCTCAGGATCTGAAAGATCATCTGCATTAATATCGGTTAAAATAGTTCCAGGTTCAAGTGAATTTACCAAAATTCCATACTTACCAAGGATTATTGCAAGTGAATGCATCATTCCATTAATACCCGACTTTGTCGTTGTATAGTGAGCTTGGTATTCTCCACCAACTATTGCACTTATTGAACTTATAAATAATATTCTACCCTTGATATGATTTTGTATCATTAACTGAGATATTTTTTGTGTTATGAAAAAATGACTTTCCACATTTAAAGTCCAGACATCATTAAAAAGGCCTACATCTATATCAAAATAATTTTTAAATGGGCATATACCTGCATTGTTAACAAGTATGTCAACATGGTCAAAAGTTTTCTTAACAAAATTTATAAATGCTGGAATTTCATTAATTTTTCTCTGATCTATTTTATAACCATATGCTTTAACGCCAAGATTTTTCATATATCCTTCAGCTTCTACTGCGGCGTTTACATCATGTGCATATGTAAATATAATATTCGCCCCTTCCCTTGCAAGACCTTTGGCTATTGCATTTCCTATTCCTTTATTTCCACCAGTAATAACGGCATTTTTATTATCAAAACGCATTGAAATCACCTATCTTTTGAGTATAATATAGGTATATTACTATTAATCCAGTTATGTATAATTTTTTCTGTTCCCTTCCTTATATATTCCTCTAGTGCTGATTTTGAGATGCCTGTCATTTTTTCAAGATCTTTAAGATAGAGCCTTCTAGGCATACTATAATAACCATTCATAAATGCTGTATATATTATGGTTCTTTCCTGTTCAGTAAGTTCAAAAAAATCACTGTAGTATTCATGGTAATTAATTTCAGAAAGCGTAAATTTTTTAATTTCCCCAATTTTTGAAAGTTCACTTTTTAAATCCTTTGCAGACTGATTTCTAATTAAGGCATTAACAGTCTCAACATTGTTCTCAATGTAATCATTTTGATATATTACACCATTCTCATAAAGTATTGAACTTATCATCCCATCATACTTTTCCTTAAAGAATATCTGGTATATTTTTTTATTAACATTTATAGGTAAAATATTGTATATTTCCTTAATTGCATTTGAATTTTTAAATTTGTGTAAAAATTCATGTATAATATTAGCTGTGGGTGCTTTTACCTCAATAGAGCCAAAAATATATCCTCTATCACGGTACACATTATGTGCTAGAGTATGTACCTTTACAGGCATATTTTCAGTTATATTGGTCCAGCAATTTTCATGATTCATTTTAAAATTTACCCTTATAATGTTTTCTTCCGATAATGAATGGGTATTCATAATTTATTTAATTGTTATTTATATATAAGTTTTTCTTATACTTGTTATATAAATCAATGCTGATATTATTATAAAATACTACTGACTATAAAAATTATTCCGATTTTGGAATATTCCGGATATGTGTTTATCTTGAATTAAATACGATATACAGAGTTTATTAGCAACTTCGGAAATTTCCGGATAATATTTTAATAAAAACCCAGATATTTATAGAATATGAAAATAGAATCATTGAGAGTTATAAATATAATGGAAGTTAAGCAACCTCTGTTCCCATATGTAAAACCTACAGATTATTACATAGATTTCATTGGTGATGAATCCCCGACAGATGCTGCTATGATAAATAAAATATATACACTTGAAATGAAATCTGGAGATATAATTTCATATTACAATACTACAGAGATCGTTGCAGATTTCATTAAGGCGATAGAATCCAAAATTATTGGGCTTGATCTTGAGGATATTTCCATGGCATGGGATTACATGTACAGATACACACTGCCGGTTGGACGCGGAGGTATTGCAATGCATGCAATAAGTGCAATTAACTTGTTAATGTACGATATATATGCAAAATCTCTTGGCATTCCTGTGTACAGACTTATTGGCGGAAAGACAAGAAAAAAAATTGTGGCATACGCCAGCCATCTTCATCCAACAGATGTAAAAAATCTGCAGGATGAGGCCATATCTTATGTAAATGAGGGGTATAAAACCATGAAAATGAGGTTTCTGTATGGCCCATCCAAAATAGATGGTGTTGAAAAAAATATTGAGTTAGTTAAAATTATTAGAGATGCTGTTGGCTATAATGTTTCATTAGCTTGTGATTCCTGGATGTCGTGGAATTATAATTTTGCATTAAAAATGGCACAATCTCTAGAAAAATATGAAATAGCGTGGATGGAGGAACCGTTTCTCCCAGATGATTTTGAATCAATGAAATTATTATCAAAGAAAACTGATATACCAATATCAGAAGGAGAACATCATTATTATATATATGATGTAAAACACCTTCTAGATGCGGGTATAAGGATTATACAATGCGATACTGTTTGGGCAGGTGGAATTACTGCAATGAAAAAAATCGCTGCATTGGCAGAGGCATATGGTGCAGTAGTTATACCCCATACAGGAAATGTTTACAATCTTCACTTTATTGCTTCTGAACCTGAAAGCATCACACCTATGGCGGAATTTCTCACAAAATACAGGGAATGGATGGAACAGAACATTTCCGGGATTCCTTTTCCAAAAAATGGTTACTTTGAGCTAAACGAAAAGGCGGGATTTGGTATTGAATACTTACCAAAAAATCAAGTTAAATATGGAAAAAGTAAAGAAAATAAAAGTTGATAAATATCATATTTTATATTTTAAATTCATTTTTTAATAAATTATTTCGATTAGTTAAAAAATTAATAAAAATCACTTTTATATTAAACACATTGGAAATGTCAGGAATTAATTTTAATTTCTATAATTAAATATAAGTTATAAATATGAATGATGTATTTAATGTAATTATATTGAAAATTGGAGAATCTGAAGTTCCTGGGCCAGAAGTTTACAGGATGACTGAATGGAGGAAATGGGAAAGGCTTACTTTTCACATGGTTATTGCTTATAATGATGAAACAAATGTACTTATAAATACAGGAATGCCACTGGACTTAACCGAAAGGAACCATGAAATGGAAAAATTTGCGGGAGAAAGAGCATTATTTAAATCATACGATTCAATAAAAATTTTGGATTCAAGTAAATTCAAAACTGAAGATATTAAAAATATAGCATTTACACCCATGCAGGATTATACAACTGGAAGACTAGATGAATTTAAGAATGCTAGATATTTCATTTCTAGAAAGGGTTGGATTGAAGATATAATAACTCCTGGATATCACAATATAAAAAGGAATTTATTTATACCAGAAAAACAACTTAAATATCTTATATTTGATGCTTATTCTAGGATTCAATTTTATGAATCTGACATACCAGTAGAATTAATTCCAGGAATAACAGCAGTTTGGGTAGGCTGCCATCATAGATCATCCCAAGCGTTTATAATTAATACTAAAAAAGGTAAAATAGTATTTACAGATGCATCATTTAAGCCAAGAAATGTAAATGAAAATCTGCCAATAGGTATAGCAGAAAACATATTTGAATGCCATAAAGCATATAATTATTTAAGGAGATATAAAAACGTATTATCAGCTTATGACCCAGGAATAAGCGATAAAAAATTTTAATAAATTTATTTGTTTGTATTTAATTCATTTAGATAAATACCGTAAATTCCGTTTAATCATATTTTCTATATAATTACATTATAAGAAAAACCATTAATTTAAATAATATCATATATTATTTTTTATAGTATATGGAAAAGTTGGGAAATGAATATTTATATATATTGGAAATAAAACTTTAGTGAGTGTATGCCAGATATAAAAGATTTTGATAATGCAAGTTTAACTTCAACGCATAAACAGTGGACATTAATTGCATCTCTAGGTGATTTTCTTGATGCAGGAATGTTTGCGGGAACAGGAATTACGCTTGCAGCTATAGCAACATTGTTACATTTTAACACTATAGAAGAAGGACTGCCTGCATTTATAACATTAATAGCATGTGCTTTAGGAGCCTTATTTTTTGGGAGACTCGGTGATAAGTTTGGTAGAAAATATATTTATCAGGTGGACATGATAATATATGGTGTCTCATCAATACTTTTGTCTCTTACTGGTGTATTTCCGTCAAATTCCTTTAATATTATATGGGCCATGATTTTTTATGCTCTTGTAGGTCTAGCTGTAGGTGCTGATGTCCCAACGTCCTGGTCATTAATCTCAGAATTTTCTCCAAAAAATTACAGAGGCAGACTTATGAGTGTAACTACCGTAATGTGGTACGTCGGTGTTCTTGTTGAATTAGGATTTGCAATTGCACTTGTAAATTCTGGTATGATTCTATTTAGAACCATCTGGATAATGCTTGGACTTGTAGCCTTTCTTGCGTGGGCACTAAGAAGGCGTTTAACCGAATCTCCTAGGTTCGATATTTTAAAAGGAAGAACTGCAGATATAAATGAATCTGCAAAAAAATTAAATGTTAAAAGTAGATCTGATACAAAGGAAGAATACTCATCAAGAAAATATGCAGAATTATTCAAAAAATATGGTCCCTTTTTACTATTTTCCTGGTTTTTATATTTAATTTGGGGAATTCCAGCATCCACATACGGGGAATTCTTTCCGTATATATTTGATTCACTTCATCTTGTTAGTGCTAGGGTAACATTTGCATTTGAGGCCATATACTTTGCCAGTGCTATAGTCCCTGGCGTGCTAATATTTTATTATTTATCAGATAAACTCGGACGTGTACCATTATATCTTATAAGTGCTATTATGTCATCTATATCATTCTTTATGCTTGTCTATCCGCCATTTCTGAAAAATGTAGGGGTCCTCCTTTTGTCTTTTTTGTTATTTGGTATTGGTCAAGGGCTTGGAGTTTGGCCAACAACAAGATTACTTTCAATAGAACATTTCCCAACAAGCTTAAGAAATTCAGGACAGGGGTTTGTATGGTTTACAATGAGATTTGAAGCAGGAATTTTCGGCCTCTTTACACCTTTAATAGTTGGTACCTCTGGAATTCATGTAGATTATATTGGATATATAGGGGGTATTTTCTTCCTATTAGCCTTCATAATAGTTCTAATTCTTTATAGATTCCATCCTGAATATGTAAAAACAGAAAGAAAATCCTTGGATGAAACATCATATGATAATCCCATTGAGATTTAAATTTATTATATTTTTTTAAAAACAAAAATTTTTAACCATCTTCATATTCATATTTATTATGAAACCTGCAATATTCCTTGATAGGGACGGTACTATTAACTACGATGCAGGGTATACATATAAATTAGAAGATCTTAAAATATATGATGACATAATTCCAATACTTAAAAAGTATTATGATAGTGGCTATATAATAATTGTTATTTCAAATCAATCCGGTATTAACCGGGGATATTTCACAGTGAATGATATGAAAAAATTTAATGATGGAATAAAAAGAATTTTTATGGAGCATGGAATTGTTATATCGGATTTCTATTTTTGCCCCCACAAACCAGAAGAAAACTGTGAATGCAGAAAACCTAAAACAGGAATGGTGGAACAGGCTGTAAAAAAATACGGTATAGATCTTAAAAATTCTATTGTTATAGGTGATAGGGATGATATTGATGGTGAGCTTGCAAGGAATCTTGGAATAAAGTTTATAAAGGTTCATGGGTACAGTGCACCCTGATTTAATATATAATTTTAATGTAAAAATAATTTTGGTTTATTATATACTATATAGTATTTAATTAATATTATTATAATATTTAAAAATAATCTATGCTTAAATATTTTGGCTTACTATGGATTTTATGCCAAAACATTCTGATAATACAGTGGTTGAGGATGGTTTTGAGGTAATAGGTGTAAATCCCATACCAAAAAATGAGAGAAATATGTCACCGTGGAAATTTTTTATATTTTGGGCAATGGCAAGTGGTGCCGCACTTGTTCCAATTGCCGGTAAGGAATTATATAATATGGGCCTTATTTATGCAATTATTGCAATTGTTATTGCCCTTCTTATAGGACTCATACCTGCGGGTTTGATCTCAGATATGGGCCGGCAGATACCGGTACCATCTCTTGTTGTTGCAAGAAAGACCTATGGGTATATGACCTCTGGAGCATATTCACTAATATTCACATTTTTAAATCTTGGTTATTTTGGCCTTAATGATAGTGTTGGTGCCGTAATATTAAGCAGCCTTACACATTCTCCAATTTTATACTGGTACATTATTATGGGGGCAATACAGATATTACTCGTACTTCTTGGTGCAAAATGGCTTGAATATTTCTTTAGGTACACAGCACCGCTTCTTGTAATTAGCTTTGGTATTTTAACATATTTTCTATTCACAACGTATACAATCAATGTTTCTAATCTTTTAAATCCTATCGGTAAGTATACATGGGGAGGTGCGCTGGATTTTCTACTGGGATTTTCAATACTTGCATGGACATATAAGATATCGACACAATCAAGATTTGGCAGGCCATTTTCTGGTAGAGAAAACAAAAAAACAAGGGCTGGATATTTTGTGGCGAGCCCCCTGGGAATTATGCTACCTGTTTTGCTGATGGGCATTGTTGGATTTTTTGGCAATAGTTTAAATCCTGGAAGTGGATGGAATATTGCAGTACTATCTTTTCCCGGTGTATCCGGAACAGACAGAATTATAATAATCATCGCGGCCATTCTTCTGGCATTATCATTGATACACCCAAATGCAATGAATCTTTATCCCGCAACTGCTGATTTATTAACATCAATACAGCCATTATTTGGTAAGAGTGTGCATGAAAAATGGGCACAGCCTGTTGCAACACTGCTCCTTGGCATTGGTGGTATAATACTGGCCATAGAGGGCATCCTCGCCCGTATATCCGGATTCATAGACATTCTCGAGGCAATTATATTTCCATTTACATTCATACTCATTTTTGACTGGTTCAAAAATTTAAGGCATACAACAAGAATAGGTGACTATTATAAAATACCAAGAAATATAAAAAATAATATTAAATTTGCGTCCCTTATACCAGCATTTATAGGCACTGTGATAGCCATATTTGGAATAGGCCCCTATGATTACATATTTGCCTATTTCCCAAAGGCACTCTTTGGATCGTTTATTGGACTTTTATTGTATATTGTCATATATTACATTAGACCAGAGAGGGTTCAATTGTCTGAAAAACAGAATGACTATGATAGATTTAATATGGAGGCTGAGGATTCACAGTAATTTTTAAAAATAAATAAAAATAATCTTTTGATTTTTTTAATTAATAATTTTTTATTTAACCTCTGCAACCTTTTCAATTTTCTGGGATGAAAATTTTTTAAGTATTATTATTAATATAAGGCCAATTAAAATCCATACACCAACCATATATGCAGGAAGGTTTAATGGAAATGCAGGAACAGGATATACAGTGCTGAATATTGCAAATCCAATAAATATTATTGCTATTGCCGGAATAATTAAATCAGCAAATATATGGAATTCCTTCTCCCTTTTGGTGTATACAGGAAGGCTCAATGTTGCTATTGCATGCTGTAACATGAATGCTATTGATGCCGCACCCTCTATGACCAGTGCACCTATAAATGGTCCAAATATTAATCCGGAAATAAGTGCAATAATAAATGAAAAAACTGCAGTTGTAAGTATTGCCTTATAAGGCGTACCATATTTTTTATGCGTTTCACTTAGATATGATGGTAATATATTGCTATCCCTGGATAAATAATAGAGCATCCTTGTTAAAGAATTATTAATGGCTATGCCAAAATCAAGAAAACTGTTTAATACTATTGCGGCAAAGAGCCATCCACCAAAGGGCCCCAGAAATGTAAAATATTCTATAAGGCCTGGATCAGGCGATGACCCAAAGGATGATATATTATTTAATCCCCACCCAACAGTTAGTGCATATGCATTAAGCGCCAGTGGGATAACAACAATTAGCCATCCATATAGAATTGCCTTTTTAATCAATCTTTTAGGCTCCCTGGATTCCTCACCAAGGGCAATAACAGACCCGCTGCCACCGTATGAATAAAGACCAAATAATAATCCAAGACCTATAATAGAAAAATCATTTCCCACAGGTTTTGCTGTGAACACGGTTAATGTGTTTCCAGTACCAACCTTTATTATTATAATTATTGCACCTATGGTCAAAACAAGTGTCTCAATAATTCCCGTGTACACAGCATAATTTAATGATACCCTCACACCACGATAAACAAATACAGTTGTAAATATTAGGGGTATTAGCATAATTGGTATCCATATATATGTAATTGACGAAATTTTTGGGGATATTAGAAAAATAAATGCAGCAAATGATAAAAGAGCAAATCCGGTATATGTCAAGAACTCATTAAAGAAGAACAACCATCCAGTTAAATCTCCGGCCGTTTTGCCAAGACCTGCCCTGGAAAATGCAGAATATCCGCCGGAGCTGGAGATTTTACCAGAAAACTGATAATTTGTGTTTAACCATAAGAGCACTATTAATGGTGCGAGCAAAAAAACCAGCGGTGTGCTGCCCTCTGCAACCAGTGCGGTTCCTGTTATAAGTATTGCAACCTCTGCGGCCGGGGCAACATGGCTGAAACTCTGGAAAATATCGTGCCACAATCCCACCTGATCCGGTTTTAAACTTCTGTCAGAATTCATGGCAGAATAAATATTTTGGTATAATAAACCTTTCCAGCTGTTTATATTACAAAATTTGACTTTTTATAAACATAATATTTTATTTTGTCGTAAAATAATTAAAATTTTACACAAAAATTCAGGGATATTTGGTTTGATTCCAGATTTATGATAATTATTTATAAAAAATATTTTAGGCAGGCCTTATTTTAGGCATTTTTTATTGCCATATGATCTCTAAAATTTATCGTCAATTGCTTAATTTTCATTTTTTTCCAGGCACTTAATTTTATATATGATTAAAAATTACGTTTAATATATAATTAAGGGCTTTTTTGTACTTTAAATCCTCGTATGGATTTAAAAATTTGGAGGTGTGAGAATGGCTTTTGATGCAATCGACAATTCGAGGATTAATAAGAATGGAATTAAATTATTTGCCCTGGCATCCACAGGTCTGTTTCTTGACGGTTATGACCTGTCCATAATTACCATGGCTGCCCTTGTTTTACCGGCACAGCTTCATCTCAGTGAACTTGAGTACATACTAATAGACATATCATCCTTTGCCGGAATGCTGGCTGGTGCACCGCTGCTAGGCATTTTATCAGACCGTATTGGAAGAAAAAAGATATTTGGCATAGACCTTATATTCTTTGTATTATTTGCAATTACAGCGGGGCTCTCAACAAATTTTATTGAGTTGTTTTTATCAAGGCTTCTTATGGGATTCGGCATTGGGGGTGATTATCCAATAAGCTCCACAATGATGTCTGAATTTTCACCAAAAAAAACCAGGGGAAAGCTTCTAATAACAATGGTTGGAATGTACTGGGTTGGGGCATTTGTTTCAGCAGCCGCCAATTACTTCTTCGTAATTTACTACGATTTCTGGAGATATACATTTATTCTGGGTGGATTAATGGCAGTGCCAATAATACTATTAAGGCTAAGTGTACCTGAATCACCAAGGTGGCTGGCATCTCACGGAAAAATAGAGGATGCGGAATATTCTGAGATTGAAATAGCCGGCAGATCGGATAATCTTAAAAATTCGGAATATAAAATAAAAACAAAATACGGCAAAACCTTTATTTTTGTAATACTTGCATGGTTTATATTTGATGTTGCTGCATATGGCATAGGATTTTATTATCCAGTAATATTCAGCACACTGGGATTTAAGCATCAGTTTAGATCAATAGCAGAGGCAAGCATGCTGATATCAATTGGTGGCATACTGGGATATATAATAGCAATGCCACTTGCAGACCGGCTTGGAAGAAGATTCCTTACAATTTCAGGTTTTTTCATAATGTCATTGCTTTTAATTCTTGGGAGCATCATTAAAATTTCAGGCCTTTATACAGTACCCTTCTTTTTCATATTTGTACTATTTGAGCAGTGGGTTGGGGCTGTAACATTATTTTATCCCACAGAATTATTTGATACTACTGTTAGGTCAACCATACAGGGCATTGCAACAGCAGTGTCAAGAGTTGGTGCCATAATGGGTATTGTCCTATTTCCATTATTTCCTGTATTCCATTCATTGTCAATATTTGCCGGATTTTCAGTTTTTGGGCTGATAATAGCAATCATTATGGCACCAGAAACAAATAAGAATTCCCTTGAAAAAAACGTTGAAACCTATACCGCTGCAAATATAAATAAATAACTATATTTTTTTAGTATTACAGAATTTTAAAATAATAATCATTTATTTATGTTCATGCTCTATATCTATGGAACTGTATTTAATAATGCATCCATTGTTGAAAGTTCCTTAAAATCTCTTGATAAAATTAAATGCAGGAAAAAATTTTTGATAGTTGATAATTTTTCAACAGATAATACTTATGAAATACTTATAAGACTTAAAAATATTTATGATATTGAAATTAGGAGGGTCAAATGCTCCAGGGGGATGGGAAGACAGCTTGCCATGGAAATGGCATATAATGAATCAGATGATATGGATATTTTTATGCAAGTTGACCTGGATACAATTTACAATGATAAATTTATAAGTCTTTTTAACAGTTTCCTTATAAATATTGATGATAATTCTGTTGCATTTAATTTTATTTGCAGAAAACGGGTTAATTTCAGCGTTCCATGGAGAGACCTTAATTACGGTGAGGATTTTGAAAGGATGGCAAGGTTCTTAAAAAATGGATACATTGTTTATAAGGTTCCAGAATATAATAAAATAGCAAATAACCAGCACGCAATTAAACGGGAAAGACGCTATGCTTCAGGATTAAAATATTTAAAAAGAATTCTTCATAATAATATTGATCTAATTAGAGGCTATGGTGTATCAAATTATAAACTCTTTAAGAAATTTTTTAAATCGGCAGGGTTTAAAAAAAGATCTTATATTTTTGTGTTCCTAATTTATTTATTTGTAAAAATCAGTGGACTTAAAATATATAATTATGGAGATTTCCTAAATAATGAGTATGTTAACAGCAACTCCCTGAATATATGCTCATATTTTAATTTTAAATTATAATTATAATGTTTTAAAAAAATTTATAATTTAATATAATATATCATTTTCAATGGAGAACAATGAGGTTTCACGTTACATATTAACCCATGATAATATAAAAAGCCTTTATATGGTCTTTATAGTTTCTGCAAGTGTTTTCCTTGATGTATGGGATCTCACCGCATTTTCATTTGTTTTAACCTTTTTTAAGGATACATTCCTGCCGTCCGGCATACTTCTTGGGCTTTCCGTCGCCGGAGCAAATATTGGGGCAATAATAGGTGCCATATTTGGTGGGTATTTAACTGATTATCTGGGCAGAAAAAAAATGCTTATTTATAATATGCTGGTTTTTATTATTTTTGCCATTCTTATAGCCGTTTCCACCAACTTGGTTGAGTTTATAGCATTCAGGATTATTATGGGATTCTCCATAGGGGCTGATGTGGCCACAGGCTTTTCATACATTTATGAATATATAAGCATGAAACAGAGAAATAAATTTTATTCGCTTTGGGCATATGCATTTTCAGTCGTTGCCCTTGTTGCGGTACTAACAGTATACCTGCTCTATACATATATAAACTCCAATATTATATGGAGATATATTTTCATAATGGGTGGTGTATTCGCCGCAATTATTTTGGTATTAAGAACATATTTAATGGAAACACCCTTATGGCTTTATTACAGCGGTAAAAATACCGATGCTGAAAAGGTTATTAAAAATGTTTATGGTGATGATATAAAGATAAAATCAACAGAAAAATTGCACAGGTCACTTAAGGATATAATCAAATTTTACAGGTCAGGAATCAACAGGGAAATAATATTCACATATTCCCTAAACTGCATAGTTGGTTTTATAGGCTGGGGGTTTTCATTTTATGTAACATACATGCTTGTAATATTGAGGATATACACATTTACATATATACTTGGCATTGATGGATTAATATATGCTGCCGGCTTTGCAGGCGCATTAATCTCACCATTTGTATCATCAAGATTTGGCATATATAAAAGCAGTGTCATACCATCATCGTTTGCAGGATTGTTACTGTTTATGCTTTTCATTGTTTTTTCTGGAAGGCTATACAATATTCTTATAGTACCGTTTACCATGGGCATTATATTCCTTGATTACATGGGGCCAATGGCATATAATGCGGTGTTAAATTCATTTGTACCCTCAAAGATAAGGGGGATTGCCAATGGCCAGAATTACATGGTAAATAAAATAGTTGAGGCTGTAAGTGGATTTACATCAGGAATTCTTCTTGTGTATCTGGGATTAGGATACAATACACTGGTACTGGCATTGATTGTAACAGTTCTTATTGTTATAGCCATAATAACTGGAAAAACAGGTCATTTCATGGATAAAAATGCGGGATATAATTAAGATTTTATATTTTATAATTATCTCAGATAATGGAAGATTACAGCATTGAGAGACTTTTAAAATACAGGTTTATTTCAAATGTCAGAATATCCCCAAATTGGGATGAAATTGCATGTATTGCAACAAAAAGTTACAGGGAATATAAAAAAAAGAACCCTGAATCCACATTATTTATTTTTAAAAAAAATATGGAAATTAAAAGAAAAATAGATGGGCATGGCATTAAATCCTTTGAATATGCCAGTTCAGGCAGATCACTTTATGTTTGCGGGAATAATATTATTGTTCTGGATAACAATGGAATGGATATAAGTCTGAATTTTCCCGGGGAGATAGATACTGCAAAATGGTATGACGATTCCAGAATTATATTTACTGCAAAGGAAAAAAAGGTGAATGGTGAGGATGATGCATATTTCTTTGAAGACTCGGATTCATTTAATTCACTATATATTATTGACATGAATTCGGGAATAAAAAAAATAACAGAAAAACTAAACATCTGGGAATTTTCAGTTGACGGGAAAAATATCTATGCTATTGCCTCTGAATGCCCGCAGGAGAGCTGCTGGTATGCATCCAAGGTATATAAAATAGGTATTGATAGGGATATAAAAATTATTTATGATCCAGAATACAGACAGATAGGTAAAATTAGGGCATTCAATGACAATGTTGCATTTCTTGAATCTGTAATGAGTGACAGGGGTGTTGTATCAGGCGATATTATATTAATATCAGGAAATAAAACAAAAAATCTGACTGAAGATAGCGATTCAAGCTACTCACATATAGAATTTTTCAATAACAATATTTATGCCATGGAAAATCACATGTCAGAATTCAGGATAAAAAATATCGATACTGGAAGTATTTTATGGAGGGGCACCGGCATAGTTTATCCTGTTGTCTCACCGGAATTTTCAATATCATTAAATAAAATTGCACTGGTTTTTTCAGATACTGAAAATCCAGGAGAACTTTTATTTATCAATGGAGATGAAATCATTAAGTCTGAAATAAATAAAGAATTAAGGAATTCACCAAAATACGCAAATGAGCTTATTGAATGGGATTCAAATGGCATGAGGATATATGGATTTTTAAGATCACTCGGACCTGAAAAACCCTTAATAGTTTATATACATGGGGGTCCCACATCATTTTCATATCCTGCAATGATCGACCGCACAACAATGTACCTTGACAATGGATACTCTGTTTTCCTTCCAAATTACCGCGGAAGCATAGGCCTTGGAAGAAAGTATGCTGAGTCAAATCTTGGAGACCTTGGCGGGAATGATTTTGAGGACATAATAAATGGAATAAATTTCCTAAAATCCACCGGAAAAATTAAAACTGACAGAATATATATAACAGGAGGGTCATATGGAGGTTACATGTCTGCACTTGCCGTTGCAAAATCAAATATTTTTAGGGCATCTGTATCCCTGTATGGAATATCTGACTGGGTAAGCTTCCACGGAACATCAAACCTGCATCTATGGGATCAGATACACATGCATGAAGACCCTTATAAGTTCAATAAATACGATAAGTTCTCGGTTATAAGAATGAACAGTGATATAAAAACACCCATACTTTTAATGCATGGCATTGAGGATCCATATGTACCATATGGCCAGTACCTTGAATTTTACAGGTATTTAAAGGATAAAAACAAAAAAGTAAGGCTGCTGCTGTTTCCAAGGGAGGGCCATGGCTTCGGTGAAAAAATGCACATGATTCAGCAGTACAGGGAAACTTTAAAATTCTTTGATGAAAATATATAATTTAATTTTTAATGAATCTTTTATCTATATCCTCTAAAACCATCTTATTTGTTTCTGCCTTCCTGCCAAGCCAGAAAACAATAACAATAATTGCCAGAAAGCATATAACGGCGTATCCTATTAAAATTCCGGCTATTTTATAATATGTTAACAGAAGTGAACCACCAAATGTACCTATGATGCCAGCAAGCCTTATTCCGGCAATACTTATACCCTGGCCCAGGCCCCTAATCTTTGTTGGATATAACTCCGTGGAGAGTGAGTAAATTACTGGAATATAAAACGATTGCAGTATTCCACCAGAGGCCATTGCAGCTAGCATTAAATCGACATTGAAATAATATGATGAAAATACATACATGGCTATTAATGCAATCCCAAGACCTAGGGAACCTATTATAAGCATTTTTATCCTACCAAGCAAATCCATTAATTTAAATGCTATAATATTTCCTATTACAACTGGTGTGACCCAGGCAAATGAGGTAAATAACAGTGAATCACTTTTTGATATTTTTAAAGTACTTAACATAAGTGGCGTTAATTCCAGCATTCCACTTGGGGGTATATTTAAAAGCATGATTAGAAACAGCGGTATCGTTATTCCTAAAATATATGGTTTAAATAATTTTTCATCGCTTAAATTATACTTTTCATAATTATTTACATTATCCTCACTTAAACCTATTTCTTTTAGGGAGTTTTTGGCATCCTCTATTTTTCCCTTAATGGCAAAAAACCTTGGTGTTTCTGGAATTCTCGATCTTATCAATAATCCCAATAAAGGCGGTATTATCCCTATTATAAATAAAATTCTCCACTGAAGATCGCCAAGTGGAACCAGTAGGAATGCAACAAGATAGGATGCAAGAGCACCCAGATTTGCCAGTATCCAGAAAAAATCAAATGAAGACCCTCTTTTCCCGGGTTCCACAAACTCAGAGAGCAGAGTTATGGCCGGAACATAATCAGCACCAATTGCAAAGCCCACAACAAAACGGAATACCAAAAGATATATATAATTAGGTGCCAGACCTGATAAAAATTCAAAAACTATGAAAAGTATTAATGTTATTATAAATGTTTTTTTCCTTCCAAAGGCATCAGATAGGTATCCAAAAGATAGTGCACCAAAGAGACCACCAATAAATGTCATTGAACCGAGGAACCCAAATTCGGGTTTTGTTATATTCAGTGATGTGATTATGCTTGCAGATGTGCCACCGACGACACTAGTATCAAAAATATCTGTAAACGCCCCAATTGCTGTTGCAACATATAAAAGCCTTAAAAATTTTGAGAATTTTTCACTATCAATGATTTTATCCATGATAGTGTATATCAATTATATATAATACTAATTTAAGTATAAATATGATTTAATTTCATGAATATTTAAATATTATTTAAAAAAAATAAATAAGTTTATTAATAAATATTATACCATTTAATAATTACTCATGGTAACAAAACCATATTTAAATTCTATTAAAAAATACAGTATTAAAAACATAAATATTATTATAAGAGTGATAACAAAGACCCTCAGGTAATCCAGGAGCAAAAAATTATAGTTAATAAAATTCTGATTTTAAGTATATATGGATAAAATGTTGTTTTCCAAATTTTTCTTTCATATCATTTCTCTTAAAATTTATTAATGTAAAATAAAATAATATATTCACATTATAATGCTGGGATAGGATTCTCGAAATTACAGCAGAATAATTTATTAATTTTTAATAAATATTATGAAATGATTTTATACTAATAAAATTATTTGCTAATAAATTAAGTAAATATTTACATGTAAATTTTATATTTTATATACTTATGTATATTTAAACATTATGCAAGCACACAATGGTGAGATAAATCCGGTAATTGAGCAATTAAATAGACCTAGCCATCTGAACAAGTTTTATTGGACACTTGTTTTAATGGCCACTATAGGAGGGTTTTTATATGGGTATGATCAATCTGATATAGGTTCTGTTCTAATATTTATTCCATATTATATTCATGCATCTCCTTTCGTTGTTGGTTATATTGCCTCTGGGGCATTATTAGGTGCCGCATTTGGAGCATTAATAGCATCCTTCATTACAGATAAACTTGGTAGAAAATTTCTGCTATTAACTGATATAGTAATTTATATAGTTGGTGCTCTTCTATCAGCACTAACAATAAACGTTATAATGCTTATGGTTGCAAGAACATTCATCGGTATTGCTATCGGTGCCGATTCTGCAGTTGCAACTGCATATATAGCTGAATTTGCTCCAAGAAAACATCGTGGTAAGCTTGGAATCATGCAACAATATATGATAGTCATAGGAATTTTTGCATCGTTTATTGTTGCAATGCTCATGTTTCTATACCTACCAAAATTAGCTTATAATGTGGATTGGAGAATTATACTCAGCCTTGCTATAATTCCGGCATTAATAGCCTTAATTTTCAGATTTAAAATACCGGAATCACCAAGATGGCTAATATTAAAGAAAAAATATGAAAAGGTAAAGAAAGATCTTTTAAAATTTGGGATACAGGCAACAGATTCGGATTTAAACGAGGCATATAATTACCTGTATAGTTTAACGAAAAATAGAAATAAGGAAACAAAAGGCGTCAAGAGAGCCTTTTTTGTTAGTGCATTGATGGGATTATTTATTATAGCCAATGGTGTGAATATACCATTAATTTATGGTCCTTACATAATTTCAAGCCTTCACATATTCCCGTCAGTAAGCAATAAAGCTATAGCAAATGCCTATGCTATAGGGGCAACTGCGATACTGAGTGCAGTTATGGTTGCCTCAACATTTCTTGGTTTTAAATTTATAGATATTGCTGGAAGAAGATTTTTAGCATTATTAGGATTTGCAGGTATGGCTGTATCTGATATAGTTGGTGGAATATTATACATAGAAAATTATCCAATAGGTCTATTAATGGGGCTTGCATTTTATCTCATATTTTTTGGCATAGGCGGTGGTGGAATAGCGTTTTTAATACAGGGAGAATATTTCCCAACACATAAGAGGGTCAAATTTGCAGCGCTGGCTGTTTTTGTGGAATGGATGACCAGTTTTACAGTTGATGAAATTTTTCCATATATGGACTCAGTTTTACATCTGGGGTATTCCGTTATAGTCTTTGGAATAATATCTATTATTGCCTATACAATATTTTATTTCACTATGCCAGAAACTAAAAATATAACAGTTGAAAAAATAGTAGAAATATTTGAAAATAATACATTAATAAATCTGGGAAAAATTAGAAGTTACAATAAACACGGCGAGGAACTTAAAGATAATGAAAGCATGGAGGTGGAAGAATAAAAAAGAGTTATATGTCTTTAAATTTTTATCTTATTGTAAATATAATATTTTATATATAATATTGTAAACAACACTAAAATTGTATTAATGGATATCAACACTTAAATATTTAAAAATATAAAAGTTAGGTGGATATATTTAATACCTAAATATTTAGAAGATTAAAAACAATGTAAGATATTTAATAAAAATAGCTTAATTTCATTCATTATATTTTTAACTGCAAATATTTATCTAACGATTTTTATCAGATATATATTGTTTAAAGAAATTATTAAATAGAAATTAAATGTTTTATTTATATAAAAAGGTTTAAAAATATTTTGATGCCATTAATAATTTTATTTAATATTGGATTCACATAAATCGACTATTTTAATTAAAGTTACCAATTTTGAAATAAATAAGTCTTTTAGATGAAAAATAATATATGTGTTTTGCATTATTTTAGTTATGGCAGATGAAGATAATATGGCACGGCTTGAATCTGAGGCTGCATTGATCTATTCATCACTATTTTTAGTTGTGCTTATCCTGATGCTTTATGGCATATTTGTGGGTACACTATTTAAAACCATATTTATGTCTTCCATGGGACATGTATTTATAATTATAATGCTGATTATGACGTTAATAACTGCACTTGAAATAATACATATTTATAGAATATATAAATGCATAAGATGTTATGATATACAAAGGGCCAAAAAATTGAATTCAACAATTTTCGCCATTACTGGGATGATATTTTCAGGTTTAATTACCGGTATTATATTGATACTGCTTAATGATTCACTAAAGTTAAATAATTAAAATTTATGTGTTATAAGTCTATCTTTATTTTCCCATCCTCTATTTTAACGTTATAAGATTTAAGGTCAGAGGCTTCCTTTCTTGTCATGGTTCTCACAAACCCCCCGACATTTTTTACAACCTTACCGGTTTTTAAATCAAACTGTGCATGATGCTTTGGGCATATGACAATGCCATTTTCTTTTTTACCTTTAGAAAGGTCACCGCCCATGTGCGTGCATATTGAATCTATTGAATAAATATTTCCATCCACATTTGATATTAATATTTTCTTTCCATTTACCTCAAATGCCTTTGATTCCCCAGCCTTCAATTCACTTTCATCTGCAACTTCAGTCCATGCCATTTTAATCATAACTATAAATAAATTTATATTTATAAAATTTTTTATAATATTTATTCATCGGTTGCACCATTAGCAGCCTGGTAGTCCTTTAGTTTTTGGGTATGATATCCTGTATTTGTTGCAACAAAATATATGGCAAGGCTTAATATTGCAAATATTATATAGTCATAAGGATATATTATATAATTTATGCCAAGTGAACCATAGTATGACATTATCCCAAGTATTATATTATATGATACAACCCATATTGATGCTTTTAATGCGCGATGTGCAGTTTTACCTGAAATTATGTAGAGACTAAGTGGTGTTAATATTGTAACAATTGCATAAATTGAAAAGTACATATAGAATGGTAACAGTGAAAGCGCATAAATGACTCCTATGAAGATAAAAATTATCCAGTATATAATAGAGTAAACAATTGCAGTTTTAAGTGATACACTGAATGTCCGTCTACCATATGGGCTTAAAAGGAATAATGGTAATCCCCCGCTAACTATTAAAAGCAGCAAGCTTACTATGCTCCATCCTGAAAAATAAACAAGGAGTGAGGCTATGACAAATCCTATTGGTGCCATAATGCCCAGGAAAGGTGTTTTGAATTCTCTGTGTATCTCTGGTGCAGTCTTTCTTAGGGATGTGTTTGTTATGCCTGCAGCAAGATAGGCATAAACCGTAAATGAAGAATTTATTCCAACAAGTGCATACCAGCTCGGGAACGGCAGCAAAAATAATGCACCGATAATAAATGTTATAAGTAATGATACCCAAGGTGTTCTAAATTTTGGATGCAATCTTCCGAAGATATTTGGAAAATAATCAATTTTATTCATACCGTATAATGACCTTGCGGATGAACCAACATAAACTCCAAGTGTGGACGCAGATGATATTACTGCCACTATAATTAGGAATATTGAGAATCCAACAAGGAAATAAACACCTGTTGAATTAAATGCATAATAGAATGGATTTGCAGACCATGTTGATGTCAGCAGCTGGCTCCAGTCACCAGGTGGTACTCCTGCGGCTGACCAGTTTATGGATGCAATAAAAACAATCTGAAGTAATATATATGTGGCCATTGCGGCAAGCATTGCAGAAATCATGCCAATTGGCACGGATTTCCTAGGATTCTTTGTTTCCCCAGCGTAATCAAGACCCTGCCTGAAACCCTCATATGAAAATATTACGCCTGCAGGAACCATTGCAGCAAATATGGATGAACTGCCATATGGCAAAAATCCATGTGGCATATTAAAGAAGTTTTTTGGGTGGAATATAAATGCCGCAATCATTATTATTGTTAATATAATAGCTGCCATTTTAAACCATGTCATTACAGCATTGGATTTACCAAAAACATTTACACCTATATACTGTATTAATATAAATATGCCAAGTAACGCCAGTGCAAAAATAACACCAAGCGGGGTTAACAGGGAAATAGATGAATTATAAAGATCCGGAACATAACTGCTGATAAAACTTGTTAGTGCGGCGGCCTCAACAGGAGGCGTGGCTATGGCTCCAATTGTATAGGCCCAGCCAAGGTAAAAATTGCTTACAGGGCCATGGGAAAATTCATTGAATCTTACAAGCGAGCCGGTATATGGAAACATTGTACCAAGCTCACTGAATACCAGGGCAAGGACAATAAAAAAGAGTCCTGCAACAACCCATGTTATTATGGATGCAGGACCCGCGTATGCTGGGCCGGCCAGTACTCCAAGCAACCAGCCTGATCCAACCATGCCAGTGAAACTTATTAAAAATATATCAACTGATGATAGCGATTTTCGTAATTTGGGTGCATTTTTCATATTAGAATTCATTATTGGTTAACTCTCCATGATATTTATATTTTTTTTGAAGCGTGCTATGGATAAAAAGTTTTTAGCATATCATCAACCGACTCTCTTTTTTTAATAAGCCTTAAATTTCCATCTAAAATAATGGCCTCGGCAGGTCTGGCCAGAAGATTATAGTTGGATGCCATGGACATTATATATGCACCTGCATTGGAAATTATAACAATATTCCCATCATTTACACTGGGAATTTTTATGTTCCTTGCAATATAATCAGTGTTTTCACATGCCTGCCCAACAATATCTGCACTGATTAATTTGCCGTCGCTGCATTTTCCGGCAATGTATATTTTATGGTATGCACCATATAAGGGTATTCTTATAAGTGTATTCATGCTTGCATCAGTGCCTATTATTGTATGCCCATAATTTTTTATTGATGTTATTCTTGAAATTAATATAGCGGAATCCGCAATTATATAGCGGCCGGGCTCTATAATAAGGTCTGAATTATTAAATATACAATTAAAATTCTCAAAATTTTCCAAAATATATCCAGCAGCTGCTTTTATATCAAAATCTGGATCATTATCACGGTATGGCACACCAAAACCACCGCCAAGGTCAAGATAATCAAATGAAATATCAAGTTTTTTTGAAATATTCGCTGCAATATTAAAAAAAATTCTACTGGATTCCTTAAAAAATTTGGCTGAGAGAACGTTGGAACCGGTCATCATATGTATGCCAAATCTTTTTGCCCCGTGATCCCGGGCATATTTATATGATTTTAATGCCTCATCGTATGATATGCCAAATTTTACATTTTCACCGGCGGTTGTTATCTCCTTAAATTCTCCCATCCCAATCCCCGGATTGATTCTAAATGAGACAAATTCCGGATTTAAATCCTGCACAAGTTTATACTGGCCAAGATGGTCATAATTTATTTTAATGCCATTATTTATTAAAAAGGCCAGACCTTCCCTATCAAGATTATTTGGGGTTGACACAACATCATTATTATTAAATCCCAGTTTTAATGCAAGCATGGCCTCATTTTGATTTGCTGCATCGATGCCACAGCCAAGGCTTTTTAACAAATTTAAAATGTATGGATTATAATTAGCCTTCATGGCAAAATGTATTGAAATATTATATGGCATAAAAGCATTTATTATTCTTTTAACATTTTCTCTTATTCTTTTTTCTGAATAAAGTATTAACGGTGTTCCAAAATCATTAACAGCATTATAAATATTAATACCGGAAAACTCTGTGCAGTTTTTTTCCAAACTAAAATCTGAATAAAGCATTATAACCAGTATTTTATCTCTTTAATTATTTTTTTGCATATAATTATGTTTTTAATATCATTTTTTCTGATACATTTAATAGTAAATATAATTTATGATAAAATTATACATTAAAACTGGTGATTTTTATGACATACATGTTTGATAATATTAAGGCCTTTGACGATGCATATGAAATAATCAAAAATAATATAAGAAAAATAAATGATTTTGAGTACGTATCTATATATGATGCCTTTGGAAGGATATGCCATGATGACATATACAGTGTAAATAATCTACCATTATTTACAAGGTCACAGGTTGATGGTTATGCAGTAATAACATCTGACCTACAGAATGCAGACCGGGAGCACCCAGTAACACTTGAGCTTGCAGGTCAAACATATATCGGCAACCCGCCTGTAAATCATCCCGGAAATGGTAAATGCATGAAGGTCCCAACCGGAGCGGCAATACCAGTGGGCGCTGATGCCATGGTTCCCTTTGAGGATGCAGCAATAAATGGTAATATGGTAACTTTTAATGCACCCGTGGATAAATTTAATGAGATTTCCAATGCGGGACTGGATGTTATGAGGGGTGAGAGGCTTGCAGAAAAATTTAAGATGCTTGATGAACGGGATATTTCTGTAATAGCTGCAACAGGCCAGAATGTTATAAAGGTGTTCCGAAAAATAAACATAGGGATAATACCAACTGGAGATGAACTTATTAGACCTGGAGAAAATTATGTTGAGGGGAAAATTTTTGAATCCAATTCAATTGCAATTTATCAGGCATTAAAAAAATATAATTCATTTAACGTTAAAATTTATGATATTGTCAGGGATTCATATGAAGAACTTAAAAAGGTAATTAATGCATCAGTTACAGAAAATGATGTAACCATTACCATTGGAAGCACATCTGCAGGTGAAATGGACTATGTTTATAAAATTATAGGTGAATACAAGCCCGGAATTTTATTTCATGGCGTTAGGGTAAAGCCAGGAAAACCGGTTTTATTTGCCAAGGCAGGTGAAAGGGATATTTTTGGTCTGCCGGGATTTCCCGTCTCGTCCATAATGCTTCTTTATACAATGGTGCTGCCAAACATATTTTCAATGGTTAATTATAATTTTAAAAATTATAGCGTTAATGCCATTGCAGGAGAACCATTTGATCTTCATAGGGGAAATACAGATATATTACTTTTAAAACTGGTGAGACATAAGGGCTCATATTTTGCATACCAGGTCAGGGGCAATTCAGGGTCAATATCAAGAATAATGAGGGCAAATGGTTTTTCCACACATAATTCGGTTACCGGCACATTGCAGAAGGGAGATGGGATAAATGTAAATTTATTTGACCCGCACATACCTGAAATACTTATTGCAGGGCAGTATCTTCCAGATATGGAATTTATGCCATATGACTTAAAAATAAATTCAATCTTTGCTGAATTTACATACAATGATATAAGGGAATCAATGCTGAATAATGAGGCGGATGTGTATATTTCAAATTATAATGAGGACCTTTATAATGAAAATTATGATAAAATTACATTTTTAAAGAATTACGGTCTTTATTTTAATAAAAAGGATTATAAATATCTGGCTGTGCTTTATAAGGACTCTGGATTGTTTAATATATGCCATGATTACATTGAGGGCTCAAATATTATATTACTGGATAGGCCAGGGATGATACCGGACTATGTTTTTAATAAGAGATGCGATGCCGGAATTTCATACTCAGATTACTCTGAGATGTACAAAATACCATTTGAACCGCTGGGCAGGATAAGGTTTAATGTATATATAAATAAGACAGGCAACTATTATAAAATTCTTTTTGATTTTTTTAATTCAATTAAGGATAAAAATTAAATTTTTTATTTCATTTTAAAATATATTTACCCAGATTTGTGCTGACAAATGGAAATATCAGAAAAAGAAAAATATTTTGCTCATCTCCATCAGGCAGTTCTCCAAGTATTTCTGTTATTTTTTCTGCCAGGATTTTGGCATTTTCATTTGAAAGGGACCCAAAGGTTGTTAGTATACTGTCAAAATTATTTTTAATATTTGTTATATCTTCATCAGTATAGGAATCTATTTCCTCGGCAAGCACATTTAATAAAAGCGCCTGGGCCATAAAAAATGACTTTAGCATATCCTTAATTTCTTTATTTCCTAGCCTTAAAAGTTCTTCCACCATAATTTTTTGTGATACATTAAAAGCTTCTGTGTTTAATCTGTAATATTTTTCAACATAATTTTTTTTTACAATTACCTCCGGTGGCAGAACAAGATTTTCCTTTAGCATTTCTGAAATATTCTGATATAAATTTGACCTTGTTGTATTAATGTATCTGGCCATTTGTGTTACTGTCATTTTTTGATATTTAATAAGCAGCGTGATAATTTTTGTTTTAATTTCGCTCCTGAATGTATTTAATAGTTTATTGTACATAAACATAAATTTATATATAAGATATAAATTTACGTATAAGGATAATTTATATGTTACAAAATGATTTTTATCAAATTAATTATAAAAATTACATAAAATACCTAATTTCAAGAAATATTTCAAGATATTCAAATTTAGCCTATTATATATATTTCATGTGGGAAATAGTTGATGAATATAAATCTATTTTTCTTGTTAGCCTTATACCTGCCTTCTCCTTTCTTGGATATATTATAATATCACTTCCAGAGGGGCACATAATTGATAAATATGACAGAAAAAAAATTTTTATAATATCCAACATTTTAATGGTCTTTGTTTATTTATTGCTTTTAATCAATAAATCATTATTTTTTATATACGCTGTAGATTTCCTTTCATCGCTCTTAATGTGGGTAATATCCGATGATTTTCGCGGTATCACAAAGGAGATAATTCCAGAAAATAGCATGGTAAAGGCGCAATCTCTTGATCAAACATCCTCAGGGCTGTTTACACTTGCCGGAACACTGTCCGGTGGTTTTTTCATATTTTTAGAAAGGCGCTATTTTTATTTATTCCTCATTGTTATTTCAGTTGTGGCTGTAATCATGATTTTGAGAAATCACCCTGCAAAAATATACAGTAATATTTCCATAAGTAATGGTTTTAATTACACCTTTAAGATCATTAAAAGTATTATTCCATTTCTATTATTTACAATGCTTTTAAATGGACTATTTGTTTCACTTGATGTATTTTCCTCAGCACTAATATATATAATATTGAGGGCACCACCCATATATTATACTTTTTTCATAGCCGGCTTTCCCATGGGAATGCTTATTGGCGGAATAATTGCAATGAAAAAATTTACTGAAAAATCCGGTTTGCTTAAATTATTTGTTTTTGGCATAGGAGCAATATTTATTTTTATTGCATTAAACAGAATAGCAATACTTGACTCTGTTTTGGCAGTATTTCTTGGTATTATAATAGCATTTTTAAACGTCTATATTGAAACATTAATAATAAACAGTGTTCCAAATAGCATAACAGGAAAATTTAATTCCATAACAACTGTATTTTCCGGTGGTTCATCACCGGTAATGGCCGTTATTTTTGGTATTTTATCCGAATTTATTTTCTTTCCCTATATTATAATAATAACAGGTTTAATAATGATGGCATCCTCGTTCATGGTTAACAGAATATTCAACGGTTTTAAGGATAGAATGGATGGTATGAAAATCATTTATCCGGAATTGTTCAGGAATTAAAAAATATTTAACAAAATAATAAATGCAAAACCATAATTTATTAACATGTTTTTTATAATATGGTTAATGGCAGAGGACTTAATAGAGATCATATTAACGGCTGAAAAACCATCATGTGGTGTTTTAAAAAAACTTTCAACTGTTAATTTAAATGCAAGAATATTTCAGATAAATCCGGGAATAGAATGTACAAACCACCTAATGGGCATTGACCAGTATTCCAAAAATATGGAAAAACTTAGGGACGATAACATAACTGTTTATAAAAATCAAAAGGATAAAACATGGATGGAAACGCGAAGCTGCGAAATCTGCAGGTCATCTGCAGTTTCTGGTGCAATAATAATATCCGTAAGAATTTTTGAAAATCAGAAGGTGCAGTATAAAATATTATTAAAAAATAAGAATGCATTAAAAAAACTTTTGGAGAACGTAACTGGAATAAAATATGACTATTATATTACTGACAAACATTTGCCCGGTGAATTAACATTACGGCAGAAGGAGATATTATACACCGCGTATTCAAAGGGATATTTTGATTTTAACAGAAAGATAGACCTTAATGGTATAGCCCAGGAATTGGGGGTAAGCAAAAAATCAGTGCAGTCCACATTAAGAAGGGGAATGAGAAAAATTATTGAGGAATATATCTTCAATAATTTGTAATTTAGTATCACATATGATATGCACGCTTTTAATATAATAAAATAATAAATTAATTGATATAAATGGGATACGAATTTAAATGCAAGGATATAGGAATGGATTGCGGATTTGACGTAAAGGCAGATTCCATAGAGGAATTAATACCTGTAATACAGGCACATGCTAAAAATGCACATGGAATAAATGAAATAACCCCGGAACTTTTCAACAAGGTCAAATCTGCAATAAAAGAATATTAAAAATTTTAAAATTTTTTTATTTTTATTATTTTAATAATATTTTAATATATCATGCCATTTAAACATCTTAAAAGGCTGGTACATTATTTTCAATTTATTCTCTTGTTTTTAATTAACACATGCAAATTATAAAATAAAATTAAATATTAATTAATAATATTTATTCATGTGTATATTCTGTGATATAGTTTCCAATCGTGCACGGTCTTATAAGGTATATGAGGATGATAACACACTTGCGTTTTTAGACATATATCCAATATCGAGGGGGCACATACTTGTTATTCCTAAAAGGCATTATGAGAACATATTTGATATGGACAATGAAACATTATTAAATGTTTTTAGAACTGTTAAGATAGTTACAGATCTTATTAAGAGAAAATGGGGAATTAATAATGTTAACATTATGAATTCAAATGGTAAACTTGCAAATCAGACGGTATTCCATTATCATGTTCATATTATACCAAGAATTGAGAATGATAATTTGAATTTCATCGATGAATGGTGGGTTAAAAAAATAATGGATGTAAATGATGAATACCTAGAAAGGATAAAAAGAGAGCTCACTGAATAATTATTTTAATTCTGCCGGGTCGCCATGTGATGGAAATATATAAACTGGCCTCATTTTTTCTATTTTACTTAATGATTCCTCCGCCAGTTTTTCACTTTTCACGAACATTGGGTCAAAATACAATTTCCCTTTTTTCACATATGCAGCATCACCTGTAAACAATGCATTTTTATCATGATAGTATATGGAAACATTTCCGTCTGTATATCCAGGAGTATCTATTTTTTCAAAACCATCAAGATCCAGGCGTGCATATGAATTAAAGGCCTTAACAGTGGCGAATTCAAGGCCCTTTCCCTCCATCTCCTCTATTCCCCTCAGCTGCAGTCCATTCTTCAGCGTATCCATTTCATACTTGCTAACATATATGTTTGGTTTATACTTTTCATAAATTTCCTTTAATGCACCAACATGAAGGTAATCAACTGCGGTAATAAGTATGTAATCAGGCTCATATTTTTTGGAATCATAAAAATTTATTATCTTTTTAGCGTCCTGTTCAATGCCACAATCTATCTGCACAATATTTTTTCCAGTATTTATGACATATACATGGGATTTCATTTTTTCTATGCTAAAGATATTTTCAATAAAAATCATATATTTAAATGGCTTTAATATGTATTAATATTTTCATTCCTTGGTAAGCTCATGGTATGTATGATTCACTATCCTTGAAATAATTTCATACGCCACCGGCTGTGCATTCTCTGATCCGGGAATTGAAAAAATAATCTTTTTCCTGTATGTAAACATTGAGGCATCGGAGATATATGGAAAATATCCACCGGATTTTGCCCTAAAAAGCTCCCCAAATCCAGAAAATTCCTTATCAGCAATTTTCCTTAATGCAATGCTTGTCTGATCAAGTCTTGATGCGCCGGTACCACCAATGTAAATAAAAATATCAAATTTATTATAATTACAGAATAATTCACCAAGAATTTCTACTTCATCATCCTTAACAATGGATCTTTCATAATTTTTTCCTATTAATTCTGCCATTTTATTACCTGATATATCGTTTTCAATGGTTCTTGATGATGATACGGTTATTATTCTATACCTTAAATTATATTCAATATCATCACTGTGCATTTATCTCAGCCTTTTTCTTATAATCAACCTTTATTCCAGAGATTAAAGTTTCGGGATAGTTCCCTGTTTCATCCTTTTCAAGGTATTTTACCATATCCCATACAGTTAATAATGCTGTTAGCACACCATTAATGGCCTCCATTTCAACCCCGGTTCTGTAAATGGCCTTAACGGTGCATGAGCATTTTATCTGATTATCCAGAATTTCAAAGTCAAAATCTATTGACGAAACAGGAACTGGATGGCAGTATGGTATTGTTCCAGAAGTATTTTTAACGGCCATTGTACCTGCTATTCTGGCAGTTTCAATGACATCTCCCTTTTTTACATTTTTGTTTAAAATTTGTCTTACAGTGCCGGATTTAAGCCTTATGCATCCTGAGGCCCTTGCCTCCCTTAAAACTATTTCTTTTGAAGATATGTCTATCATAAATTATTAATAGCATATTATTATTAAAAATTAATTAAAAATAATCTGAATTTTATTATTCAATAATTTTATTAATTATAAGGTATCTTAAAAAAAATTTAAATAGTTTTTATAATTAATTATAGTAATGTATCCGGATAAATTCGAATATTTTGCGCCAGAAGATATTGAAAGTTTGGAAAAGTTGCTGGATAAATTCCAGGATGATGCCAAGATACTTGCAGGGGGTCAGAGCCTAATACCTCTTTTAAAGCTCAGGTTCACATCCATTCCAAATATTATAGATATAGCCAACATAAAGGAACTAAATTTTATAGATGGTTCTGATGGATTAAAGATAGGCCCAATGGTAAGAACTGCAGAGGTTGCAAGAAATAGGCTTATAAAACAGAAGTGCAATCTTTTATCTGATGCGGCCTCAAAAATAGCTGATCCGCAGGTTAGAAACATGGGGACAATAGGTGGTGATATCTGTGAGGCAGACCCAAGGAATGATATGCCAGCTGTTATGCTTGCACTAAATGCTGAGTTTGAAATAACCGGCTCTTCAGGTATTAGAACTGTTAAGGCCACAGATTTCTTTAAAGATGCATACACGACCGATGTCAGGCCAAATGAAATTTTAACAAAAATTATTATAGGTGACTATTCAAAATATTATGGCAAATACTTCAAGTTTACAACACTTTCAAGCGATTTTCCGGTATTCGCCATAGCAGTGAATATGTCAGTTGGGAATGACAAAACAATCAATGATGTGGGCATAGGACTTACAAATTTAAATACAACTGCTGTTAAAGCTGTTGACGTTGAGGAATTTTTAAAGGGAAAAAAGCCAGATGATAACACACTTGAATCTGCATTTAAAAAACTGGAATCATATATTGATATAGAGGATGATGTTAACGGCACTAAGGATCATAAAATGGAGATTTTAAATGAAATGTTTAAAAATGGAATAAAAGAGGTATATGGTGTTTTAAATGATGGTAAACATTAAGGTAAATGGGAAGGAATATAAAAAGGATGTCGAGCCACGCATGCTGCTTGTAAGTTTTTTGAGGGACGAACTTGGTTTAACCGGAACACATATAGGATGCGATACAACCAACTGCGGTGCCTGTACAGTTTTAATGGATGGAAAAACAGTTAAATCATGCACCGTTCTGGCAGTTCAGGCAAACAACCATGAAATAACAACAATAGAAAGCAATGACCCTGATCTAAATGCTGTTAAGGATTCATACGTTGAGGAAGAGGGACTGCAGTGCGGTTTCTGTACCCCCGGCATGATTATGCAATCATATTACTTAATAAAAAATTCGGAAGGGGACATAGACGAGGACTACATAAAAAAGAATCTTAGAGGTAATCTGTGCAGGTGCACAGGATACAGAACCATTATCGATTCTGTTAAAAAGGCAGAGGAAAAATTAAGGCAGAAGGAGGAGATAAATGTATCTAAATAGATTTGTTAACGGCCAGGGAAAATATATAGATGACATTAAAATGGATAATATGCTTTACATGGCCATTGCCAGAAGCCCATATGCACATGCAAGAATAAAAAATATAAAAGGCGGGTTAAATTCATCCGAATTAAAGGCATATTACACCCTTGATGATCATGCCATGAGGGAGCCGGTGCTTGCAATTGATGAGGTAAATTATGTTGGCCAGTGCGTTGCCGCCTTTTTTTCCGAGAACAGATATGAGGCAGAGGATCTGGTAAATACACTTGAGGTCGATTACGAGCCCCTTGACGCAGTTGCATCAATTGATGAGGCATTAAAACACCCGCCTGTGAGGCATGGAATGAAGGACAATATTATGGAAACTGAAGAAATTGGAAAAAAATTCAGTGAAAAGGATATTGACTTTGATTTAAAGGTTAGCGACTCAATATTCATGGATCGTGTTCTTGCGAATCCAATGGAAACAAGGGGGATAGTTGCAGATTACCGCGATGGTGTGCTTAATGTATACATTTCAAGCCAGTCGGTTCACAGGATGAAGGCTGGCATAATGAAGGCACTTAACCTCCCTGAGGATAAGGTTAATGTTTATCATGTTGATACCGGTGGGGCATTTGGGTTGAAGGCATTGCTATTTCCAGAGTATATAATAGCCTGTTACGCATCAATGAAGTATAAAAGGCCCGTTAAGTGGATAGAAACAAGAACAGAGCATCTGCAATCCGCCCATGCTGGAAGGGGCATAAGGGCAGACATTACCCTTTACGCCAAAAAGGATGGCAAGATTACAGGCCTTGATGGTACAGTTTATCTGGATTCTGGTGCATACTATGCTGATGCTGATAAGGTCGATATGGGAAATGTTGTTCACGAGGTTACTGGCCCCTATTTTATTGAAAATGCGCATTTAACTGCAAAGTATGTGCTTACAAACAAATCTTTGAATGGTTACTACCGTGGTGCTGGTAAACCAGAGGCATCAATCATCATGGAAAGAATGATTGATCTGCTTGCAGACAGGCTTAACATGGATATTGCTGATATAAGGTTGAAAAATGCAACAGAAAAACCATTTAAATCCCCACTTGGCCTTGACATGAATTACCCAACAAAACCATTCCTGGAGGCTGCATTAAAACATTTCGATTACTATAACCTATCAAAGAAGGAAAAGCTTGGCATATCACTTTTCATCCTTGATGAGGACACTGCGCCCGGTGAATCATGCAGAATACATGTAAAGGATGGAAGGGTGCATGTTTATTTTGGTGGTGATGTTTCCGGCCAGGGTCATGAACTATTCACACAGGAAATACTTAGTAATGAATTTGGCATAGATAAAAATTTAATTTCACTGGAATATGATGATACGGTGACATTAAAGGACGGCACTGGTACATGGGGATCTAGATCAGGAATTACACATACGTCAGTTTTAATGAAAACTGCTGAAATAATAAAGAATGATGTGATCAAAAAATTCGGTAAATATGATAGCAAACTTTTACTGGAAAACGAATTTAATGAGTATTATTATTACAAAATAGATTACAACGCAAATTCTGTAAACTTTAACATGGTTTCATGTGATATCAATGATATTAACTCCATAAAGGTCTATGCATATTATGATCTTGGCAAGGTAATAAACCGTAAGAATGTCCTTGGTTCAATCCACGGTGGAAGTCTTCAGGCCATCAGCGAGACATTATGTGAAACGATGAGGTATTCAGATGATGGGCAGCTGATAACAAACAATATTGCAGATGCCGGGCTTTTAACAGCAGATAGGATTCCAGAATTTAATATAGAACTTGTTGAAAATCCATCGGAATTTCCATCAAAGGCAAAGGGCATTGGAGAATCACCCATGATAGGAATACCAAGTGCACTTGCAAGGTCAATAGAACTGCAGACAAAAAAGAGGGTTACAAAATTCCCGATTGATGATTTAAAATTATTTAATAAATGCATGGATTAATAAAAATATTAATTCATTGATAATCATTTTTTGGACATTTACATTTTTAGATTATATTTATTTTTAATATACTAATATTATATAAATTTTGCTAAATACTCATTATTAAAAATATAAAATAATAAAATTTTAATAGTTAATAATATTTTTTATTAATTTTGTTCATAGTTACACTTAAAATTCGAATATAATTAACAAAAAATTTTAATATAATATTCAACTATTAAATTAATTATTGGTGTTTATAATGTCTGTGCAAAAAACAGAATTAAAAAGAAATTCAATAGGGCTGCTGCAGGGAACGTTTCAATCCCTCGGCCAGGTTGCCCCTGCAGCAGATATTGCCATACTGCTGGTTGCATCCTTTTCAATATCTGGTGCGCAAACAGTGCTATCAGTAATAATTGGATGGATAATTTACGCACTCTGGATGGTCACACCATTTGAGCTATCAAAGTTCAAATCAAATGCCGGAAGCTACTATGCATATGCAGCAGGGGCCACAGAGGATGGTGCCATGGGACCCATTACAGCGCTTAGCTTTATGTACTATGATGTCACAGGTGCAGCCTTTGGAATACTTGGTCTTTCAAGTTTCATATTTTTAATGTATCCAGCAATAACATCAATTCCTTATATATGGATACTCTTTGCAGGCCTTTTCACAGCCTTTATTGTCACAGTAACATATCTTGGAATAAGGCCGTCCCTTAATTACACTGCAATAGCCGGTTTAATGGAGATATTATTCCTTTTAATTGGATCAATTATAATAATTATAAGGGTTGGGTCCGGGAATTCGCTTATACCATTTGAGGTTACCGGAAAATATTCACTTGGTTTTTCATCCATTATGTTTGCATCCGTGTTCTCAATACTGGATTTTACGGGATCCGGAGTTGTTACAACAGTTTCCGAGGAGATAGAAAAACCAAAAAAGAATATAGGTAAATCCATAGTTTTTGCCATGATACTTACGGCCATTGCACTCATACCATCTGCATATGCCCTTACCGTTGGATGGGGAATTTCAAATATCGGAAGCTTTGCAAGCCATCCTGATGCAGGTCTAACTGTATTTTACAGGTACCTGGGACCTGTTGGACTTATACTTCTAATAGTTTTTACTTTAAACAGTTATTTATCAAATGGGGTTTCAAAGGCAACTGCAGTTAGCAGATGGTGGTATTCTGCTGCAAGGGATAACATTGTTTTTCCCTCCAAGCTCGGAGAAATAAATAAAAAATATCACTCACCGGCAAATGCGGTAATTACCTGGGCAGTATTTTCATTTATACTTGATGTCATAGTTGGCCTTATTTTTGGGCCATTGAATGCTGCGTTTGTTCTGGAGGCTGGAACCGGAATTTCAATTATAATAGTACATATACTCGCCAACACATCATTAACATTTTATACAAGAAGGATAAATAAATTTAGCATATTAAAACATGGAATTGCCCCAACGGCTGCCACCATAATAGGTGCCATTGTCATATATTTCACTGCATACAATATTATACATAAATATGTGCTTAATCCAACAGGAATAAATACAGCATATTTTGCATCGTTTATATTCACCATAATCTGGGTGCTTGGTGGAGAAATTTCAATAACGTTGCATTATATAAAGAAAAAACCAGAGGTATTAAGAGAGGCCGGGGAGTTTAATCTCCGCTAATAATTAATATTATAGTCATTTTTTAATTTTTCAATTAAAGTTTTTAGATTTTTAATATCCTTGTTCTTAATAAGATCTGTAAGTTTTATTATGTCCTGGCTTATATTATAATAGGATATTTTTCCAGAGGCGGACTGAAAATTTGCAATTTTTTTTAGCCTGTAAAGCATTTCATTCGCATTATTCATTAATTCTGCTATGTTTTTAATCTGCATATCTGAATCATAATATTTTTTAACCTCACTTTTTATCCTTTCAATTTTCTCAGGGTCCATGTTTATGGGTTTTTTAATAATTATATGATTCTCTGATCCTGTTGATGAATCCCTGGCACTTACCCTTAAAATACCATTCCGGTCTATTACATATGTTACATCTATTGTTACCTCTCCCCTTGGCGCCGGCTTTAGGTCTGTTAATCTTAACTCGCCAATCAATTCATTGTAGCTTCCTATTGGTCTTTCACCCTGAACAATCTTTATGACTATTTCCTTCTGATAGTCCCTAACGGTCGTAAAGGGTTTTGTTACAGAACATGGTATTCTGGTATTTGCTGGGATCATTGGCACGACTATATCATTAATTATTACATTGCCAAGTGTTAAGGGTGTAACATCCTTAAATATTATTCCAGTTTTTATGGCCTCCCTTATTTCAGCTTTTGATGCGGCTATAATTGATGCACCTATGGCAACAGTGTACATTGGGTCTATTCCTGAAAGTGCCTTTATGCCAAGATATTTTTCAACCGTATTCTGTAAGAACGGTATTTTAGTTGGACCACCTATAAAAATTAAATGATTTACATTGTTTTTTGTTATGCCTGATTTATAAAAGGCCTCATCTATTGCCCTAAATGACCTTTCAATTATTGGTTCTATAATTGAATTAAACTCATCCCTTGTTATTTCAATATTAATGTTTCCACGGCCTGTAAAATCACCGGATAGCACACTGGAGGGTGAAAAGCTGATGGTATAATTATAGGTAAGCCATATCTTTGCATATTCTGCAAACTCTTTAAGATAAAATATTTTCTCAGAGGAATCAATATTTATGTTATTTTTAATAAAAACTGACCTAAGATGGTTATATAATGCATTGGTCATTTCTATTCCACCGAGCATTGTATCCCCGGATGTTGATAGTACACTAAATGTTCTTTTCCTTATATTTAATATTGTCACATCCAGCGTTCCGGCACCCATATCATATACAATTACATTTTCATTTAGCTCCCTTTCATCCAGAAACTGGTTAAAACCGTAGGCAATTGCCGCAGCAGTGGGCTCATTTATCAGCCTTTTAACCTTAATTCCGGCAAGATCTGCTGCAACCTTGGTTGCATTCCTCTGATTGTCATTAAAATAGGCAGGAACTGTTATAACGGCATCCCTTATTTTATCCTTAAGATATATCTCGGCATCCATTTTTATTTTTGTAAGTAAAATTGCTGTTAACTCCTGTGGTGTATGGAATTCATTACCGGTTTTAAAGAGATAATCAGTACCAATTTTCCTCTTAAAATTTTTAATTGTCCCGTCAGGATAAATTTTTTCCATTTTTTTGGCCGGCATGCCCGTATATATGTTTTTCCCTGCAAATGTTATATAACTTGAGGTCGTTTTTCCATCAGGAGTGCCTTCACCTGATGGTATTATAACACTTTTCATTGACCCATTAATAATGGTGGTTATGGCCGCTGCAGAGTTTTCAGTTCCTATATCTATGCCTATGGAATACATTTATGAACAATAATGTGTTTGCAATTATAATAGTTTTTATATCCTGCCCTAAAATTATATAAATCAAATTTACTGAATGACGCTGCATGACAAAATTTAAGTATATCCAATAATTATAATAATTAAGGTCTTTAAATGTCTCAGGAGGGCAAGTGGTTTGAGGTTATAAATGGTATAAAGGACGATGATTATAATCAAAGGTTATTTAGCACGCTTGGAAACCGTTTTGGTGTTTTTTATTATAAGAAGTCTGATGATGTTCATGTTTATATATACACAAACAGCAGGCCATCATTTGTTAAGGAGGCAATAGACATAGACCCCATAGACTCACTGCCCAAGGCAGGAAATTCATATATATCTGTAAGGTTAAATGATCCATATTATTATTCAGACCATGATGAAACCGGAATAGAATTAAAGGGATTAAAAGCATTTCTCTCAAGCCTTGATAAAAATCAGGGAATTTTAATCTGGTTTTATGAATATAATAAAAAATCAGAGGATTTTGAATATTCAATTAAGGAGGACAAATTCAGGGTAAGAATTATTTTGATAGAAAAGGAAAAACATGTAAGAAAAAATCAGAAAATCATACACGAATTTGCTGATAGCAGGACCCAGAACCAGGATATATTGAAAAAATTCAGGGAATATATAGACATTGATTTTACATGGAAGAATATAAAAAAACCTACATATAAAATCTTTGACCCGGAAGTTAAGTTTTCAATAAAAGAAATGATGAATACAAAAAAAAGGACTATATATACTTACAGGGCTGAGATAACCAAAATGATGATTATGGATTACAGCCAGAGGATAGAGCTGAGATTGGATAACAAGGGCCGTGGACCCGAAGCCAGTGAGATCGCCCATAAATATCTGGAATCAAAAAATTTTGGAGGGACGGAAACAGATATAAACTTTGATTCCAGAATGGCCCAGTTAAAGGAAATTGCCTCGAGCGATTATAAAATTTTAATGTACGGTAAAAATGGTGATGGAAAATTAGAGGTTGCCAGAAAATTAATGGGGGAAATTCTAAAATCTAACAGAAAAATTTTCATATTGCAGACAGCCATGTTTGACCCTTTCAAAAATATAGTTTCGGATGACGAGGCATACAAGGTTGTTAAAATTTCATTAAGTGCGGATTATGCTGGCAGGCTTATTGTAAGGGATGGCGATGATGCAACTCTGCTTGCAGAGAAGTTATGGGCCGAAATAACAACAAAAAGCTCAAGCGAAAAGGATCCAGCACTTTTTATATACAATGTGGGGGATGTGATTCCAAGGAATGATTCTGGTGTTCCGGTATATGAAAGTGAGTTCTGGAGTTCATTCTTTAATCTTGCAATGAAAAAACCATCACTTATAGGTTTAATTTATGATGGCGATGGGCAAACGAAACTGCCACTTTATACAGATAAGGTTATCAAAACATACATGGAGGGAAATGAAACATCCTTCTCTATTGAGGAAACAAAGTAAATATTATTTATTATTAAAATTTTTATTTAAAGTATAATTTTATTAACTATTTTATTCACTGCCCTTCTTATTTCCACATTTATGGCCATCTTGCTTATGTTTAATCTCTGTGCAAGCTCTTTATTTGATGCACCCCTTGGTATGTTAAAAAATTTACTGTCAATTGCCTCCTTTAATACAAATTTTTCTTTATCTGTAAGGAATATATCCAGTATGTAACTGCTTATTTCTGGAACAACCTCCTCTGCCTTTAGCTCCCTTATATTTTTTATATAAACATCATTTCCTGCTATTTTTAGAATGTCATTTATCCTGTATTTTTCTGTCATAAATATATAATTCTCAGTATTATTATGAACACTGGATTTTAAAGGATATATAGCTTTTTTTATTAATTTGTCTATAAATGCATTTTCATAGGAAACATCCATGTATAAAATGGAAGAGGATGAATCAATGTTATATATATTTACATTTTTTACCGATTTATCCTTTTTAATGGAAATCTTAATTTCACGTATATCACTTTTATTATAAAATTTAGAAAAACGTATTGCCCTTAATGAATTTTCATTATATGTATACCCTAAGAGAACATCCCTGTAATTTTCTGGAACGTAATTTGTCCAGCAATTCTCATGGCGTATTTTCAGGCTAAAAAAAGATGTATCATTCATATTATTGTGCATATATATTTATATATCTAATTTATATTTAAATGTTTATAAACTCTAAAATGTAATAAAATGATACATCATAAAAAAATAAATTATGGTAAGAATTACATAATATTAATTAAATATATTTTTTATAAAAGATTTTCGATAACTATTAATATTATATGAATAAAAATTCGTTAAAAAATATCATATTATATTAGAATCATAAATGTTTTTATGCAATTTTATTGTTTTATTGTTTATTTATAATCCCGGTTTTCAATATAGCCCTCTGGAAATTTATCAGGTGCTTTAATTCACGGTCAGGCATAACAGCCATATATTCCTTTGAAAATTTAACCTCTGTATCCCATTCAGAATGAAAGCCAACAACAATAAATGTTATTTCCTTAATATTCTCATTTTTTGGTGGATCGGTATAATACCCTATCATTCCATTTGAATTAACCGTTGAATAGCTTGAAAATGTTGCGATGTAAATCTTATCATTGGAACTGTATTCAACAGTCCTCTGAATTGACGAATTTTTAACCAGTATTGTAATTATTGATGGATCCAAAATTTTGATGCTCCCCCTTGGTAAATCTAACTCAAGATTCCCATAGCTATCTTTTACGGCCTTTTCAAAATTTTTTAAATTAGGAGACATGATACAATATGGCTTCTAAAATATAAATCTATTCTTATTTTATTAAAACAAAAATTGTTTTAGGCGTGGATTCACCTTCCATGAATTTTTTAAATAATAAATTTTTATTTATACCATGTATTGACATGTAAATACCTGCATTAATATTAATATAGTGCATAATGATTTAATTATGTATCAACATATAAAAATAATATACCCAATAATAGATTATAAAAGAGGTGTGTAGGTGCAAAAAAGAATTATTGTAACAGGGTCCAACAGGGGCATAGGTTTTGCAATTGCAGAGAGGCTGGCCATGGATAAATTTTCTGTCATAATGGTTGATTATGATGCCAATGTTATTGAGACAGCTGAAAATTTAAATAAAATCTATGGCAATGTAACAGGGATACAGTGTGATGTCTCAGATTATAAATCATGTGAGTCAGCATTAAGCACCATTGAAAAAAACATTTATGGAATAGTTAATAATGCAGGTATTAATAGGGACGTATTATTTAAAAACATGACATATGATCAGTGGGACAGTGTTATAAAAACTGATCTATACAGCGTTTACAATATTACCAAGCTGTTCATTGAAACAATGATTTCAAATAAGGAGGGGAGAATTGTAAATATATCATCGGCAAGCTGGCAGGGAAATATAGGACAGGCAAACTATGCTGCTGCCAAGGCCGGGATCATAGGCTTTACAAAGACCCTTGCCAGGGAGCTGGGCAGGTACAATATCACTGTCAATGCAGTTATACCGGGATTCATAAAGACACCAATGACAGACAAGCTTCCGGATAAAATTAGGGATAAATTTATTGAAAAAATACCGCTGGGAAGAATCGGCCTTCCAGAAGACGTCGCAAATGCGGTTGCCTTTTTGATGGATGATAGGAGCAGTTATATTAGTGGAACAATGATTGAGGTTGGGGGAGGTCTTGTACTATGAAAACAATGCTGGATTTCATAAAATATTATGACAATGACATATTTATTAAATATTTTGACTCATCAATTACATATGGTGATTTTTATAAATATGTAAATGGCATTGCAGCGCAGCTGGCATCTTATGGTGATGAAGGCAGTATAATAGCCATGATATCAGAAAATATACCACAGTTTATTATGGTACAGTATGCATGCTGGAAGAATGGCATGATATTCACTCCACTAAGCCCACTTGATTCCTATGAAGAACTTTCAAGGAAGGTTAAATTTTTAAACCCGGCTGTTGTAATAATTAGTTCAGAATTCAGAGATTCTTTTGGTGCATTAAATGGTATTGTAGACGGAAAAATAATTTATACTGATCCTGAGACATTTGGGAAGATCCCTGAAGGCCTGAAAAATAAATTTATAAAATCTCAGGGAGTTGAGGAGTTAAATTTAAGAAAAAAACCTTATTTTGATATATACAGTCCGGACCCCGAGGATACCGCCATGCTGGTATTTACATCCGGCACATCTGGCAAGCAGAAGGCTGCAGAAATAAGGCATAAAAATATATACTCAGCATCGTTCATATATAAAAACTGGTTTGATGTTGGTAAAAAGGATGTAAATCTTGGAATAGCCCCATTCTTCCACATAACCGGACTTATTTTTGGCATATCATTATCTGTCATAAGCCATTCAAAAATAGTCCTAAATTATAGATTCACGCCTGAACAGACGCTTAACGACATAATAAAAAATAAAACCACCATAACAATGTTTGTTGCCACCGCCTACAGGTCAATGCTTAATTCATGGTCAGGCATTGACGATATAAAAAATAAACTTTCATCAATGAGGGTTTGGTCCGCAGGTGGCATGCCCATGCCTGTAAAAACTGAGATAGAATGGAAGAAGATGACGGGAAAGTATATTTATATGGCATACGGGTTAACAGAGAGCACCTCACCGCTGACATTATGGGATTACCCATATAATGGGGAATTAAAAATATATAAGGATATAGTAAGCTCTGGCAGGCCTGTTTATTACACAACAATAAAAAGGAGCAGGGGTGGTGAATTAATAGCAAGGGGACCACAGGTGGTTTCCGGATATTACCATAATGCTGAGGATACAAAATTAACATTTTCAAGAAATGGAATGAAAACAGGTGATATATGCCACATTGATTCAAATAACTGGGTTTATATAATAGACAGAAAGAAGGATTTAATTGATATATCAGGATATAAGGTATGGCCGGTTGAGATTGAAAATGCCATCAGATCAAGCCAGTTTGTGGAGGATGTCGTTGTTGTTCCGGAAAAGGATGAATATAAGGGTGAGGTACCTGTTGCCTATGTTAAATTAAAGGATAATATAAACCCATCTGATGAAATTAAAAATGAAATAAATAATATATGCAGGGAAAAACTTGCCAAATTTAAAATACCAAAAAATATAGTTTTCATTAACCGCATGCCAGTAAATGCCTCTGGAAAAATTAAAAGGTCAGATATACATAAGATACTGGGTGATGCACAATGATTAAGGGATTTGCAGAGGCAGTATATAAAAAATATGATGGTACAGCTTATGACCTCATGAATGAGGCACTTGAGAAGGCACTCAACATGGCAGGAATTCAGCGCAGTGATATACAGGGATTTATAACAACCTTTCTGCCCGGTATTTTTGATGGTAATATTTTTCTGCATTTCTTTCCGGACCAGTTATGCGGCTACCTTGGAATAAATCCAAAATATATTGACTCACTGGATTATGGTGGACCATCGGTTCTGGCCGGATTGTACCGTGCTGAAAAACTTATAAAATACGAGGGACTTGATAATATTCTTCTTCTATTTGGTGGCAAGGGTTCACTGGTAAGACAGACCAGAGAAACTGTGGATTCATATGAAAATCTGTATGACGGTGTTACAAACACACCATATAAACAGTTATTATCAGGCTACTCGTATAAAAATCCGCTGTCAGATTATGCACTTGTTGCACAGAGGCATAAAAAAATTTATGGAACTGCTGATGAGGACCGTGCCAGACTTATGGTAAAGCAGAGAAAAAATGGTAACGATTCGGGCTATTCCATGTTTACCGGTGATATTTCCGTTGATGACGTTCTTTCATCACCAGTTATCTCATCACCACTGCACCTTTTGGAAATAGTATATCCTGTTGATGGATTTCATGCATTCATTGTTTCCAAATCCCCGGGAAAATTAAGACCTGTTAAAATAAAAAAATATGGTGAGGCTCACTGGACAAAATTACCACCAGAGCTGGAAGAAATTATGATAACGCCTGCATCAGAAAGTTCACGTAATTTCAGGGATGAGATTAAACACTGCGATGCCTATGAGCTCTATGATTCCTTTAGCATTACTGTTATACTCCAGCTTGAGGATACAGGAATAATAAAAAAAGGTGAATTTGGCAAATTTATAGAAAAAACAGATATATCAAGCTCAGGTGATATGCCGCTTAATACAGGTGGAGGCAGTATTAACAGGGGCCAGCCTGCATATATGAGCGGTAGTGTTTTATTATATGAAAGTCTTTTACAGTTAAATGGAATGGCTAAAAATCAGGTTAGGGACATAAACAGTGTTTTTATTAATGGAATTGGTGGATGGTCAAGGAACCATTCCGTTTCAATGATTCTGGGTGATTAAAAATGAATGAAATGGAAATATACAGTATTTATAAGGATTATTTTGCGAACTCCATGCTACCATACATTAAATGCAAAAACTGTGATTATTCTTTTTATTATCCGAGAAATAGGTGTCCGCAGTGCGGATCAGACAAAATAGAGATTAAAAAATCTTCCGGCACTGGTGAGATATATTCCTATACTGTTTTTAACAACAGTATATGGGCAATAGTTTCATTTCCAGAAGGTTTTAGGCTTTATATGAACATTGATTCAGCTGGAGAACCAGACATTGGGAAAAAAATTAAAATTAAATTTATAGATGGAAGACCCTATGGGAGCTGTTAGATTATGATTTCTATGAAATATATTAACACCTTTTGATGCTCTAAAGCTCCCAATACTTATTCTTTTTCCGTGGTAATTATTATGCATCTAAATGCTTTCATTCTTTATTATGCCAGTAAAACATGCATAATAAGATATATATAGCATTTTTTAATAAGGTTTTTAGTTTGAAGTGAACAAGATGAATTCTTACAGCTTAATTAGAGATGAATGGAAATCGCTTAAAAAATCAGATATATACTTAATGCACAAGCAAAGAATGATATCATGGAGAAAGGGAAATTCAGTTGAAAGGCTCGAATACCCAACAAGGATAGACCGTGCAAGATCTGCAGGATACAAGGCAAAGGAAGGATATATAATAGTCAGATCAAGGGTTAGAAGGGGCGGACAGAATAAACCCAAAATTATGGGAGGCAGAAGGCCAAGAAGGCTTGCATATACAAAAATGACACTTAAAAAAAGCATACAGCTTATAGCCGAGGAGAGGGCTGCAGATAAATACCCCAACATGGAGGTATTAAACTCATATTATGTTGGAGAGGACGGCCTTTATAAGTACTATGAGGTAATACTTGTGGACAGGACAAACCCCAATATATATAACGATAGGCATATATCATGGATATCAGAACCACAGAATAAGGGCAGGGTTTACCGCGGATTAACATCAGCAGGATATAAAAACCGTGGCCTCGGACACGGAAGGCTTAACAGCTCAAAAAGCAGACCCTCCATAAGAGCTAATGGAAGGTTAAGGAGATAATAACAAAAATCTCCTTTAATTTGTTATGCCATGGTGGCCCAGTGGTACGGCGCCAGCCTTGAGAGCTGGTTCCCTTGTGGATCGGGAGTTCGAATCTCTCCCATGGCGCTATTATTTTTTTATTTTTATTAATTATACCATTAAATTGACTTGATAAAAAATGTTAGATGCATGGTAATTATAAAATTTAAAGCCTTTTATTATTATAAGTGCTTATTATTGTAATTCTGTTTCATAAAATCAGTTTAATTAAAAATCCTTAAATTAAATTTTTGTGATTATATCAGTGCAAATATTGTTATCTTTTATTGTGGTTATTAATAACATTATCATAGACTTTTTTGTATTTTTCCACCCAGTTATCATATTGAGATATCTGTTCAACCAATCCCTGTTTTTTTGGTCTGTATATCATTTCTAGGAATTCATCTTTATTGTGATAATAATAAGGCTTATCTCCAAGGAAATATCTATGCGCCGGAATATCATTTATTACAGGTTGTGTTCCAAGTCTCATGGCCTCCATCGTGGGTATACCCTGTCCCTCGCAGAGAGTTTTAAAAACGAATTTATTCGCATACTGAAGATAATTAAATTTTTCCTGCTCAGATACAGTACCAAGTTGGTGAATATTATATGAATAATTTTTGTATTTTTCATCTGTTATAATGCCGATATGATACAGTTCAACATCTTTTAAATTTTTAATCCAATCGTATAATTCATATATCTGTTTCCTGTTTTCCCCGTTTCCATATATTTCGCCCATTGTTACTAGATGAAGTTTTCCATTGTCTGGATAAGGATTTTGAGTCGCAGGCTTAACAAATACCTTTGTCGGAATAATATCTATGGGCACATCTGGTATATACTCTCTTACCTGTTCAGCAATATGCTCACCCTGAACAACTACATTTATCCTCCTTCTCTCTATAGTTTTGAGAGTTTTTATATGAAAATCCCTGATCATTTGCGATTTATATTTATTATTTATAATAGAGAAAAGATCATGGATGGTAACAACATTGGTATGTGGTGTTAATTCCATGTAAGATGTTGAATGAACAATATCTGCATTTCCAACCAAAAATGATAGAAGTCTCTGGGATGTCCATCCACCAATTTTTTTGCCCCGTATAGAAAACTCTACCTTCGGAAGCCGTTTTAATTCTGCTGCAATTCCATTTTTTAAGAGGTCTTTAAATAAATTTGTGGAATACGTTTTTATCCCATTGAATGTTTTCGAATTGGGCTGCACAATTTTTATTTTCATATATTACCACCATGAACCGTATTCATTCCAAAGTGTATTATAATATTTCATGATTATAATATATTAATTAATAATTTGCATATGATAACCTTTAACAAATTTATTAAATTATTTATAAGGATAATGTCAAAAATTTCAATTAGAAGACAATAATTAAAGAATAAAAGCATTCATAAATTTGTATTGTATAGTTTTAAATTAGAAAAATATAATATAATTTATCTTAAATGTTTAAGATGAGGATTTTTGACTTTGTATATTAAAATGTTTAATAAATATTAATGTAATGACAACAGCGTAAATCCATGCAATAATAAGTATTACCATTGCTATTATTCCAGTGTAAAAAGTTATGTTATACGGATAAATATAATTATTAGACTTAAAAACGAAACTCAGTTTAAGTGAGGATATAGAAAAAACTGCCAATGGAAATGTGTATGCCCATATTGATATACCAGGCTTTGCATGAAAAACCTTCCTTATGCTAACAAGCATGGCCACAATAAAATTCCAGAGTTCAAATGACCATAATGAAACTGAGGCGAATAATGCTACAGTTAATGGAATTTTGAAAATACCTGGAAGCTGTGAAAGTGTAATTATATTTATTACCAGAATGCTGGAAACTCCCACAGGCAAAACAAGCACTGGTGAAGATTCACTTGACTTTATATCCCTTATGTGTGAGGTAAACGCCATAATTCCTATAAAAAGAAATAGAAAAAGTGCTATTCCAAATCCCATCAGGATCAGAAAATAAACCAGATCTGCATTTATTCCAACAAGTGGAATGATCCTTTTTCCCAAGAAAACTGTGGAAGATAAGGCAACAGGTGGTATTAATTCTGCATATGTTAATTCCCCCTTTTCTATATTCTTTGTATACATTTTATACCCAAGATAAAAACTTAGAAGCAAAATAGCAATGAAATCAAAAATATAATTATAATATGATAAATACCTTAATGATATAATTTTTGACGGATAATATGAAATGTATGATACATTCATTATCATCATGGATAATGGAACAACGGTTGAAAAGCTAATTCTGTTAAGATTGTTCCAGTCCTCCAGAATAACATTTGGAAATACAAATGTCCTTGCAGTCCATAATGCAAATAAAATCAAAAAAAGAACCATGCCCAAAAAGAGAAAAAATATGCCAGTGTTATAAAGGGCATTGGAATGGAAAAAATCAGCCATTCTGTTTAAAAGCACTGATAAGGCCAGGGTACCAAGGGCTATTGCAAACCATTCTGATCCTGTGATATATAATGTTTTTTTAAATGTCATATAATGGATTAGTACAATCTTCTATATATAATTGACTGAATGGTCAATTAAATAATTATAAAAATTTATTATATTATTATTTATTTATATAAAATTCACTGGTTTTATTTCACGGTGATTAAATACCATGGGTTGTTTTTAAAAATATTAATAAATAATTTATTTATTATGATGCAAATGAGCGTTTCATTGAGGGAATTAAATGAATTAAAGAGAGCGGCCATCGATTTCGTTTTTAATATAGACATAATAAGAGACAATACATATATACATAATTCTGAGTATGGTTCTGGAGGCCTTGAGTATGAGGACCTTGAATACAGCGATCCATCAATAACATTTACAACCACTGATTATACTGTTTATTCCCCTGATAATGAAATAATTACAGGTGGTTTTCTTTTTATAAATTTTATTACTCCCATGGAATATTCCATGGATGATAAAAATTACTTTGAAGAACGTTTTAATGATCTAATTTCCTACTGCAAATCAAAAAATTTGAATTTAAATTTTGTAGATTTTTTCCCATTATCTCCAGAAAATAGGGAAACATTTAATGCAATGTTTAAAAGAACGGAACTTAACGGGATTGTGACAATGGACTTTTTAATGAATAATATATTTGAGATGTATATTAAAAAAATAATAGAATTATTGAAACCGGATAAAATTATAGCTGATGACCAGGATATTAAAAATTTTTTACAAAAAAAGAATGTGGATTTTATAGATTATAATGAAATAATGAAATAAAAGTTAATTTTTTAGTTGTGCTGACCTTATTATTTTGGTTTTTATTTTGTATGGTTTAAGCACATAAAGTAGAAAGATAAACATAAGAAGCAGTGAAAGCATGCTTATTAAAACCTCATCTAGAGTATTGCCGTACAATACGTTAAGGTAAAATGAGCTTAAAAATGGACTTGCACCTATAACGAAACCAAAGAGGGTTCCGGCAGCACAGGCAGGACAAACCCCAACTGTTCCCAGTATTGACGCAACAGACTTTTTTCTTGACCTTATTCCTTTAAATGATATCCCCATTATTGCAGCACCGGTAAGGCTAACAGCAACTAGTGACAGCAGCTGAAGAGGATACATGTATAATCCTATTATTCTTGAATAATAAATCATAAAATTTGGAACAAACATCGGAAGACCATATGTAAAAGAAACATAATGCGGATAATGAAATCCGGATGGAGCTATGTGTATCATTCCACCTATTATTGCTATTATTATACCATAAATTAAAGAAATAAGCCAGTAATGGTTAATTTTTGGAATTACATAGTTTTCACGAATAATCTTATAAATTCCTAAGGATATTAGAATGGCGCCAATTATAATTAAAACTGTTGTAAAAACTGTAAACACAATGGCGGTTTTTGCTGATGCTGGGTAATTGATGGAACCTGGATAATACATATATGAATATTTGGAGTACAATAATATTGAATCCATGATTAGAATAAAACCCAATAAAATCATAACCAGCGTTTTAATCTTCACGTGTATGAATTTTATTTTTTTATTTAAACCTTAATGTAGATTATATCAACCAATTTGCATGTAATCTTTAGGAGAACTTACAAACCAGATTTTAAATATATTATAACGCCTATTAGTCATTTAGACATTTTATCACATTCTTAATTTCTACCCATAAATTTGAAACAGTTATAGTGATCACAAAGTACACATTTTGCCTTACCACGTAGAGAGCTGTTCACCATCATCAGACATATGATAATGAGATGTCTTGTGGCATGCCGGGCACCTGACAGCAAATCGATGCTTTCCCTCACGGATTATTATTCCAAGATCTGGATCAGGAAAGCTGACCCATGGATCATAATTTATATTGAATTCATGTCCGCACTTTGGGCATTTTAAATGATATTTTTGAATCATATATTACACCAATAAACATATTTTAAAAATATATATATTTCTGGTGATATGGAAATAAACAATTCCTCAAATAGATTCAAATAGAAATTAACTGTATAAGCATGTATCTATGAGTTTCTGATTTTTTATCCATTAATAATTGCTATTAACTTATACTAAATTCTTAAAATTCCGATATAAATGCATTGTCTTGGCTATTAATAAACACAAAGGGATAAAAATTAATCTGAAAAACTTCTAACATCAAGCATGCAAAGATTATGCAAAATTTTAACGTTTACATATTTTAAGATAAATTAAACATGTCATGAACCCTCAGATTTTTCTCAAATCCTGCTTATTAATATACTAAGATTAATATAATTTTAATATAATTATTTAATAATTTAAAGTTTTTTGGTTTTTTCCATATTTCTTTATTCTGTATTTGCCCGACTGGATTTGATTAAAGTTTTAAGCGAATACTGTAATTTTAATCTTTAGATAGCAAAATTTTTAACTTACCGTGTTATGTTATCAGTGAGGTTATTGAAATGACAAAGAAAATCAAATGCCCAAAGTGCGGAGAAATTTTCAATAAACCTACTTGGGGCTTGAAACCGATTGAGTACAAGGCCGGGATAAAAATGCCGGGCGGTCTTGTCTCTCTAGGTGCGATTATAACATGTCCCAAATGCGGTTTCGAAGGACCACTGAAGGAATTTGAACCTGTTGACGGGGAATGATTGTGAGTGGTGACTGACTTTGAATTGACCGTAATTGGCATAGTGATAGGCGGCATTTGAACGATTCTTGCTATTATTGGAATACTCATCCAACTTCCCCCTGATAAGCTTGAACTCTGCCTTATCGATGGAACCTTCGGAGATGTAGATCTAGTTAACGGCCAGCCCTTGCCATCTAGATTTTTCCATGTAGCAGTTAAAAATAATCATAATAAAATGATCGCAAGGAATTGTTATGCTTATCTGATTAGCCTCAGAAACTCGCAGACCGGGGAAGAATTTGTCAAACAATCATCGGAATTAAAATGGAGAGGGTACCAAATACCTTTTGCGGATATTCTGCCCAAGACATATAGAAAATTTGATGCTTTTTGGGTGGTAAAAAATAAACCTGACACCTTAATGTTGAACGCGTCTTGGATTCCACTCAACTTATCCCTCGTATCCAAGGACAAATCAGTCTAATCGCAGAATATTGGGTCGTGTCTGAGAACTTCAAAACAGTGAAAGGCTCGTTTCAGATAAATTTAGATAAGGATTTGAACAAGGTTTCAATCAGTCAAGTTTGAATCCCGCACTAAGCGAAGCGGTATTGTGTGTTCTTTGATATTTTCTTTAGCTCGTTATCGAGAATGTATTCCCTGCCGATTTTGCCGTTGAGCTCTACTTCCGCGCCTGCGAGGTCTATTGTGCTTGGAACTATGTCTAGGTTGTCTTTTCTTACGATTGTGCCTTCAAGCCCTCCATTTATCATGACATCGTATATTGTTGATTTACGCGAGGATTTGTCTATGCAAAAATAGGTTGTGAGTTGCCCTAAGGATCCATGATAAACTGCCTCCAGGAATGCGATATTAGCCCTTTGATTCCGCTATGTCAAGTGCTGTTGAGAAATAAGCCCTCAAAACGTATGGTCTCATCTTTAATCCTGCGAGTTCTATTGCTTGTCTTATATCCCTTGTAACCAATGTTGTCCTTAAAAAATCATTTTTCCTGATGCCTCTGGAATCAAATTGTAATAGTGGTGAATCATAGGTTAATTCCTCTCCGTTCTTCTTTCTTTCATCCAAATATTCCTTTATGTATGTTGCTCCTTCCCTGCCTATGAATGTAAAATACTGATGTCTTGCCTTGCTTAATTTTTGTTTAACAACAACCATAGCCAGTATCCTATCAAATGTTATATCATCTGATATGTGAAGTTCCTTTATATCTCCCAGCCTCAATCCATCTATGCCCTCGTACCTGCCTAAGCTTTCAGGCCTCAACCCTGAAAATGCCATTAGGGATATTGATACCTTTGCCCTTGATGTTGCCTTTCTCAATATCCTTGATAGTTCTTCTTTATTAGGCACTCTTTCGTTAACGATTGTTGGTGTCTCGTTTTCCCCTGATATGTTAACGGTTAACTGCAAGCCGATACCATTAAACTTCAGCCATGATAGGATTACCTTCTTGAATCTCGCTATGTATGATCCTGCCTTGCCCTCTTTTTCCAGCCTTCTTATAAAATCTATGAAGTTATCCTTGAATTCCTTTTCATTGCTCTTTGCATTTGCTAGAATTTCCTTTAGGTTTGTATTGTTAAGATAGCAATAATATCCTAATCCCCGAAAGTAAACTGTTGCAGTTATAACAGACCTAGCCCTTAAGTTCTCAAACCATCTTCTTACATCATCATCCAGAAGCAGTTCATTATACTTCGGTTGCATAGTCATAGATAAACATTGCTTCCATGCATAAAAGGTATTAGATTAATAAATTAAGTGGGCCCGACCGGATTTGAACCGGTGACCACCGCCTTGTAAGGGCGGTATCATAACCACTAGACTACGAGCCCTGCATACCTTAATCAGTTTTCCATATAAAATTTTAACGTTGTATTGATAAATATATCATATTATTTTATAAAATAATTTATAACATAAAGATATAAATACTGGTGGCAGGTAAAATAAAGTTAAGAGGAATAATTATGCTGGATGGCAATGTTCTCCCAGATGCAAGAATATACATACACATTAAGGGCTATTCAAGGGCCCATGTTACACATGTTGATATTGAATCCCCAGAATTAAAAAAAATAATATTACCGCATCATAGTGACTATCCTGAAATTTCATGGGACTCAGAAAGGGTGGACATACCGGTTAAGGGCCATTTAATAACAATAATAGATAAAACCCTTGGTAATTTAATAAAGCTTAATGGAAATATATATGTTGGCGGAAAGGGCAAGGGAATATTTTTAGGATTTCATAAGGAACAGATAAAAAAACTGGAGGAATATGGTGCATCAATAGGAATTAAATCAAAAAAATTAAAAAAATTAGAATAAACCTTTTTTATACTTCTGGTCAACCTCAAATGCATCTATTTCCCATGTTGGTTTAAAAGATTTTGCTGTTTCCATTAAATGATCCAGTGAATCAACTGTCCATCTGCAAACTGCCTCGTTTTTCTTTTCAGCAAGGTACAATTCATTTAGTTTTAAACCTGCGGGGAGTTTTTTATCTTTTGCCATTTCCATAACCTTTGAGGCAAAACCCATTACATCATCCTTCTGCTCATCCTTCCATTTATGTATAACTACTACTTCTACCATAATTAAATATGTCACAGGCATATATAAAGTTTAATTAAAATTTTTTTAAATATATTTACCATAAGATAAACTAATTATATGATAATTAATTTGCATTTCATGGCCAGGGTGCTTAGCATTAAAGAACTTGAAAATGAATATAAAAATAATGACCTTGATGGAATCTATCTAATAAAAATAAACAATATGACATATACCGGACTTATAAGAAACATATCAAACGGAACAATATTTATGGATCTCCCATTAAAATTTTCAAGAAATGATAATCCCATGTATACCCCCACTGTTATAGAGCCTGAAGAATTTAGGGAGTGCAAGGAGGTGCCGCTGGAGGGGCATATAAGAGCAGTTACAAAAAAGGATGGGATAATTGAGGGTGATATAATGGAGGTTTATAATAATAGAATCATTATAAAGGCCGATGAAATTAAAACTGTTTATTATCAGGATTTATACGATGTTGAGTGATTATTTTTTTCATAATCTCCAGATTTTTTTAATTTTTTTTCATATTCTATTGCCGCCTCATATGTTTTGCTGGCGTTTTTCCAGTCCTTTTTAAAGATTTTTTTTACATCAGAAACCATAAAAAATTTTCTTGCCAGAATTCCAACCTCCCTGTTATGATTTAGGCTGGCCTTCGTAAAATTTTCCGAGCCTATAAAAAATTCATTTCTGCCTATTATTAACTTGGCATGCATGTATAATTTTGATACAGGCATGTACCTGACCCTCACACCAGATTTTGAGAGCTTTTCAAGATTTTTAAGGTCTGTACTTGACACAGATGATGGTACTATAATGCTCAATTTTTTACCCTTCTCCCTGAACTCACTGAGAATGGCATCATCATCGCCCACCTCCTCACTTTCGATTAATATACGCCTCTCCCTTTTTAAGAAATTCAATATGGATTCCTGGGACCCGGGTGATATTATTAAATTCCTGCTTTTTATTCCTGCATCTGTGTTTTTCCAATCAGCCAGAAATAATTTTTTAAGGTCCCTGCTAATTTTTTTATTCTTTATTATGAGACCGTACTCACGGTTTTTTGTGAATGCTGCCTCGGTTAAATTTAACGTCCCTATGTTGCATTTCCCCCTTGTCACCATGTACTTTGCATGATCGAAAACATTGGGCCTTTCAAACCTTGGCGGTGCTATTTTAACCTTTGCCCCGGTATCCTTCAGTATCTTTATTTCATCGTGTGTTCCATCATCACCATTTATTCCATATGGACGGCCATCAACAATTATTCTTACATCAACACTCCGGGAGACTGCATTTTTTATCTCGTTTATTATGATTTGATCATCAACAAGATAATAATTAATGTAAAGATATTTGGAACTTTTTTTAATGAAATCAAGTATTTTAATGTATTTATCCTCAGGCTCCACATATAATTTGTAGGACATAATAGGACAACAAAAAATTGTTATATTAATTTTTCTAATTTTTTATTTTACTTTTTATATTATTATATATATTTATTGTCCATGGAATAACCTCTGTAAAAAATGACGGGCCATGATGTGCATAAAAATCCAGCCTTCCTGGAGTTATAAACACATTTCCATTTTTGACTGCACTGATATTATTCCAATTTCTTTTTAAAATAAGCCTTTCCATATCACTGTAATCAAATTCACGGTACATTTTATGCTCGTATATTATGACATCGGGATCAGCCCTGGCAACAAAATCAAAATCTGGAGTTATCCATTCCCTATCAAAATTGGCATAAATTGTGTCAAATCCCATAACATACAATGCATCCGTTATATAACTCATGGAACCGAAGGTCACCGGTCCACCAAGGTCCATTTCGAAATATGTTTTAAAAAATATATCAGTATTAATGTTTTTATACTGTTTTATAAGTTTTAAGTCCAGATTCCTTGCCTCGACCTTTTTATTTACAACTATGCCAACCTTCGATATTAAATCCAGCAAGCCGGAAAGCGATGATGGAAGCTCAAATATATAAACCGGCAAATCGTCCTTAAGATTATTATAAAGAATCTCCTGATATCCGCCAATGGTAAGTATTATATCTGGATTAAGCTCTTTTAAAATATCCTTTCGGGTTGTTGAGTAACTTGCCAGCTTTCTTTTATATCTTGCACCCTCTGGTCTTGAGCAGAAGGCTGAGTCAGCAACAATTTTATCGCCAAGCCCAAGATCAAAGAGTATCTCTGTTACTGCCGGACTGAATGATACTATTCTTTCGAGCTTGTCTGGAACTGAAACTTCATTGCCGTTGAACATTTTTAAAATTCTCATGCAATGAAATAACATGCTTATCCATTTATAAAATTTTGGAAATTGCATATAATTTTAAAATTTTTTATTAAACAAAATATGTCATTAAATAACATGATAAAAACGTCAACTTTTTTGGTCTTATCTATATCCCAATCTTAAAAATGGGGCTGACCGGATTTGAACCGGTGACCTCCCGGTTATCAGCCGGGTGCTCCAACCAAGCTAAGCTACAACCCCGATACACCCTAATCAGTCGAAATTTAATAAATATTTCTATGGTTTTGCCTCCAATTCTCTTAATGATTCAATATCACGGCATACCTCACATAGCTCTCCTGTGGTTGGTGATCCGCATTTTATGCATTTATTTAACTTCACCTCTGACATTTTAAAATAGTCTCTTAAAGGCTCCCGGGTTTCATCAAAAAATTTAATAATTGCATATTTGCTTCCGGGCGTTTCATTCTCAAGATCGTCTATTAATTTCCTGAAAATGTTTCTCTGCGCCATGGCATAGTATGGGCACCAGCTTGAGTCAAAGTCTATGCCTGCGAGAACCGCATAGAGCACGACCTCCTTCTCAGGTATTTTCCTCAGTGGCAGGATTCTTGGAACAAGGCCATCGCGCACATACTCATGCGGTGCCATTCTAACATATCTCTGAACATCACCCTTGACAACATTCATTATTATTGACTGTGCATAGTCGTCCTGATTTATACCTAGTGCCACATAATCCGAATTATTATACATTGATATTTTATTCATTAAATTTCTTCTCATTGGGCCGCAGTGTGAGCACGATATTGTTTTTGGATCAATTTTCATTATCTCGTCCATTGTGTATCCAAAATTCTCCTTAAAGGATATTATTTCATGCTCTATGCCAAGTTCTTCTGAAAGCTTTTTTGCCTTTTCAAGGCCTGTGCTTCTGTATCCATTTATTCCCTCATCAACAGTAAACGCCTTTATATTCACATCCCTTCTATTTTTGTAAATCTTATTTAAAAGGTATAATGTAACAGATGAATCCTTTCCGCCTGAAATCCCCACCGAGATTGATATGTTCTTGTTTTTCCTTGCAGTCTGGGACCTGAGCTCCCTTTTAACACGTCTTTCAACAAAATCCATAAAATGTTTTTTGCATAAAAATGATCCGTTATATTTTACCTCGTAGACAGCCTTATTCCCGCAAATTGAGCACTGCATTTTATAATAATTATGATTTGTCTTAAAAATATATTTATTAAAAATTAATGTTATATATTTATATCCTTTTTTTATATCTTTTCATGGAATCAGTTATTACAGCCGCAGGAAAGGGCACAAGGGCTAACCTGCCCAGGAATATGAGGAAGGAAATGCTTCCTGTTTATTCTGTAAGGGATAATAAAATAGTTTTAAGGCCTGTTATAGATGTAATAATAAATAAACTCTCAAATGCAGGCATTGATAAATTTTTTGTTATAATAGACAAAAATGATAACGGGACAAGGGATTATTTATTATCACTGGATTATAAAATAGAGTTAATTTATCAGGACAAACCAAAAGGGTACGGATACGCTGTATCACTTGCATCAGATTATGTTAATTCAAATTTTATTCTTAATGCAGGGGATGGCTTCATACTAAAGGATGATTATATTATTAAAATGATTAATTATTTTAAAATAAGAAAAAAAAGTGTAATCTCATTAATGAGGGTAAAGGATCCGTCAAGGTATGGCATAGCAAGTATTGCCGGAAAAAAGGTATTGAGCGTTGTGGAAAAGCCCGAAAAACCTGAAACAAATTATGCACTTCCGGCTTTTTACATTTTTGAAAGGGGTATTTTTAATTACATGAAATACGATGAGTTAACACCAGCAATTAATGATTTTATAATGGCCGGCAACGATGTTTACTATTATTTGATAAGAAATTCTGACTGGGTGAGCATCGGTAGAAGTGAGAATTATTATAAAATACTAAGAAAAACATATAATTACTCTGAAAGGAATTTAAAAAAATAATTTTTATTTATTCCATTTTGTTTTTGGCATTATTGAATCCTTTAATTTGATAAGCCTTTTTTTATTATTTTCGAGATCAGAAAGTATTACAGGAATTTCATCATCCAGTGACCTCTGCCTTCTATAGCCGATCTTCTTAAGATTTTCATTAGCTGGATTGTAATAATGGTCCTGACTCTCAATCCGCGGGTCATCAATGTGTGATACTTCTATATCGGTACCTGTTAATGATTTATAATTTTTGGCAACTGCGCCGGCGATGTAATTAAGGGAATAATACTCATCAAACTGGTTATAAACGCGGTACTCATTATGAGGTGGGTTATTCAATATTAGGTTAAGGCATGTGATACTATCCTCCAGGGATAAAAACGCCCTTTTCTGATTTCCCTGACCATAAACTGTTAATGGAATCCCAAGAATTGCCTGGGATGCAAATCTGTTCAATACAGTGCCATAAATTTCGTCTATATCGAACCTTGTATTTAGATTATACTTATTAATTTCACCGGTTCTGGTACCATAAACAACGCCCTGCATAACATCGCTTATATTTAATCCCCAGATTTTGTTAGCAAGCATTAGATTGTATGAATCGTGCACCTTTGACATGTGATACCACGACTGCCCCATCCTTGGGAATGGTAAATAATCATACCTGCCGTGGTATTCAATATTAAAAAATCCTTCAGGTATATCTATATTTGGTGTTCCATACTCACCCATGGAACCAAGCTTAACTATGTGTATATCCTTTTTTATATCCTTAACAGCATATATTATATTCATTGTACTCTTTATATTTTTTATCAATGTCTCATTTGCTGTATCCAGGGAAATCATTGAATACGGTGCGGATCTCTGCTCTCCAAGATGGACAATGGCATCGGGCATGGTATTTTTAATAAGATCATAAATAAATTTTGGATTGCTCACATCACCATAATAAAATTTTATTTTATTCCCTGTTTTTTTTATTCTTTCATTCATTGAATCGATTTTTATGGCAGAATCGGCATTAACCTTTCTTGACCTTTTCCGGGTATAGAAATTATCAGCACCATAAACCTCATGCCCCTGATCAATGAGCCTTAATGCAAGCGGGAAACCAATGTAGCCATCTATGCCCAGTATTAAAACCTTCATTGTTGATTATGTTTCATATCCTTATAATATTTTTTAAATAAGATATATTTAATATTTGGTATGAAATAACGGTATATGTCCATCGCCATAGATTTTCTTAAAGTCTTCATGCCATTGCTTGTTGTTATTGACCCCTTTGGAAATCTTGTAATTTTTGTTTCATTAACGTCATCATTTAACCGTGAGACAAGAAAATCAATATCAAAGGATGCAATTGTTTATGGTGGGCTGATAATATTAATATTTGCCATATTTGGTGATCTTATAATAGAATTCTTTGGCATCTCCATTGAGGCCCTTGAAATAGCCGGTGGGTTAATCCTTCTTTTGATGGGAATTGAAATGGTGCGTGAGGGTGCAAAACCGGAATCATCAACAGGCGATGAAAAGAATATGGGCATTGTCCCCCTGGCAACACCATTACTTGCAGGGCCTGGAACCATTTCACTGGTAATTATACTTATGAAAGGCCCTTTTATCACAAAAGTATTAACAATTATATCTGTATTTCTGGTTCTTGCGCTTGTATATGTCTTTTTTGTTTATTCATCCAAAATTTTAAGCATACTTGGAGATAAGGTTATGACTGCAATCACAAGGATTTTTGGTCTGCTTTTATCCGGTTTTGCAATACAGTATTTCCTTGATGCCCTTATAGCATTAAATATAATAAAATAGATTAATATCCGGCATTCCCCTGTATAATTTCATGGGGCCTGTATTTGCTTTCTATTATTTTTACATCATCATCTGTTAATTTTATATCCAGTGCATTTATATCTGATTCGAGGTATTCTATTTTATTTGCACCTATAACAGGTATAAATCCCTTTTTTACTGTATATGCCAGGGCTATCTGTGCTGGTGTTGCCCCCCTTTCAGATGCTATTTCCATAACGCTATCAAGAACATTATAATCGCATTCCCTGAAATATCTCTGCTTCATTACCGGATATGTTTTTGTTCTAACTGTCTCAATGTTTTTGTTTTTTTGGTATTTTCCTGATAAAAATCCGGCTGCAATTGGGCTAAATGGAGAGTATGTAATATTTTTCTTCCTGCAGAATGGTATTACATCACGCTCATCCTCCCTGTAAACAGCATTGTAATGGTTCTGCACTATCTGAACACCAAAATTCTCTTTTAGGCCTGCAACGGTATTGAATTCTGCGAGCTGGTACCCAAGGGCATTGCTAAGGCCGCAATAATGGGCCAGGCCATTATGTATGAACTGCGATATTGTTTCAACAGTATCATTAACGTCCATTGTATCAAAGTATGCATGAAGAAAGTATATATCCACATAATCGGTATTGAGCCTTTTCAGGCTTTCCCTAATGGCCCGTGATAAATTTTTCCTGTTAAAGCCGTAATAAAAATCTGACATTTTTCCGGCACCTTTTGTGGATATAACAAGATCATCCCTGTATCCACTTATGGCCTCTCCAATTATTTTTTCTGATTCTCCATATGAATATATGTTCGCTGTATCTATAAAATTTATTCCATAATCTATAGCCTTTTTTATTATTTTTATGGATTCTTCCCTGCCAGCCATCCATTGGGAGGTTCCGAAGGACATGCCCCCAAGGCATAATTTTGATATTTTTAAATCCGTTGACCCGAGAGTTGTGTATTCCATAAATATAAAGTTAATAATCAATTATTAATTTTTGTCATCTCATTATTTACCTATCAGAATTTTTAATTGAATTATGGTATTTACATCCTGTTCTGAGAAAACATTCTGAACATTGTGGTGTGCTTTTGCAGTAAGTTTTTGACAGTTCAACAATCATTGCATGAAGATTTTTTAGCATTGATATATCCTTTTTAAGATCATTTAATGCATAATTTTGTATCATATCAAATGTAAAATTTTGATTATAGTACCTTTTCAGGAATCTTTTTGTGTAGGCATCAACAACAAAAACCGGATAGTTAAGGGCATAAAGCATTATTGAATCCAGTGTCTCCTGGCCAACGCCCTTTATATTCTTTAAAAAATTTGATATATTTTTTATATCCCTATTCTTCATATTATCCAGTGTGCCATATGAGTCAATAACTGCATCAGCAATATTTTTTAGATAAACCGCCTTCTGATTATAAAATCCTGAGGGCATTATGTATTTTTTTAATATTTCAGCATCCATATTTTTTATAGCATTTAAATTTAATAACCCATTATTTTTAAGATTAATAATGGATTTTTCCACATTTTTCCATGATGTATTCTGTGTTAATATGCATCCTATGACTGTTTCATCGTCTGAGGATGAGGGCCACCATTTTAAATCTCCATAATGATCGTAAAGAATTCTATAAAGTTCATTAAACATAAATAATAATTATAAATTTTTATTAAAATATTGGTTTTATACTTTATAGTATCATGTCCTCTATCTTTGTTGTTCTGTAATATCCATCGTATGTGTTTTCTATTTTTTCACCATTATATAATGTTGTATAGGCCTCATTTTTATATCTTGCTGCAACAATTCTGCCTATGGAATCTCCCTTCATTATTCCACCACCGGTTGTTCCGGAAACTATAACCATGTTAAGTGCATTAAATATATACGGCATGAAGTCTATTGTATTGTATGAATAATATCCGGCCCATGAGGCTGTAATTTTAGAATTTTGAAACGCCGGGAAATATGCATCGAAAATTGGCTTAATATTATAGGAATAAAATTCTGGTTCAGGTTCAGGATGCTCTGTAAATGAAAAATCACGGTTTATATCATCTGCGAGGCTTGTCCAGAAGGCACCTGCAGAGGGATATGGCCTGGCATAAACCCCTGTTGGGAAAATGGTAAATGGAAACACGCCAGAATCATTAAAGATGTTTTTGTTTATTATTTCCCTTATTCCTGGGCTTGTAACCTGAAATATCATTCTTTTCTTTGGCCTTAAATGGCTGTCAATGCCCACAGGGTCAAGAAGTGCGGTGGTCCATACATCCGTGCATAAAATAAAGAAGTCACCGTATATTTTTTCTCTGTCTGTTTCTATGTACTTTATGGATGATTTCTGCCAGTTAAACGGCTCCCCTGGATAATCAAGGCTTACATCAGGCTCAAGCCCAAGCCTTTTAACATGTGTGTTAAACCTCACATCAACGCCCATTGATGTAATCTGATCATAAAAATATTTAGACAGCAGATCCGGCTCTATAATTCCTGCATTAGAGTCAAGAATGGCCGTTTTTATTGAGTCTATATTCATAATTTTCCTTGTTTCAGAATCTATATTAACATTAAATATGCTGCTTAAATCCTCGGTAATTATTCTGGAATTTGGGTATTTTGATACAAATTTTTCATCCTTTTCATGATCAAATAAAAATAAATATCCGCAGAATTTCATGCCAATATCTATTCCCTGCTTGTCCTGAAGGTTTTTATAGAATGCTATTGAGGCCTGCGCCATAATCTGGTTTTCCCTGAGGGAGAAAAAATCCCTGAATGCTGCTGCACTCTTTGCCGTGTTTCCCTGTGAATATGTTCCGGCCTTATCAACAACCAGAATCTTCGCATCAGGATTTCTTTTTTTAAGATGGTATGCAGAGCTTAGCCCGGTAATACCGGCACCAATTACAATTATATCATAATTCATAGTGAGTACAAAATAAAACTTTATATAAATTTATCCAGAAGAAGTTTGAATTAAAAAGATAAGCAATGTCTATTTTTATAATAAAAATTAATCTTTAAAAAATAATTCCAGAAAAACTTAATACAAAAAAGGCATATATTAACGTCCGGTTAAAAAGTATGGATGATCATGATTCCATATGACGACGCTGGACATATAGAATGCCCTGCCTTTTAATGGGCCTCAGATCCAGCATAAGGCGTGTCACCCTGCAATTAAAATCTGATCAGGGGCGGGCGTAGAATTCCCTGTGGGTCAGGAAATTATGAAATGTGATTAATTTCCGTTAAAACAGGGAAAAGTTTTGTATTTTTTTAATCATTAATAAAATACCAATTTTTAAATTTAATTTCCAGCCTCAAGGGCCTGCTTATATGCATCAATAAGCTTATTAATATATTTCCCTGCTGCGCTTTTAATCATCCTGCCCCCCATGCTGGCTGCCGACCCAACAACATTGACATCGGCATTCCATTTTATGTGTGCCATTCCATCATTCTGCTTAAAATTAAAATCAACGGTAAAGTCAACAGATGCACCGGTTCCCTTTCCATGGCCCTCAAGCTTAAGATTCTCCTTTTTTTCATCATTTATTATTTTTAAATCCAGATCAAATTTTCCCTTTATAAATGATACACCCGCCTTTGCAGTTAACTTCATGTTATTCCCATCTATTTTTGTGTAGCTTATTAGATCTGGAACCAGCTTTGCTATGCGGTCCGGGTCTGAAACGTAGTTATATGCATCCTCTGACCTCGCATTCACATCGAACTCTCCATCAAAATTTAACATAATAATTTATATAAGCATGGTTTATAAAATTTTCATTTATTTTTCATAAATATATATGTTTAAAAACATCCAAATTTTCATGGGTATTATAAACTTTAAAAATAATTTATAATTTAATCCTGTCCAGAACCTTACCAACCGCATATGAGGATGATTCAACACTTTCCTTAAAGGGATAGAGTTCCCATTCATTCTCGCCATGTGCAAGAAGATTTCTTATGTTTAATGCAAGCCTGAATAACAGATCAGAATTCCTATCAGTAAATTTTTCAGACCAGTGGAGGAGTGAATTCTGTGAGCTTGGAAATGGCTGTCCATTGACAAGAACATCATAATGCCCAATTTTATTCAACCTTAAATATAATTTTATTTTCCTGTAATCCTGATCATATAATATTATTTTATCATATCCCGGCCTTTCAATAATGGCCTTTTTTCCAACCCATATGGAGTATGCACACCTTAAACCCATTTCAAGAAGAAGATACATGTCAAGTGTTGCAAGCTCATTAAATTTTCCCAGTGATATAAGTTCCAGTGTATCATTTTTTAATTTTGTTAATTTTGGTGTGAGGTCATTCCTTTCAGTTCTTCTGCCCTCAATAAGCACCGGAAGGTTTGCCAGAAAAAATCCCAAAATTTTATCCCTTCCTGCATTTCTACCTATTTTGAATCTGAGTTTATTAAAGGTGATATAATCATCATGATAATCCATTGAATTAAGGATTCCGGTTAATACCAGACGATCATATCTCTTTGAATACTGAAAAAAATCAAATATGTTCTTTAAAATATAGTTTTTTGTTTCCAAATCCATGTACAATAATTATAAAAAAATATAAAATATATTTGTATATCAGCCTATTTTTGTTTTGCCAACCTGATTGAATTTTATAATTTCCCCATCGCTGTTGAGTGATATATATACAGTATAATGATATCCCTCAAAATTGAATTCGGTGGAAACATCCCATGTATTTCCATTGTTGACTATGCTGTTTATTGTGAACTCCTGTATGTTTTCACCATAAATATCCTTAATATTCTGCAGGCAGACATTTTTTACATCCTTTAGGTTTTGAATATCCATAATCTTTTATTATATTTCTGTATTAAAAGTTTGCAAGGAAAAAATTAATTTTTTTGATAAAAAATTATTTATCCCCAGACCCTGTGGATTCCCTTGTGCCGGATGCGTTCTTTACATTTAATAGTGTATTGTTTTCAAACATTTCTGTGACCTCCTCAACAGATATGCCCTTTGTTTCAGGCATAATAAAGAAGAATATAATTACGGCTATTACAGAAAGAACCCCGAAGACTGCCATTGTATATCCAAGGCCTATATGCAGGTTCATTGCAGGGAATATTTCTATTATGGCAAAATTTGATATCCAGTCAACAACAGCTATTAGGGATGCATATAAACCCCTGTACTGTGTTGGGAAATATTCTCCCTGAAGCAGCCAGCCGGTACCTCCCACGGCAAAGGCAAAGAAAATTATAAATCCCGCAAATCCTATTAAAAGGCCAACAGCAATATGATCCAGATATAGTACCGTACCAATAAAATCGAACAGTGCCATTCCGGAATAACCTAGCAGTGCAAGGGACCTTCTGCCATATGAATCAATAAGCTTAAATCCTATAAGGGTGGCCAGTACATTTATTACTGCCAGAATTGATGATGCCTCTATTCCAAATACTGCCTTTGAAAGGTATGATCCACCTGCAGATCCAAAGATATTTAATTTTGCTATAACAGTTGGGCCGTAATAGAATGGAACATTTATTCCTGTTATTTGCTGGAACATCATGAACAGGCCAACGACCACGAATGCCCTTTTTATTCCTGGTGTTGCCCTCATTTTAGTTTCCATGCTCTGGAGAACGCCATGGGTCTTTGTTAGCTGATCCTCTGTTGCGTTTATATTAAACCTTTTAAGGGCCGAAATTGCCTTATCGTATTTTTCATGAAGTATTAACCATCTTGGTGATTCTGGCATGTAGAATCTAAAAATAAGGCCTATAATAGATGGTATGGCAGCAACACCTAAAAGAATTCTCCAGTCAACGGCGTATGCAAGGCCTGGTGCAATGAAAAATACACCCATACCAACAAGATAGGCACCAAGTATTCCCCATGTAATCATCCACTGCTGCATTAATGAGAGATGGCCCCTGCGGCGCTTTGGTGCATATTCAACTATATAGGCAGTTGCTATTGCCGAATCAGCACCAACTGCAAGCCCTATGAAGGTTCTTGAAATAAGCAGCATTGCAAGGTTAACAGCAGCCGCAGAAAGAAGTGCACCAATTGTATAAATGGCGGCATCCGTAATAAGCAGGAATTTCCTGCCATATTTGTCGGTAAGTGCTGCTGCTATTAATGCTCCAACGGCGGCACCAAGTGATGCGCCTGCTATTAAGTATCCGTAAACAAATGGTGCAGTTGTGGCAAGGTGTTTGGCAAATGGTATAAATCCCAGATCTGTCCCTATATTGGATGTATCATAACCAAACAGGAACCCACCTATTGTTGCCAGCACAGTAACTGCCCAGTAGAATTTTGTTGTGATCTTACTGTTCATTTCATTTAAGATCGGATCACTATCAGGCAAATTTTGAGTTTCCATATGCTTTTAATTTTTTTCCTTATTTAAACGTTTATTTTATTCCCATTCAAAAATAAAATATAGTATAAATATCAAATCTTAATAAATATCCATTTATATACTTGATACAGTGATAATATATATCACTAGAAAAAAAGTTTAAATAAAAGTTTTATAATTTCCCGGCGTAAATTGTTCATTCAAATAAGCTTTGAAATGCCCAGATAATCCTCAGCTTTAAGTTTTATATCCACAGCATTAATATTTTCCTGAAGGTGTTCAATATTAATGGATTTTGGTATTGCCATAACATTATTATGGTATAAAAGCCATGCAAGGGCAATCTGTGCAGGTGTTGCAGCATATTTAATGGAAATTTCCTCCAAAAATTTTAATGTTTTTCTATCATTAAATAATAATCCTTTATTTAGTGGGCTGTATGCTATTATTGAAATATCATGGCGCATGCAGTAATCATAGGTCCCATCAAATTCAATTTCCTTAGATAAAACATTATATTTAAGCTGGTTTGTTGATATTGCATACCTTTTCATTGCATATGATGCCTCCTGGCATTCAGTGGCGTTAAAATTGGAAACACCAATAAGATCAATTTTTCCATCATCCTTTAATTTTTCCATTGCCGACATTGTTTCTTCTATATCTATGCTATGGTTTGGCCAATGAAGCTGATATAAATCTATATGATCTGTTTTAAGTCTTGCAAGGCTTTCATTGCATGCATTTATTACATCGTTGTAATGGAAATGATCAGGCCATATCTTTGTGGCAATAAAAATATCATCACGGTTGTAATCTTTAATTGCCTCTGCAACAATATCTTCAGTTTCATACATCTCCGCAGTGTCTATAAAATTTATTCCATGGTCTATTGCATATTTTATGGCATTTACCGCATCCTTTCTGTGGCCCTTCATTTTCCATGTACCAATGCCCAGGACAGATACCTGCTTTTTATATCCTGATAATTTTCGATATATCACAAAAAAACATAGAATTATAAAACATTAATTTTTTTAAATGGATAAAAATAATATTTATCCATCATGTCTGAAATCTGGATAAATCAGCATTCCGCCATCAACAGTCAATGTTATGCCTGTAACATATGATGCCATATCGCTTGCCAGATATAAAACAGCATTGGCCACATCATCGGCACTTCCGGCATACCCCATTGCTATCTTACCATTAAGGTCCTTAAGTGTTTCAGGATTCTGCCATACTGATTTGTTTATATTTGTTTTAATGGCGCCGGGTGCAATAGAGACTATTCTAATTCCCTTATCAGCATTTTCCTGTGCGGCTGTTTTTGTTAGCATGTCAAGGCCAGCCTTTGAGCTGCAATAGGCACTGTAACCTGACCATGGTATTACAACATGGTCCGATGTTATGTTAATGATCACACCACCATTATTTTTTTGCATTCTTTTTAATGCCTGCCTCATGCAGTAATATGGTCCAAGCAGATTAATATTTATAACCTTCTGCCAGCTGTTAATATCGTCATCTCCTATATTCTGCCTTACACCGTCAATGCCAGCAGAATTAACAAGGATGTCAAGCCTTCCAAAGGTTGAATCAACATCATTGAATAGTTTCTCGACGCTTTCAGGGCTTGAAACATCGGCATTAAATTCTTTTGCATTGCCACCATTTGATTTTATGGCATTAACAACGTCCAGTGCATTTTGGAGATTGCTTGAATAATGTACAGCCACAGACGCACCGGCATCTGCAAGTGCCATGGCTATGGATCTTCCTATGCCACCACTTGCCCCGGTTATCAGTGCAACCTTATTTGTAAGATTTATATTTTTCATATAAATAAGATATAGATTATAAACATATAATAATTTTTTTAAAATCAAATATATTTAATGATTTTTTAAAATTATAGTTTTGTGAGTTCATTTGTTGCATTATTATTTATTGATTCTTCAGATTTTTTAACTCCTGTGGATGTGCGATGGCCGAGAACCTCATGTGCCATAAGGACTATGAAAGCTGATGCCAGAAATGACAGCGCACCTATTATAAAGGCAATGTGGTATGCAAATTTATCTGGGAATGAAAAAACTGTCAATCCTGTGGATGTTCTTATTGCAAAAGCAACAGTATAAAGTGATAATATTGTGCCAGCCACGGGTGCACCAATACTGCTGCCTATATATCTGAATGTGCTGTTCATTGATGTTGCGAGCCCCATATCCTTGGGATTAACAGACAGCACAAGTAGATTGATTATTGAGGCGTTCATTATTGACATTCCTGAGCCTATAATAAATTCATAAATTATTGTCATTATAAAATCAGGTGATGTTGATAATAAGTAAAATCCTAATGCTGTGATAAGAGAACCGGCAACAGCCAGGGGCTTTATTCCTGACTTTGATATAATCCTTCCAGTGATTACAGAAAATACGATCATGCCTATTGCAAATGATACCAGTGAAAGCCCTGTTCCAAGTATTGATAGCCCAAACCCAAAGGGCTTTGGTGTTTCAAATTTGTATGAAAGAGACTGCATGGATAAATACATGCCCATTCCTGAAACTGAGAGTGCAATATTTGCGGTAAGCACATTTCTTTCAGATAATAACTTCATGTCAAATATGGCCTCCCCACCCCTATTATAGTAATGTTTTTCGTATATAAACATGGGTATGAAAAGGATTACACCTGTTATAATCATGCTCAGAAACAGGGCAGAATTCCATCCCCATGATGAACCCTCTGACATTGAAAGAACTATCAGTGCAAGTGGGACACCGAGAAGTGCTGCACCGATATAATCAACCTTAACCTCTGGTCTTCTGTAATCTGATTCATGAACCTTATATATTGTCAGAATTGCCAGTGCAACGATGAATGGTATTGCAGTATGGTATGTCATCCTCCATCCAAAATAATTTGATATTAATGATCCAAGCGGCAGGCTTATCGCAAAACCGGCACCAAACATACCGCTTATTAATGCCTGGGCCTTGGGTACCAGTTCCCGTGGAAACTGCTCCCTCACCAGTGCCATGCCAAGTGGCATGATTGTTAGTCCAATACCCTGAACTGCCCTGGATATTACCATAAATGTAAAATTCGGGGAAAAACCTGTAACAGATACGGCACCTGCATATAAAATCATGACAACCGACATCATCTTTTTCTTACCCCAGAGATCGGCCAGTTTCCCAATAACAGGGCTTAGGGCCACACCCGTTAGGAGATATGTTGAAAGAACAAGGCTTACCTGATCCACAGATATATGAAATCCCTCTGCAATACTTGGCAGTGAAGGTGTAAGCATGCCCTCAACGTACATCACCGCCATGATAATCATTGCAAGTAAAATTAAAACGAAATTGGCATATTTTTTATTATAATTAACATTATTCATAGTCATCACACCAAATTTTTATTTAATACGCCAGATAGAGATACATGATTATCAAGGAGTATATAAATATTGTGTAATAAAATATTTACTAATAAACTATTTTTGATGCCCAATGGAAAAAATAAATAACCAATTTTATATTTTTAGACCATGACCTATGAACTGAATATAAATAATATTGAGGAAACTAAAAAATTAATTTCCAGTGCAATCGCAAAAATGGTCAATGCAGACGATATAAAGATCAATGAAATTTTTTATTATACAGGATTGAAAAAATGGAGTCTAAAAATTTCATATTCCAGTGCGGGAAAGACTTATTACGGTTCTATGGATATAAACTGTAATGGAACAATTTTAAGATATCAGGAAAGGGAGGTGTAATTTTTGGAATCCGATAAAAGGTTTCAGGAACTGATAAATCAAATAAATGGCAAATGGGACCTAATAATAGTAAATATGCTCAAGACAGGTGAATTTCATTTCAATGAACTATTAAAAAATATTAATGGCATAACCCCCAAGGCACTTTCCGATTCTTTAAAAAAACTACTGGCCCATGGGATAATACAAAAGGACATAAAAAACATTAATCCGGTAAATATTGTTTATAAACTGACGGAAAAGGGAAATGCCCTGATCAATCCTATTAACAGTCTGGTTAACTGGCAGATACAGTGTGATAAAAAAAGATGAGATTATATAATATAATTTACATTTACAGTTAATGTTAAAAAAATACCTTTATAACAGAAATTTTTACGATAATGAAACGATGAACAGGCTTATGTCGATGTCTAAATTCCTTATACTTATTTCAGTATTCTTGGTAATATTATCAGGTTTTATATATGCTATCTATTATATATTTGAACCTTACAATGCAATTTTTAAGGCAGGTATTCTGTTGATAATTCTGGGATATCTTTTTTATATAATAAATAACATTATGTTTTTTAGGCTAAATAAATTCGAAATAAGTGACAAGCTCATATTTTTTTCTGTCATTATGTTCTTTGTGTTTTTTATATCCCAGATATTTATGGATGCCTCATTAAAGATTGGCATTGCAGGCGGAATCACCGGCATAGTTGGAACCATCCTTGCAGTGTTATATTATTATTTTAAAAAGGATGAGATAATTTCAAGGGTTATAATAATAGTTGCAACAGTGCTAATATACATTTCCATAGAAACTTTTCCTCTTGGATTCTACTCCTCTATCATGCCACTTTATTTTAATTCATCTCTCTGGGCCCAGGCGTTTATAATTTTTGAGATATTTTACGTTCTTGCATTTCTTTTTAAGGATAACAGCCTCTTAAATGACTTTCTCAGAAGCACAGGTGTTGAGCTTGGAATTCTAATATTTGGTGTTGGCATGATAACTGGTGGCTCCTATTTAATCTCGGCATATACCATGATTATTCCACATGGTATATCCATACCGGTGGAGATTCTTATGATTCTCGCTGGAATTGCAATTATAATAGCTGGCATATTTGCTATCATTTTGGCTTTTATGGACTTTTATTATGAGGTTATAAGGCCGCGCAGATATTCATTTAGATTTTAATTTATATGGCTGAAAGTCCATTGTATAGTTATTAAAAATAATATATTTATATATTAATATTAGAATATTAATCATAGGAACAAATGAGGCAATTAATCTTTTAATTATATCAAAAAACATTATATGGATATGCAATGGATAAAAAATAGGACATACTGTAAAGCCAAATAAGAAGTATGGCTCGATGGTATTGGCTTATATCCAGGAAGTTTAAGCATCAAAGAGATAATAATTACCAAGGGTTTTTGTTAGAATGGTTAATAAAAATCATCATCTTAATCACTGGCATAAGGTTATATTTAATTTTAACATTATATATTTATGGTATTCAGTGATTTAAGGGATTATTTAAAATTCCAAGAGAAAAACAATGATCTGGTGCATGTAACAGATGAGGTTGACCCTGATCTTGAACTTACATACATATTAAGCGAGGAGGAAAGGATAGGAAAAAAGAGGACGATGCTTTTTGAGAACGTAAAAAATTCAGACATACCTGTGGCAGGTAATTTCTTTTCAACAGATCAAAAAATAGAAAATATACTTGGGGACAAACCATATAATGTTGGCCTTAGATTGAAGAATCTGGTTAGAATTCCGGATGATACCGAATCCATGATTTCAAGGGGCCTTCAGATGATGAAGGAACTGGGTGGAATCAGGCCAAAGGTTGAACAGAGAAAATCCTCTGAATTTAACGTTCTTGAAAAGGTTGACCTTGGAAGGTATCCAATTACAAAGAACTGGCCAATGGACGGGGGAAAATACATTACAATGCCGCTGGTTATTACCAAGGATCCGGTCACGGGACAGAGAAACGTGGGGACCTATAGAATGCAGGTTTTTGATAATGAAACAACAGGAATGCACTGGCATATACATAAGGGTGGAGCAGAACATTTTAGCGAGTATAAGAAGGAATCAAAAACAATGGATGTCGCTGTGGTCATTGGCACTGACCCACTTACATTCTTTTCATCAATTGCACCGCTGCCCAATGGCATTGATGAGTTTTCATTCAGGGGCTTACTGGCAAGAAAATCCCTTGAGCTAATAAAGGGAGAAACAGTTGATTTGGAATATCCTAGAAATTCCGAAATAGTTCTTGAGGGTTATATAGACCCGTCTGAGACCAGGGTCGAGGGCCCATTTGGTGATCACACCGGTTATTATTCTCTTGAGGAACAGTTTCCCGTTTTTCATATTAAGAAGATAATCGAAAAGAAAAATCCAATATATATGACAACCATTGTCGGCAAACTATGGCATGAGGATGTTAGAATAGGAAAGGCAATAGAGAGGATGTTTTTGCCTCTTGTTCAGATTCAGATTCCTGAAATAGTTGATATGAACATACCTGAGGAGACCGTGGTCAGCAACATGATAGTTGTTTCCATTAAAAAACGCTATCCAGGTCAGGCCAAGAAGGTTATGTTCGCAATCTGGGGCACAGGCCAGATGGCATTAACAAAAATAGTGGTTGTTGTTGATGATGATGTGGACGTGCATGATATGAAGCAGGTAATGTGGGCAATGACAACAAGAATAGATCCTTCAAGTGATGTCTTTATCATACCGGGAACGCCCACTGACAGTCTGGATCATCCAGCACGCATATTTAATTATGGTTCAAAGATGGGCATAGATGCCACAAGAAAAACAAAGGAGGAGAATTATAACAGGGTCTGGCCGGAAACATTAAAAATGGATGCAGATATAGAAAAAAAGGTAGATGAATTAATAAATAGGCTTGGATCATCACAGAATTAATAATCAATTTTTTAATTTAAAATGATTTTATTTATGGAATAATTTATCATATTTTTTTAAATTTTAGTGCTATTAAATTACCCCTTACATCAATAGTTTTTTCATACCCATCGTAATTAAGTGATTCCGCGTATTTTTTTGATAAAGAATGGCGTTTATATGCCGATAGATTTGATTTATAATATTCATTATAATACTCTATAATGATAAACACACCACCTTTATTTAAACGGCCAAGTATATATTCAAGGCTTTTCTCCCTGTCCTTCCAGTGGTGGAATGAAAGACTTGAAAATATTAGGTCGAAATTTATATTAAATGGAATATCCCTGCTGCTTCCCTGCTCGCATGTGCACCTTAAATTTTCCTTTTTAAAAAGCTTACGCTCCGCATCAACCATGTATTTTGATGGGTCTATTGCATATACCTGTGCATCAGGAAATTTCTTCGCAACCATGGCTGTTAGCCTTCCCGGCCCGGCCCCTATATCAAGGATGGTTTCCGGTGATAATCCCTCAAACTCATAAATTGCAAAATTATACAGCTTTTTCAGAAGGCGCCATGCAAAAATTGAGTAAAATGACGTTGTTAATAATCCAAATTTCTCCTCTCCATCAACATAATAATCAGGCATAATAGCAGTAAGGCTATTTCTTTTATAAGTTTTCGCATAAAAATAAAATTATTTAATTTAATTGAATTTAAAATAATTTTTTATTATTTTTAAGAAATTTAATTATATAAAATGTATTCATAAATTTTTACATCGCCAATTATATCATCGATACGGCAAAATTCGTTGGGCATATGAGCGTTTTCAATAACCGTTGTTGACCACACTGCGGCAGGAATATTTCTGGCCCTTAAGAATGCTGCAAATGTTGATCCGCCGATGCCAACAGTCATTGCCTTTTTACCCTTGATTTTTTCAATGGCATCCTTAAGTTTTAAGACAATCTCAGAATTTTCCATGTTAAATGATGGTGATGGTTCTGATTCAATGACATCCATGTCTATTTCACCACCATTTTTTTTAGTAAAATCCGTTACCATTTTTTGTATGTTCTCTATTGCCTCCTCAAGATTGTATCCCGGAAGGATACGGCAATCATAGTAGAAAATATCCTCGCCGGGTATTGTGTTAATATTATCTATATTTTTTTCATGCTTCGTTGGTTCAAAGGTGGAAACACTGGGTATAAACATTTTATTTTCTATTGAAAATGTTTTATGGAGCTCGTCATCAAAAAATGTAATAAATTTTGATGAAAGGCGGAATGCATTCAATGCCTCCTGTGGCATGCTGGCATGTCCCTGCCTGCCCCTTACAGTAAATTTCAGCCACAAAACACTCTTCTCTGCAGTTTCTATTATATTTCCATCCTCTGTGCCGGCGTCAGGAACAACTATTAAATCATCCGGTTTAAAAATATTTTTTGAAATCAAATATTTTATTCCGTATGTATTTCCTGTTTCCTCATCGCTTACAAATGCTATTCCAAGATTTAGCCTCATTTTGTTTAAATCGAGTTTTTTAAGGAGCAAAAGTGCAGTAAGCAATCCCTGGCCGTTGTCCTCAGCGCCCCTTGCATATATATTGCCATTTTCTATATGCACATCATATGGATCATGCGCCCATAATTTTACATCACCTGCAGGGACAGTGTCCATATGGACTATTATCCACAGCGTTTTTTCAAAGTTGCCGGTTTTAATAACAAAATTCGGCCTTGTAACTCCAAAATTATCATCCACATAATATTTTTCATAATTTTTGTATCCCATTTCATCCAGTATATTCAAAATCTCCTCGGCCTTTTTTAACTCACCATTGCCACCGTTTTCCGGGGATACTGCCGGAATGCTTAAAATACGCCTTGCAGTATTTTTAACAAATTCTTCATCATCCATTATTATGTATATTTTTTTTTAATATATTATTTGCCATTAATGGAAACGAATTTAATAAAGGTGCAGTTTATGCACGGGCAATATTTATATTGGTGTTTATAATACGTTCTAAAAAATGAAGGAGGATTAGTATGGAAAACACATATGTAAAATTTGAAGCTCCCGAATCGCTGGAAAAAGAGTCTCTTGATTTTGTTGAAAATTCATACAGGTCAGGAAAGATTAAAAAGGGCACAAATGAGGTTGTAAAGGCAATAGAAAGGGGAGAGGCAAAGCTTGTTGTTATAGCCGAGGACGTTTCACCTGCTGATGTTGTATTTTATCTTCCAACATTATGCGAGGAAAGAAAGGTGCCATACACATATGTTAAAAAGAAGGCGGACCTTGGTGTAAAGGTCGGCATAGCCTCAGCCGCATCCGTAGCAGTTGTGGATTACGGGAAAAACGAGGAGGCATATAAAACCTTGATTTCCGATATAAACAATGCCAGGGAGGGCAAGAAGGAGGATAAGAAGGAAGCAGAGGAGAAGCCCGAGGCAAAGGAAGAGAAGAAGGAAAAGAAATCAGAAAAAAAGCCCAAAGAGGCAAAAGAATCTGAAAATAAGGAAGAGTGATCAGCATGGATGATGATGCTACACCAGCAGAGGTTGTTGAAATTATGGGCAGAACCGGAATGACCGGGGAGGCCACAACCGTAAAGGTCAGGGTTCTTTCTGGCAAGGATCAGGGAAGAATCATAGCAAGAAATGTGCTTGGCCCGGTGGCGGTTGGTGATATACTCATGCTGAGGGAAACTGCAAGGGAGGCCAGAAGGCTATCAATTAGGTGATTTTAATGGAAAATCGAAAATGTACTTTTTGCGGTGCTGATATAGAACCTGCAGCAGGCATGATATACGTGAGAAAGGATGGTGCCATACTTAACTTTTGTTCCAAGAAATGCAAGGTAAACATGATAGATTTAAAGAGGGCTGCAAGGAACACAAAATGGACAAATGAGTATCATAGAATTAAAGAGATGAGAAAGGCATGAGCGTGGAACGCACACTGATACTTATAAAGCCAGATGGCGTATCCCGCCACATAATAGGCCGGATAATATCGAGATTTGAGGATAAAGGCCTCAGGCTGCTGGCAATGAAGTTTATGACAGTTACCAAACAGCAGGCAGAGATGCACTACAGTGTGCACAGCCTGAAACCATTCTTTTCAGACCTGGTCTCATACCTTACCTCAGGGCCAATAGTTGCAATGATTTGGGAGGGCGATAATGCAATAGTTTCATGCAGGAATATATGCGGTGCAACTGATGGTTCCAAGGCAGCTCCAGGCACAATACGCGGGGACTTTTCACTCAACATAGAGGAAAATATAGTGCATGCTTCAGATTCAAAGGAATCATATGAACATGAGTACCCAATATTCTTTAATGAAAATGAAATTGTGGTAAAATAGAGATGGAAACTGCAAAAAATAATTTGAGGGAGCCAATTGTATGCGTGCTTGGTCATGTTGACCATGGCAAAACAACGTTGTTAGATGATATTAGGGGCACAACTGTTGCAAAGAAGGAAAGCGGTGGCATAACCCAGAAGATAGGTGCAACAGATATAAATAAAAATCTTCTTGAAAAGATAGTAAAGAATACATTCAGGAACGTTTCAATAAAAATACCCGGACTTTTATTTATAGATACACCGGGGCATGTCGCATTCTCAAATATGAGGGCAAGGGGAGGCGCACTTGCGGATATAGCCATTCTTGTCATAGATATAAACGAGGGGTTAATGCCCCAGACCATAGAATCCATAGATATACTTAAAAAATTTAAAACACCATTTATTATAGCAGCAAATAAAATAGATTTAATACCCTATTTTATTTCTGCAAAAAACAAATCATTTTATGAGGTATTTAAAATACAGAGGCCGGAATACAGGGAAGAACTTGATAAGCGCATTTACAATATTATAAACCAGCTTTATGTCCATGGAATCTCCTCAGATCGCTATGATAGAATATCAGATTTTACAAAAACATTTGCCATTGTGCCGGTCAGCGCAAAATTAAATATAGGAATAGCGGATATATTAATGGTTTTAACCGGTCTGGCACAGAAATTCCTTGAAAATGAAATTAAATTTAGTGATGAATCAACGCGTGGCACTGTTATAGAGGTTAAAAAGGAGGGTTCCCTTGGAACAACACTTGACACAATATTATATCAGGGTACACTTGCTCGTGGTGATACCATTGCACTGAACACTGCAAACGGGCCGCAGACAACAAAGGTGAAGGCCATTCTTGTAAATTCCAGTAATAAGGGTATTATGGAAAAGGACAAGGTTTCCGCGGCTGCAGGAATCAGGATACTTATTACAGATAAGCTGGATGTTACACCGGGCACGTCAATAATAAAAATTCTGGATAACCCGGAACAGGCCTTTGAGGAGCTCACCAGGGAATCAAAGCCAAATATAAATGTATCAGAAAATGGTGTTACAATAAAGGCCGAGGCTCTTGGATCGCTTGAGGCCATCGCATACGAGCTTGATCAGAACAACATAAAGATAAGGGAGGCATCAATAGGGGACATCACAAAAAAGGATATTATAAACGTATCAACGTTGAATGACCCGCTTGAAAGGATAATCATAGGCTTTAATGTCGGTATATCACCGGATGGAAGGGAGGCAATGGAATCATCTGATATTAAGGTAATAACAGGAGATGTCATATACTCATTAATTGAGGAGGCCAGCAAATGGCTTTCAGACAAAAAACATGAGCTGGAGGAGGAGAAAAAGAATGCCAGACCTGTACCATCGAAGTTTATCATTATGCCGGATTACATTTTTAGGGCTGCAAAGCCTGTAATTGTTGGTATTAGGGTTCTATCTGGCCGTGTTAAGGTTGGAGATAAATTAATAACTGAAAATAATAAGTATGCAGGCACAATAAAAAGCCTCAGGGATGGCGATGTTAACAGGCAGTTTGCGGACGCCGGCATGGAGGTTTCATGCGCAATAGACGGCGTTATACTTAACAGGCACATTTTTCCGGATAGGCCAATTTACGTTGACATACCCGAGAGTGTTGCAAAGGAGTTAAAAAATCAGGAACTTTCAGATGATATAAAGGAAACACTTGATGAGATAATAAAAATTAAGCGCAGGGAAAATCAGTTCTGGGGATTTTAGAAAGGGCATTTAAAAAAATTTTATCCATAAATTATCTGGCAAATACAGTAATTATCAGGAAGATTATGCTTATTATAAGCATTAAAATTATTGAAAAATAGCTATTCTTAAGCGTTAATTCAGATGTAAATGCGGCAAGTGCAAAAACAAGTGTGTTTTTATAAACAGTACTGCCGGTAATCAATCCTGTTGATTCACCCACGCGGTGCCTGTGCAAGCTTATGCCAACCATTGTTATTTCAGGTATTGACCCAAAGACACCAAGAAGAATAAATGATGCAAAAAAGCTGGTAATGTTAAAAATGTTTGAAATCACAATTGCGCTGCTTATCATGGCATAGGATCCTAGAACAATTACAAGTAACGATATTAATCCGTATATGTATGGATAATCCTCAAATTCTGGTGCCGTATTTGTTTTTACATTTTTTCTGTTTATAATATAAAAATAGATAATGAATATTATCATGGGAATAATGCCAATGTATGCAGGTATATCCTCATATATGAATGAGAATGCAAGGATAATTATTGATGATGCAAGTATAAATACTGCATCGAGGCGGTAGGTTTTCAAGGTTTTCATATAATAAAATGGTATAATAATGAAAAATGCAAGCATAACAAGTGTATTTGATCCCTGGATTGACCCAAAGCTGATTTCCCCATGACCCTCAAGGGCGGCCATGAGGGACATGACAATCTCATCAAAAACGGATGCAATGCCCAGAATTAAAATTCCCACAGTTTTTCCGGAGAATTCCAATTTTTTGCCAATTTTGGCGGCAACATCGGTAAATATATCGCTTGAAAGGTATATGCCGGTTATGGAAATTAATATGGCAAAAATTATGACAAATTTAAACCTAATATCTATTCTGTAAAATAAAACAAGGATATCATAAATTAACAGGGAAAAAAGGTATATAATTATGGATTTTTTCAATTAATCACAGCATTAGTGATGGATCCGTTATTGTAACATTGTCATCTACTTTATTTCCCCTCTCAAGTTTCTTATATTCTATGCTGGTGGGTTTAAGCACATTTAAAAGATAATTGAATGCCTTATCTGCATTACTCCGATCACCACACGTGTATATATCAAGGGTAACAAGCCCGTATTCAGGCCATGTATGAAATGAGAGATGGGATTCAGCCAGAAGCGCTATTCCACTGGCCCCCATGGGCCTGAACTGATAGTACTGTGATGAGATTTTTGTCAAATTCCCCTCTTTTATGGCATTTTCCATAAGTGGAGAAATGCTGTCAGCGCTAGATATTAACCCTGCATCTACACCGTATAAATCCGCAATTATGTGCACCCCTACTACCACTTTCATCGTCCTCCATAAATTTTTTCACCTCAACAAGAGAGTTAATATTAACCTTATATTTAAATATTTTTTAAAATGGAAAATTTTTATTTTTATTCTTAGGCAATTATAATTATAGAAAGGACTAGGTCAAAATATAAATAATTAATTTAATATATTTTTATTTTTATATTTATTAAACATGTATATAATTTATTTCTATTTCAGGATTTTTTGCCTGCAACTCCCTTATATCATTTATGGTGAAATGGAATAACCTGTCAGATATTAATATTAAAGTGCTGTAACCCCTTTTTGCGGCCTCAAAGCCTGCACCTATGGCATTGTATTCAAGGTTATTCTTAATTCCACCGTCCCTTAATACTGTGTATGCAAGTTCCCCCACGGACCCGGCAAGGTCATATTCCACAGAGGACACTTTTTGTAAAATAATTTTTTCATAATCGCACAGATTTTCTATCTTTTCAATATTTTTTAAAAGCATTATTGTTATCTTTGCCTTTTTAACATCTATTAACCCCTTAACCCCTGTAATCCCGGCACATTTTCCAGCATTGCTCCTCGTGCATGATACACCGTATGATCCTGTTTTAACATCCGGTGATGCATGAAGATAGCCATCCTGCATGTATAAATACACCTTCTGCCCGGGTATTATGTCCCTATCCGGAATTGCCTCCCAGATTAGTGAGGCATCTATATTTATAAGGCTGCTGTGAACAAAATCCTCTATTGTATTCAGGCCATTGTAAAGAAAGTCAAAACCCTCCTTGGTAATTTTATTGTCACTTCCTATATAGCCCTTATCCCTTAGGATCTTCATGTGGTAAACAACACCCTGGAGTGTTATGCCAAGTTCCTTTGATATTTCTGATGGCCGGTACTTCCCATTTTTGACATTTAAAAGAACCATCAGCTGTGTGATCATGGCCTGCTCAATCTTCATTTATATGCACCCAAGAGGCAATATATAAATAATATTATAATTTATTGTATTCTTTTAATTTTTGTATGAACATAGTGGTGGCAGCTGCAGGGTCGTTTGATGAGTATATTGCAGAAACCACTGCCACGCCGGAAATTGAATACCTTAAAAGCGTATCAACGTTATCAAGTGTGATTCCGCCTATGGCAAAAACAGGAATTTTAATGTTTTTGGCATATTTAAGTATATTTATATCACACATTGTTGCATCCTTTTTTGTTGTGGTGTTAAAAAAGGATCCAAAGGCAACATAGCTTGCACCAAGCTTTTCGTATTTTAATGCAAGGTCAATGTCACCGTATGTTGATACCCCTATGATTTTATCCCTATATATTTCCTTTAAAAATTCAAATGGCACATCATCCTTGCCGATATGAACGCCATCAGCGTTAATAATCTCCATTAACACCGGGTCATCATCAACTATGAATGGAATGCCATAATCATCGGCAAGTTTTCTAAATTTATTCCCTGCATACATCCTGATTTTATAATTATTTGTTTTATCCCTGTACTGCAATACATTTGCACCGTTTTTAAGCGCTTTTTCTGTTATATCAAAAATTTTATCATTATAATAATCAGGAGTTACCAGATATAAACCCTTAATTTCCATTATCTTACCCCCATTTCCCTATATTTTTCAAGCGCTGTCCATATCTGATCGTCCTCCGGATTTATATCAATTTTTTTGCCCATGCAATCCATTTTAATGCCGGAGGATTTATCAAGAACCTCACCAATTATTGATGCATCTATGCCACCCTTATTTAACTGTGAAATCAGGTCATCGGCATATTCCGGCCTGACAGTTATAAGAAGTGTCCCCTCGCTTATTGTCCTTAATGGGTTAATATTAAAAATTTTACAGATTCTTTTAACAGAATTATATACTAAAATCTTATCAGCATTTATATAAATGCCGTTGCCTGAGGCCATGCCTATCTCATATGCCGCATTTAATATTCCACCCTCGGTGCAGTCATGCATTGATGTGACCCTATTATATATTCCAAAATTAATTGAAATGATCTCGGCATTGACGCATGTAAGTTTATAAAATAGATTATTTATTTCATTTATGGTGTTATCATCAAGTTTATTTTTTGAATATTCCGGAAATGCATAAAGAAGCATGCATGCTGTCTGCATGGCCGCACTGCCGGCAAGTATTATTTTGTCTCCAGGCCTGGCATTTTTTGTTGTAATGTATTTTTTGCCTATGGAAAAAAGTGTTGCACCGCCTATCATTGGATAATCTGTCCCTGAATATCTTGCTGTATGACCTGCTATAATGGATATTCCATATTTTTCGCATTCCCTGTTTATTACATCCCAGATAATTTTAAATTCTGAATCGGTCATCTTTAAGGGTAAATTAAGGTCTATGCTCATGTATCCTCCCCTCATGCCGGCGGTGTAAAGATCCGATAAAAGTATATGGAATGCAAACCATGCAGCCCTTTCAAGCCCAAAGTTTATATTAATGGATACGGGGTCTGTCGTCACCGCTATATAATTATCACCCGATTTTATAATGCCAACATCCACACCATTTTCAGGCCTAACCACTATGTCATCTGATTCTGAACCGAGTCTTGATATTATATTCTCATCAAAAAATTTTTTGGATATTTTTCCTGTCATTTTATCATCCAGAAATGGTTAAGCGGACCATAACCCTTTCCCATGGGAAATGAGTATTTTATCGCACCCTCTATATATTTTTTGGCCATGGATACAGAGTCATAAAGATTGTGGCCGCCTGCCAGATATGATGCTATGGATGCTGATAATGTATCACCGGTGCCGTGTGTATTCTTTGTTTCTATTCTTTTACCCTTAAAGCTGTAAAAATCATGGCCGTCATAGAGAATATCATCTGAGTAATATCCATTGTAATGGCCGCCCTTAATTAGTACATTGGTGCCTGTCTTCTCATAAATTGCCCTTGCGGCAGATTTTATATCCATTGCATTGTTTATTTTTTGACCTGATATGACCTCGGCCTCAGGTATGTTTGGCGTAATTAAATATGATATTTTCATAAGATTATTAACCATGGCATCTATTGCATCCTCCCTCAGCAGCCTGACATTGGTTTTTGAAACCATAACAGGGTCAACAACAATATTTTTTACGTCATACTGTTTAAATTTTTCAGAAACGGCGTTTATAATTTCTGATGAATAAAGCATGCCGGTTTTTGAGGCGTCTGTGCCAATATCATCAAGAATTTCATCCATCTCATCATTTATAAATGATACTGGCAGTTCATAAATTGATTTAACAGAAACACTGTTCTGTGCGGTTAGTGAAACAACAACGGCCGTGCCAAAAACCTTCATTGCGGTAAAAGTCTTTAAATCCGCCATAATGCCAGCCCCACCGCCTGAATCCGTGCTGGCCACGGTCATTACCCTTGGTATCATATGGATTTACATTAAAAAATAATATTTTAATATTATTAAAATTAAAATATGTTTATTAAATTGATTTCACCGCCCCGCCATCTATCTGTATGTTTGTTCCAGTTATGTACGATGCATCATCGGATAATAAAAACGCAACAAGATGGCCTATTTCCTCGGGATTACCAAAACGCCCTGCAGGTATCTGTTCAAGTATTGATTTCTCTGCATCAGCTTCATCAATATTTAAATCCCTTGCATTTTTCCTTATAATGTTTTTTAGCCTGTCAGTGTAAAAATATCCCTGTGAAATTGAATTAACTGTTATATTTTTTGGAGCCAGCTCTATTGATAATGTTTTTCCCAGTGCAACTATGCCTGACCTTAATGTGTTTGATATGGCAAAATTTTTTAGGGGATTCTTTGTTGTCATGGAGGTAACATAGATAATCCTGCCATTTTTTGATTTTATCATATCCTCAAGGGCCCATTTTGTGAGATTAATCGTTGACATTAACATCATGTTTATATTGTATTCCCAGTCATCATCAGAAAGATTTAAAAATTCATCCACCTTTGGGTCTCCATAGTTCATTACCAGAAAGTCTATGCTTCCATACCTTTCCCTTGAGGATTTTATAACATTTAATAAGTCATTTTTACTGGAAAGATCAGCCTTTATTATGTTAATCTCATTTCCGGTTTTATTAAGTATTTCGTTCTTTACCCTTAATAATTTATCAGTGTTTCTTGAAAATGTGGTTATATTTGCACCATATGATGCAAGAACCGATACAATACCGGCACCTATGCCGCTGCTCCCAGCACATACTATACCATTTTTGTTTTTTAAAGATATCATGATGTTTAATGTTATAAGGTGTATTAATAATTTTATTTAGTCCAAAAATTGGTAAATAAATGAAAAAGTTTTTCTCATAAAGTTTTTATAATGATATGGTTTACAATTAATAATGACTGAATTAACAAAATTTACATGGGATGGTGTTAAAAAGGAAAACCTTACCGACCTATTATCAAGGCAGATGATTTACGGCGATAAAGTAATGATAGCCCGGCTTGAGATAAAAAAGGGTGCTGTTGTGCCTGAACACAGCCATGAAAATGAGCAGATGACATGGATTATGAAGGGTGCATTAAAATTCAGGATAAATGGCTCTGAAATTACCGTCGGAGAGGGTGAAATTTTAAGAATACCTTCAAATGTTAAGCACGAGGCAGTCGCCATTGAGGACACACTTGATATTGATATATTTTCACCGATAAGAACAGACTGGATAACAGGGGATGATGCATACCTGAGAAATAAAAAATAATCCATATTTAAAATAAAAGATTATTAAATATTATTTTTCATACCAAAATTTTAATAGACAATATATTATTTTAGCACATGAAAATAGACAGGGAATGGGGACGTTTAAAAAATGTGGTTATGCACTCCCCGGGCAATGAGGTAACATATGCGCTTTTTGCCCCAAAACACTTTCTTTTTGAGAGGCCTTTTAAATATTCAATGGCTGTAAGAGAGCATGAGAATCTTGTTAATGTGCTCAGGGAAAATGGTGTCCATGTGGACATTTTAAAGGATATTGTAATTAAAAAATCAGAGGATGATAAGAATTTCAGGAAAAAACTGGAGGATATTGCACTGTCTAAAATAAACTTTTCAGGCAACCAGCGGGCCGCACTTGAAGCAAGGAATTATCTGGAAAAAAACATAGATCATATTGATTCAGAATCACTTTTTAACGCAATTTTAATGAAATTTTCAATTAATCTGGATAATTATATTAATTCCCTAAAGTATCCGACTGTCGATTCCAATCTTCCACTGGCCAATCTCTATTTTATGAGAGACCAGCAGGCAGTTTCCAGCGGCATATTGATGGGAAGAATGCGAATGCGCCAGAGGGATGCTGAACCTGAAATTATGGAGTTTATCTTTAAGGATATATACAATGAAAATGTAAATAAAATTAATGATGGTTTTTTCGAGGGTGGTGATTTTATCCCTGCCGGCGATTTTGCCCTCATAGGCACAGGGAATAGAACGGACATTACAGGTGCCATTGAGGCCATTGGGTCTGGCGTTATTGATTTCGATGAGATTATGATTGTCAGGAATCCTGCATATGAGTTCTCTGATGCCAGCAATGTCATGATAAACATGCACCTTGATACGTATTTCAACATTGCCGGTGATGGCCTTGCGATAACATCGGTGCACCTTGCAAAACTTGCACATGGAGATGTTTATGTAAAAACCGGGGATGGTTATAAAAAGGACCATGAAACAAATTTATATGATTACATAAAATCCAAGGAATTTAATGTTATAGACCTTGATGTTGGCGAGCAAATTGCATACTCATCAAATTTTTTAACACTGAATGACAGAAAAATAATTGCCGTGGATTCAAGAAAGGTTCTAAAAAAATTAATTGAAACAAATGCCCTTGACAGTTATACAAAAAATATTGCAATTCACGACATGGAGAATTCAGGGAGAATGTTTCCGGACAGCAAAAAGGTTTTTGATGCCGGCATAGATGTCATTAAAATAGATTTAAGCGAGATTACCGGCGGGTATGGCGGGGCGCACTGCATGACATGTTCACTGAACAGGGATTAACAAAACATTAATTATTGCATGATAATATCTGAATTTTCTATGGATTAAGCTATGTTTTCCTGCTTTAACCATAAAAACCCCAAAATATTTTCCTGCCTCAAAAACTTTTAAAACAATAATAAACTATGCAATAATGAAAATCTCGGTACAGGTTAACACCCCAATATTGGGTAATTCAATAAAAGAAAAAATGAATGAAATATGCAGAAAAATTACAGGATGCGAAACCGTTTCTGGATATTCTGATGATGCCGACATAGTGCTCTTCATAGGGCAGCCCAAACCATCAAAGAAAACAGTATTTATGCAGAGCCTATCTGCTGGTGTGAACCATGTGGATTTCTCATTAATACCAGAAAACATAAAGATGGCAAGCAATGCCGATGCATGGTCTGTGCCGGTATCAGAGCATGTTATGGCACTTTTGCTTGCATTTACCAGAAAAATCTGTCAGTCAAATACAGAGCTGCACAATGGCATTTATAAAAGGCTTGATGATAAATCATACATTGTTTTAAACGGCAAAACCCTGGGCATACTTGGATATGGTGGAATTGGAAGACATGTTGCAGGACTTGCAAATGCATTTGGCATGAAAATAATAGCATATACAAGAACCTATAAACCTGATGATATATCTGAGTTTAAGATGCCAGATGAATTAATGAAATTATCCGATTTTGTATTAATATCACTGCCTTTAAATAAATATACAAGGAATTTTGTTGATAAAAGTTTGCTTTCAAAGTTCAATGGCTATGCAATAATAAATGTCGGCAGGGCTGAAATAGTGAATCATAGTGACATGATTGATTTTTTAAATAATAGCAGCGCATATTATCTCACTGATGTCTGGTGGGATGAACCAAAAATAAATGAAAAAATACCTGATAATGTGATCATAACACCGCATATAGGTGGCATGTCAGATAACATTGAACAGCAGTTTATTTATGCCTGCAAGAATATAAAAAACTTCCTTAATGGAAGTCCAAAAAACATTGTAAGAAGAGATGACTATATTTAATAAATATTTATTTTTAATATTTTATTCATGAATAACCCTATAAAGACATTTATTTTATAATGAAGAAAAATGAATATATAAAAAACTTTTTATTTAACCATATATATTCTTTTTTATGAACATTACTGAATTGTATGAAAAAGTTAAAAAAAATTATGATGAAAGGTATAGGATTCTTGAGGATTTAAGAAATATGAAACCGCCAGAACCATTCAACTGGGTTCAAGAAATTTTTGAAAAATTTTATGGTTCTGATAAAAATGCAGTGATATACTACAATATGGAAAATGAAATAGAAATTAAGGTTTCATATAACCGGTTGATTTCAAATTATAATAAATTAATTAATTTATTAAGGAAACATGGCATAAAAAAATCTGCTGTAATTTACTTAATGTCACCAGCATTAACAGAGCAGTGGTACATAATGCTGGCCGCCCTTAAGGCTGGATACACATTAATTCCACTGGCCCCAAATCTTACAGAATTTGAGCTAAAATTCAGGTTCTCAAGCATAGTACCTGATGTAATAATTGCCGATTCAGAGAATATGAAAAAGATATCAAGGTCATTGAAAAATAGGCCATTGAAGATATCAATAGGAAACTATGATGATGCCATTAACATTAAGGAGATAAATAATGAAAATAACACAGCTGAAGGCGAGAAATTATTCATTAATGATGTCTTTATAAAATACTTCACATCGGGAACGACCGGAATGCCAAAAACTGTGAACCACAGCGCAGTGCTTTATCCAATAGGACAATTATCAACAGCCACCGCAATAGGCATCAGGGAGAATTACATACATGTTAATTTAAGCTCACCGGGATGGGCAAAATTTTCATGGAGTTCTGTTTTTTCCCCACTGACAGCTGGTGCCACAGTGTTATCAATAGATTATTCCGGTAAGCTGAATGTTAGAAAATACCTTGAGGTGCTGGGTTCATACCATGTTAATTCCTTCTGTGCCCCGCCAACGGCCTGGAGGCAGTTTATCTCTGCAAATCTTGACGGAATTGAACTTAAGGATTTAAGGGAAACTGTAAGTGCCGGTGAACCTTTAAATGCCGAGATTATAAATAAATGGCGTGAGAAATTCGGAACAACAGTCAGGGATTATTACGGGCAGACAGAGAGCACTGCAATGGTTGCAAACCTCCCCGGAAAATCTGTAATTCCAGGATCAATGGGAAGGCCGCTGCCCACATACAATATTGTTTTGCTTGATGAAGAAATGAACGAAATTAACAAAAGCTTCGAGCCCGGCCTCATGGCTGTAAAAAATTATAAAGGCACATACGGTTTATTTTTAGGATACTCTGATGATGAGAAAAACAGGGAGGTCTTCATAGGAAATTATTATCTTACCGGCGACAGGGCATACAGGGATGACGATGGGAACTTTTATTTTGTCAGCAGGTCAGATGATGTTATAAAATCATCAGACTACCGTATTGGACCATTTGAGGTGGAGAGTGCAATAATTGCCACCGGTATTGTTTTGGAATCCGCCGTTGTTGGAAGCCCTGATAGGCTTAAATACCAGAAGGTAAAGGCATTTATTGTATTAAAGGATGGGCATGAGAAGAATGAGGAGACTGCCAGAACCATATTTAATGGTGTTAAAAAGTTGCTGCCATCATATAAATTGCCGGAAATAATAGAGTTTGTTGATGACCTCCCAAAAACAATTAGCGGCAAAATCAGGAGGAATAATCTCAGGGAAATTGAAAAGGAAAAAAGGGAGAATAATATGATCGGCGAGTTTGAATATTTTATGAAAAAGTATTAGTATTTTTATATTTTATAAAAAGTAGTAGATTTCTTTTATTAATAATTATATTATATAAGTCTTTATGAATAAATTTAAATATTATATATAGTTTATATATGTTATATAGATGGTGTTTTTATGATAGAAGAAACCAAAAGGGAGAATGTAAACGTACAGAAAAAAAGCAATGTTCGGTGGATAATTCCAATAATGCTATTCATTGCAATAATGTTCAATTACGCTGACAGGGAAATATGGACAATAACAGCACCGGCATATGCCTTCGCCTTCGGCTGGACGAAGTCAATTTCCTCATACGGTGTTGCGGGAGCAGGAATATCAGAGTATTCATTAATTTTATTTGGCTGGTCACTTGCGTATGCACTCTTTAATTTTCCTGGGGGGTCAATTGTTGATAAGCTTGGCCTGAGGAAATCCATGGCCACATTTTATGCCATATGGTCTGTTTTTACGGTGCTGACAGCTGCAACCTTTAATTTTATTTCAATGCTGATTGTCAGGCTTTTTATGGGTGCAGGAGAAGGGCCTGTCTGGCCGGTAAACGCAAAAAGTGCGAAAACATGGACAAACAGGTATGATGAGTCAAAGGCATATACATGGGCTGGTGCAGGCCAGGCAGTTGGACCGGTTGTCGCAGCCACCATCGGCGTTGCTATATACGCATTATTTGGATGGCCCGCACCTTTCATATTCTTTGGTGCACTTGGCATAGTATTTGCACTTATATGGTATTTTTATGTTAGGGATACACCGGCCGAGCATAAGGGCGTAAATCAGGCAGAGCTTGACTACATAAATGAGGGAAAAAATCAGGAGCAGGTCAATGAGAAGAAGGTTGGCCCAAAGGATGCATGGAGAAAAACACTTAGAATGGTTTTTACAACACAGGCAGGCATCGGCACACTTTTAATCTTCCTATCATTTGGATATATTTTATACACATTCCTATACTGGCTGCCAACACTGCTGTTCTCTACATTTGTTCATTCAGTAACCACCAGCGGAATATACACAGCAGCGGTTGATACTGCACTAATTGCGGGCTTCCTTGGATCCGGTCCTTTAAATGATGGGCTCCTAAAGAAATTTTCAAAGGTAAATGCCAGAAGAATAGGATCACTGCTTCCAATGAGCATAATGATTGTAATGATAGGCCTATCATACTTCACAGGAACAGCACACCTTTTAGTTCCAACAGTGCTTTTACTGGCGGCCGGCGCCGGGATGATGAACCTCACAGTTGGTTCATGGGCTGTTAATGCAATAGACCTTTCACCATCAGGTACCGCAGGCACTGTATATGGCTTCTATAATGGCATGTTAAACCTTGTTGGTGCATTCAATTCAATAATAGAGGGTGTTCTATTTATAAAATATGGCGCTGTTGTGGGTTTCACTAGCTCAATAATATTCATGGCGGTATTCATAGGCGGATATGTTGGCCTAATAAGAAAGAAAACGTGGAAGAAAGCCATGGATTTAAGGGATAAGCTTTCTGCTGAATAAAATAATTTTTTTAATAATTTGAATTTTCTAACTTATTATTTATTTTATAATGAATAAATATTTATTCTAAATATATTTTTAAATAGAGATTTTATGGTAAATATAAAAAACCTTGAATATATCAGGAAATTTTATGAGTTGTGTACCATATTTTGTGTAAATATAAACCCTCTATTAATAATGAAATGATCATTAAATAACATGGAGAAATACCTCTTCTGAACCAAGGAGGTAATAAAATATGGAATATGACAATATAAACATATCGTATGTGGAGGATATAATAGAAAAGACAGTCAAAGAGAAACTATAAATAATATAATAAATAAAAATTTAAGAATAGAGGAATTCAAAAAAATAAATTTAAAACAAAGGCAAATAAAATATATCCATAGGCAAAAATTAATTTTAGGAAAGAATTTAAAAAATTCATGGATAATATTTATGATAAAATATAAGGTATACAATTTATAATATTCAATAATAAGGCTTACAATATTGATTATTGATTTAATAGATACAAATAAAAAATTTAATGGCATTTAAAATATACGATCCAGCAGTATAATTATTCAACGCTCATTAAATAACTATCTGAACTATTGTGGTTAAGACTCAACAAAATTTGGATATAAAATAATGAAAGGTGTAATTTGTTTTGAATGAATCTAAATGAATAACCTAATGCATTTTAAAATCTATTATGCTTTTTCTTTTTAATTTCTTTATTTTATCGAAATCGGAGTCTTCTGATATAATGATGTTTGCCTTTTGTGTTATTGCAGTTGCTGCATGAATTGAATCTCTTGGACTGGTTTTATACCGTTTCATGATATTCATTGAAAGTGCCAGCAAATCCTGATTTATATCAACTAAATTCAGTCCAGGCATATTCAAAAAAGCTTCACCGGCAGATATCGCATCTTCAAAATTTCTATTCTTTTTTATTATCCAGATGATCTCATCAAAGGTTAATTTGTTACCAAGATAATGCATTATGGTTATATAGATCAAATAATCATAAAAATAGCCATCATAGACATATTAACTATTAAAATCTGTATAATAATTCAATGAGTTACACTGGTTCTTAATAACTGGATGGCAACATATGCGTATCCAGATATCAATGGAAAATATGATATTTTAGTATTATAAAAAATACATAAATACAATGCTTCTCTGGAATAAAGAGATTATCTTGTAAGGTAATAAGGTCTTTAAACATAAATACAAGAAATGATGTTGAGGGTATATTTTTATAATAATTTTAAATTAAAGGAGGCCTGTAAATGAGGTTAATAATTATGCAGCATGCTATTTTTAAAAATATATTTTTTAATCAACATGTACTGTTGCAATTTCCTCCACATTTCTTGATTTTATTAATGCGTATATTATTCCGAGTATAATCCATACACCTGCAGCTATTGCATATATTGAATAGGGATAAGATGGAAGTGGTACAAATGAATAATATATTGCCAGTATTAGAAATACAGACCCTATTACAGGTATTATTATGTGCTGAATAATCTTCATTTTTATTTTATTGGCCCTAACGTATCTTATGAGTGCGAAATTATTGATCATATGTGTTAGTATTAGCATTAATCCTATCATTATGAAAGGATAGACACCGCCGTTAAACGGCCCGAAGATGAGACCATTTATAAGTGCAAAGAAGAACCCAAATACTGTGATTAAAATTATTATTCTATGAGGTGTTTTATATTTTGGATGCGTTACCGCAAAATACCTTTTTGGAAATATTATATTATCCCTTGCCATGCCATAGGATGTTCTTGACAGTGAGTTATTAATCGCCAGACCAAACATGAAATAGCTATTATATATTATGACTGCAAAGGCTATTTCTGCTATTATGCCAAGATATTTTTTATACACTATTAAACCGGGGTCAGGTGATGTTGCAAATGTGCCCATATTTGACACGCCCCAGCCAACAGTAAGGGCATATGTAACAAGTATAACAGAAAGATCGATTATCATGACGAGCACCAGCGCCATTGGTATGTTTTTCTTTGGCTCCTTTGTTTCCTCTGCTATTGCCACCACCGATCCTGATCCCGCAAGGGTGGTAAATCCTATTATAAATGCAAGGAATACAGGCTGTAGCTTGCCGCCAACAGGTGCCAGTGTAAAAACTGAGGCTGTGTTTGATGGCCCTGAAAGGAAAATTATTATAATGCTGGTTATGACTAGAAATAGCACCTCGATTAATCCGGCTATCCATGCATAGTTCAATGATGGCTTTATTCCAAGGTATTCTATTATAAATACAAAGAACATAAATGGAAGTATAAAAACTATCCAGAGATATGGTATTGATGAAATCTGCGGTGTCAGAAGATATATCAATGATGATGAACCCAGAAACGCAAAGGCAGGATATGCAAGCATTTCATTGCCAAGGAATAGCCAGCCCGTAAAAATGCCCCATCTTTTTCCAAGGCCGTTTGCGGCAAAGCCATAATATCCCGCGGCGCTTGAGATGTATTTTGAAAACTGGTAATTGGTGTTCACCAGAAGAAAGTAACCGGCCCATGCGAGTAAAATGACCAGGGGCGTTGCACCAAGTGCTATTGCGGCCGTCCCTGTAATAAGCAGGGCGATATCAGCTGCAGGGGCAACGTGTGACTGCGACTGAAATACGGCATGGATTAAGCCCACGGCATTTCTCTTCAGTCCATAATTTTTAACAGGTTCAACATCCTTATTATCATCAACCATAAATAGAAATATTAGATAGGTGTTACTTAATCATTTCTATCATAACATAAATATATTATCAATAATTTACGAGAATTAGAATTTTTATTTCATCTTTCTAAAATTATGGATAAAATATTTAAGTAAAAGGTATTTATTTGATCCCTAATTACATTTTATTCAGGTTGTTTTTATACCTCTCCGTGAACGTATTGTAATTTTTCTTATAGTCCGTCCATAACCTCTTGTAATCCTCGGATACCCTGCCTATAACCCTTGCCGGAATACCAACAGCTATGGATTCATCCGGTATTTTATCCTTGTTTTTAACAACAGCACCCTCGCCAACAGCAGCCCATGTGCCCACCTCTGCAAAATCAGAGACAGTAGAATTCATGCCTATTACAGCATAATCTCTTATTGTACCAGTATGTATAACCGATAAATGGCCAATGGTTACATGCTTTCCTATGTATGTTTTCTCACCAGGCCTTGCGTGAATCACACAGTTGTCCTCTACTGCAGAGTAATTATCTATCTCTATTGTGCCATAATCGCCCCTTAAAACAGCTCCCGGGCCAATCCATACATGATTGCCTATTATAACATTGCCTATGATTGTGGCATTTTCAAAAACATATGCGGTATCACTTATCTTTGGTATTCTTCCCTCAAACCCATAAATCATAATGCCTTAACTGTGCTGAATATATAAACATAGCGCATTTTTAAATGTATGCATTATAAAATTTATAACCTTTTTTAATCCAGTATTTACACTGTACATAAATTATTATTATTTATTATTACAGCAATTTTTTTTAATATTAATTTTCATTTACCATAAATATATATATTTCCCATAGTAATGTAATAATCTATAAATTTATATATAGAAAAAACGATATAAACATTTATGGAAAAAAATGGTAATGAAATTGAAACAGATTTACTTCCGAGGCTTGACCGGCTTCCATGGAGTTCGTGGCACTGGAAGGTATGGTTCATACTTGCCGGTGGAATGTTCCTTGAGGGGCTTGTACTCTCAATAGGCGGTTCAACGCTGTCAACAGTCGAAAAATTATTTTCCCTAACATCCAGTGAGGCCGTGGCACTCACACCAATATTCCTTGTGGGTGAGATGCTTGGCGGAATCCTTCTTGGGGCCATGGCCGATATACGTGGAAGAAAGCAGTTATTTATAATCACCATGGCAATAATAGCATTTGGATCACTGCTATCAGCAGCATCAGTGGATTATATAATGCTGGCAGCATCAAGGGCCATTGCCGGCTTTGGTATAGGTGGTGAGCTTGGATCGGCAATTACAGCGCTTGAGGAGTTTTCACCGTCGAAAAACAGGGGTTTTTCAGTTGGAACAGGAAACGGTGTCATGTTTGATTTCGGCACATTTATTGCAGGATTTGTGTCATTTTTTGCCATTGCATACCTGCCATTGAGCTATGGCTGGAGGATAGCATTTTTAACCGCCGTGGTTCTTGCAGTTTTCATATTCATTGCAAGGCTTGATTTACCGGAATCAATAAGATATTTATTAAGGAAGGGCAAGGTTGACGAGGCGGAGCTTCTGGTTATTGGCATAGAGAAAAAAATAGAGGAGAAGAAGGGTAAATTATCCCCTGCAAATGGAACTGTAAAGGTTCCGGTTGACTATGGAAGACCGCAGGCATCAGAGGGCTTCAGTGTTATATTTAAAAAATACAAAAAGAGGATAGCATTATCATGGATACTTAACTTTACAGAAACATGGCCATATTACGCCGCATTTTCAATTATACCATTAATATTCACAAATATTTATTTCATAAAGTCAAAGGATACTGGATTAATATTAAGCGTGGTGTTGGGTGCCGGCGTTCTCGGCGTCTTTGTCTGGGCATACCTCCTTGATATTATAGGCAGAAGGCCGGTGATAATGCTCACATACATCCTTGCAGGCATAGTTGCAATTATACTTGGCGCCCTTGTGCACAGCATAGACTTCATTGCATTCATTGCAATTCTTTCAATCATGTACTTCTTTACATACGCTGCTGCGGCACTGCTTTATCCGCAGATAGGTGAAATGTTTCCAACAAGGGCAAGGGGTTCCGGTGTTGGAACCGCAATAGGATTCGGCAGGCTTGGTGGAATCATAGGGCCATTTGTCCTTCTGGCGCTCCTGTCACACGGGCTTTTTTACGTCTTTGTTTCAACCGGAATTGTGCTAATTATCGGTGGAATAGCGGAGGTTATTCTTGGGCCGGAGCTTAAAAAGGAGAGCCTTGAGAAGGCATCAAATGATTACTGATTTTTTAAAAATTCTATTATTTTATTTTTTTCCTCCAGTGAGTTTAATGATAAATCCGCATTTTTAAGTTCATCTATTTTATATATTCCTGTGGCGACAGCAATGGCCCTGGCCCCTGCATCCCTGGCAGCCTTTATGTCCAGCGGCGTATCACCAATTAAATAAACATTCATTAAATCGATTTTAATGCCAAGCCTTTTTAATGCATACAAAACCAGTTCTGATCTTATCATACTGTCACTTCCATAGCCCCCTGTGGAAAAATATTTGGATATCCCGGCCTTTTCAGCACGAAGTTCCGCAACGCCCTGTATGTTTCCTGTTAAAAGCCCAAGTGTGTATCCAAGGTCATAAAATTCTTTCAATGCAGTGTTTACACCATTTAATAATTTATAATCCTCTGGTTTTATATTATTTTTGACATATTCAAGCATTATTTTAAGTGCATCGTTTATATGAACTGATATTTTGGCATCATCAAGCCCTGCCCTTTCCAGCAGTCCGTATAATATGCCGGTATCTGTCATACCGTGCCTTGGAAATGAATAAATATCAGTTTCAACACCGTAAACCTTCCTGCAGGCATAATTAAAGGATTCCGTATGTGTCGGCGATTCCTCCATTAGCGTTCCATCAACATCAAATAAAAGGAGCTTTTTCATGGAGGCTTATTCATAATTATAATATATTAGTTATGTTTAAAATGGAAGAATGATAACCATTGTAATATATTTCATTCATAAAATATGGAATAAAACTACTACAAGGATTATTATTATTTTTATGTCCATAACCTAATGGGGAAATGCTAAATAACCGATGTTTAATTTTTTTAACCTAATTAAAACTTCAAAAATCGATAATAAACATAATAATTATATGTGTTATATTTAACATTTTTGTTTTATGTATATTAACATAAATACTTGCATAATTTAAATGGAAATCCAATTAAAAAAGGATTTTCCAGATAAAATGAAAATTTTTAAATATTAGGCATATTTATATTTCTTCGTTTATATAATATTTAATTATCGGCAATAATCGAAATATTTTGAATATAAGCAACATACTTTATATATAATGACAAAATAAATCGATGATGACAGATAAAAAAAGTGCCTTGGTTCTGTGGTTTAATGAGATAGATAAAAATGATGTTGGTATTGTGGGTGGAAAATCCGCAAACCTTGGTGAAATGGCAAGTACCGGAAAGATACCTGTGCCAAATGGTTTTTCAACAACGTCAAAAGCATATAATGATTTTATAAATTATAATAATTTAAAGGATAAGATACAGGGTATTATAGAGTCAACCAATGTCGATGATACTAATTCACTGAACGGTGCCAGCAAGGCCATTAAGGACCTTTTTTTAAAGGCAAAATTCCAGAAGGAATTTGAAAACCAGGTCAGGAAATACTATTCAAAGCTGATACAATCAGAGGGAAATGTGTTCGTTGCGGTAAGATCATCTGCAACATCAGAGGACCTTCCGGACGCAAGCTTTGCCGGGGAGCAGGAAACATACCTTAATGTAAAGGGTGATGATGAGGTCCTTGAGAAGATAAAGGAATGCTATGCCAGTTTATTTACGCCGCGTGCAATATACTACAGGCAGAAGAAGAATTTCTCACACTTCCAGATAGCACTCTCGGCAACAGTCCAGAGGCAGGTCTTCTCTGAGGAATCAGGTGTTATGTTCACACTTGATGTATCCAATGGCGATACATCAAAGATTGTTATAGAATCAAGCTATGGCCTTGGCGAGTATGTTGTTGGCGGCACGGTGACACCTGATACATTTTATGTTGACAAGGCAACAATGAAGATAGAAAAAAGAATGATATCGAATAAAAATAAGATGCTCAAGTGCCTTGAAACGGGTGGAACCGAGGAGCTTGTTGTCAGCTCTGATAAGGCCATGGAGCCGTCCCTTAATGATAGGGAAATCCTTGAGCTTGCCTCCTATGGAAAGGAAATAGAGGCACATTACAGCCACGCAATGGATATTGAGTGGGCCAAGGATTCAATTGATCATAAAATTTATATTGTCCAGGCCAGGCCTGAGACCGTATGGAGCAATAAAAAAACAGGTGATAATAAAATGGAGGTTAATGAGGAAAATGTTGAGAATGATGTTATATTGAAGGGTTTGCCAGCATCTCCCGGTAATGTTACCGGAACGGTCAAGGTTCTTTCATCACCGGATGAGATTTCCAAATTTAACAAGGGAGAAATTCTTGTCACTACAATGACAGCACCTGACTGGGTTCCTGTCATGGAAAAGGCCAAGGCAATTATTACAGATGAGGGTGGATTAACATGCCATGCAGCAATAGTTTCAAGGGAGCTTGGGGTTCCATGCATAGTCGGTACATCATCATTTGGAAAGAAGGCCACTGATATTTTGCATGATGGTGACGTTGTCACTGTTGACGCCTCAAACGGCGTCATATACTCTGGTAAATTTGCACAGGAGGAGGAAAAGGAAGAGGAGGAGGTAAAATACCAGGAGCCTGAGATAATAACAGGCACAAAGATCATGGTTAACATGGGAGAGCCATCACTTGCACCAAGAATAGCAAAGCTTCCTGTTGACGGTATAGGCCTCATGAGGGAGGAATTTATATGGACCGAAATAGGAGAGCACCCATTATCATTAATTAAGAACGGCCGTGGCGATTACTTTGTTAACAAACTTTCAGATGCCCTTGTGAAAGTATGCAGGGCGTTTGCACCAAGGCCTGTTGTGCTTAGATTCAGCGATTTCAAATCTGATGAGTACAAGAATTTAAAGGGTGGATCAGAATTTGAGCCGGTAGAGGACAATCCCCTTCTGGGATGGAGGGGCGCATCCAGGTACTACGATGAAAAATACATGGAGGCATTTAAATTAGAATTAAAGGCCGTAAAAAAGGCAAGGGATGAGAACCTGCTTAAAAACCTCTGGGTCATGATACCATTTACAAGAACCGTTGAGGAATTAAAAAAGGTTGTAAAGATAATGGAGGAAAACGGCCTTGAGAGAACCAAGGATTTCAAGCTCTTCCTTATGGCAGAGATTCCAAGCAATATAATACTGGCAGATAAATTCAATGAATATGTGGATGGATACTCCATAGGTTCAAATGATTTAACAATGCTAATGCTCGGTTCTGACAGGAACAACGGCAAGATGAGCTCAATGTTCGATGAGAGAGACCTTGCAATAAAAAGGGCAATTAAATACCTTATTAAAATTGCACACAGGGATGGAAAGATCGTATCAATATGCGGCCAGGCACCATCACAATACGATGAGATCGTCGATTTCCTTGTCAGGGCTGGCATAGATGATATTTCTGTTAATCCAGACACAGTTGTGCATGTGAGAAAACTTGTGGCTGCTGTTGAGAAGAGGGTGCAGGTTGAGGCAGCCCTTGGAGAGGTTTATAAGGATGATGACTGGGATCTTCCCTTATAAAAATATATTTTCCTGTTTTAATTTATAATTTTTCTTTAATATGTATGATGATGTTAATTTTTCAAAATTAATAATAACATAACCTGAATTAAAGAGCCTTTTAAGGATATCCCTGTATTGAAGCTTGATTTCAAGTGCCTTTTTTATGTCATAATTTTTTAATGATATAAAATCTGGAAATATTTTCAGGCCAATGGTTGATCCTAAATTATTTAAATTAAATGAGACAATAAACTGTGATGCATCAATAAAATTTATGTACTGCACATTATCATAGGACCTATCATAATCATCATTAATGTACCATTCGGCAACAAGCCTGTCCGTTGGGAGCCCTGCGTTGATACCGTCATGCATTTCACCGTAAAAATTATCAATGTAGGTCCTTGAAAATGCACCAAGTTTGTTAATATTAAAATAGGCGTTGAGGCTCATCATGGGGTCAAAGGTCCATGCAATGAGGTCATATCCATATTCCCTCGCAAGCTCCATCTGCTTTTTCTTGAGCATATAGCCAACACCAGAATACTTTTTGTCCGATATAACACCGGTCATATGTGAATATAAATATGTTTTTCCATGCCTGTAACCGGGATATGAAAAACTGATGCCAACAATCTCTGAATTATCATATGCGGCCAGTACAAAACCTCCATGATATGCCATTGAATGTATTGTATCCTTAAAGCCGTTTAATGCACTGTCAGTGTTCCATGCCGATTTAATGACATCCATAAATGCGGAGATTTCAGAAGAATCCTGAATTTTTTCTATTTCCATATGTTACTGCTGATGTTAAAACCGGATATAACTATTTCCAATAATATATGAATTTATTATATGGAAAAAAATGGTTTTATAAACATTATAGTTACTATGTGTAAATGATAATTTTATTGTTCGCCTACAGGGGCATCAAACATCCCAAAGCCGGAGTAGCAGAGAGAACTATTTATGGGGTCGGAGAAGACTGATTAAATTAAATATGGATGTTAATCTGGCTACCTTAAAGGTTGTGTACCATATTTTGTGTATTTATAAATAATACCTCCTATTGAACATCTCCTTAATTTCATCATGGCATTTATAGTATCCGTTCATCTTCCTGAATGCATGCCTGGAATTGAATTCTATTGATTTTAAATAGAATATTTTCATTGCAAAGTCCCCATCAGGGAATGATGATACTGTTTTTATCCTTCTTCTTATTTCCTCATTCATTCTTTCTATAATATTTGCTGATTTTAATAAATTCCTTATTCTTAATGGATAATCATAGAATCTTAATAATTCACCTAACTTTATTTCAGTATTATATATTATATTAGGATACTTATTCTCCCATTTATTCTTAAACTCATTGAATTTACCTATGGCCTCTTCCTTATTATTGCACCTAAACATTTTATTTGCATCATCCATTATTTCTATATCCTTTTCCTTTACCTTTGATTTTGGTTATGGATAGAAATCATGAAAAACCTTATTTAGCCTCAGCTATATGACGATATAGCTGTGAGAATCGGAGGCGGTTTTCTTTAAACTTGGCCTTCGAGGCCGCTGGATAGAATAGCCGCCCTTCGACTCGATTTCTTACCTTATTTAATAAGGTGAATAGGAGTTTGTCGAGTCTTCGATTCTAAATCTCACAGAATCACGGAGGTGATTGATATAGTAATAGGTTTGGATGTACATAAACATTCCGTATATGCTACGGTATTAAATGATAATGGAGAGCTCGTTATACAGAGGAACACGGAAAATAATATTTCTGTACTGGATAGTTTTTTAAATGATTATAAGGAACATGATATTGTAATAGAATCATCAACATCAGGGAAATATTTATCAAAGGCGTTAATGAAATTAAATTATAAAATACATTTAATAAATCCTGATAAAATATCAGCAATAGATGGTTTTAAGAAAACTGACAGGGAAGATTCATACAAACTTGCATACCTTTACAGGATCAATGCATTAAAGGAAATATACATACCATCAGAAGAAATAGAAAATATCAGGACTTTAGTGAGGTACAGGCATTCCCTTGGAGAGGAGATAACAGTAAAGAAGAATCAAATACATGCAATATTAGCATCATATGGAATAATAATTAAGGCAGCAGACCCATTCGGCAAAAAGGGATTAAGGGAAATCAGCAATAATTATAATAAATTGAATTCCTCCGATAGAATTGTATTGAGATCACTGCTAAGTGACATATCAGGCATAAAATCCAGGGAAAAGGAAATAGAAACAGAATTATCAAATATAGCTGTAAACAATAATAATATAAAATTATTGATGACAATTCCCGGAATCAATTATTACTCTGCATGTGGAATATACTCTGAAATAGGGGATATCTCAAGATTTAAGAACAAGGAAAGATTTGCATCATATACAGGTTTAATACCTAAAGAGTACTCTTCAGGAGAGAAGGTAGTAAAAGGGCATATAACAAAGCATGGGCCATCAATATTAAGGTTCTTCCTAACAGAAATATCACACATAATTATAAAATATACAAAGAAGTTCAGAACTAAATACCTAAGCATTGTAAGAAGATTAGGAAAGAAGAGGTCCATAATAGCAATAGCAAGGATATTAGCAGAGACAATATTTACCATGCTTAAAAATAATACAGGTTACATTGACTATGAAAGGAATAAAACAGATCTAAAAAATATTGATTATTCTTATTATGATAAATTGGAAAGCCTTGCAATAAGGAAAAGAAGGGCTATGGAATATACATTATTAAAAGGCAATAATGATATAAAGGGGGATTCAGCAAATTTAAAATACAATGGAGGCATAAAAGATTGTTAAGTAAAGGTTTTTCATAGGAGTTTAAAGTTATACAAAGCTAAAGAGCTCTATATAACGAATGATTTATATAAATATATAAGGAGGGTAATGTAAAATGCCTGGAAGAATATATACAAGTGAGGAGAAATTCAATATTATAATGGAATCATTCCAGAATCCAAATATTACAATAGCAGAAATATGCAGGAACCATGGAATAGCAGTATCACTATTTTATAAATGGAAAGAACAGTTTTTAGAGGGAGGCAAAAAGAGATTGGAAGGAAAGCACCCTGATAAATCTTTAATTAAAGAGAATGAAAAATTAAGGTCAATAATAGGTGAAATGACCATAGCAAATGAAATATTAAAAAAAATTATATGAGGGGGAAAAGGTGAGTTCAGTGGATGAAATGAATAATAATGGAATTGAAATAACAAAAGCATGCTATTATTCTGGAATTAACAGGATAACATACTATTACAATAAGAAGCATCAAAATAAAGAGGATAAAAGGCGTATAACAAGGATTGATAATAGTATTATAGATAAAATAATAGAACTATGCAAAGAAAGAATAACATATGGCTATAATAGAATATGGGCATTATTGAGGAATTCAGGCATAAATATAGCTAAAAAAACAGTGTATAAAATAATGAAGAATAATAATTTAACATTGCCATTGCATAACCATAAGAACAGAAAGGAATTAAAATTACTAAGGGCTGATAAGCCTGAAATGCTGATAGAAACAGACATAACATATATACCTACTAATAATGGGATGACCTATTTAATGTGCATAAAGGATGCATTTTCCAAGGAATGGTATGGCTATAATTATAATACATCATGCACTGCTAAGGATGCTATAAATGCAATAGATGATGCTATTATAAGGAAATTCAATGGTGTAATACCTGAGAATATTACATTAAGGACAGATAAAGGTTCTCAATATATTTCTAGGGAATTCAATAATTATTTGAAAACAATGAATATAAAACATGAATACATAGAAAGGGAAACACCTGAAGAAAATGGAGATATTGAATCATTCCACAATTCAATTAAAACTGATTACATATGGATCAATGAAATCAACAATTTTAATGATGGTAAAATAATCATAGCAAATGCATTCTATGATTATAATAATATAAGGCCACATTCCACATTGGATTATTACCCACCAATGCAGTTTCTGGATAAATGGAATAATGACAGCACCTTCAGGTAGTATTACAGAGGATTTATAAAGAATTTGAAGGACAGCTATAGAAGGAAAAAGAGTAATTATTATAAGAGATCTATTATAAATGTCTCATGAAATGGAAAGATTTTTGTTTAACAATCACTATCCAACATCACTTCCTTATTCTATCCTTCGCAACTATTTAATAGTAGGGGGGATATCATGAGCGAGATACCTAAGAAGACTAAAGACCTGGTATCTGATCTGAAAATTGATCTGGATATATTACGTAAAAAGGCTTGAGTTAAGGTTTAATAAAATATTTAAACAACCTGATAATAGCCTTATGTTATGAAGGCAATAATTTTGCATGGTGGCTCAGGGACCAGATTAAGGCCATTAACTTATACAGGCTCAAAACAGCTTATTAAGATAGCTGGCACGCCAATATCGCAGTATGGAATCGAAGATTTAAGCAATAATGGCATTGAAGATATAGGCATAATACTTGGAGATAATTCACCTAAAGATGTTATTAACTATTATGGTGACGGTAGATTCCTAAATGTTAATATAATATATATATACCAGGGAAAAGCCATGGGCCTGGCCGATGCAATCTATAAGGCTAAAGATTTTATCGGTAATGATAAATTTATTGTTTATTTAGGTGATAATATTGTATTTAACGGTATTAAAGGATTATTAAATTTTAATGGCAATGCATCCATATTATTATCTCATGTAAATAATCCCGAAAGATTTGGCGTGGCTAAAATAGATAATAATAAAATAATTAAATTAATAGAGAAACCCAAGGAATTTATATCAGACCTTGCCCTAGTTGGTGTTTACGCCTTTGATAATTCCATATTTTCATATATTGAAGAGCTTAAACCATCAAATAGAGGTGAATTTGAAATAACTGAGGCAATACAAAATATGATAACCGACGGCAGAACCGTACAGTATTCAATAATAGATAGCTGGTGGAAAGATAACGGAACACCTGAAGACCTATTGAATGCAAACACCAGAATCCTCGATAAATTTATTGATGATTATAATGATACAAAGGATATGCAGGGAAGAATCAAAAAATATAATGATTTAAATATAAACGATTCAAAAATACTGGGTCCGGCCTACATAGGTAAAAACGTAACCATAAAAAATTCTTATATAGGCCCTTATACATCAATTAATGATAATGTTATTATAGAGGATTCAGAAATTTATAATAGCATAGTTTTTGAAAACTCTATTATAAGAAAATCAAAAATAAACAATTCAATAATTGGCGAGGAAACTATTATTGATAAGAACTATAAAAAGCCATCAAATTCGATATTTATTTCAGGCAAGGGTTCCATTATCTCCATAGGTGATTAAATGAAGAGATTATTATTGCTGGGCAGCACAGGTCAGTTGGGTTCACAATTATTTAGTATATTAAAAAATGATTATGATTTAATTCCAGTTAATCACAGTGATCTGGATTTCAATAATTTTTATCTCATAGAGGACCTTATTTTAAAGAAAGATCCAGATATAATTATAAACTGCATGGCAATGACCGATGTTGATAAGTGCGAGGAAAATAAAAAAGAGGCATATAATATCAATGGCGAATCCATAAAACATATAATAAGAACATTAAAAATAACGGAATCATATTTTATTAATATATCTACAGACTATGTTTTTTCAGGAATTAAAGGAAATTATAATGAAACAGATATAGCAGAACCTGTAAACTATTACGGGCTTTCAAAGTTAATTGGAGATACCTATACCTTATCATATGATAATTCATTGATAGTTAGAACATCCGGTGTTTTTCTTAATAAAGGATTTCCATTATTTGTTTATAATAAATTAAAAAACAATGAAAAGGTCTATGCAATTCCCGGATTTTACTCTCCAATTTCAGCATCATACTTAGCAATGGCCATAAAAAATATAATTCCATTAAATAAAACAGGAATATTAAACATAGCCGGCGAAAGGACATCAAGATTAAATATGGCTAATAGAATAGCAGAGATATATAATTTAAATAAGAATATAGAAGAAAAATTCATAGAGATGAAGGCTAAAAGACCATATGATTCATCATTAAATATAAACAAGGCTAAAAAATTGATTGATTTTAATTTCTATGATTTAGATGAAAATCTAAAAACCATAAATAAAAATTTATTTAGTTAATGCAATACAGATAATATGGAAACTATTTTGGTTACAGGTGGGGCAGGATTTATAGGAACAAATTTTATTAGGTATTTATCTAAAAATTTCAATTATAATATAATAAACGTTGATAAATTATCATATGGTTCCAATTTAGAAAATTTAAATGATATAAATAAAAATTATGTATTTATTCAAAGAGATATTGGAGATAACATATCCGATATTGTTAATGATGTTGATTATATAGTAAATTTTGCAGCAGAATCCCATGTTGACAGAAGCATAGCCGATCCGGCTAATTTTGTCAAGGAAAATATCAATGGTTTAATAAATCTACTTGAAACTGTAAGGAAATCAGGCAATAGTCCTAAAATTATACAGATAGGCACCGATGAGGAATATGGAGATATAATAAACGGTTCATTTAATGAAAACGATGTATTAAAACCATCATCGCCTTATTCAGCGTCAAAGGCATCATCATCATTAATTGCATTATCATATCATAGAACCTATGGAATGAAAATTATGGTTACAAGGACATCAAATAATTTTGGAAAATACCAGTTTCCAGAGAAATTAATACCAAAAACAATAATAAGGAATTATTTAAACATGGAAATACCATTGTATGGAAATGGAAATAATAAAAGGGACTGGATTTACGTTGATGATAATGTGCGTGCAATACTCACGGTATTAACAAAGGGAAAATCTGGTGAAATATATAACATATCATCAAACAATGAATTATCAAATATAGAAATAGTAAATCGAATATTTAATATAATGAATAAAAAAGGTAAAATTAAATATGTTTCAGATAGACCCGGGCATGATGTAAGATATTCCATAAATTCTGAAAAATTATTAAAATTAGGCTGGAAGCCAGAGTATAATTTCGAGGAGGCTTTAAAATTAACAGTGGAATGGTATATTAAAAATAAGGATTGGTGGGCCAAATTAATTGATAAAAATAATAATATATTATCAGAGGAGCCATGGAAAATAAGCTGGAATTAAAAATCTAAATTTATATCTTTTAAATATTTTAAACTTTTATCCTTTTTGGAAACTATGATATCATCTGGTAATTTTATATTTAATTCGTTATCATTGTATCTAATGCCAGAATCAAGCTTGTTATTGAATTCATTTGTTGTTAGATACAAAACATAGGAATCCTCCATGGCTAAAAATCCATGTGCAAATCCTTCTGGAATAAAAAGCATTTTTCCATTTGTTAATTCATAATGTACATTTTTTTTATAATTTTTAGATTCTTTTCTTAAATCAATTGCATAGTCTATTATTTTTCCTGATATTACAGTTACAAGTTTTCCCTGTGGTTCTGGATTCAACTGAAAATGAAATCCCCTGAAAACATTTTTTTTAGAAAATGATAAATTAATCTGGTTAAATTTATTATTTATTCCAAGTTCATGAAATATTTTATTTCTGTATATTTCCTCAAAAAAACCCCGTTCATCATCAAATCTTTGAATTTCTAAAAATTTAACCTCCGGTATATCGGTATCCATTACTTTAAATGGCATTATTTGTTATTGCTCCTAGGTAAATAATATTTTTGTGATATCTTTTTATTTGCATTGTCTATATTTAAAAAAGGTTACGTTATTATTCTATTTATATGCTCTATAATATTTATAATTCTGAGCTATGCTATAATATTATGATATTGACGTTAGAAGGTGATTATTAAACCGGACTGAAATAATATTATTCACTTTTATATTATAATCATTATATAAATTAAAACTTTATTTTAAAACCTTATAATATATATAATTCAACCTATTTTTATAATTTGGATTAAATATAACAATTATATATTTTTATTAAATAATTCTTATCTATTAATCGTTTATGCCATTTATTTTCATGATCCCTTTATTTGCAGTATTTATTTATACTTATTCAAAGAAAATATAATTTATTAACATTTTAAAAATTATATAATTGGTGGGTTCTGAAAATGTTTCAAAAAATATTATTTATTGAATAGTTATCTTATTTAATTCCAGAAATTCATCATAAACTCAGTGGCTTTCTGGTGTATTGATTTTTAAATGGTATAAATCTCATGCAATACGAAGAAAATTATGGCATGTAATAATTATATTTAAACTGCATTTTCAGACCAAAAAAATTCAAAACTATGCTGTTTAACCACGAACAGCATAATGGATATTGATTTACATATAATTATACACATGTAATTATAAAGATTACTGTTATGATAAATGTAAAAATATTATTTAATTCCTGTAATAAATAGTTATATATTTACAGCATATATTTATTTATGGCAGTATGCCCGGTATGCAATATAAAATTCGATAATAATGATTTTTTATCACTTTCAGAACACTTTATAGATATGGCAGATTCCAGCGAACCGTTGCATGTTATGTGGTTAAACAGGAATATTACAAAAACAAGGGTCGATAAAAATAGGTTAACAATTTTATTCAAAGATTTCTATGATTTAAAGAATGCAGGAATAAAATCATGGATAATTTATAGATTTGTTAAAGAATATCGTGGCGAAAACCCACATCCATTCATATTAAAAATGCAGGAATACAATAAATATATAATGGAGGGATATGCAGTTGAACATTACTTTTTCCTTAAACAGTGGGTAAGGTCATGTTCTGCGGTAATATCAAAAACAGATTATATGGATATACAGAGGTATGAGCTTGAGAATATGACTACAGAATACTTCGGTAATAACAAAAAAGCACATATAGAACTTTTGCTTGAAATGGCAGAATCATATGGAATAAGCAGGAATAAAATAATGAAAACAGTTCCATTAAAGAACACCTATGATGCAATAAAACGCTGGAGGGGAATTGCAGAGAAAGATCAATGGATAGAAACAATGGCTGCAATGCATTCCCTTGAACTTATTGCAAACAGGGCTTTAAGTTCCTACGGTGCATTATATGATTATTTTAACTATGATGCTTTTAATAATAAAAATGTGCCAGAAAGTGTAAGGGAATTTTTAATGGAAGGTTATAAAAGTGATGATGTCCATTCATTTGGTGCGTTGAATCTTATAGAAAAATATAGCAATAAATATAATATTGAGGATATACAGGACGCTTACCTGTTATCAACATATGTTTTTTATAAATATCTTGAAGCAAGAATAGAAAGGGGCGGTATGATTGAAAACGAACAATACTGAGGGATGTGCCCTGTGCAATGCAACATGGGGTGAATATTACAGGGAGATAGAGGGAGAAAAAATGTTTTTCTGCTGCAATATATGTGCAGACATACTTGAAAATATGGTTAAAACCGTTAAAAAGGAAACGGGCTGGGATAGAATAGACTACATAGAATTAAATGGCAATTACAGCAAGGGGAGGACATGCACAGCAAAATCAGGTAATAATGAGTTTAAATATTATTACAGGACTTACAGCGATGGCAGATTAATGGAATTTAAAAAGTTATAGACAAATAATTTCACTGATAAACAATAAGTATATAAATAAGCTTATAATTGCAAACTGTAGGGCAATTCTGAAGTTGCCACCCTTGCAATTAGTATTAATTAATGAGTTGCCATCAATATATAATTTAATGTAAATATGTTTCCTCGCAATGATAGTATAAACGCCAGCAACAGCGTAAGAATTGATACTGTTTACACAAAAATAATGTCATTGGGATTAATTTAAATGCTATACCGGATTTTATATTATTCTACACTTCAGAAAGAATATTAAAAACATCAGATAAAAAACATCAACCCCAGTCCATAGAAACCTAAAAGCACATGTATATAATCAAGCACTAAAATTCTAGGGATTGAGGTAATTAGTATAAAGGTAATAATGCCTGTTCTCCTTTCATGGTAAATATTCCTACTTATATTCAAAAATTCATCTCTCACTGCAAAATGTGCCATCAGCAGTATTATTGCAATTCGAAATATTACCTGTATCAGCGATAATCTAAGGTTAAACATTGTTATCTTAACAATCTTTTCCGTATTTTTGACCCAATTATGATTTCCATATAGACTCTTAATTTATTAGTAAGAAAGATGCCCATTTTATCAATAAATAGGATAAACGCAATAACAAGTGCTGCAATAATATAATACTGATAAAAATGATATTTTCATTGTCAGTACTGTATAAATACCTGCTGTGATTGCAACTAAGAATATTACAGGTATAAAATATAGGAATTGTTGGTGTTATTCAAATTGAAATTTTTGTACTTTCAAAATTGTTTAATTCTTTCATTATATATCAAAAATAATTGAGGAATTATAAAAGAAGGTTAAAAAAATTAATCTTTTTAAAATACAGTAAAATAAGTTTATATTTACATTTAAAATAAAAATACTTTCACATGATTACAGTATATAAATGAAAAGAGAAAAAGAATATTAAAAAGATAGGTTTAAGTAGGATAAAAGGCTATTTCAATGTTAAGTTAGTAAAGTTTAAATATATCCATTTAATAAATTATTTATGGCTAAAAACTCATCTAGTAAAAACTTGACGGCTAATCAGAAAAATCCGAATTACCCGAGTACGACAGGTAATCCCTCAGGGAAAGGTCGTGGAAACACACCTAAAAAATAAACTTTTTAAAGTAGTGGATTGTTCCTCTACTTTTATATTTTTTTATATAATGAAAGGTGGTAAATTTAGTGGCTTGCCTATTTATGCTATTTTATAATAAACATACAATATCATTGTAAGCACTCATGTGAGTACAAAGGGAACTACAAATATGCAACTGCCCTACATGCCATTATAATGTAAGTTATACCATCGAAGAAGGAATAAGAAAATTGAAATAATAGATTAAAAGACCCAAAATTCTATCAATAATATAAATCCAGCAATACCAATAAGAAAACCAAAAGTAATTTTGGTTAAATGTAGCAAAGGCGGTTATGAGTGGTATTTCACCGGATTAAAGAAAATTGAGAGATGCCAAGAATGTAATGCGACAGTTGATGTAAATGAAAACATCATAAAAGAAGAATAACACGCTCAAACACCAGATTTTTTTAATGTTTTGAAAAAAGTTGAATTGTAAAAGGCTTTTGTTGTTAAAATCTTTATGTTAATATACCCCATCTATATACTTTTGTATAAAATATCAAGGTTTTAAATATCTAACAGAAAAACAAAGTTATGAAAAATCAAAAAAATAATATTAAAGTAAATATCGGCAAGATAATGTAATTAATCTACTGTAAATTTAAAATTAATGTACCCTCATCTTTTATTTTCAAATGCTTGCAATATATATTTTACCAAGGGTATAGTCTCAGGTAAAATTGTCATTTCACCATATTTGTTACTTCTGGTATTGTACACAATTCCGCTCCCTATTAAATCATTAAGATTATTATACCATACTCTGATATTTGGGTCTTGGTTTAATTCATTATTTGCATTGGCTATCAATTTTACAGTTGATATGCGATATTCTCCCTCAATTTCATAGTACTTTACAAATGCGCGGAGTAATGCATATGACTTTATTCCTGCAAAATTTGGTTTTTCCTTTTGAAGTGCCATTAGAATTAACCGTCCAATATCATTCCAGTCGTTTCCAATTTTAGCATTCCAATTCCTGTATACTGTGATATAATATCCTTTAAATGGCAGGTATAACTCATATCCGTTTTTCATATTTTCGGGTGGTGCCTCTTTCAAAATTGTTATCATGTCTTCAGTGGAATTTATTACATCTACAGCAGCACTAATTATTTCATTTATAGATTTTGAGTCCAGGTAATCGCCATTATCAATCTTTTGTATGGTATTATCGCTGATACTAAATTCTGGATATGATTTCTTCATATATTTGGCAAGTTCAGTAATACCAGTGAAAGAATACCTCCCCCAAATCCTTTCTATAAACTGTTCTTGCTCTATTTTTATATCTGGTGCATTTGGCAGTTGCATTATTAATGATATGCTAGTTTCTATATAATTCTTGTTGCAAAAATATAACATCAATTTATTTCAAAAGCCACTGTTATTATTTCACAGTGAATTTAAAATCAACCTTTTCAATATTCTATGAGTTAACTAAAATGAGAAATAGTCAATTAGAACAATAATCTTTAGATCGTGCAAAAAAGATTGTTTTGGATTATTTTTATTATAATAAAAATAAAAAAATAATAAATTTTTCACTGCTAATCTTCAAATACTTTCCAAAGATATTATAAGTTATATAACTATTAGCTAGCCTTAGACCTGTCATTCTACAGTCTCTAATAAAAGTAGAATGGTTCTTTCTCTTACCATTTTTGCCTTTATTAAATAGAGATAAGTCTTTCCGATTCTCCTGTTATTTCTATTTTTTTATTTTATATATCATTGTCAAATCCTTGATTATCGGATGCCATTTAAAAGCGATTATAAGCGATTTAAGGCATACCAAAATAATCATGGTAATTATTAACATGCTTATTGAATAATGCCTTATTTGGTAAAATAACATAAATCTATGCTTATTTATCTTTGATTACTAGAATAAAATAGAGAAGTTGGATTAAAAAAAGGTCTTTTTTATACTTTTAACTATAATAAAATAAAAATAACTTAGTTGTAAATTGGCCCGACTTGATTACATTATGGGCATAATCAAATCCTTTATTTTTCCCCTTTTTTTACATTCATTTGGTTAAAGTTACATAGCAATTTGATGAGGTACCATCAACACATAATATTAACAGCACTTTTAATATGGCATAATATTGCCAATATGTTACTGTATGAATACTGTAAGTTATTTCCACATTAAATGTTTTCTACTATTTTCCCGATAATATCAGTCAGTTCTAGCTCAAATTCCCTTGTAACATCCATCGGCTCGGCTAATTGCATGAGATGCCTCATGGAGCAATGTTCCTGAAAATTTTGCCAGAGTAGATAGAGCCTCTCGCTTAATGATAATTCTGGCTTCAAGCGGTTCCCACAATCCTAGAACCTCCTCAAACGAACCTAATTTTCTTCTCATCGTTTCTGAAATTTTTATTTCCTTGATTATCCTTGGCTTACCCCCAACTAAGTTTAATATTCTCTCGGTTTTATCAATTACTTTTCGTTCTGAATAGTTCAGATCATAAATAATTAGAAATATGGAAATATCTATATAATATTAATATCTTAATATTTGTGGCAGATAAAGAGAATGGATTAGCAGAGGGGCTTTCTTTGATAATGCTTATCAGTTTAGCTGTACTTTTCCCATTAGTACTGCTTTATGGCTTCCTCCGTTCAGCTGCAAGGCACTTGGTTTTATCCCTTATTTATCTTGCTTTTGTTGCGTGGCTAGTATTTGTGGTTTTTCCAACAAAAACCAGCCCCAATAATATATTTGGCGGCATATCCAGTATTGTAGTGGTTATTTTAATTTTTGAATATATTATAGCATTATTATATGATGTTTTATGGGGCTGGAAGCATCCACATGAAATTAAAACAAATACGATTTCTGGTGCTATTTACTCAACCTATTTTATGTACTTAATTACGTTTATAATATTTATACCAATGGCATATGGTGTTGGCCTTACTGGCAACATTTCTACAGCATTCTCTATTTTTTGGTACATATGTTTACTGGCATCAATGTTTTTTGGTTTTGCATCTGTTTTGGCTACTATAGAAACTAGGTTTGAAGGGGCAATAGATACTGGCATTGATAAAATTGAGAAGACCTTCAAATAAATCCTACTTGTAGGTTATCTAAGGATAAATAGAAAACAATTATATTGTAAATTCTGTATTAGAATTCCTACAGCGTTAATAAATATCTATGGAATTTGTTATAATCAAATTAGGAAATTATATTATCAAAAAGTCCATTATAGTTTTATTATGGCAATATATAAATTTATAGTATAATTATTATATACTAATTTAAAATATAATTGCATGGAAGACGCTAAAGATCATCATCGAAATGGTCGCAGATTTGAGTCTAATCAAGATTTTGATAGTGCTTTAAATGAATATGATAAGGCAATAAGTCTTGATCCAAATAATTCATGGTATTATATTAAGAAAGGTGAAGTATTGCATGAACTCAAAAGGTATAATGAAGCACTTGAAGAGTATAATATAGCAATACGGCTAGATCCAAATGATGCTTGGTATCGCTATAGAAAAGCCACAATATTATATGGACTTGAACGGTATGAATTAGCCTTAGAAGAAATTAATACTGCAATAAAGCTTGAGCTGAATCACGCAGAGTATCATAATAATAAAGCTAATACATTGTTTAAATTAAAACGTTATGACGAAAGTTTGGTCGAATATGATATTGCCATAAACCAGGATCCAAATAATGCAGAATTATACTACAACAAAGGCGTTAAATTGTATCTGCTTAAGCGGCATAAAGAGTCATTAAATGAAGTAAATAATGCTATAAGAATTAATTATAATGATCCATGGTTCCACTGTATTAAAGGCGAAAATTTAGAATTCCTGGATAATGATGAGGAGGCATTACAGGAATATAAAACAGCGATTAAACTTAATCCGAATGAATCTTATTTCCACTTTAAAAACGCCAAATTATTGGAAAAATTACATAAATATAAGGTAGCATTGCATGAATATAACAAAGCAATTAAATTGAAATCAGAAGATCCAGAGTATCATATTAGTAAGGCCCATATGATTCATTATAATATTTTAATATTTGAAGTCGATAATATTATTTCAAATCCTGAGGAAAAAGCGTTAAAAGAATATAATATAGCAATAGACTTAAACCCCAACAATCCATCATACCATTCAGAAAAAGCTAGTCTATTAGAACAAATGGGGCGTTATGAAGACGCTATTACAGAATATGATAAAGCAATAGAAATTGCACCAAATGATTATGCTTTGCATAGATACAAGGCAGGTATATTAGAAGATATTGGTCTTTTTCAAGATGCCTTAACTGAGTATGATAAGGCAATAAGTATTTATCCCGATGATACTGAATCTCGCCATTATAAGGCCGTTTTATTAGAAGGTTTAGGTCGTTATGAAGACGCTCTAAAAGAGTATGATATCAACATAAACATTTTACCTTGGTATACATTTTACCATGAAAGGAAGATAGAAGTATTAGAAGAAATGAAACGCTTTGACGATATTCTTAGTGAATACATAAAACTAATAAAATTATCTCCAGACAATGTGGAATATCATGTTCAAAAAGTTTATACATTAATAAGTCTACATCGTGACAGCGAGGCATTAGAAGAAACTAATTCTCTTATTAAAAAAAATCCTCAGAATTCAGAGTATTATGATTTAAAGAGTGATGTTTTGTATATTTTTAAAAAGTATGAAGAAGCACTTGAAGCAATTGATATAGCATTGAAAATATCTCCAAATAATAAAGAATATCATTTACATCGGGAATTTATTTTAGAGCATATTGAACGTTATGATGAGGCATTGAAGGAATATGACAACGTTATTAAGATAGAGCCCAATAGGGGGTTCAGTTATTATAAAAAAGCCATGCTTTTATTGGATTTAAACCGCTATCAGGAAGCATTGCAGGAATTAAATCTTGCTATAACTCTAGACCCAGATGATGCTGAATTTCATTATAAGAAAGCATATATACTGTATAGGCTTGGAAATTATGAAGCAGCAACTACAGAATTGCCAGAAATATTAAAAGGCCGTTTTAGCCTTTTCTATTTAGTCAAATTCGCAGAATTAAGTGCCCTCCTCGGCAAGTCAGAGTATGGCATAGCAAAGGTAAACGACATTCTTAGCAAGGAAAAACCAGACACAAAAGAACTTTGTGAACATTTAAATTATGAGATAAATAGAGTAGATACAGAAGAAGAAAAAATAATTCTAAAGGAAATTATTGAAAAATACTGCAAATAATAATATCTGCTTTAATTAACTGATACCAATTCATAAACAATCATATCTTTTAAACATATTAATGGAGTTTTAAACTCCACAAACTAATGTATTATTCTATTTACAATAATTAGATATCCATATTATCTGCATTTTGATTAGATCTAATTCATATTAATATGTATAAATCTTAGAAATCTATTGTGAAAATTGGTTTCCCAAATGGCCCTTTTTTGTATATTATCATCTGTACCGTTACTGGCTTTTTCTGCCTATCTATTTCCATTTTAAGCCTTTTTGCACTTGCAACAGAACTTTTCGAGCCAGAATTAATAGCACCGTATTTGCGTGTCAAGAGCGAAGCGACCTCATAATCTTTTGGATTTTGGTTTTTATATCTGCCAGCTATAAACTTTACATCTTCGACCTCAAATTTACCAAATGCCATCGCATCACAAAAATTGTAATCATAATCCCCATGGATGCAGGAACCTGATGGATGAATAAGACAATAATTAATATTTTTATCCATTTTTCATCAATCTATGATATAATTTAAATTTTTCCATTTGACATTGTGTTGGATATTGTATAATGGTAATTATAATAACAGGCAGAATAGCATAGTAACATTTAAGTAGGATAATGCCCAAGTCCCATTTTTCATGAAACTCGACATAGAATGGATAATACTTTTCTATTTTCTTGAAGTTAAATACTGGGATTATTTTTCTTAGTTTAAAAATTATAACCATGATTTTTAAAATATTTTCCAAAGCAATTGACGCATAGCTTCTTCAAAGGCAGGCTTTTATCATTAGAAAGGATTCCATATGCTTTGTTTACATACCACATAGATAAATTGAATTTTGTAGAGTAATATTTAGATTTATCTATTATATATTTATAATTTGATAAGGCTCCATCATAATCTTCCTGCAATCCAAAGTAATCAAGGACTGGTTCATCAAGAATCATAAAATTATCCTCATCAGAGGCAAATAGTATGCCTGTCATTGGAAATGCCGTAAGACCATCTATTTTGTTAGCACCTGAAGGCATTGTTGTATTTTTAATGATATTTATAACCTCATTAATATTAGCTTTGGATAAAAGCATCTGACTAACAATATTATAGAGCTGCTGTTTAAACGGCTCAATTGCAGGTTTGTGCCTTGCCATACCGGACCAACTGCCATTTTCACACTCATTTAAAAATCTCTCAAAAAATCCCCAGAAAGTATTTTCATCAATCTCCTTACTTGCAATGCGTTTCATGGTGGGCTTCCATGCTAAAAATAATTTATGGGTGCATTCAAGGAATTGCTGTGCGTATCTTTGTTCTGTAGTAAGAGATTTATTTGTTATAATATTAGACATCTGACTTAGTATATTTTCAAGCTCCTTTTCCCTGTCTGGGCTTATAGATGGGGCATTATGCATCTTTATTTATTTTTTTGTTATATATTAACTTATCTGCTCATATATTTATATGATATCCTGTTATTGGTTCTTATATATTTATTTTTTAAATAAATGAGGTTGCATAACTCATTTTGCCAGAAATTCAAGGTCAATTCAAATCTCTAATATAGCTAGTTAGATACAGTGGATTGATTTTTATATCAATAAAAAATTACCGTTTGCCTAAATCTAAGGATCGTAAACCATGGAAGGATCATACAGGAGATGATGTTAAAGTGTATTTCTATAATGAAATATAATAAATCAATGGAGGAATTATAAAACCATCAATATTGTTATGGTCTTACAACATCCTGTTATATTTTCACTAAAAAATCATAGATATATAATAGCCTACTTTAATATATTTTAGGCAATCTCTTATAAACATCTATGGGTCTGTCCGGATTTGAACCGGAGTTTCCAACTCCCGAAGCTGGAAGGATACCAGGCTACCCCACAAACCCTAATAGTTTATTGTAAAAGAATATAAAACATTTATTTATGTAAACATTTATCTTTTGATTAAAATTACTGTTTTAATGATAATTCACAATACACTTGGCCAGAGGGATGAGGTCTTTAAGGAGATTAATAAAAACAGGATTAATATCTTTGTCTGCGGCCCGACCGTTCAGGATGATTTCCATATAGGGCATGCCAGGACAAACATCTTCTTTGATGTAATTGTCAAATTTTTACGTGCCAGGGGATATTCCGTATTTTACCTTCAGAACATTACTGATATCGATGATAAGATTATAAGGAGGGCAAAAGATGAAAATAAAAGCCCGGAAGAAATAGCCGAGTACTATTACAATGAATATTTAAGGCTGATGAATATATTAAGGGTAAACAGCGTTACATACTATGCTAGGGCAACATTATACATAAAGGAGATAATAAGCCAGATACGCAGAATGATAAATAAGGGATATGCATATGAAACATCAGACGGTGTTTATTTTAATGTGCGCAAATTTAAGGATTATGGAAAATTATCAAATCAAAATCTAAATGAGATCATTGAGAATGCACGCGGGGTAATCAACGAGGATAAAAAACATCCCGAGGACTTTGCACTGTGGAAGAAGATGAAGCCCGGGGAACCATACTGGGAATCCCCTTGGGGTAAGGGCAGGCCGGGATGGCACATAGAGGATACAGCAATAACCGAAACATTTTTCGGTTATGAGTATGATATCCATGGCGGCGGGTCAGATTTAATATTCCCACACCATGAGGCCGAGATTGCCCAGATGAGGTCAATAAGCAACAGGAAGTACCTTGCAAGGTACTGGATACACACGGGCATGGTCAATGTAAACAAGGAAAAAATGTCAAAGTCATTGAAGAATTACATAAAAATTAAGGACATACTTAAGGATTATTCACCAGAGGTTTTAAGGTTTGCACTGATTAATTCGAATTACAACACATCAATTGAGTACTCACTTGAATTAATGAACCAGTCAAGGGAGAGCGTTGATAAAATCAATACAATATACAATAAATTAAAATTAATAAATTCAGATAACGGTTCATTTGACATAAACTACGATGCATACATTAATTCATTCAATAACATAATGGAGAATAATTTTGACACGAGAAGGCTTATAGCGGAGCTTCTTGAATTTGTGGGCGTTTTAAATAAAAATTATGAAAATATATCATATAATACGGCGCAGAAGGCACTAAAAATCCTGGATTATTTAAACAGTTTCCTTGACATATTATATGGTTCTAAAAAAATAAACACAGATATTATAGATTCATTGATATTGATCAGAAATGAATTGAGAAAAAATAAATTCTATGATTTATCTGATTTAATAAGAAAGAGCCTTCAGGACGCTGGAATATATATTGAGGACAACGGCGATAAGACAATATGGTATGCAAAAGATTAATAATGAAATAATGTATTTTTCATCATGGAACAGAATAATGTAATATTAATAGTCGATATGATCAATGATTTCGTCACCGGAAAATTCGGCAATAAAAACGCATTGAATGCTGCGAACCGTGCTGCTGATGTATTAAAATATAATAAAATGCCAGTTGTTTTCGCCCGCGACTTCCATATTAAGAATGACCCGGAATTCCGTGTCTGGGGAGAGCATGCATTAATGAACACACCAGCGTCTGAAATATATGAAAAATTAAAAAAATACCCTGATTTTATTATCAATAAAAGGCATTACGATGCATTCCATGACACGGACCTTGATTCATTATTAAGATTTTTAAATGCAAAAAAGCTTTATTTATTTGGTATCAGCACTGATATATGCGTTATGCACACCGCCTCAGGCGCATTCTACAGAAATTATGATGTAACAGTTGTATCAGATCTCTGTGCATCAATAGATGAAAATAACCATGAGGATGCCCTTAAAAAAATTAAAATAAACTATGGGTATAACTCAATAGATTCAGAGGAATTTAAAGGGGTTATTAAAAATGAGTAAATTCGTTATGGCCGGTGAGGATGAAATACTGAATGGCGATGTCACCGATGTGTACTTTGATTACACAAAGGAATATTTAAAAAAACTGGATAAAAACCCTGTGGTCACCATGGAGGTTACAGCCCCATCGGCAGGGTATGATTATATAAACTTCACGGGCCTCAATGATGTTATATCACTGCTGGAAAATAAGAACATAGATTTATATGCAATACCGGAGGGAACCGTGATAAGGAACAGGGACGATGCTGGTGTTCCCGTTCCATTTATAAGGATAACCGGGCATTACCTTGATTTTGCAGAATACGAAACCCCCATACTTGGGTTTATATGCCAGGCATCGGGCATATCATCATACTCATCATTAATTAAAAAGATGCTTGGTGATACGCCATTTATATCATTCGGAATACGCAGGATGCATCCGGCAATAGCGCCAATGATTGACAGATCTGCATACATCGGCGGCGCCTCCGGCGTATCTGGAGTTATAAGCGGAAAAATATTGGGGATCACACCATCCGGAACAATGCCACACGCACTGTCATTAATACTTGGCGATGACCTTGCGTGGAAAACCCAGCATGATAACTCCCGTTTCAGGGTTTTTTTAATAGACACATTCATGGATGAAAAATTCGCCGCCATAAAGGCTGCGGATGAATTTCCCGATATAGATTATATAAGGCTGGACACGCCATCGTCAAGGCGCGGCAATTTTATAAATATCATAAGGGAAATAAGGTGGGAGCTCGATTTAAGGAACCATAAAAATGTAAAAATCATGGTTTCAGGAGGAATATCACTTGATGATGTTATTCCATTAAAAAATGCCGGTGTATCAGCATTCGGCATAGGAACATCAATTGCATCGGCCAAAACCGTTGATTTTGGCATGGACATAGTTAACATCGAAGGAAATAATATAACAAAGCGCGGGAAATTCTCCGGCATAAAAAACGTTTTAAGGTGCGATGCCTGCGGAAGCACAAGGGTTGTAGACAATCAAATCAATGAGATGCCGTGCTCATGCGGGGGTACCATGAGGAATATACTCGTAAGGTACATATCATCGGGAAAAATTAATATAATGGAGGATATAAATAAAATAAGGGAAAGGTCTTTAAACCAGATAAATAAATTTATGAATTTATAATGAAAAATCTCCAAGGTTGTCAAGATTTTTCCTGTATTTTGTGTACATTATTATTACAATTGCAAATATGGCAATAACCCATAATAATGAACCGTAAACACCGTATATGTATGGCGCGCTTAAATCAAAGTAAACCGCGGCGACTATTGCAGCTATTAATGTTATGCTTGATATTCCGGGTATTATTATGTGCCTTACAATGTGTGTTTTCTGATTATTCTTCTTCAGGAAGAAATATAATGATGTGTTTGTTAAAATATGAACTATGTATGTAATTGGAGATTCAAGTATTAACAGGAATACCGATGCATATAGAAGCGCGTCTATTGGCCTTCCAGGATAAATGTATTCAAAGGCAAGGCCCGTGGATAAAACAATTGCAAGCGCCAGCACAGTAATGAATATCACGGCATATACCGGAACGCCCCTGGTGTTTGTCCTTGACAGCCTTTCAGGTATGACGTGCTCCCTTGATAAGGAGAATAAAACCCTTGTTGCATTTGTTCCGAGCGATACTGTTGCTGTGAAAAATGAATTTATTACAATTATTAATAATATAATAAACGGTATTGAGCTGAATGCGCCAAAATCATTTTTATAAATTGATAGAACAGGGTATGCCCCTATGCCCGATCCTGTTCCAAAATTAACCATGTTTGAGAATCCCCATGATATTACCTCTGAGTACGATGCAAGTATGATTGTTACACCCAGAACAAGTATGCTTAATATAATTGATAACGGCACATTCCTCTTAGGGTTTTTGGTCTCCTCTGCAATTGGTATTGAACCGCCAACGCCCACAAAGGTTCCGATGGCATAAACCATCATCGCCGCAAGTATGATAAAATTGCCGCCCACGGGTATTGCCGTGAATGGTGTGAATGTTACCGAGGATGCATGTGATAGTATTAAATATATTGATGTTCCGATGAAGAATAAAACCTCTATAAATATTGCATATGAAACATACCTTAATGATGGCTTAATCCCCTTGTATATTAAAACGCTGACAAACAAAATAAAAATAACACTTACCGGAATCCACAAAACATTGATGTATGGTATTGTTATGCCAAGGCTGGGCAGAATTGCGTAGGCAAAGCCCACAAAGCCAAGGATTCCAAATCCTGTAAAGCTCAGTATCTGGTAGCTTATATATGACAGTGCCGTTGTCAATCCAAATGACCTCCCAAGGCCATTTGCAACAAATGTGTAGTAACCGCCCGAGCTTGATAGATATTTTGAAAATTCATATGATGAATAGCTCATCATTGAGTAAACAATCAGTGCCATGAATAAAATCAATGGAATTGAGAATGAACCATCCGGGTATCCAGAAAATGTAAAGGTCAGCAATGCGGCGGTTCCCGCAACATAAAGGACAATTGTGCCACCGGGCGCGTTCAGGCCAATTGCCTGGGAAACAGCATGCCTCAGGGTCAGCTGATTAAATTTTAAATGCCTATAACCTTCCTTAACGTGAGAAATATTTTTTTCTTCTGTCACGTAATACTTAATATATGATTCGTATTTGAATTTTATCATTTATCAGTGAATATAAATCCTGAATTATTTGCATTATTTTATTTGTATTATAATTTTACATTATTAAGAAAAATGGCATAAAATAAAACCCATGGAAAGTTTAAAACACATTATATTATTACAAATTTATGGCAGTAAATAATATTAACGATATATCATTCAATGATAGAAGGAAATTTGCTGTAAAACTTATTGATGATATGCTTCAGACATTAACACCAGAGAATGCAATAAATAATGTTTTTAATGTTAACATAAACATGTATAAAAATGTATATTTAATAGGATTCGGCAAGGCATCGTTCAGGATGTATTCCGGGATAAGGCCAAAAATTATTAACAAACTAAGATACGCCGGAATAATAGTACCCGAGGATGAGGTCATTGGCCATAATTTCACCGAGCTCAGAATTTACAGGGGCACACACCCATATGTTAGCAATACCTCTGTAAATTCATCAATTGAACTCTTAAGGCCATTAAAAAATTTAAATGAGGATGACCTGGTCATAGTTTTAATCTCTGGCGGCGGTTCATCGTTATTTGAAATACCCGAGGATAATGTCAGCGTTGATGATATAATGGAGATATCAAAAGAGATCATGAACTCCGGTGGTAATATATATGACCTGAACATAATCAGGCTCGGACTTTCATCTGTAAAGGGCGGCAAGCTTGCCTCATATCTGTATCCGGCACATGTTAAATCCTATATTATATCTGATGTTTTTTACGATGACCTGGGCATTATTGCATCAGGCCCGCTTGTCAGGGAGGATTATTCAGATGATGTGCAAAAAATTTCTGAAAAATACGTTAAAAATCCAGGGCTGAGGGATTTTATTAATAAAAATTACAGGAAGAATAGCCTTGATATGAAATATTATGAAGGGATTGAGAACATTATTATATTAAAAAATAAGGATTTTGTTGATTATTTATATAAAAATCTGGACTCAAATTCTGTCTCACTGGGAAGCAACATAAACGGCGATGTCAATGACGTTTCTAATTATTTAATAAATATATTAAGAAACATTTATTCAGTAAAAAGATCAGGCTTCTGGTTTGTATGCGGTGGAGAGACCACGGTGAATGTAAAGGGTAACGGCATCGGGGGAAGAAACGAGGAATTATGCATGAAAATGCTTAAGTTATACAATAACGATGAGCAGTTCCTGTTTTTGAGCATTGGCACGGATGGCATTGATGGCCTGAGCCCTGCTGCGGGTGGAATTGTAGATAATTTTACAAAAATAGAAAACATTGATGATTACCTTAAAAACAATGACAGCTACAACGCACTTAAACCAGGGAATATTATTATGACCGGCAGGACCGGAAATAATGTTTCTGATATTATTCTTGGTTATTATAATAAATTTAACAATTTTTAAATATTACTTATAATTTTAGATTTGATTGTTATGGAGGAACTTTTGTGCAACATCGAATTTGAAAAGAATGAGGATGGATACACCGCCAGGCTCAGGACCGATATGGGTGGTTTAAGGGAATATAACGGATTAACCATGGAGGACGTCATAAATCAGGTAATAATGGAGCTCCAGGAGGAATTTTCTTAAATATTGATTTAATTTTTTGAATTAAATTTATCATTTATGGTGGGCATCAAAAAAATATTTTAGGAATCCCATGATAACCACCTGATATACTTGAATTCAAATCAATGGAATATTGTATATAATATATTCGACCATGATGTTAAATACTATGTCAATAAAATAAAATCAATAAAAAATATTAATAAAAAACCCGAAATGGCAAGAATCCATTTCAGGCATAATTATAATGGTGTAAAAAAAATACCGGTAATACACGATGATCACAACAGCGTTGATTATATATCCAGCGCGCTTGTAACATCACGTGGATTAAACGGAATAAGCATGCATAGAATAGAGATCAGGCATAATATGGCATACATATTCATTGCCGACAAAAAATTATCAAATTTTTTATACTCATCAGGGAATAATTATATAGATGTAAATATATTCAATACATTTTCAATAAAATACATACTTGCGGCGGCACTTCACATTGAGGACAAATTAAATTTTGTTTTAAATTATGATGATGACAATCGTTTTATTGATTTCCTTGTTCCAAAGAATATAAATTTTTTAATAAAAGCAAGGATATATAAGGAAACAAAAATTTTTATGGAGGATATATCATTTGGCGATGAGCCGGTGGCAACCCAGATGAAATATAATAAAATAAAGATTTTTAATATAAAATATAACTCAAGGAGGTGCCTTGGCATTGTGCAGGGCGGTGATATCCATAAATTTTTGTTTGATATATCAGGGCTTTATAATAATTACCGGTATAAATTATGATTATTTTTTAAGGTAAATGTATATTATATCACCATTATCCTTATATTTATACATTTTAAGCCCTGCATTTTCTGCCAGGGTTTTTATTGCCGCCTCGCCCATGGGGAATTTTTCTCTCAATGCCTTTATCTGTATCTCCTCGCCGTCATCAAGGTCAAAATAAAGACCCTTAAAATAGGCTTTTAAATAATTTTCGGGATCACCGCCGCATACAACGCCGGTCTGATCATCGGTTCTCATATATGTATATTTCATCATGGCACTTATTGTTTTTCAAAGTTTAAAAATAAATTATCTGTGAAGATAATAGCCGGTGCATCCTGATTTATTTATGTAACCGTAGCGTTCCATCTGTGCAACGCCGTTCAATGATTCTGCAAGCGGTTCAAGCTTTCCAGAATCAACAGTGCCATCCGGCCTGTAAACCTTAAAATCAATGGAATTTACCGGGCACCAGTGTATTACCCTTAATTTCCTGCGGCCATCGTCCGGGACATATGAAATTTTACCGCCGGCCTTTCTGGCCATGCACAGGTCCTTTAATCTTATGTACTCTCCCTCATCAATGCTGTTTAAATCATTTTCATCGATGTAAATATCAGAATTAACATGAAAATCATACTCCCTGAAGCCAAGATCGGGCCTCTCAGGGTGATATGGAACATGGCTTTTAAGATCAATATTATTTTCAAGATTGATTTTAACAGGATTATTCACAAAGAAGAACCTCATTGATTTATAATCTATGATCTCGCGGTCTATGGAATCAAAGATATCCCATGAGAAAACGGCATTGCTCTCCCTCATGCCGGACATTATCCAGTACCTTCTGAATGTCTCCGGGCTGTATCCCCTCTTTCTTAAAGCCATTAATGTTCCAAGGCGTACATCATCCCAGCCTGTGTACCTTCCTGTCCTTATTCCCTCCTTTATTGTGCTTGTCTTTAATACGGAATCTGGTATTTTGATAAACCCGTAATGGTAGTATTCTGGCTCCTTCCAGTTATTTGCCCTGAATACATACCTCTGCTTTTCAGTATTTACCAGATGGTCTATTCCCCTTATTACATGTGTTAACCCAAGGAGGTGGTCGTCGATTGATACTGAAAAATTCATGGTCGGGTATAAAACGTATCTATCACCGGTTAATGGATGCGGTGTTTTGTTTATTCTGAATGCAATCCAGTCCCTTATGGATTCATTTGGATGGTTCAGATCGGTCTTCATCACAACAGCGGCCTGGCCCTCATCATAATAGTTATTTAAAAGCCTGTCAAATTTCTCCTCATTTTCCTCTGGTGATGCATTTCTTTCTGGAACAGCCAGTGATTTCATCTTCATGTCATGGAAATATTTTTGATCCCTTTCTATGACATACAGATGCCCGGATTTTATCATATCCCTAGCATACCTGTAATATATCTCCATCCTTGATGATTGTATCACACTTTTTGTAACATTCACGCCAAGCCACTTCAAATCCTCCGGTATTAACTGGTATGCATCTGGGTCAATGTTGTCCGGATTCGTATCCTCTATTCTTAATATTAATTCACCACCGTACCGTTTTACATACTCATCATTGAGTATTGCCATCCTTGAATGCCCAATATGCAGGGGACCTGATGGCGATGGGGCCATACGCATTACAACCCTTCCGTGGACATTCCTCAATTCGGGCAGTTCGTGTTTTTCCTCCCTTTTTTCCTTAATCAGGAATTCAGGGTATTCATTTGCAACAATCTCATCGATTTTTTCCCTTCCCAGTGAATTAATCTCATCAACCATTTTTTTAACATCAGGTATTAAATTCTTTATGTTCTTTTTAATCTCAGGATTCTCTGATATTAGCTTGCTCACAACGGATGAAACATCAGCCCTGCCATCATGAAGATACGCATTTTTAATTGCCTGCCTTCTAATTTCCTGATCCATAATAGCCATTCACCTCTGATTCTATAATTTCCATTAATGGTTTGATCCCATCGGGTATTTTAGTGCTTACAGCTATATCCTCAACCCTCTGACTTATATCTATTTTTGTCTGTATCCTGTATATTTTATTGCTAAATGAATTTTTTATTTCGCTGTACAATTCTTCCTGTTCATCCACAGTATATTTTGTTGTTCCTGAATAGTCCATGAGGAATAATATAATTCCATCTATCTTTGAGAGTGCTATAATGGATTTCTTTTCAATATCATTCCTTTTGTCCATGGTGCGGTCAAGTATTCCAGGGGTGTCTATGAACTGCGCCCTCCTGTTATTAAAATGCCTGTAGGCTATCAGGATATCCCTTGTTGTAAATGGATACTCTGCTATTTCTGGATTGCTGCCTGTTATCTCATGCAATAAGGAACTCTTTCCTGTATTTGGCATTCCTGCAAGAATGAATGTTGGTATGTTCATGATAATGCCGGGCAGCCTTTTTAAGTAATTGCGGCATTCACCCAAAAATAAAAGGTCATTTCCTATATTATTAACAAGTGATGAGTACCTCCCGTAATAGCTCTTCATTATGGAATTTATATCATCAATTGTCCTTGCATATTTTAATTTTTTTATATAAAATGTGCTTAAATCCTTGATTTTTTCTGATGTCCACTGCACCTTGCCAAGGCTTAACTTATATTTATTAACATCAAACATGAGGTCTATCAGGCTGTAATAAAACGGATGAACAGCCTCAATCGTTGGAAATTTTTTTATTAATTTATCAAAATGGCCTGTTGATATGCTCTCTATTGTTGATATTCTGTCAATTACCTCCTTTCGAACCTTATCCTCCTTTTTCGGAAAGTAGGGCTCAACTATATTCGATGCCTTTTTGAATGATTTGTCAATAATCTCCTGCGATCTTAACACTGTTGGTATATATTCAAACACATTGCATTATGTCATTGACCTTAATATCCTTTTCATTTTTTATTGCATTGCATTTTATAAAAGATTTCTTAAATTAATTTTAAATATTTTTATACGATTAAACGCCATGAATATTGATGACGCATTCCTGTATGACCTGAAATACGGGGATCTAAGTGCAAAATTTATTGATAATGTTTTTCTGTGTCACCGAGGACACATACATGAATGAGGATATTCACGCGATTATAGAAAGGCTGGTTAATTCAGGATATTTACTCTATTCCGGAAAAAGGTTTGGTGTCAAATGCAAATACTGTGGCTATGATAAATTCTATGCAATTCCGTATAATAAGGAAACAAATACTCCGGTTGAGAATAGTATAGACAAAATTGATATGGGCATTATTGGATATTCATATGTCTGTGGTGCCTGCGGAAAGCTTAACCAGCCAGGTGATTCATGGTCAGATTATGATTCATACTCATTATCTGATAAAAATAATGCTGTTGTCGAGGCTACATATTCATTTAAAAAAATTCTTGATGAGAGCAATCTTGTGCATGAAATGAAAAAAGTATTGAAGTCATCTTATCACCAGCATATTTTCAATATTTCGATTCAGAAAGATTTTGAATATATGGTTGATATCTATGAAAATGCAAATTTAAAGGATACAATTGAAATGACGAATCCAATCAAAAGGGAGTATCCATCAAAGAAAATTGCAATTTTTAATATTACAAATCAATATACCAGAAAGAAAGCCACTGAGTTTATTATGAATTTTTGGAATTTAAATACAAATATTCAATAAATAATATTTTTTGAAACATTTTTAGAACTAAATATTTATATGTTAAATACACATATACATAAATATGGGGTTTGTAAATATAATAATACATGATGAAACAAGAGAAAAATTAAACAAATTAAAAAATAACCCGAGGGAAAGCTATAATGATGTTATAGTAAAATTAATAAATGAACATGATAGAAGCAAGGAAGAATAAAATAAAAGATTCGTTAAATAAAACCAAAATTAAAAGAAAATCTCAATCAGCAGTAATTATAAAAGCAAAGCTCGACAGTGATAAGCTAAATACCAGCACATTAAGGATATTAAGGAGAATATTTTTGGAGGCTAAATGGTTATACAATTATATTATAAATAAGGAATTTAACAATGATATTTTTAATATGGATTACAAGGTAAATAAAGTACCAGTGTATGTAAAGGACCATTATGAAATAAGGGATTTAAAATATTTATCATCACAGATGAGGGAAGAAATTATTGATAGAACCATGGATAATATTAAAGGATTATCAAAATTAAAGGAAAAGGGATATAAAATAGGGAAATTAAAATTTAAAAAATATATAACATCAATACCATTGAAACAGTATAACAATACATATAAAATAATAAATAATAATTATATTAAAATACAGGGAATAAAGCAGAAACTAAAGGTAAATGGATTATATAATTTAAATATATTAGAACCGGCAAATGCATTGTTAATAAATAAAAACAATAATTATTATATTTACATAACAGCATATAAAAATAAGTACATTTTAGACAAACCTATAAATAATCAAAAAATAGTATCAGTTGATTTGGGAATTAAAAATCAATTAACATTGTCCAATGGTTTAATAATAAATTATGGCATACCAAAATCTAAAAGAGAAAAAAGAATTCAGAGAAGGTTATCGAAGAAAATAAAAAACTCTAATAATTATTATAAACTAAAAAATAAATTAAATATAGAACAAACAAAAACAGTGAACAGAAGAAAGGATACAGTGAATAAGATAGCCCATTATCTATCATCAAACTATGATATAATAATAACACAGGATGATAATATTAATTCATGGAAGCATCTCTTTGGCAAGAGAACAGAATCCACCAATATGGGTGGAATTAAGGAGGCACTTAAACATAAGGCCTCAACATTTATATTACTGGATAGGTTCCTGCCAACAACCAAGGAATGCTCCAAATGCCATAATAAATACAATATAAATTTAAATGATAGAATATATAAATGCCCTAATTGTGGTTTTATTATAAACAGGGATTATAATTCAACATTAAATGATCTATATTATGGAATTATAAAAATAAATGAACTATTAAGAAATAAATATAATAAATTAAAAAGATATTTTAATGAACTTAATTTAAATATAAATGTACCTGTGGATCATAGGGAATTTACGCCTGTGGAGACCTTCACCTCTGTCCCTGAAGGGATTAATATAAGCCCGTATGTAAGGATAAGTGTGGTCAATGAATCAGGAAGCCTCATTGCCTTGGCATGAGGTAGCTCACAAATGTTATTAATCCGATAATAATACCCACACTAATGGCTAATATGAAAAACTCGTTTTTGTTATTTTCTTTTACATATATTATATTTTTATGATTTATTATCCTATTTTTTTCATAAAAATATGAATATACAATAAGGATAATTATAGCAAAAGATAAAAAGGTGGCAATTTTATAAATAATATTTACCGTAAAATTTGGTATATATAATAATGCTAATTGTATTATTTCGGCTATTAATAATAATATAATGCTTTTTTTTAAACTAGCTAGCTTTTTATTTATATTTATATCCACTTTACCACCCACATGCGCGTGCAAAGCTTGCTGAAAGTAATTTTATAATGTTACTTTTGATACAGGCATTTTGTTTTTTATTTATATACAATAAATATATTAAAATAAAAGTTATTGTTCCAAGGATATAAAAAATAACAATTATGTTATAATATTCTAATACAAACGAAATTATAGGAACAATTAATATATATGAAATAGCAGGCAAAAACAGTAATTTAAATTGCATGTTCTCAAGATTAATATAAGTGGATTTATCTATTTTATTCATATTTAATTCTATTTTATATTTACCGTTATTATAATATAATAAATATAATACAAATGCTATTATTCCCAATATGCCAAAATACTGATGCAGAAATAAAATTTCAACTAAACCGATTACAAACACCGTTGTCATCGGAATTGAAAATATCTTCCATTTTATTAAGTCATCCATATTACCACCCGTTACTTCCAAAGCTAAAAGCCATATCTGCAGTACTACCAATAGCTAAGCCAAATGCAAGAAGCCATAAACCCGCAGCACCACCAATATTGCCGGAACACAATAATCTCCACCAATTACGGCAATCCAAGAACCAACTAATATTAAAGTACTTAAAATACATCCCAGTTCCAGTCTATAGCTATACCTAAAGTTTTATTTATCTCCATATTACATTCCTTTTATATTTTTAATAATTACTTTTATTTAATTTTTTATTAGAGCTTCTAATAAATATTAATATTAAAACTATAAAAATTACACTATAGACTAACATTAAAGATTCTAATATAATCATAACTGTGTTTCTTGTTCTTATTGATACAATAAAATCTAAAAAACTTGCAATGAGCAGCATTATAAATGATGCCAGAAATAACTTTAACGCCTTTGGTTTTATTGCTGTTCCATCCTTTAATATGCTTTTTAACATAGCTTACCATCCTTCAAAACACGAATTGCCTATAAAATAAGCACCAATACCTAAGCCGAATAAAACACCTCCCATACCACCTAAAAACAATAGGCCTACAATAACAGGAGTGCCAACTCCAATAGTAGATATTTCAAATGCTGCTATTCCCATAAGCAACACCATTAATACAACTATTTCCGATAAGATTGTTAGAATACAATTCAACTCATTATCTATTGCTATACCTAAAGTTTTATTTATATTAATATTTTTAATATTATTATTTGTTGATTTTAACATATTATTCATTGCCAATGCTATATATGAATATTCTATTCCGAATTTATTTAATGTGTTATTATTTATATTCATATAATTCAATGATATTAATTCGATATTATTTATTAAGTTTTTTGTAGAAATGTAGAGTGGCAAATATTACAAAAATCAAAATAAACGTGAATAAAACTAACAGATATTTAAATACCATCTGATTTTTCATTATGCCATAAATTGATATTGTAATACCCAACACTGCTTCAATAAACATAAAAATTATTACTACGAATAGACTATATTTGTATATTTTATTTTTATTCATTATTTATCACCAAAATTAAAGCCATGAAGGAAACCACGGGTCCCCAAGAGGCCAATCGCAAGTATATCCCATACTTATCCAACCACCCATTACACCAATAACAGCAACAACTACAAAGAATACGGGCCAAGCCAATCCACCTGTAGCTACAACTAACGCTGTTGCTGAACCAATTAAATCTATAGCCGCAATGACCTCTAGCAATATACTTAAATCGCACATCCAACCCCAGTCTATTGCTATTCCAACTGTTTTGTTTATTTCCATATTTTTTATATTATTATTTGTTGATTTTAACATATTATTCATTGCCAATGCAATATATGAATATTCTATTCCGAATTTATTTAATGTATTGTTATTGGAATTCATATAAGTAAATGAAATTAATTCTATACTGTTTATTAAGTTTTTCATTTCATTATTATATGTTGATTTATAATCTAATGTAAATTCATTTCCCAATAATATTTTTGATGAATTTATTGGCACAATATTGGCATATAAATATGAAATATTTTCATTGTTGTTATTGTATATTATATTGCCTATTTCTACCTTATAATTTTTAAATGTATCTGTAAATGCTATTGTATATCTTATATTGGAATTATTGTAATACTGTAATAAAATAATTTGTATTGTTTGTCTTTATATAATTGTATTTATATGATGTTATATTATTATCTTTAATATAATTTTTTTCATAATTGTTTATACTGTTAATATTTGTTTTATTTATATTATCAAAAGATATTATTCCATTATTTGATATGTTAAAATTGTTCATGAATGTAATATTTCCTATCCTAACATAATTATTGGATGGGTTTTCATTATTAATGATATTCCTATTATTATCAAAATTTCCTGAAAATGCCATCATAACAAACAGTAATGAAATTATTATTGATATAGCTATTATTAATTTTTGCTTCATAATTTATATATATATAGGGTGTCCAAACTTTCATAATTTGTTCGACAATTGTCATATTTATTAATTTGAAAATCATAAGTGGGATATGGAAGCTTACCATATCCCACTAATTATGCAAAGGTTGGATAAAATAGTTGCGGAGGATAGAATCAGAAAGTACTCAAATAAACTTATTGTAAAGATTATTGTAATCTTGAAAATCTATGGAGCATCCTACAGGTCTTTAAATACTTCTTCAACAACCATAAAGAATTCATGGAGTTATTGAATATAAATGATATACCCAACTTCAGGACATTATCTTATAGGTCTCTGAGGATATACTGGCATTATATAAATTCATCAATAATAGATATGATAAATCCTGATAATGATAATGCTGCAGTGGATTCATCCATTGTAAAGACCTGCAGGGATACAAATGCACATATGAGGAGGAAGAATAAGAAATACAGGGATCCTGAAAGTTCATGGGGTACAGCACAATGGGCCACGAATACTAAAGGTGCATGCTTCAATAGATGCCGATTCATTATCCATAATGGAATGGAAGATAACCACCGCATCTGCATATGACAAGACTATAGCATTTGAAATGATAGATTCTGTAAGAGATTTCAGATATATTTTAATGGGTGCTGCATATGATTCTTCTAATTAATATATGATTATATTTTTGAGAATGCACATAGTATACCTGTTATAGGCACAAATAAGAGAAGTGGACTTGTTGAGGATAGATTAACTTATAACAGGAAACTGGGTATAGCATTAAGGAAAAAGGAATCATCAAGGTACAAATTGAGGTGGGAGATAGAAAGGACATTTTCTATTTTAAAGGAAATACTTGAAATGGAATATATATGGTATGTTAAACACAGGAATTATGATGTATCAATTGGAGAAATTATAGTTGCATACAACTGTATTGTAATGGCAAATAAAATAACCGGAATCTCAGGGAGGAAAATAATGTATATCGTAATATGAAGTATGTTTGGACACTCTTAGAGATATGTATTATATAAAAATATGGTGAATTACATACATCATAAAAGGTTTAAAATAAAGCTTTATGTTGAAATAATAATTATAATATGGTATTAATATGTATTTTTTGGTTCTGCTTAATAATCACCATTTAAAATCGATTTTATGATTTCTAATAAATTCTGATGATTATAAATTTAATATAAGGGTATCAATGGAATTAACTAAAACACTATAATATTTATATTAAAAAATAATACTGTATGTAAGGGAGCATGGGGTAATCAGGTATCCTAGAGGGCTCCAGTCAGTTTGTGATTAGCTAAAGGTCATCTGATTAAATGATGAATGACTGGAACGATGAAACATGGAAGAGACCCTTAGATCTGGGTTCAAATCCCAGTGCTCCCACATATTTTATTATATTTTCCATGCATAAAGCTCAAATTTAAAGCATATTCTTAGTATTATGGAATTTTTATATAATTATTAAAACCAAAATACCTGTTAAGTGAGATACTTATATTTCGGCATCTCCGTTATAAATTATTTATTGCCCCAATAAATCATAAAATATAAGTTTATCATTATATAAATATACCTGTATTTTAAATTATTTAAATTTTAACCCATACAAATTATTTATCTTTATAATATGTTAAATTTATATTGTATCTAATGGAAAATTTTATATGTATTTTTATGTTATTATAATATGGTAAAAATATTAATTCTTACAGGAGATGCAGGAGAATCTCTGGAGGTAATGTATCCACTACAGCGAATGAGGGAGGAGGGCTATGACGTTGATGTTGCCGCACCTGAAAAAAAGAAGATACAGCTTGTGGTTCATGATTTCGAGGATGGATTCGACACATATACAGAAAAATTGGGATATAAGCTTCAGGCAGATCTGGCATTTAGGGATGTAAATCCTTCAGAATACGATGCCTTAATTATCCCGGGGGGCAGGGCACCTGAATATATAAGAAATGACCCTGATTTTAAAAGAATAGTTAAGTACTTTTTTGAAAAAAATGAACCGGTGGCAGAGCTATGCCATGCACCGCTGGGATTGGCTGCTGCGGGTGTTTTGAAGGGAAGAAAAACTGCAGCATATCCGGCACTTGCACCTGATGTTGAAATTGCAGGGGGCACATTTGTGGATGGCGCAGCCGTCATCGATGGAAATCTAATATCGGCAAGGGCCTGGCCAGATCATCCACAGTGGATGCGTGAATTTATAAAATTGTTAAAATCAAGATATGAAAAATAAAATATTTTTTTAAATCCACAATATTAAAGGTAATCCGGACCAATTGGAGTAATCCTTACCCTCCTTCCGGTATTAAGTTCTATGGCCCTTGCAAGGGCTGATGGCGTGCCTATAGTTGGGGATTCTCCCAGACCTTTGGCATGGCTTGGTACATCGGATGGATTCTCGGCTATATGTATATGAAACTTATCCGGTATATCATCTGCCTTTAACAGCCCCGCCAGTGATATGCTGTTTGTAATCAGCTGGCCATCGTCTGAATATTTTATGCCCTCTGATAATACCTGGCCAATGCCCTCAAGGGCGCCACCCTGAATCTGACCAATAACATTTCCCATATCCAGAACATTGCCAAGATCGTAATAACAGTACCAGCCGGTTATATCAACACTGTGGTTTAAAACCCTTGCAGTGATCATGTTTGCATTTAATGAATTAAGTGAAAAATCGGCAGAGAAGAAATCCTCTGCATCAAAGTGATTATTGAGTAATTTGTCCGGTGCGTATTCTCCAAATTTGGATTTTACCTGTTCCCTTATCTTCTTGCATGCATTTACAAGAGCCGAACCACCCACTATGGCGGACCTGCTTCCCCATGCACCAACACCCTCATCAAGCTCCTTTGTATCACCATTTTCAAGTGTAACCAGGGATTCATCAACATTAAGATATTCCTTTATTATATTCCTTGCCCATGCCTCATGACCCTGCCCATGTGTATCACCGCCGAGATAAACCTTTATATGCCCATCTCCTGAAACTATTCTGGCGCTTTCTCCGGGCCTTGTTGATGGAATTAAAACAAAGAATGATAGTCCTGTTTTTTCATTCTTTGATATTTCATAATAATTCATGGTTTTAAGGGCTTTTTCAAGGAATGGCCTGGATGCATCCATGACCTGAAGCCCGGTTGGTGATGTAAACGGTACATCGGATGCATTTATTAACCTTACATCTGCAGGGTCCTTTCCAATTCTATCTGCAAGCAGGTCAATCATCCTCTCCATAATAAATGATGCCTCCGGCCTGCCAGCACCCCTGTATGGGCCCATTGGGGATTTATTTGTTATTACCGATGCGGCCTCAACATAAACATTTTTTATTAAATACGGCCCGGTTATCTGATATCCTATAAAATAGGGTGCAAAAGAACCCGTACCAGCATCATATGCGCCTGCATCAACATAAAGTTTAACCTGAATGCCGGTGATTTTACCATTATTTTTTGCATATATTTTTGCCCATGATTTTACACCTCTGCCCGCATATGCCGCCATGAGGTATTCAGATCTTGTTTCTATCCATTTTACCGGCTTTTTATATTTCATTGAAGCATATGCCGCAATTAAATATTCGGGATAATAACCGCCCTTGGAACCGAAGGCACCGCCGGTATCAGCCTGAATCACCCTAATTTTATCCCTATCAAGGCCAAGTGTGGATGCCAGACCATTCTTTATTGAATGTACAGACTGCGTTGAGGCATAGAATGTTAAAAAACCATCCCGATAATCTGCAATGCATCCCCTTGTTTCTATGGAATTGCCAAGGATTCTTTCATTAAAAAATTCATCCTCCAGGGAGATATCATAATCTATATCCTTTTCGTCAAATTTTGTGCCAAGTGTATAAGATGCCAAAATATTGCTGGATGCACCGTTATGAACAGGATCACTTTTAAGTGATTTATCAATGGATGATACTGCCTGTATTGGTTCGAAATCGATGTTTACTTCAGAGAGTTTATCCTCACTATCATATTTATTTTTCCCAAAAACAGCAGCTATGGGCTGACCAACATAGTTTACATAATCAATTGCAAGCACCGGTTCCCGGTATAATTTTAAATCCTCTCTTCCTCCAGAAAGATCAGCCATCTCTCCCACTGCAGCCTTATAGTATGCCCTGAGTTCATGTGAATTTAATCCACCATCTATATTATTTAATCTTGCCCTTGCATATGGGCTTCGGTAAATACTCATATAAAGCATGTCCGGCAGATTTATATCATCTATATACCTTCCACGTCCGTTAACCAAAAACGCCTTTTTTCCAGAATACATATGGGTCAATAACATGAAGCATTTAAAAAAGATTTCGAATATACAATTAATTAATAAATAATTTATATCAATATTCTTTTTTGCATAAAATTAATTATGTTTATTCTTTATAATGGTTTATCCATGAAAAAATATTTCATATCAATAGATGAGGGAACAACATCAACAAGGTCAGTAATATTCAATGATGATGGAAAAATTGTGGGAATTGAATCTGAGAGAATTAATCTATATTATCCGGGCAATGGCCTTGTTGAGTTTAATCCACTTGAAATTTATAATGCAGTTTTAAGAACATTAAAAAAATCAATGGAAAATGCAGGAATAGATTCCAGCCAAATATGCTCAATTGGAATTACGAACCAGCGTGAGAGCATTATAATATGGAATAAACGTACAGGAATCCCTGTTTATAATGGCATATCATGGCAGGATAAAAGGAAAATGGATATTCCAGATTTTAATAATTATAAAAAATTGATAAGAAGAAGAACAGGGCTTGTTGCAAATCCATATTTCAGTGCAATGAAAATTAAATGGGTGCTAAATAATGTTAAAGATGCATTAGGCACGGTTAAAAATGGGGACTTGCTTGCCGGAACCATGGATTCATGGATACTATGGAAACTTACAAATGGGGCCGTGCATGCAACTGACCACACAAATGCATCCAGAACCATGCTGTTTAATATTTCAAAACTTTCATGGGATGATGATTTACTTGAAATATTTAAAATACCCAGAGATATTTTGCCTGAGGTACATTCATCCACGCATAATTTTGGATATGCAAAAATAAATGGAAATAGCATTCCTGTAATGGCCATGGCAGGCGATCAGAGTGCATCCATGGTGGGCCAGAACGCACTTTCCAACGGAAACGTAAAGAATACTTATGGAACCGGATCATTTATAATGGCAAACACTGGCAAAAGGATTCTAAATGCCCATGGCCTTATATCCACAGTGGCATATTCACTTAATGATGGGTGTGCATATTATGCGCTTGAGGGAAGCATATTCAACTCGGGATCGGCATTTGAATGGGCACTAAAGGCATTAAATGGAAAAAATACATGGTATAATCTGGATAATAAAAATGATGTTTACTTTGTTCCGGCATTTTCTGGCCTTGGGTCACCTTACTGGAATGATGGTGCCCGTGGCATGTTTATAGGCATAACAAGAGATACCGGAAATAAAGAGCTTATTTCAGCGGTTATCAAATCTATTGCATTCCAGGTGGAGGATGTTATTAGAATTATAAGAAAAAAGTTGGATATAATTGATTTGAGATGTGATGGTGGGTCCAGCAGAAATGATGAACTTATGCGGTTTCAGGCTAGGCTATCCGGAATTAATGTATTAAGGTCAGAAAATCCTGAAAACACTGCTGCAGGTATTTTTTACCTGAATGCGGTATCCTCCGGCATTATGAAAATTGATGATATAAAGCATCTCTGGAAATTTGACAGAATATTTAAGCCTGATCTGAATCCCGATTCATATATAAATGATTATTTAATTTGGAGAAGGGCTGTTAGGAGATCATTGAACTGGATAAGATGATAAAAATGTTAAAAATTAAATTTAATCATTTATTCAATAATCTTTATGTAACATGGTATTATAATATCCTGAAATAAATGTCGATTAATCTAATTATAGCAGAAAAGGCTGATGCAGGCAGGAGGATCGCATATATACTTTCAGAAAAAAACATGCACCAGAAAAAGTCAAAGAATATAAGCTATATTGAATTTGATGATAATGGTGAAAAAAACATAATGGTTGCACTTAGCGGCCATATTGTTGAATCTGATTTCCCCGAAAGTTTTAAGGACTGGATAAAATCAGACCTTGATAAGCTTATAGATTCAGAGATTGTTTATAATATTAAGAATAAAAAAGCCTCTGATGCACTTCAATCATTTAATGATATAAAAAGAGTCATTATTGCAACTGATTATGATCGTGAGGGTGAGTTAATAGGTGTTGAATCTTTAAAATTCCTTAAAAATTATACAGAGGTAAAGCGTGCAAAGTTCAGTGCACTCACAAATCAGGAAATAAAGGATGCATTTAAAAATTTAATAGACGTTAATTATGGACTTGCAGATTCGGCAAGGGCCAGGGAGGAAATAGACCTTCTATGGGGTGCAGTTTTAACCAGATTTTTTTCGGTTACAAGCAACAGATTATGGAAGGATTTTATTTCTGTGGGCCGTGTGCAGACCCCAACACTTGCACTTATTGTCAAGAGGGAAGAGGAAATACAGAACTTTATACCTGAAAAATATTATCAGATTTCTGTAAAATTTAACAAAAAAATAGATTTTACGGCTAGATATGAAAAAGATATTAAGGATAAATCCGAGGCTGAATCAATTTTTAATGACATAAATAACAGGGATGGCACGGTAAAAAGCTATGATAGGGAGGAGAAGGAAGTTTATAAGCCTGTACCATTCAGCACAACAGAATTTCTGAGAGAGGCATCAAGGCTTGGCATTACACCTTCAAATGCAATGAAGGTGGCTGAAAAACTTTACATGTCTGGATTAATAAGCTATCCAAGAACTGACAATACAGTGTATCAAAGGTCAATACCATTAAAAAGCATAGCTGAAAAATTCCTTAAATCAGATTATGAAAACGAGGCGAAACTTGTAATCAATCAGGAAAGGATTATTCCATCAAGGGGAAAAATTGAAACAACTGACCACCCTCCAATATACCCTGTTAATTTACCGCAAAAGCCTTTGAATGGAGCATATAAAACAGTATATGATTTAATAGTTCGCAGATTTCTCGCAACGCTTTATAAAAATGCAAGGATAGAGTCATCCAGGGCAGAGATAGAGATAAATGGTCATATGTTTGTTGCAACAGGCCAGAGAATACTGGATCCGGGATGGTATGAAATTTATAAATTTAGAAAATTGAATGAAATTAGGCTTCCAGAATTAAAATCTGGAGAATCTGTAAGTGGCAGGGAATGGAACCTAGAGGAAAAGGAAACAGAACCCCCAAAAAGATATGACATAGCATCACTTTTAAAGATGATGGAGTCATTAAACCTTGGAACCAAAAGCACCAGGCATGATATAATACAGAAACTAAATGATAGAAATTTTGCCACAGGCAATCCTGTAAGGCCAACACCGCTTGGCATAGGATTTATTAAATCAGTAACATCAATCGATTCTGATATTGCAAAACCGGATATGACTGCAAAACTTGAAAAGGAAATGGATGAAATAGCCGAAAATAAAAAGAATGAAATTGATGTTGTTAATGAATCCAGATTAATGCTTCATGAGGTGCTTAAAAACTTCAGGTCAAACAGGGATAGCATTAAGGAAACAATAACAGAATATGCAAATAAGGGTGAGGTAATTGGAAAATGCCCCATTGATAATGGTGACATATCCGTTATAAAATACAGAAATTTTGAAAAAATAAAATGCAGCAACGATGAATGCAAAATAAACTTTAATATATCTGGAACACCATTAATACAGTTAACAGATAAAAAATGCCCTGTATGTGGATTGCCATTAATAAAAATAATAAGGAGGGGGCAATCACCTGAAATAAGGTGCATTGACCCAGAATGTTCCTATAATAAAAATACGTATGGAAAATGCCCCTCGGATGGCGGTGATTTGATTATAAGGCAGTCAAGATATGGAAAACGGTTTCTTGGGTGTTCAAATTATCCAAAATGCACTGTAACATATCCGCTGCCGCAGAAGGGAATAATAAACAGCACCGGTGAGGTGTGCCCTTACTGTGGTGCACCGTTGCTTTTATTAATTAACGGTAAAAGAAGGTGGAAGTTCTGCCCAAATATAAAATGTGAATACAACAGGAAGGATAAGGGTGAAAAAGCTAAGGAGTGAATTACTGGCAGTGTTCTTTTTCGTTTTATCTTCATTGCTGGCTCTTTATCTGGCAATAAATATACATCAAATACCAGGCATAGCAAGTGAGAAATCAGCGGTAAATATCTATTTTGTCCTCTATTATCTTGTATTTTTAATTGTATTTACAGCCATTATCCTGATGCTTGTAAAGAAGCATGCTGATATCATAAGGGCCATTTTTCTGGCAGCGGTAATATACATGGTATTCGTGGTATCAAGCATAATAGCCGATATAATTTCAGTTAATTTTATTGAATATTATCTAATTATAATATTAATAACCGGTATCTTTGGGTATTTAATTATATTTAAAAATGAATGGTATATCACAGATGCGGCCGGTATATTAATGATAAGCGGTTCTGCTGCCATCCTTGGCAATATTTTAAGAGTGTATATTGCAATAGCACTTTTAATAGTTTTTGCAGTCTATGATTATATATCTGTTTACAAAACAAAGCATATGGTATCCCTGGCAAGGGCAGCAGTTGACAATTCATTTCCATTGATGTTTACACTGCCTGAAAATTATAACATGAAACTCCGGGATCTTACATTCGATAATCGCGGTGAGAATAATGTTATGATGCTTGGATTTGGTGATATGGCAATACCTGAAATACTGGTAATATCAGCCAGTATAAGTAATATCTCACATATATATTTGTATTTTATACTAACAACGCTTGGTTCAATAACTGCCATGATAATTCTTTTTTATATAAATAAAAATAAGCCTGCCCCGGGGCTGCCATTAATAAACTCCGGTGCCATAGCAGGTTATCTAATTGCATTAATAATAACAATAATTTAATGTAAAAACACTCTTTTATTGGTAAAGTATAGCGGCATCTTATATTCATTTGCACGGTTTATTACATCTGCATCCCTTATGGACCCACCCGGTTCTATTATTGCTGTAATTCCATGCTTATGGCATTCTATTACAGAGTCATCAAACGGTATGAATGCATCAGATGCCATCACAGACCCGGACGCATTATCTCCCGCACGGTCTATTGCAATCTTTAATGCCTCTATTCTTGATGTTTGGCCGGCTCCAATTCCTGTTGAAACTTTATTTTTGACCAGAACCATTGCATTGCTTTTTGTATGTGCAACTATCTTCCACGCAAATTTTAAATCGTTTATCTGTTCCTCAGATGCCTGATATTCTGTTTTAAGATCCATGGATTCAAAATTGGGATTTAGCCTTGTCTGAACCAGTACGCCACCGGAAACAGATGAAATGGCATATGAATTATCCCTTTCCATATTTGCCCTTAGTATCCTTAAATTCTTTTTCTTTTTTAAAAGTGAAAGGGCATCACCATCATAATCTGGGGCTATTAAAACCTCTATAAACTTATGCTCCATTTCCCTGGCTGTTTCAATATCCAGCTTTCTATTTACAGCAACAACAAAACCATAGGCTGATTCAGGGTCTGCATTATATGATTTATTAAAGGCCGCACTCAATGAGGCATCAGAGGCCACACCGGATGGTGTCCTGTGCTTCACTATAACTGATGTTGGTTCATCAAAATCCTGAACTGTTTCCAGCGCGGCATTGGCATCCAGTATGTTATTGTATGATAATTCCTTGCCATTTAACTGTACGGCATTTGGTATTCCCAATTTTTTTTCTGTGCGGTACATAAATCCCTTCTGATCGGGGTTTTCACCATAACGCAATTTGACACCATCATAGGCGTGTATAAATAATTCATCTGGTTCCTCACCATTGAGACGCTGGTACAGGTTATTATAAATATTTATATCATAAACTGCAGCACGGGAAAACGCCCTTAATGCAAGGTACTCACGTGCCTTCATTGATATCTCCTTGTTCACATTGAATTCATCCTCTACATACTGGTAATCATCAGGATCAGAAATCACAACAACGTTTTTATAGTTCTTTGCGGCAGCCCTGATTAATGATACACCACCTATGTCAATATTTTCAATCATTTTAGCCAAATCCCCAGTTTTTGCCGCCTCACTGAATGGATACAGATTTGAAATTAAAATATCAAAATCTGGATAATTATATTTTTTAAGCTCGTTATTGCTTTTTAAATCCCTTTTTGATAAAAGCCCGGAAAATATTGCAGGGTGAAGTGTTTTCACACGACCGTCTAAAATATCCCCAAATCCTGTTAGTTCAGATGTTGGAAATGCCTTAATGCCATTATCTGACAGATATTTGAATGTGCCATCAGTTGCATATATTAACTCAATATTATTACCCATAAATTTCAAAAAATCAAGCAGGCCGGATTTATTATAAACACTTATAAGGGCTTTCATAATAGGATATAAAAAGTTATAATAAAAATGTATTGATACGTGCGTATTACTGATAGTAATATTAATAAGTAAAGAGTAATTTAATAACCGTTTATGCAAAAGATTTAAGAACATTTACCAATCAATTCACCATGGAATCACAGTTAAAAGTGGAGAGAAACATACAGGTTGAACAGATAAAACAGAGCCCAACTGCAAGCAGGGAGGTTGAAATTGTAGAGAGAAAGGGTATTGGCCATCCTGACAGCGTTGCGGATGGGATTGCCGAATCAGTAAGCCGGGCACTGAGCAAGTATTATATTAAGAACTATGGCAGAATTTTGCATCATAACACCGATCAGGTGGAGGTTGTCGGCGGGCAGGCTGATCCAAAATTTGGTGGTGGCAATGTACTTGAACCAACATATATATTATTAAGTGGGAGGGCCACATCAACCGTTGGTGATGAAAGGGTTCCTGTAAAATCAATTGCAATAAAATCAGCAAAGGATTATTTAAGGGATCATTTTCCGGATCTTGATATAGATGCTGATGTTATGATAGACTCCAGAATAGGAAATGGATCTATAGATTTAAGGGGTTTATATGACACAAGAAAATTCAAGGCAAATGACACATCATTCGGTGTGGGATTCGCACCATTTACAGATACAGAAAAAATTGTAAAATTAACAGAAAATTACATAAACGGTGAATTAAAGAAAACACTTCCACAGATAGGTTATGATATAAAGGTTATGGGGTTCAGGAAAAACAAAACCATAAACCTTACAGTGGCAGCAGCATACGTTGATAAGTATGTGAAGGACCCAACAGAATATTATTCAATAAAGGAAGAATTAACAAACAAAATTATGGACAATGCCATAAAATACACGGACAATGATATTAAGGTATTTGTTAATACCGGGGATATAAAGGAGGATAAGGTTTATTATCTTACAGTTACTGGCCTCTCAATGGAAAACGGCGATGACGGCTCTGTTGGAAGAGGCAACAGGGTAACAGGGCTTATCACACCGTACAGGCCCATGAGTATGGAGGCTGCTGCGGGAAAGAACCCGGTTACACATGTTGGAAAGCTTTATAATGTGCTATCAAACATAATTGCAAACAAGATTGTTGAGGAGGAGGGTGGCGATATCAAGGAGGTTCTTGTGAGGATAGTATCACAGATTGGCAGGCCCGTTGATGAGCCCCATGTTGCCGGAATACAGGTTATATATGAGGACAATGTGGACCATTCCAAACATAAAAACAACATAAGGGCAATAGCCGATGACAAGCTTGCACATATATCTGACCTTACAAACATGTTCGTTGATGGCAAGGTTGATGTATTCTAAATTTATTAATAATTTTTAAAATTAATTTTTATAAAATTTTCCACATTAAATATGCATCTGAAAGATCAGAATAATAATTCTTTAATGTTGATATAATTGAAAAACCATTCTTTTTATAGAACCTGATTGCATTTTCATTGTCTGTTCTAACCTCGAGCCTAATTGTTGACAGACCGAAGCCAATCATGACCTTTGTAAGGTCGTTTAAAAGTTTAAAACCTATACCACTGTTTCTGTAATTTTTATCAACGGCAAATAAAAGTACGCGACCCTCAGTACCGGAATACTTTGACCCAATAATGAACCCGGTTATATCATTTAAATTATCATAGACAAGAAATGCCTCAGGCCATGCATTATAAAGGTCAATTATAAGGGATTTTGTATAATACTCTGAAAGTGATTCACGGATTATCTGCATAACCCTGTCTGTATCCTTTGGTTCAAAGCGGCGCGTATAACCAAAAAATGAGTTATTTATTGCCATTCAATATATAATATAATAATAAAATATTATAATTTTGTTATTTATCCAATAAATCTGGGAACAACAAGCATTGCAAAGAACAGGTTAAATAACACAATTGAGGCCATTAAAACATACCTGTAATTTTTATCCTCAAGGAAGGAAATCCAGCCTATAAAAACCACTGTTATTGGTGTAAATATTAGCACCCAGAGCCCAACTGTTATAAAGTAAAGACCATCCAGGGATCTTAATCCCTCAGGTATCAGGCCAAGGGGAAGTGACTTGGAATCAATTCCATGATTCAATGCATAGTTATATGATGATAGCTGTGACAGTGTAAATCCATCACCACCATTCTTTACAAACATTAATATTACGCCAAGTACAATAAATGATACACTTATAATTACACCGGCACGCAGAAAATAACTAATAATTATTTCATCATCATGATTTTTCATTTTATTTCACCTCCTTCCATTCCTTTCTTCTTGTATGTATGTAAAGCGCAGATATCATAATTATTGATATTGCTATGGATATAAAGAACTGTATTGTCAGTGAGAATGTAATTATAAAATTTATTATATGAAGGCCCTTAAAAACCATATCAAAACCCAAAAATGATAATATTGCAAAAAATACCCATCTTATATTCTGATTTGATATCCTTACAAGAACCTTGGCACCAAAAAACGCACCTATGAGAACCCCTATGGCTGTTGCAGCTGCTATAAAAACGTTAATATAACCCTCATACCAGTATATTGAGCTACCTGTTGCAGCCGTTATACCTATCATAAAATTACTTGATGTGGTTGTAACCTTCATTGGCAGGTTCATGGCCCAGTCCATTCCGAGAACCTTTAATGCACCTGAACCTATGCCGAGAAGTCCTGAAACAAAACCTGCAAAGAACATTACTATCTCACCAAGCCACCATCTCACACCCTTATATTTTACAGTCTGTTTTAAATGCTCATCATAGTACTGACCGGTAAGCTGGAAAACTCTTGTGGTCCAGTCTGGAGGCATTTCGGGTGGAACCTCGGCACCTATCTTTCTTATGGTCGGTATTAACGAGAATAAAAGTACAAGACCAAAGATGACATAAACAACCCATATAAGCGCATGCCTGTCTATAAATACAAGTGTAAGGGAGCCCACAATTGCACCTGTTGTTGTTGCTATTTCCAGACCAATTCCAATCTTAATATTTGCAATTTTCTTTCTTGTGTATGCACTTGCTGAACCTGCAGATGTTGCAATGGTTGATATAAGGCTTGCACCGGCTGCAAAAATAAATGGTATTCCATAAAATAATGTGAGTATTGGAACAAGGACAGTGCCACCGCCAAGGCCTGTTAGTGACCCTATAAAACCCGCAAAAATTGAGCCACCTAATATTGATATGAATTTTATGAGTATAAATATTAATGACATTTTTTATATATTGCTAGACAATATATATTATTTACTTTAGAAGAATAAATATTTCACATTTTTGAAAAATTGATGAGCATGTTTTTAATCCTTTTATATAATACGCTGTTGTCATTGGCATTCAACAAATCCTGTATGAATTTTTCAGGATTATTTTTGTATTCAAGGAATTTAGTAATATAATTTTTTAGTTTTTCCTCGCTATTTTTGTCCGGTTCCTTGTACACTATGCCATGTTCTATTTTATTTGTGTTGATATTTCCACGGAGCCTTATATATCCGAGGGCTGTGAATATTTTTTCCACCGGAACGCTGTTTTTAACAGAATAAAGAATTTTATATGATAGTAGCTGAACGCGGTGGTGATTTGCATTGCCCGTGTTCTTATCTGTTTTGTAATCCAGTATTATAATATTTCCATCACCTGCAAAAACGGCATCAAGTTTCCCATAAAACATTATTGAATCATCTATGCCCTTGAATTCATCAAACATTTCATTAACCTTTATTATTATGCCTGTCTCCGATTCTATCTGCCTTGCATTAAAATTTCTTTCTATTTCATTGTTTATTGATCTTATTCTTTCCAGTGTGCTGGCCTGATCCTCCTCAAGATTTTCCTCCTCTATTTCATTTTTATAGTTTAGTTCCGCAAGCTCATGGGATTGGAGCCCTATTAACAATGCTGTTGTTTTTTCATCCAATCTTAATATATAGCGTTTTAAAAACTGGAATGGATTATCAATTGAGCTTATTAATGAAAATGATAGGACATTTTTTGATTTAAAAAAATTATATATTTCTGATACAAGCCATGATGTATTTTCACTAAGTATATCCCTTGATCTATCATAGTTACCGGCAACAAACTGAAAATAGGCCTCATTGTATTTATTAAATGAATTATTATTTAAACCGTCAGTATTACCGCTTAAAACAGTTGAATATTCAGGTATGGAAAAATTTGGCATCTCCCCGGGCGTGCTTATAATGGTTAAATTATATTTTGCCCGGGTTATTGCAACGAAATTTATTCTAATGCTCTCCTCATCAAGTTCCTTTTCCACATCTATATTTTTTATTGATTTTATTATCGCCGAGCTTATAACATCTATAAACGCCTCGGATTTTCTTGTTTTTTTTGGGATGTAAATTACATTATCAAATTCTCTCCCCTTTGCCTTATGTACGGTTGTTAAAACAATATCTTTTTCTCCGGCCTCCATAAATTCCTCTGAATAAATCAGGTCAAGAAAATTAAAAAAGTCAGACCTTGTATAATCACTGTTCATGGAGAAAAATTCATCTATTGCGGCCTTAACCGTTCTTGCTGTAATAAAATATTCGCGATTTATTGATGCTGCTATTGGTATTATTCGTTCCTCAAATATTTTTTTAATGGTTTCCCTGTTAAATCCCATTTTTTTAAGCCCAAGAACAGGATTATCATCACTAAATATATCCAGTGTATAATTTGCATTTTTTATATTTTCGGAAGTTTCAAATGCCTCCTTTAATGTCATCCCAGAAAATACTGAAAATAGAGACCTTGTTATATTTTCGGGGTCATCGTAAAAAATTCCCCTCAAAAAGTTTATTATATCATTTTTAGCCTCAATTACGGTATGCGTTGTTGTGTCACTTGAGTATTCTATTCCGTTTCTGTCCAAATATTCTGATATTAAGGATATCTGATCATTTGTTCTGGCAAGTACACCTGTTTTTCCCTTTAAACCCTTTAGTGCCATTGCAACAGTGGCCTCTGGGTTTTCTGATTCTATAATAGTAACAATATTTCCCTGTTCCATTATACCATGAAAATTGTTTAGCTCCTCTGAACTGTCACTGGCATTTTTGATGTAATACGCTTTAGCATATTTTAATATGTTTTCAGTGCTTCTGTAATTTGTATCAAGGGATTTTTTTGTAAAATTGGGGTCTTTAATTAGGGATTCAAAAACTGAAAGTGCACCTCCCTGAAAACCAAATATGGATTGTTTTTTATCTCCAACAAAGTATTTATTTTCACCTGCTGAAAGTGCAAGCTGGGCCTCAAGCTCATTTACATCCTGAAGCTCGTCAACAAAAATATATTTATAATTATCCCTGTATTGAAGTTTCAAACACTGCATTAAAAGATCATTAAAATCATAATTATTTTTATTTTCCTCATAGTATTTGAAAGCCTCTATAAAATATTCAAACAGATATAATTCCTCTTCCATTGATATGTTTCTTATCCTTTTTTGTTTGTATAGATTCTTTACATGGATTATTATATCATCATGATTTTTAATAATATCTTCTGGAAGTATACCAAAGCTTTTTATGTATCTTAATGCGTTTTCTATCTTTGGTATTAACGTATCAATAATATATTCACGTGAATAATTAAATGCCCTAATTTCATTTAATTTTTTAAATATGAGGTATCTTACCACATTGTAAGATATTATATCCCTATGGTTTAGACTTTCACTTAGCTGTTCATATGCATATCCATGAAATGTCATGACCTTAATATCGTATGCATTTCCCGGGATGTTAAATTTAGAAATAAACTCATTAATTTTAGAACGGAGCTGTTCAACGGCCTTGTTTGTAAACGTTATGCACAGGATATCCTTAGCCGAAATGCCGTTTTTTAATAATTTTGCAACCTCCATTGATATGTTTGTGGTTTTACCTGTGCCCGGATTGGCGATGACCAGAGTGTTCATGACAAGATAATATTGTTTTAATTAATAATAGTTTCATGTTCTTATTTTTGTACATTTACTTATATTATAATAAAATTTATATAAATATAGCAATATTAAAAATACGTAAATATCAATTAATTATATATTAACCATGGTTGAATTATCCAAATTAAAATTTGGTGATGAGTTGCTTAAGCGTGGATTTGCCAAAATGACCAAGGGTGGCGTTATCATGGATGTTACCACGGCCGAGCAGGCAAAGATAGCCGAAAAGTCCGGGGCAGTGGCAGTAATGGCGCTGGAAAGGGTTCCAGCAGATATAAGAAAGGAGGGTGGCGTGGCAAGAATGGCAGACCCACTAAAAATTAAGGAAATAATAAATGCAGTATCAATACCTGTCATGGCCAAGGTTAGAATAGGGCACATAACTGAGGCATATGTGCTTGAAAATCTTGGTGTTGATATGCTTGATGAAAGTGAGGTATTAACACCTGCTGATCCATTTTATCATATAAACAAAAAGCTTTACAAGGTTCCTGTGGTATGCGGTGCAAGGACATTTCCAGAGGCTGTAAGGAGAATATTTGAGGGCGCAGCAATGATAAGGACAAAGGGTGAGGCAGGTACCGGAAATATAATAGAGGCAATGAGGCACATAAGAACAGTAAATGATGGAATAAAAATACTGAAGGATTTAACAAATGATGAATTATACAATGTTGCAGAATCCATATCAAAAAGCTATACATCACTGAGAGAACAGACATCCATGGAGCTCTTTGGTGATTCAAAAAAACTGCCACTTAATGATGTTTATTATGGAATGGATGCCAAGACAATAATAGATTCAATATTTAAGGTATTAAAGGACATTAAAAAAATGGGCAGGCTTCCGGTTGTTAATTTTGCCGCTGGAGGTGTTGCAACACCCTCCGATGCTGCGCTGATGATGAAAATGGGCATGGATGGTGTTTTTGTTGGCAGCGGAATATTTAAATCGAGGAATCCTGAGAAGATGGCCCAGGCAATTGTTGATGCAACAGAAAACTTTGAGGATTACAAGCTAATTTCTGACGTTTCCTCTGGACTTGAGGGTATGGCCGGCCTTGAAATAGAGAATATAGAAAAACTTCAGGATCGCGGCTGGTAAACAATTGTTAAAAAAATTATTATATTTTATATTAAATTTTTTTTAATTTCCCATAAATTTCATCATTCTCTGTTTAACATCTGCCGGAAGTTCATTTAGGGTTTCCTGAATCATTTTCATATCCCTAGATTTAATATCGTCAGGAAGTTCTGAATTTGCCCTCATTCTTAATGAAACAAAGGCACTTAACTGGTTGTCAGGCAATGATGAGGCAATTGTCATATTTGTTGTGCATAAACCAATATATGTTTTATCGTCAGCCTTGGACATTTCCATTATAAGATTTTTCATTGTGCTGACCTTGGTGTTGTCATCCTGTTTTAAAATCTCACCTAAAAGCTTCAGCATTTCATCCTTTCTTTTTTCAGGATCCATTTTTGCAATTTCCAGTATTTCTGACATAATTATCATAATCATAATAATTTTAATAAATTAAAGGTTTTTCATTATTTTTAATTCATATTTATGAAAAATTATCTATTTTATATTAGGAATCAGGCATATGTTATGTATTAACTAAATTTATTTTCTGGAAATCAATAACCATGAAATCTAAATGAGCCCCCACGGAAATGGTTGTAATTAAAATATTTTATAATACATTTATAAAGGATATCATTCCAACCTTATCCCATGGCTATTCTGAAAATTCCCGGAACGATTTTCATAATTTTTTTCAGGCTCCTTAATTGTAAAAAAGACAATTTGCACCACAGGATCATATTTTTTTATTGTAATTTTGTCTCCATAATTAATAAAGGACATTGTTAAGTTTCCATGGAAACCTGCATCAACGAAACCAAAGGATCCAAATATTCCCTTTCTGGCATACCGTGATTTTATATACAATGATGCAGTAATATTATCTGGCATGTTAATAACCTCCAACGATGAAATAAAGAATAATGTTTTACTTTCTATGTCCTCACCAGGTATGATGTTGCCGACCCTTAAATCGTAGCCGTTGGGTGTAAGCGAGGCCTCCTTAAAGTTCTCAGATATAAGCTTGCCATTTTTCACATATTCCAGTATTTCCCTGTCATTTAGCATTATTGCTTATATAACGTTTATTAATTATTTTTGTTATTACAGGGTACATAAGCAGGGCAACCGTAAATGATACATAATAACTTACATCAACACCTCCAAGATATAATTTTGATATAATTCCCTCATATACAACCCCAGGGTCCATAAATGGTATGGATAGTAAAAGCCCTGTAAGGTATGATATAATACCGGCATAATTAAAACCTGGTATTATATCAGTTCTGAATTTTGTTAATTTATTTACAATAAAGAAATCTGAAATCATTATACCTATCCATGGTGTTATCCAGTAATCGAGTATAAAAAGAAAATCCTCATAAAATGAATAAAACCGTGCATATGTTATTAGGGATAAAATTCCGGCTATTATAATGCCAAGAACTGAGGCCTGTTTTCTTGTGATTTTTATACCTGCCGTCAAAAGAGAAATGGAATTTGAATATAAATTAATGGCATCTGCTGCTATACCACCCAGAAATATTGCAAACAGACCTATGATTCCATATGGATGTAATACTGAGCTCAGGTCCGTTGCAGGATTTCCTGAGGGGTTTAATGAGATTATGGCGACAATCATTCCGGCTATTTCTGACCATATGGATGCTATAAATCCACCAAGGAATGTATAATAAAAGATTCCATGACCATCCTCGTTGAATCTTGAATAATCTGAGGCATACGGTGCCCATGACATTATGTATGAAAACGAGGTGGCCAGCGTAATTCCAAAGGCTATTCCGCTGGGATATGATACTGAGGCGTAATTTAATATTGAAGATGAATGATAAATGCCGGATACTATTATAAAAATAAATATTAAACCAAGAACGGCGGACATTGATCTTTCAAAATATGATATGGTTTTTCTTCCTGAAAATGATATAACAAAAATAATTATTGCTAGAATTATTATTGATACAATATAATTACCAAGATGAAATGCAAGAGAAAATGCAAAAGACGCCAGTACAATATTTACTGTAAGCCATCCAAGTGTATTAATGTATTGAAGTACTGACATGGCCTTTCCAAATTTAAGACCAAAGGCGCGGAAGCCCAGAACCATCTGTGGCAATCCAGTTTTTGGACCGCTTAATGACACTATGCCAACCATTGCGGATCCCAGGAGATTGCCAATTAGGAATGCAAGCAGTGATAAATACAGGTTAAGCCCCAAAATTACCGGAATAAAGCCAACAGCAAAATCCCCTATGGTTAAATTTGATGCAAACCAAAGGAAAAACAATTCTGATTGTTTATGCATTTTTTTGGCTGGTGAATCAATAAAATCAGTATTATTTTGATAATTCTTTTGAACATTGTTACCGAACAGATGTTCTCTCATATTGCATGAATATATTGATAATATATATAGTTTTTTAATAAATAAATTAAAATAATGATAAAATCAATCAGATAATTATATGGATAAAAATAAAATTATATTATGCATATAGTTTTTTATGGATGATACTGTTAAAAAAATTGAGGCAATATTATATTCAAGCAAGGAGCCACTAAAAGTTTCTGATATAGGCGATTATTTGAACATTGACAATAATGAGGTTTTAAAGGCCATTAAGGCAATAGAAACAGGTTATAAAGAGATAAATAGTTCACTCACAGTGGGGAGATTTGGAAATAAATATAAAATAAAGCTTTCTGATGAATTTTCTGATATAGTATCACCATTTATTGAGAAGGAATTCAATGATAAGGAACTGGCAATGCTCTCATATATATTTAAGCATCCAAATGCAATCTCCGGTGATTTAAGGGAACAGTTTGGATATAATTACCTTGAGGCGGTTGAATCTTTAAAAAAATCTGGCATGATATCAGCAAAAAGATATAGAAACACACACAGGTATAATGTAACAAAAAATTTTTACACTAAATTCAATATCAACAAGAGAACTTTGAAAAAAGAGGTTGAAAAATGAACATTCTGCTTGTTGGCAGTGGTGGAAGGGAGGATGCCATTGCAAGGAAAATTAATGAAAAGGATACATTATACAGTGTGATATTAAATGAGAACCCATCAATTATAAAAATGTCCCACAAATATATTAAATACGGTGATAATGCAAATGAATTTGTACTGAATTTCGCCAGGGAGAATAATATAGATATAGCATTCATAAGCCCTGATGATATATTAAATACAGACCTTAATGATTACCTGCTTGAAAATCACATACCTACAGCGTCACCATCAAGAAAGGCCGCCAGAATTGAAACATCAAAGGAATACATGAGATACATAATGGAGAAATATAAAATAGAGGGCAATATAGAGAATTATGTATTTGATGATGAGGATTCACTGAAAAAATTTTTTAATGAAAATAACGGTGAATATGCTGTTAAACCAATAGGGCTCACAGGCGGCAAGGGCGTTAAGGTTATGGGCCTTCAGCTTTCAGGAAAGGATGAGGCTCTGGATTATGCGAGATACATACTTAATAGGGATGGGAAGGTCTTAATAGAAAAAAAGGAAAGCGGGGAGGAGTTCTCACTACAGGCCTTTACAGATGGAAAGCATCTTGTATTTATGCCCATCGCACAGGATTATAAAAGGCTCTATGAGGGTGACACTGGACCAAATACCGGTGGAATGGGTTCAATTACAGATTCAAATTTCTCACTGCCATTCCTGAGGGCTGGAGATAGGGAAATTGCCGAGGGAATATTAAAGAAAATAATATATGCCCTAAGAGAGGAGGGAAATCCATTTAAGGGGGTAATCTACGGCCAGTTCATGTCCACCAATCATGGTATAAAGGTTATTGAAATAAACTCAAGGTTTGCAGACCCTGAGGGTATTAACGTTTTAACATTATTAAGATCAAACATTGTGGACATATTTCTGGATATTTACAGCGAAACTCTTAAAAATAATATTAAATTTGAAAAAAAGGCAACAGTATTAAAGTATATTGTACCACCAGGATATGGAATAAATCCTGTTGAATCAGAATTAAAGATTGGAACGAATCTCGAATCTGAAAATTTTAAACTGTACTATGCCTCTGTTTCAGGAACAATGCAAACTGTCAAAACTGGACATTCAAGGGCACTTGCACTTACAGGGATTTCAGACTCAATATATGAGGCCTCAGACATAGTTGAGGAACATTTAAAGTACATAACTGGAAGTTATTATATAAGGCATGACATAGGAACAAGGGAAATGATTGAAAATAAAATTAAAAATTCAGGGTTGCAAAAACCCTGGGGATAATATTATTATTGCTTAACACAATATTATTTTTTATTACAGGTATTTTTTTATCAAGAATTATCTTATTATTTTCAACACGCCCGCGCTGGTATCTCATCATATCTGAAACGAATGCCTCATAGCTGTTTTCAGGCCTGTTTTTCACGGAACTGTGTATATTTATATTTCCTGATATTTCAGTTTTATACTCAAACGGTTTATCCGATAGCAGCATGCCACGGGACATGGATTCTGGTTCAATGTTTTTAAGTGCCAGCCCAACCCTTGACCCGGTGCTGGCTGATTCAACATCAACATCATTCATCTGTATGGATTTTATCTCTATTTCCTTATCAATATCCGAAATTATTAATTTATCATGTTTTTTAATTTCGCCTGAAAGAACAAATCCAAGGGCAACAGTGCCAACCCCCCTCACCTTAAAAAAATGATCTATTAATGTATAATTTCCGTTTAATTTTCTTTCAGGAATAACATCGGATAATTGATCCACAAGTTCCATTGGTCTGCCAGTAAATATATTATAATTTCTTAAATTTGTATTTGAAATAATTTTTTTTATTATATCCTTTTTATCCTCATCCGATATTATAAATCCATTTTTCTTGCCCATCAAATCAAGGGCAACGATCACCTCACCAAAATGTTTGTCAAGATTTTTTCCTGAAATAACGGCAATATCCGCCGGAAATATTGAATCTGTTAAGGATGAAAGCTTATCAGGATACTTTGAGGGCTCTATAAATGTAAATATCCTGTCTCCGTCCTTTCTATGGTATAATGTAATATCGCTGTTTGTTCCAGCCTTGGCAATCTCCCGTATGTATTCCTGTGCATTGTAAGTAAATATATTTAATGATTCCATTGGCATAACCATCCAGTATAATAAATCAAGTAACTTAAATTTTTTTAATTAATTAATACCGGCGTTATAAAATATAAAATTTACAATTTTATTATTAAAAATTTTTAACAACGTCTTTAAAAAATAACATTTATTTCTCCAAATTTTTTAAAATTACATTTTTTAATAAAATAATTAATTCATCAGAGCATGATGGGGTTTTGGCCCTTACGTATTCTATACCATTTTCTGCAAGGAATTCCTTATATTTTACATCAAGATCATATAAAATTTCTAGGTGTTCATATAAAAATCCAAGTGGCACAACAGCAATATTTTTAATGCCATCCGCCCTGAATTTATCAATTAGAGAGTAAATAGATGGCTCAATCCATTTTCCATAGGGCCCCTGGCTGTAAAATGCTGTATAATAAGATTTTATTCCAAGAATTTTTGAAATTTTATCAGCATATTTGTGTAAGGAATTTATATAATCTGTTTCGTCATCTATTAATGGAAGGCTGTGTGCGGTAAAAAGAAAGGAATCATAATCATAAATGTATTTAGAAATGTTTTTTATCCATGCATATGTGAACATTTCATCATCAAGCCCGTTTATGAACTTATAATCAACATTTTTTGGCAGTATTGCCTTTTTGAACGGTATCTCATATGATTTACTAACATTATTAGATTTAAACGCAAATAATGGCAATGCTATTACAGATTCATATTCATTATTCAATGATTCAACGGTTTCCTCAATTCCTGGTTTCCAGTGCTTGTATGCATCCGTAACCTCAAAATCACCGTATTTGTTTAAAAGCCTTGATAGCTTATCCATAATATTTTTTATTATTTCATTTGATGGAGATTTTCCATTAACCATTCTGTATTTTTCAATATTTTCATTTAAAATATTTTCAGGCACCTTTTTTCCGTTGAAAATCCCGCTCAGGTATTCAGGTACATCCTCAATTCTTTCAGGGCTACCATAGCTTAATAATATAACCTTGTACATATTAGTGTATACATATTTTTAATTTATAATTTTATTAAAAAAAATTTTATTATTTATTTTTATAATCATGCACAAATGAAACAATTCTTTTTAATGTGCTTTCCTGGGTATCTGGTAATACACCATGGCCAAGATTAAATATATAATTGTCATGGCTTTTCATGCTATTTAATATGTAATTTGTCTCCTCGATGGCTGCATTTTCATCATATTGAACAACATATGGATCCAGATTTCCCTGTATTCCTATTGTATTTCTAAGCATGACTCTGGCATCATTGATTTTTATCCGCCAGTCAACGCTTAAGAAATCAGGATTTATATCATTAAATTCACCAATCATACCTGAATTTCCTGTGGCAAAATATATAATAGGTATATTTGATTTTATCTCATTGATAATATCAAAAATATCACTTTTTAAATTTTTTTCAAAAATATATGGAGAAAGTGAGCCAAGCCAGGAATCAAAAATCTGTACTGCATCAACTCCAGCATTTATTTGCATTTTTAAATATTTTATAATCATATCCTTAATTAATTCTTTATAAAGTCTGAATTTTTTATCCCGTAATATTACACTTTTTGTATATGTTAAATTATTGTCAGATGACCCTGAGAGAACATATGAGAGAACGGTTATTATACCGCCTGAAAAACCGATTAATGGCACATCCTTGTGCCTTTCCTTGAATAATTTTATTGCATCAGCCGTTTTGTATTTTAAATTTTTTTCATCAAATTCTATTATATTTTTTAAATCCCTGTTTTTTTGATAGCCATTATATATAACCGGCCCGGTATTTGAAAAGTCAATATCATAATTCATGGCCTCAAGTGGGAGTATTATGTCAGCAAAGATAATTGCAGCATCAACTCCAAGCAGATCAACCGGTGAATATGTAATTCTTTCGGTAATATCAGGATCCATGCATATGTCCCTTATGGAAAGGTTTTTTTTAATTTCATTATATGATTTCATGTATCTTCCAGCCTGCCGCATGAACCAAACCGGTATTTTTTCTGATTCATGGTACCTAACCATGGATAAAAAATCATTCATGGTTTTACCCTTCTTACTGTCCTTGGATATGGTATGGAATCCCTGATATTTTTAAGCCCGCATATCCAGGTAACGAGTCTGTCAAGGCCAAGACCAAAGCCACTGTGCGGTATGCTGCCATATTTTCTTAGATCAACATACCAGTAATAATCCTCAGGATTCAGGTTATTCTTCTTAAGTCTATCAAGAAGCTCATTTAGGTCATAAATTCTCTCCCCACCACCAATGACCTCCCCATAACCCTCTGGAGCCAGCATATCATGGCATAGTATTTCTCCGGGATTTTCTGGATCGGGTTTATGGTAAAATGTTTTTAATTCCTCTGGATAATTTGTCACAAATATTGGTCTGTCAAAATGTATCATAATATTGTATTCCTCATCGGCACCAAGATCATCCCCATATTTAAGATCCATTCCAAATTTCTTGTTTGCCATTTCTATTAAATCACGGTATTTTATTCTCTCAAACGGTGCCCTAATCTTTTTTAGAACATTTATATCCCGGCCAATTATGTTTAAGTCCTCAGAATTGTTTTTTATTACCTCATTTACAATATATTCTATTAATTTTTCCTCATCTTTCATCATGTCCTCATTGCTGTACCATGCGGCCTCGCCCTCTGCATGCCAGTATTCTGCAAGATGCCTCCTTGTCCTTGACTTTTCAGCCCTGAAGCTGGGGGCTATTGTAAACACCTTCTCAAGGCTGTATATCAATGTTTCAAGGTAAAATTGTGAACTCTGTGTTAAATTAACCTTTTCACCAAAATAATCAACTGTAAATAATGTTGATCCACCTTCAGTGGCTGTGGATACAAACATTGGAGCCTGAACCTGATAATAACTGTTGTTATAAAAAAAATCTGCAAATGCCTTAAATACTGTGGATCTTATTTTTAAAACAGATGTAAATTCCCTGCTTCTTATCCACAGATGCCTGTTATCAAGTAAAAATTCCTCTCCAAGATCCTTTGTTATTGGAAAATTTTCATTTCTCTCATAAATTTTGTATGATTTAATTGCAAGCTCATATCCCGTAATGGCCCTATCATCCTTTCTTACTGTTCCTGAAACCTCCATGCTGCTTTCAACGGTCATTGAGGAAAGCTCCCTCATCTGATCCTCATTTAAATTATCTGAGCTGGCAACACACTGGATAATCCCGGAAGAATCACGAAGTATAATAAATGTAATCTTTCCAGAACTTCTGATTCTATATACCCATCCCCTGATTTCTGCCTCTGAATTTATGAATTTATCCGATAATATGTCATGTATTTTTTCCATTGCTACCCTATTATATCTTTAGATAAATATTTTTTATAAAATTAGTGTAAATGGCAACGATAAATTTAACATCTGAATTATTATTAGGATTTTATGGAGTATAACTGCTACTTGTGCAATAAAACCATTAAAACAGGGGAGAAATTTACCTTCACAAAGGAGGGTTCAGTGCATCTGGACTGTTTTATCTCAAATAAGAGGAAATCACTGGATGAAAGCAGGTTAGAATATCTAAGGACATTAAGCCTTATTCTTGATTACGAGCTAACATACCTTATACAGTTATTAAGCCTGCGCACAGATGACAAGGAATCACAGGAGCTTGTAAGAAAGAGAATAACAGCAATAGAAAAGGAAAGCGGGGAAACAACAAACCTTATTTATAATCTTTAAAATTTTTTAAAAATTATTTTTTATTTTTGAATTCGGTATAACCACATTTTCCACATGTGTATCTATCCTTATGCTCTGCCAGAAAAACTCCTGGGCCACATCTTGGACAGAATCTTCTTTTTCTAACAACCTTATTATTTTCAACTGCATATAATTCTCTTTTTTCCATCATTTCACCACTTTCTCCTTTAATTTATTCCTTATAAGCTCATAGTCTGGCTCATAAAGCATTGCATTCTCCTTTTTATCATATATCTTGGCATAACCCTTTAATTCATCCTTACCTGTCTCCTGCTTATTTTTATCAACTATGATGAGCTCCTTATTAACCTTATAATAATTGGCCAGAAGATCCCTTATATAATCCCTGCTGGGGGTTATTCCGGAGCTAAAGGTCATTGTATATCTTATCTCCTTCCTATGCAGTAGCTTATTATCCTTCTCACTTTCAACATTAAAGTTTTTAACCGAACTTTCAGACATTTACATCACCCAATAATTTTTCTACATCATCTCTTATTGCCTTATTTACTTTTATATACGCCATGCCAATATCAGGAATACCGTATACTATTACTGTATTTAAATCTGCATAAAATATTATTGGTATAACGGCAAGGTCCTCCTCACCGGACACCTCTATTCTTGATGGTTTATTTTCAGTCAGTGCAGTTTTTATGGCGTTAATCAGATCAAGGCTTATTGTCCCTGCAGGATTTTTCACCGCTATGGAACCTTCAATGTGCTGAAATTTACCCTCATTACGCTTTGTTATGAGGTCTACAACCTGCAGGAAAATGTTTACACCATGGTTTTTTAAATTTTCTGTTGTAACGTCCCCGACTGCTATTATTTTATATTCTTTTGAGAGTTTTATGATATCATCAGGGCTTGCAATATTGTGTTTAAAATTCTTGATATGATCTATAATTTCCGGTGTAAGGACAATATCATGATCTAACTTTAATCGCATATATACCCGGTTCTTTAATATCGGCCTTTTTGGCTATTATCGAATTGGTATCGTTGATTATAAGAAAACCAAACCAGTCCTCCCTTGTTTTCTCATCACCGTGGACGGGGCAAACATCGTCAAGTGTTAATCTCTTACATATTCTGCATGCCTTATATACCTTTTTCATTTTATCACCTAATTTTTGATGTTATCATTTTTTATCCAGTCCTCCTTACCCAGCCCGGGTTGTTTGGCTGTTAACCCTATTTTGCTGTCTGATAGGGATGATGAACTTAAATTTAAGGAAACAATTTTTACCCTTATTTTGTCACCTGCCTTTAATAAAAACTTTGTATCCTTTCCTGATAATATTTGGTTATCAAGGTCTACATTTATTGAGTCATCCATGATCTGGCTAATGTGAAGTAATCCCTCGAACGGACCAAATTTAATAAAGGCTCCAAATTTTTGAATTGATTTAACAACACCATCAACTATTTCCTGCATTTTTGGATAATATGCAAGGGCTGTATACTGTATTGTTTGATAAACGCCACCATCACCATGGACTATGGAGCCGTCTCCTATTCTTTTGATGCTTTCCAGCGAAATAATATAGGTTTTACCAATACTGACATTATCTTTATTTTCTATATCAATTATTTTTCCCTCAAGAACTGACCTTGCAGCATCCAGTACAGCCTGATCATAATTTTCATTAAGCAACTCTGGTGGAACCCTTACTACATAACTATCTTCAAGTGAAATATACATTTTTATCGGATTATATAAAAAGTTATAAACTTTTCCTATAATAAAATCTTTAACATAATTCACCCCTAATTTTGAAGGATGAAATATTTTCATTATGCACATCTATTAAATAATATTCAGATTATTTGATGATGACCTTTTCTTTTTTGGATCATGGTTTATATTAAAAATTGTAAATATAAATTATTTTTATGCTGGCATATCAACATTTTCATATGCACTTGGAATTACAATATTTAGCTTTGTTGGTGGCTACGTTTTTGATAAATACAATATTAAGAATGCATTTATTATAAGCCTTATTATATTATCATTGTTCTCATAATTAACGGGATTTATCATATCTATTATTGCTGAATTTATATGGTAATGTTCTAAAACCTGGTATATCTGTAATATTCAATAATTCCATGAACTCTTTATGGTTATTGAAGAGGTATTTAGACGACCTGTATGATACACTATATATCTTCAATATTACAATAATCTTTGCAATAAGTTTATTTTAATACCTCCCATTTTCTATCCTTCATAACTATTTTACCCTCCATTTGCATAATCAATGGGATAAATTAAAAAACGTTAATAATTCATAAGTGATTTCATAGTTATGTATCCTATAATAAGAATGAGAAGATACAGAAAAGATAGTAATATAAGATCATTATTTAAAGAATCAGAGATAAGGCCTGAAAAATTAATTATGCCTATTTTTGTTGATGAGACGGAAAAAGATAAAAAGGAAATACCATCAATGCCGGATATATACAGATATTCTTTAAGCGCCTATGAAAATTATATAAAATACCTTGAAGAGATTGGTGTTAAAAGTATAATTCTTTTTGGAATTCCGGCACACAAGGATGAAACAGGTTCATCCTCATATGATTCCAATGGCATAATTCAGAAGGCAATTAGAACCGCAAAGCAAAATACAGATCTTAATGTTATAGCTGATTTATGCCTTTGCGAGTATACATCAACTGGTCACTGTGGAATAATAGAAAATGGCTATGTTAATAATGATAAAACACTTGAAATTTATCAGAAAGAGGCTTTAAGCTATGCCGATGCTGGTGTAGATATCATAGCTCCAAGTGGAATGATGGATGGCCAGGTCAAGGCCATACGTGAGGTTCTGGATAAAAATGGATACACAGATAAATTAATAATGGCTTACAGCTCAAAATTTGCATCTGGATTTTACGGACCGTTCAGGGACGCTGCGGAGTCAGCCCCACAGTTTGGGGACAGAAAATCATATCAGATGGATTATCATAATGGTGATGAGGCTTTACGCGAAATAGAACTTGATATAAAGGAAGGTGCAGACATAGTCATGGTAAAACCAGCACTGGCATACCTTGATATAATCAGCAGGGCAAAGAAACTGTTCAACATGCCAATGGCGACATACAGTGTTAGCGGTGAGTATACAATGATAAAAAATGCTGTTAAATCAGGATACCTGGGTGAAAATATTGTTGATGAGGTTTTAACAGCCTTCTTTAGAGCTGGGTCTGACTTAGTGATATCCTATTTCGCGGAGGATTATATAAAATCCCATGGTAAACACTAATTTCACCATTTTGTATTTTATATACATTTGAACCGAGAACTGTTCCATTGTATGCAATTAATTCAAGTGCAGAATTATTATAAATTATTTCATTTTTTATTAATGTTATTTTATATATTTTATAATCACCATTGGAATATATTTCTTGAGAATTAAACAAAATGCCATTGCTAATTGATTCATTTGCTATGCCTCTAAAATATAGCCTTTTGTCTCCAGAATATTTTACTGTAATATTAAATCCTGTTAATTTCCCATGGTTATATGTTGGCGATATGCTTTCAAACGTTACAGGGTCCTCATGATTTATGTTTATAAATCCCAGAACAATTATAATTACAAGGGAAAAAATAATAATATAATAAACAAATTTTTTGATTTTTTTTGTATTTATCTCTTTTTTTAAGTCATTTTTATTAATATTGGCAATAGTTAGAAGCGATATCATGGTCCAGAATATAAAATATCCTGGAAGAACACGATAATTAAAAAGGAAAAATAGGGCAGGAAATGCAAATAATTCATATTTTAATATATCATAATATTTTATGTAAACTATTATGGTAACCAAAAAAATTATAACCATTATGCCCGTGAATACATTAGAAGGCACATAAGCATAATTTAAGAATGATATCTGTGAGATGCCCTCACCAATGCCATAAATTTTAAGTGTTTCACTTGATAGGATATCTTTAAAATAAATGTATGGTGATTTAATGATAAAATAACCATTTATTAAGAAAAAGATTCCTGCGCCATATATTAGCCAGTAAAATGTTTTTTTAAGTCCGTGGGTTTTATAAATCATATAAATAATGTATGGAAAAACTAGGGCGGGGAACTGTTTTGCTGAAAGGGATAGACCATAGAATATTCCAGACAATCGGTAATTCTTCCTGAAAAAATATGATGTCATTAATAGTACGGCCCATAACAGTCCAATTAAACCCACTATTCCATAATAAAGTACAAAAATATTTATTAATAACCCAAAAAGGGCGTACAGTGCAATTTTTTTATTTTCATATGTTTTATATATTAAAAAAAAGGGTATAATAATTAATATAGATATAATAAAATTGTTATATTTCCCTATTAAAACGTATGGAACATATACCAAAAACGAAAGTGCCGGGTATCCCATTAAGGTAACAAAACTTCCATTCATTGTTGGTGTTGAAAAAAGCTGATAATTTATCATGTTAAAATGACTGAAAACAGAGGCTGTTACATAAGGTATATAAGGGTCCCTGCCAGACATAAACTGTATTGCCGAATAAACATCTATATAATACTCATCCTGCTGTATAAAATGCAAATAAAAATGGAGTGAAAAAATAATTATCAATACAATCAATGATAAAATTATATATATTGCCTTAAAATTTAAATTCCTATTTTCAAGAAAGTCGAGATTTAATTTTCCTTTATAATATTTATATGCAAGAAAAGAAAATATGGAAGCAATGATTATAGACAGGATATATGAATATGGTGCCCTTATAAATGCCAGGGCAAGCATGATAAATATTAGCATTCCCATGAATATATATACATAAATTAACCTATCAATTATATTTGATCTGGCATTAATATTTGAAAAAAATAAGAAAATAAATGATAAAATCATAATAAGGAATTCTGCAATTATGGCATAAATATCAAGATAACCAAAGACCCCAAAAATTATGGATGTGGCAATTATTGAAAGGGCAGACCCGTAATTAAGTGTTATTCTTTTAATTCTGTCATCCATAATTACCACACAAGAAAAGAGGCTGTACTGTATGTTATTATAAATGCCACTATAATTCCAAGCAAATCGGCTATATAAATACTTACATTTTCAAAAATTGCAAAATAATAAATTAATAAATTTACGCCGTAGCCGATAAGATTAAAAATATTGTACTTAAAAAGTCTTTTAAGAAACATTCCGTGCCCATTGAAAGTAAATCTATTATTCATAAAAAAATTGTAGATAATTGATATTTCAATGGCAGGAATTATACTTAATATATTTCCAAGATATGGATGCAAGAGGAATAAAAAACCCTCATTAACAGCAATACCTGATAAACCTATTATGGAATATCTTAATATTGTACCACGCTTTAAAATTAGATAAACATAATCTTTTAAGCCTATTCTGGCCTTATTTCCAATATCAACACTTGAATAACCAACCTTAAAATTATTTTTTAATATATCTATATTTATATTGAGTGCATTAACCCTATCGTTAATTATTGAATTGCCGGAATCTTTTATAAATTTATATGCAGATTTTGAGTAAACATTTATGCATCCAATTAGGTACCTGCTTTTAATTGATAATGATAATCTTAGAATAAAATTTGAAAAATTTTTTAGACCATCCGGTCTGCATTTAATTATTAAAAGATCAAAATTGTCATTTTGTGCCTCCTTAAAAAATTTGATTGCCGTATCCCCGTCTATGTTTATATCTGATGAAAGTATATAATCAAAGTCTTCATCGTCTGTTAGTGCGGAATCTTTAAATTTTAAGATCATTTAAACATGGATATATTACCTGTTATTATTTTTTGTTTTTTTATTTTTTTCATGGGAAACTTTATAATATTCTATAAAATATGTAAATCAATGCCAATATATGAGAATGACGAACATGAATTTCTAAGCGCGAGGGCAAAAAAGATTGAAAATAATGTTTATATAGACGGCAATTTATTTTTAACTGATAAGAGAATAATATTTGAAAAAAAGGGTAAAAGACAATTTTTAAGGGCATCACCTGCAGTTACAGATATTAACCTTTTTTTGTACAATGTGGAAAATGCAACATTCGCCATACCAAAGTTTAGTCTTTTTACAAAGAAGATTTTAAGTATAGAATATTATAATGGTGATAAAAATCTTGTAAGGGTTGATTTTATAATAAAGGACCCTAAAAACTGGGTAAATAATATAACAAGGCTTGCATCTATTTCAAAAAAGGAATATGCAAACAATACAGCGAGAATGCAGGAGGATCAAAAGAGATACGAATTGGAGATGGCCAAGGCCAGGGCACCTAAGGCAAATATAGGCATGGCAGTATTTGGTGGGGATAAAAAAAATCAGGGGAAAATAAACCCGGGTGATTATATAGATGCAGAAAGCAATGAAAATCTTCCAGCAACAAATCTAAAATGCCCTAATTGCGGTGCAGATATAACAGATGATATGAAATACTGCCCAAAATGTGGATACAAATTAAAAAAAGATGATGAAAAAGATTGAAATTAATTTATTATTTCTGTTATTTTTTCTATACTTTGTGTAACCTTATTCCACAGATAGCTTTTGCTTTTAAGGTAATTATAATCCTTACTTGAAATCTGCATTCTTTCTGATGATTCAGGAAGTTTATATTTTTTATAATCCTCTAATATTAATGATTCTATTAGAGTCTCCATAACAATAATATAATTGCTTTTATCCTTTTTAAATACAAATGGTTTGATCCCGGAAAATTTTTCCATAAATTTAGACATTAATATATTCAATTTACTGCCATCAAGAAAAAGGAATGCATCTGATAATTTTAAATTGCATGCAATTATGGTGTCCCTATTCTCTTTTAATCTGGACATAATACCATATTTTTGTTTATTCCTTTTATAGTTTCTTTTTAAAAAAATATCAAATGTTTTTGATGGATAGGCTATAAAACCTGTGTTCGCAACTGTCCTTACGAGCAGGTCGATATCCTCATATTCCATTAAATCACGCCACCCGCCATTGTTAATAATCACATCCCTATTTATTATAGTGAAATTTGAAATCAGGGCCTTTTTTTCATTCTGATTTATGAATTTATATATTATATCTGAAACACCTATGCTGTATTCAAGTTCAGGATTTAGTATTATTATATATTCACCACTGCTCTGGGCAACTGCAATACTTTTTGCCATTCCATAGCTGTTGAATTTAGATTTGATTATCCTTAAATTTGGATTTTCTATATCTATATCCTTTTCTGTAATTATTATTATTTCGTAATTAAACCCAATCTCCTCAGCAATTTCTATAATTTTTTTGAGGTTAAAAATAATGGAGTTATCAATGTCATAAACCACAGAACAAAAGGATATTTTTTTGAATGGTTCTGCCGTTATGCTTAATGTTCTTAAATTTGAAACTTCCATCAAATAAGAAAGTTTTATTTTAACTTAAACTTTGTTATTTTTATCCTTTCCATATACCTATGCCAAGACCTATTATGAACAGAACAAGTACAATGGAAAATGAAACAGAGTGTGTGAGGCCCAAAAGTTTTGGAACCATTGCTATATGGGAACTCACAAACGAGCTAATTGAAGACCCTATCTGTGAGGGCGACAATTTTGGAACAAAGGCAAATCCTGCATACCATGCTATTATGAATGCAATGATTATCAATATGGCCGATGCTATGCCTTTTTTTATTGCCAGCCCAAAAAATAGACCGTCGATAAAGGCAAGGATAAGTAATATATATCCTGAAATAACCATAAAATAGAGAAGAAAAATTTATATTTAAAGTTATTGAATTTTAAATGTATTTTTTTATATATTAATACGTATAAAATGACAATGATGTTTTTCAAATAAATTTATATAACGATTATATATATTTCTTTTGAAATGACGCTTATAGTAATGGGAATACTGCACCACCTTAACCTTAATACATCCATTGAGCATGCCTCAGAAAATTTTGTGTATGTTTCAAAAAAGATACTTCAAATGTATTCAATAAAATCCGGGTGTGTTGTAAATGGTAAGCTTGTTGAAATCAATCCCGCAACAGATAATCCCACAGAGGTTGCAATGCCTGATCTGAGCTCAATTACAGGATTAAAGGTTGGGATGCTTTATTATGTTGGGGAGGGGGAGAAGGATTATCTGTTCTTCCCGTTAAAAACATGGAACAAGCTTGTTGATTTTGCCATTTTCCCAGAGGAATATGAATTAAAATTTGAATTTTATAATGTTGCGTGTAAGTTTAGAAAATATAATCTTTTCAACAAGGGCACTGTAATTGATAAGGAGGATAGAGGAAATGGAGGATCTTTATAAGATAAACAGAACCCTTGAAACGGCAATAAAAATGGAGGCAGAGGGGAAACTTGAAGAGGCCATAAAAAATTATAAGGAAGCCTATATTCATATGGTGGAGCTTGCCAGGGAATCAAAAGGCGCTGAAAGGAAAAAAAGGGCAGAACAGGCTGAGCAGATACTTAAAACATATAAAAGACTAGAAAACTCAGATGCTGGTGAGGACAGGCTCGAAAAGGGTAAAAAAATCCTTGAATCTTTAAATATTGAACCTCCAGAAATACCAAAAATTACCTTCGATGATGTTGCAGGTCTTAATGATGTAAAGAATGAAATATTATCAAAAATAATATATCCGATGAGATATAAGGAGCTATCACAGGAGTATAATATCGAATTTGGAGGCGGCATGCTGCTTTTTGGTCCCCCCGGTACCGGAAAGACCTTTATTGTTAAGGCCATAGCAAATGAGGTTAAGGCAAACTTTATTAATGTAAATCCCTCATCACTTTACAGCCAGTGGTTTGGGCAGTTTGAAAAAAATATTTCACAGCTTTTCAGGGCTGCATATCTGCTATCACCATCAATAATATTTTTTGATGAAATAGATACGCTGGTGCCAAAAAGAAGTGGAACAGAGTCCGATGCTGCAAAAAGGGGGGTTTCACAGCTTTTAACAGAGGTTGGTGGTTTAACATCAGAAAAGGACAAGAATATCTTTATAATAGCAGCAACCAATAACCCATGGGCAATCGATGAGGCAATTTTAAGGCCCGGTAGATTTGACGTTAAAATATATGTTCCACCCCCAGACTTTGATGCCAGGGTAAAGCTGTTCCAGCTAAAGCTATCAAAAATCAAGCCTCTTGGAAATATAGATTATGAAGAGCTGGCAAAGCTTACGGAAAGGTATTCCGGGGCCGATATAGAATTCATATGCAAAAAGGCTGTTCAGAATGTGTTTATGGAGGTTATAAAAACGGGCAATAAAATACCGGTTACAACTGATGATATTATTTCTGTAATATACCAGATAAAACCGTCAATAGATGAAAGGATGCTGGAAAAATATCGGGAATATATGGCACAGTAATACAAAAAGTTTATTAAAAAGTATATATTTATATATTATGGTTTTTAAAATTGGCAAATCAGATGAGGAAAAAATTCTTGAAAAACGTTCAAAAATTAGCATGTTCAAGGCCACTGTAAACAGGCAAATAAGGCAGTATGAGAAGATTTTGGAGAAAAGCAGGGAGGATGCCAAACTTGCATTAAGGCAGAATAATATGATGAAGGCAAAATTATTTGCATCTTTTATGAACGCAATCCAGACCTCAATAAATGGCCTTAAGGATTATTCCCTGCTTCTTGAAAGTGTCGACCTTAATTTAATGTATTCACTCACACTTAAGCAAACAAGCAGTTCAATTATTCAGAGTTCGGAGGCATTAAAGAGCAGCGAGCTGACCCCACAGCAGATAGCTGATATGTCAAAAAGTCTTAATGAGCTTACAAATGCACAGGAAAGGATACAGTCAACACTCGTGGATCAGTTTGACCAGATTAAGGATGCTGTGGAACAAACAGCAAATATTTCGACAGCAAATCCAGAAAAGATTCTGGAATCTCTAAGCAGGGAAATGTCCCAGAAATCAGATTCAATGAGCAATACAGAAATGTCAGGTTCGGAATCATCAAAGGAGGATGAGGAGCTGAATAAACTTTTAAAGGAAATGCAGGATAACCCTGAAAAGTGATACAAGTGCGCAGCAAAAGAAATAATAAATTTGAAATAGAATTAAATTTATCCATTTATAAGAAGGAAAGCGCATTAAAAGATTATAAAAATAAGATTAGGCGGATACTTTATGGTAAACCATAATCCTGTTTTTTGGGTTTTTAAAATACTGGTCATTTTTTGATGTTAATACGAAATTAGTAAATTTTATACATAATTCGTATATTTTAAATACTATGAATTAATTATGTTATGTTGGCATTATAGGTTAAAATGGACTTATAATGTTAAAAATGATATATAGATATACAAATGTTTATTAATAAAACATAATTAATAAACAAATACCAAAAAGGTGAAAAAATGGAGACTAAATGCAAGATATGTGGAGAAAAAATACAGGTGCCAGACGACTCAATGGCAGGAGAACTGCTGGAATGCCCTTCATGCGGCATGAACTATGAAATAACATCGATATCAGGTAATTCAGTTGAGATAAAACCTGCAGAAAATGTGGGAGAGGACTGGGGAGAATAAATTGATAAAAGCTGGTATTGTAGGGGCATCCGGATACGTTGGTGGTGAGCTTTTAAGGCTGCTTGCCAATCATGGTGACGTTGAGGTAACTGTTGCAACATCAAATAAGCATAAGGATGAAAAGGTTGCCAGAATACATCCAGACCTTTACGGTCTCACAGACCTAAAATTTACGGGAAGAAGCATTTTTGACCTTTTAGATGACCTTGATGTTGTTTTTCTTGCAGTGCCACATGGCACATCAATAAATTATGTACCACAGCTCATGGAAAGTGGGGTTAGAATAGTGGATATGAGCGCAGATTTCAGGCTGAGAGACCCGGATAAATACCCTGTATGGTATGGCTTTGAACATCCATATCCTGACCTTATCAAAAAATTTGTTTATGGAATGCCAGAACTGCACAGGGAGGAACTCAAAAATGCCAGGTATATAGCAGTGCCCGGATGCATAGCATCCTCATCAATATACAGCATTGCACCATTTGCCTCCCTTGACCTTGATAATAATGTTATAACTGTAGATGCAAAGGTTGGTTCATCTGGGTCAGGTGCTGAACTTGATGAGTCAAAGGTTTTTTCAGAAAGGTATAACTCTGTGAGGGCATATAAACCGGCAGGCCACAGACACACACCAGAAATTGAGCAGGAAATAAAATATGCAACAGGCAGGGATGTTAAAATCGCATTATCGGCACACTCAGTAAACATGGTCAGGGGTATACTGACAACATCAAGCATCTTTGCAAAAACAGATGAAATCCATGGCTGGGGGCTGTTAAGGGAATTTTATTCTGGCGAGAAATTTGTAAGGTTAATAATGGATAAAAAGAGCAATTTCAAATATCCTGATCCAAAGATTGTTGTTGGTTCAAATTTTGTCGATCTTGGTTTTGCAATTGATAGGTACATTAACAGGATAGTATCCTTCGGTGCAATAGACAATATGATAAAGGGCGCATCAGGAAATGCCATACAGTCCATGAATATAATGTATGGATTTAATGAATCAGAGGGTTTAACCGCGCCATCACTTTTCCCGGTGTAGAATATGATTGTGATAAAAATTGGTGGAAGCATACTTGAGAAGATTATAAATGAAAATGCGCTGCCCAATATTTTAAATAATATAAATGATGATATTATAATAGTCCATGGGGGTGGCAATTACCTAAACAAATACAGTGATGAGTTCGGATATGAACAAAAATTTGTTACGTCCCCAGAGGGTATAAAAAGCAGGTACACAGATAAAAAAACACTTGAAATTTTCACAATGGTCATGTCCCTCATAAATGAAAAAATAGTACATTCATTAAGAAACTCAGGTATCAATGCACTGGGTATTAACGGTGTTTCAATTATTAATGCAAAAAGAAAGGATAAATTAATAATACTTAATGAAAAGAACAGAAAGATGGTAATTGATGGGGGTTACACAGGTAAAATCACATCTGTAAATTCAGATATTATTAAAAATATAGTTTTATCTGGATATATTCCTGTAATATCACCTGTGGCATATTCCCCCGAAAGCTATCTTAATATAGATGCTGACAGGGCAGCAGCATATATTGCAGGATATACAGGTGCCAGCACCCTTATAATGGCCACAAATGTTGACGGACTTTACTGGGATGGTACAGTGGTTGAGGACGCTGACAGCGAGTATATAAAAAGCATAATAACAAGTGTTGGACATGGCATGGATAAAAAATTAATGGCTGCAACAGAGGCCATAGATTTGGGGGTTCAGAATGTTATTATCTCAAATCCATTTAAAGATATTATGCATGGAACTGTAATTTCAAGGAAAACCCATGCAATGAAGATATAAATTAACAGGTGATGGTATGGAAAATTATGAGGATGAGTATATTGCAAATACGTATCAGAGATTGCCGGTTCATATTAAAAATGGCGAGGAGGCAAGGCTGTACGATGAAAACGGCAAGGAATACATAGATATGATGGGAGGCTATGGTGTTGCAATATTTGGTTATTCAAATGATAAAATAAAAAAGGCTGTTTGCGATCAGATGGATATACTTCCAATAGCCCATGCATCAGAGTATACAGAGGCCAGAAATAATTTTGTTAAAAAACTTGCCGATTCTGTTCCGGCAGGCATTGATAAATTTTATCTTGGCAACACCGGTGCTGAGGCAATAGAGGCTGCAATAAAGGTCGTAAAAAAGTCATCAAAAAAGCACAAGCTTGTGGCCATGACAAATTCATATCATGGAAAAACGCTTGGTGCACTTTCAATTACATATTCAAATAAGTACAGAAAATACTTTGATGACATATTAATAAAAGATGTGCAGTTCATTAGATACAATAATACCGATGATTTAAAGCTGCTTGAAAAGGATGATGATATAGCTGCGGTTTTCTTTGAGCCGGTTCAGGGAGAAGGTGGAATAAACATACCTGATTATGATTATGTAAGAGAATTAAGGGAAATTACAGAAAAAAACAACATAATATTTGTTGCGGATGAAATTCAATCAGGTCTTGGCAGAACAGGGAAAATGTGGGCACACCAGCATTTTGACATAACGCCAGACATAATTACAATAGGCAAGGGCATAGGTGGTGGCATACCAATGTCGGTAACAGCAGGCAGGCATGAATTCATGGATAACCTTGAAAAGGGTGAGCAGTCATCAACAACAGGTGGAAACCCAATAGCATGTGCAGCCGGAACCGCTGTACTGGAACAGCTCACGCTAGACCTCATAAACGACGTTGCCAAAAAGGGTGAGTATTTCAGATCAAAATTAAATGAATCATTAAACGATGTTAAAATCGTTAAGGAGGTAAGGGGGCTTGGGCTTATGAATGCCATAGAGCTTCGCGTAAAATTTTTGCCAGTACTCATGGATCTGATTAATAAAGGCGTTCTTGCACTTTATTCCGGTATTAACATTATAAGGATGCTCTCACCATATGTAATATCATATGATGATCTATCAAAGGCATCATCAATAATAGGCGAATCCATAAATGAATACTACAAAGAGGTCATAAAATGAAAGTCTCTCTTGTTTATGACATAATGAGGTGGGAAGAAAAATCAATAATGAAGGCCCTGCAGGATAAAAATGTCGAGGTAATGCTTAAGGATGTTAAAAACCTAAATCTTAACCTTGTTGAAAATAATGAAGAATGGGGTGATATATCACTTCAAAGATCCACTGGCTACTACCGGAATCTGCATTCAACAGCCTATATTGAATTCACAGGGCACAGGATTTTAAATGATTTTAATTCAACTGTGATCACCGGAAATAAAATGTTTACATCGCTTGTTTTATCCCACCATGGTGTGAAAATTCCAAAAAGTTTTGTATCGTTTTCAAAGGATGTTTTTCTAAAATCGTTTAATGAGGATTTTCATGGTACTGCAGTTACGAAGCCTGTAACAGGGAGCTGGGGCAGAATGATATCACTTCTTAATGATTACTATGCTGCAATGGATGTCATGGAATATAAGGATTATATGTATCCATTGTACCAGATAAATTATACACAGGAATATATTAATGAATTTGGCCGTGATCTCAGGGTATTTGTAATAAATAATCAGGTTGTTGCAGGAATTTACAGATACAAATCTGGTACTGACTGGAGAACAAATACAGCCCTTGGGGGCCGTGCAGAGGCACTAAAAATTACACCTGAAATAGAGGATATTGCACTAAAATCTGCTGAGGCCATAGGCCCTGGGATTTATGGCATAGACATACTTGAATCTCGGGATGGTTATTTTGTCAACGAAATTAATGGAAACACTGAATTTAAAAATACTGTACCGGTAACTGGCGTTGACATACCTGCCTATATAGCTGACTATCTTATACTCGAGGCAAGGAAATGAATACAAGGGACATGTTAATAAAAATGCTTGAAATATACTCACCAAGCGGGGAGGAGTATGAAATAGCAAAACTCCTTAGAGATTACATGGAGGATTTGGGATTTCCGAATCCGGTTATAGATGAAAAATACAATGTTGTTTCGGTAACAGGAAGAAATAAACCATCAATACTAATTTGCGGCCACGAAGATACTGTTCCTGGATTTATTGATGTAAAAATTGACGGTGATTTAATTTACGGCCGCGGTGCTGTGGACGCAAAATCATCCCTTCTTGCCCTAATGCTTGGGGCAAAACATGCATTAGATTCAGGATTCGATGGCAGAATCATACTTGCAGCAGCCTCAGGGGAGGAAAGTGATAGCAAGGGTATTAATTACATAGAATCAGGTTACGATAAAACCGACTACGCCATTTTTGGTGAACCGGGAGGCCCTGAAAATATCACTGCAGGATACAAGGGAAGAATACTCATGGAGATTAAAAAACACAGCAGCTCCCATCATGCAAGCTCATCATGGATGGAGGAGAATTCCATAGATTCTCTTATAAACCTCTGGATAAAGATCAGGGATAAATGGGGGAGTAATAAGGATTTTAATGATATAAGCGCGGGAATAACAAAATTTAACGGCGGGGAGTATGACAATATGACGCCTGAAAATGCATCAATGTTCATAGATATAAGATATCCAAAATCGGTTACAGAGAATGATATTGTAAGTGAAATTAAATCACTTGCCGGGGATTCCCGAGAATATATATTTAAAACACAGAACAGAACATATCCATATATATCTGACCTTAAGAGCAATCTGGTATCTGCATTCAAGGCATCAATTAAAAAGAACGGCATGGTTCCAAGATTAATATTCAAAAGTGGTTCTGGTGACATGAACACACTGGGCCATGACTGGGGGATACCTGTGGTAACCTATGGGCCTGGTGATACAAAGCTGTCCCACACACCTGACGAGGTTATTAATTACAGGGAAATAGATAAATGTGCAGAAATAGTAAGGGATTCATTAATTTATTTAAAAAATAATGTATTTAAAAATTAATTACCACCAAATTTTGGCGACCTTTTTTCCATGAATGCCCTGATTCCCTCCTTAAGGTCATTGCCACCGTAGAGCATTCCCATGGAAATTGATTCGAAATCCAGGTTAATTCTGGATGTTCCATATATTAATCTTTTGGCAGTGTAAACCGATGCAGGTGATATCCTCTGTGAAAGTTCCTCCGTCAATTTTAATGCCTGTGCCTCCCCATCATCATTGAATATTCTTGTTATTATGCCATATTCGTAGGCTTTCTGTGCATTTATTCTTTCGGCTGATAGTATTATATCCATGGCCCGGGAAATTCCGATTAATGCCGGAAGCCTCTGGCTGCCACCGTATCCCGGGATTAGGCCAAGGGATGTTTCAGGGAACCCAAGAACAGCATCGCCTGAAGAAACCCTTATATCACATGCAAGCGCGAGCTCAAGGCCACCCCCCAGGACATATCCCTTCAGGTAAGCCACAAATATTTTATTCATTTTTGTTATTCTATCAAAGGTATTTTCCCCCTTTTTTGACATTTCCATAAATGCATAGGGGCTGTTTATAAACTGTGACAGATCCGCACCCGCAGAGAAATAAGTACCATTGCCTGTTATAAGCACGGCATGTATATCATTGTCAGCTGATATCCTATCAAGCACAGCATTTAATTCATCAATAAGCCCGGAACCTATAAGATTATTTTTTGTGTTATTTAATTTTATAATTCCTGTATTTTCATGCTTTTCAAAAATTATGTATTTCTGGGCAGTATTTTCGTCTCTGGCCTTTTCTGCCTTATGTGGTGAAAATGCCTCCTTTAGTTTTCCATTAATTATTGTACTGGATGGTTTAAACACATCAATTTTATATTTTTCATAGAGTGAATTTAGGGTCTTTAAAACATCAGAGGAGGATAAACCCTGGGCCACTGTTACCGGACCAAATGGCCTGTTCAGACCCAGTTTAACTCCTGTTTCAATATCATTTGGTGTGGCAATGCCACTCTCTATTAATTTTGTTGCCTCGTTTATTTCAAGTGAAAATACATCCATAAGGCTTATCTTTTCTGAGGGTGCCGCCTCCGGTATTACTGCCTTACCATTTTCCCACCTGTAAATACCGTACCCTGTTTTCATTCCAAGCTTTCCTGCATTAACGTATGAATCCAGGTTTTTGCATTTTCCATAATCCGGAGATAATTCCTGTGCATAATATTTTAAGGAATCGTATACGGTATCCAGGCCAACATAATCAAAAAGCTGGTATGGCCCCATTGGAAGGCCCTGAGATTTAAAGAATGCATCTATGCCTGCAGGGTCCGAATCAGAAAGCGCCATGCAGAATACTAGGAGTTCGGGTGCTGAAACCCTGTTGACAATAAAACCTGCCTCATCCCTCATAACCTTTATTGGTACTTTCCCTATGGCCTTTGCAACAGCCATTATCTCATCAATATACTTTTCATCTGTTTTATCACCCTTTATAACCTCAACAAGCTTCATTAATACTGGAGGATTAAAAAAATGCATGCCAAGAAGCCGCTCGGGTTTTTTAACAAATTCGGCCAGTTCGGTAATCCTTATATTTGATGTATTCGATGCTATTATTCCATCAGTGTAATTTGAAATTTCCGAAAGCACATTTTTTTTAATTTCAAATTTTTCGGGAACCGCCTCTATTGATATGTATGCTCCATCAACAGCATCCTTTATATTGTTATAATAATTAATGTTTTTCAGTGTTTTGTCATACAACTCCCTTGTAATTTTTCCAGAGGAAAGAAGTTTGGATAGGCTTTCATTTATTTCCCTTTTGGCCCTTTCAATAACCTCGGGATAAAAATCCTCAAGGTTGACACAATAACCGCCAAGCGCAAAAACCTCGGCTATACCGTGTCCCATTGTTCCTGCTCCTATTACTGCTATTTTTGAATCCATGATGTATTATAACGTTAAAAAATATATTACTTCCTATCGGGCATTTTGTTATTTCATTTAAATAGAAAGAAAATAAAAATCTATATTAATTAATTAACATCAAGTGTTAATGTTTAGAAAAGAAATTTTATTAATATTAAGACCATAAATGGAATATGAATAACTACAGGCTGACCATTAATGGTCTTTTAGAAGCTTCAGTTATGTCCAATAAAAATCAGGAAATTATTTACAGGGATAGGGAATTAACCTATGAGGAATTTTATAATAATGTGAAAAGGCTGGCAGGTAATTTGTTGCGGCTGGGTGTAAAAAATGGTGATAGAATTGGCATTATTGATTTTGATACCATAAATTATATGTATGCATATTATGCCGTGCCAATGATTGGTGCCACCCTGCATATGGTTAATATAAGGTACCCGCCAGAGATATTATTCTATACAATACAAAACTCCGAGGATAAATATATTATAGTTAACTCCGCATTCATGCCATTAATAATGCAGTATAAGGATCTATTTAGCTTTGTAAGCCTTTTTATTATTTACTCTGAAAATGGCCATGAAAAATATAACATGGATAATTATGTTTTTATGGATGACCTGTTAAAGGAAAATGATGAAAAAATCGATGAGCCCGATGAAAATTCCATTGCAACTCTATTTTATACATCTGGAACAACCGGACTTCCAAAGGGTGTTTATTATACACATAAACAGTTAATATTACACAGCATATCTTCACTGGCTGCATTATCAGATGATCCCATAAATTTCAGGCGCACTGATACAATACTTCCACTTGTTCCAATGTTCCATGTCCATGCTTGGGGAATACCATATTTTGCAATATTGAAAGGCATGAGATATATAGTCCCAGGGAAATACGACTGGCCAAATATACTTAATGCCATGGAGAAATACAATGTAAATGTATCTGCAATGGTGCCATCCATACTTTATTTGCTGTTATCAGAAAAAAACGGACCGTCAATAATGGGAAAACTTCATTTAAAAACCATAATTGGGGGTGCGGCAATAACCTCAGGTCTGGCGGATCTCGCTGAAAAATCAGGCATGACCATAATATCAGGTTATGGCATGTCCGAAACAGGCCCAATAATCACGCTTGCAACATATAATTCCATTATAGAAAATTCTGATGAAGAAACAAAAAAGGCAGTTAGGAGAAAAACAGGCATACCAATACCAATGGTGAGACTGAGGGTTGTTTCTGGAAACCATGACGTTGAAAAAAACGAAAATGAAATCGGTGAGATAATTTTGAAGGCCCCGTGGTTAACATCAGGCTATTTTAAGGATGATGAAAAAACTAAAAAGCTATGGCAGGATGGCTGGCTTCATACAGGAGACCTCGCGGTTATGGATAAATATGGATACATAAAAATTGTTGACAGGGAATCTGATGCGATAAAATCCGGGGGAGAATTTATACCATCCGTGATATTGGAAGATTTAATAAGCACGGTTCCAGGGGTTGATGAGGTTGCCGTTGTGGCATACAGAGACCAGAAGTGGGGGGAGCGCCCTGCTGCATTTATAAAAGGGTCAGCAGATGAAGAAACAATAAGGAAAAAGCTTAATGAATATGTGGATACAGGCAGAATTGCAAAATTCTGGATGCCTGATAGATATTATTTTGTTGAAAATTTTGAAAAGACAGGAACAGGAAAAATAGATAAGAAGATACTTAGGGAGAGGGTGAAATAATGGAGGATGCATATATAGTTTATTTTAAGCGTGTTCCGTTTTCAAGGGCCAGGCCAAATGACCCTGAAAAGGATGCATACAATGATTTGAGAATGGATAAGCTTCTATCGGAATTAATTAATTTATCCCTTGAGGAGACCAAAATAAATCCAGAGGAGATAGGCGATGTCATAACCGGATGTGCATTTCAGGCAGGTGAGAACTGGACATACGGAGGCAGGCATCCTGTGCTTTTATCAAACCTGCCATACACGGTGCCTGCAATGTCTATGGACAGGGCATGCTCATCATCGCTTAATGCTGCGGGGATAGGTGCCATGGAGGTCATGCTCGGGAAATCAGATATAGTTCTTGCAGGAGGCATGGAGCACATGACGCATGTTCCTCTTGGCATAAATAATCCATACATTAAACCTAATATGGAATTAATGGTAAATCCAAAATACGCAAAATACAATATGAACGTTTCATATAACATGGGATTAACTGCGGAAAAACTTGCCAGCATTAAGCACATTGACAGGGACGAAATGGATGAATACTCATATAATTCACATTTAAGGGCAGAAAAGGCATACAAGGATGGGTTTTTTAAGGATGAAATAATGCCTGTTGAGGTTAACGGCCAGGTTTATGAGAAGGATCTTGGAATAAGGCCTGATGCCTCTCTTGAACAAATAAAATCTCTTAGGCCGGCTTTTAAGGAGGATGGCATAATAACTGCTGGAAATTCATCAACACTTAACGATGGTGCATCTCTTCTGATGATAATGTCAGGAAAGAAGGTTAAGGAATACGGTTTTAAACCGCTTGCAAGAATTGTTGATTTTGCATCAGCAGGCGTTGACCCCACAATAATGGGTGAGGGTCCTGTTCCGGCCACAGAAAAGGTGCTTAAAAGAAATAAATTAAAGCCTGACGATATAGATTACTGGGAGATTAATGAGGCTTTTGCTGTTGTTGTTTTAAATGCTGTAAAGGCATTTAACCTTGATCTTGCCAGGGTAAACATTCACGGTGGTGGAATTTCCATAGGGCATCCACTCGGGGCCACTGGTGCAAGAATTGCCGGAACATTGGCACGTACATTAAATGATAAAAAGAAGGATCTTGGCATAGCCACATTATGCGTTGGTGGAGGGCAGGGATATTCAATGCTTCTGGAGCGTGTTTAAAATGTTTGAGGAACTTGATGATTACAGAAAGAAGGTAAGGGATTTTGGGCTCTCTGAATTTACAGAGGATCTTATAGATAGATATGATAAAACAGAGGAATATCCTGATGATATAAGGCTTAAGGCATTAAAATCAGGCCTTATAGATATGTCAAATCCGGCAAAGATACTCATCTCAATTGAGGAACTTTGCAGAATAGATGCTGGGCTGGGCATAGCGGCAACAATACCATATTTTGGCGGAGAGGTTATCATGCTTTATGGTAATGAAAAACAGAAGCGGATTCTCAATGATGTTTATTCAGGGAAATACATACTTGGCCTTGGTGTAACAGAGCCATCCGGTGGCAGTGATGTTGCTGGACTGAAAACAACAGCAAAAAAAATTGGAGATAAATATGTAATAAATGGATCGAAGATGTTTATTTCCAATGGAGGTATTGCAGATTATATAGTGCTTCTAGCGAGAACATCTGATGAGGAGAATAAGCATCACGGCCTTACAACATTTTTAATTAACACAAAATCACCGGGATTTGAGGCAAATAAATTGCATGGCAAGCTTGGTGTGAGGGCCACAAATACAGCAGAATTGAAATTTAATAATCTGGAGGTTTCAGTGGATGATGTTATTGGTGAGGTTGGTCAGGGATTTTATTATATCATGACATTTTTCAATATAAGCAGGATATATGTTGCCGCCCAGGCCCTTGGAATAGCCCGTGGTGCACTGGATAAAATTCTTGAATTTGTAAAAAATAATAATATTAAGGATGAATATACAATGTTCAAGGTTTCAGATGTATCAACACGCATAGAGGCGTCAAGGCAGTTAACATACAATGCGGCATCATATCTATTTAAGTTTGATCCAAAACCGGCGCTTACAAGCATGGCAAAGGTATATGCCGGAGAAACGGCCGTTTATGCCTCTGAACTGGCCATGGAAATTACCAAAAATGATCATAAAACACAGAGATTCTTTAGAAATGCAAAGATAATGGAGATATGGGAGGGGACAAGCGAGATTGAAAAGCTCATTATTTCAAGGCAGATATTAAAAGGGGGTAATTAAATGGAGGATGAATATAAACTATTAAGGGAAAACGTTGAGGAATTCGGCAGCACACTGGATGAGAAAAAAATAGAGGAAAATGGCATTGATAATAATCTACTTAAAAAACTTGCATCACAGGGCTTCCTTGCCGCATTAATACCTGAAAATCTTGGTGGCTCAGGGCTTGATGAATCCTCATATAATATTATTCTGGAGGTGCTTTCAAAATACTCACCGTCCTCTGCATTTGAAATATTTTTAATTAATTCCATTGCATATCCGGTGCTTTCTGATGATTTAAATTATCTTAACGATGTTATTAAAGGTGATGATTTTATTGGTATATCTCTTGATAAAACCATAAAAAATAACTCTTTAGATTCTGTATTAAATGCAAATGGAAAATATACAATAATGTCCTCTGATGTGCCGGCCATAGCAGAAAACGAAAATTTTACTGAAAAGGATTTTATGGGATTTAAGGGCATAAGGTTTGGCAATGTCGGTATTAAAAATCAAAAAAATATAAAATCAAATAAAAACATAAAAAATTCAATAATGAATTCATACAGATCACTGGCCGCAATAAATCTTGGCATAATATCTGGATCGTTGCAAAAGGCACTTGAATACTCTGCTGTCAGGCAGGCATTTGATGTGCATTTAAAGGATTTTGGACCAATAGCATTTAATCTATCAAAAATGGTAGCCAGGGAAAATATCCTGAGAAACATTATTTACAGTAATGTAAATTCAGAATATGTTTTTGATTTCTCAATAGAAAATGCACTGGAAATATCAAAATATTCATTGAATGTTCATGGAGGCTATGGCTATTTTAAGGATTTCGGGGTTGAAAAATTTTACAGGGATGCCATGGCACTTAAGGCCGTATTTTATGGCAATGATTTTCTTGAAAATCTTTCAAAAAGAGTTTATGGGGAGAGATCTGGATTTATTTAAACACCCTCCCCTCAAAAATGTATATTTCTGATGTAAGATAACAATCCCTTTTCATTCCGGCCTTTCTGCAGGTTTCCTCAAGGAACTGCTGCTTATTAAAACCATATTCTATTGCAACCTGTGGCAAAAGAACCCCTGAATAAAATCCGTTTTTAACATATATACCATGAACACCAAGGTCTATTTTATCAATGTCTGTGTAATTAATTCTTTGAAGTTTTCCAAGTACGGTTATTTCTATTTCTATTTTATTAAATTCGGATAATGTAACCGGCCTGAACCTTGGATCCTCCGTTGCAGCCGCAACTGCCATCTCCTTTACAGCCTCCGCCAGCGGTTTTATGGAAAATATATACCCTATGCATCCCCTTAGATTTTTTTCCTCATTGATTGTAACAAAAACACCTGCGTTGGTTTTAAATTTTTCGGGTATTGCTGGAAATTTATATTCAAGCCCGAAATGTTTTTTTAGTGCGTTTAAAGCAATGTCCATTAGAAGCTTACCATCATCCTCTGTAAGGGATTCCAGAAATGAGTCCTTTTCAATTTCCATAATTAAATAATTACAAATTTTTTATTTAACCTTTTTTGCCCATAATATGGTTATTTTATGGAGATATCTTATAAAAATGGGGCTTATTGTAAAAATCATAAAATTTAATATCATACACTTTTATATATAATAATTAGAATAAAAAATCAATGCATGTACAGTTATTCCTGATTAATGCGGTATTCAAATTATATATATGATGCCTTAAGGTAAATAAAAAATTATGTTTCCATCAATAAATTTTAATAAAAACTATGTTTTTATAATTATGAATAAATTATATTTTTTGACCGGTATAATTGGTCCGGTGGTGACCTTATCACTTATATTTCTTGATATTTCAATATCACCATACTTTTCATGGCATGTAAACTCACTAAGCAGTCTTGGCATCCATAAATATTATTATTTGTTTGATTCTGCAGTTATTTTTGAGGGATTAATGAATACAGCATTTTCAGTATTTCTATACAGGGCAGTTCCTGTTAAGCCATTACCTATAATATTAATGATTATAGGAAGCATTGGGCTTTTCTTTGTAGGGATCTTTGATGAACATACCGGTGATATACATTTAACATTTGCAATATTATATTTTATTTTAATGCCTCTTGGAATTATAATATTTAGCCTGTTCAGAATATCCAGGTTTATAACACTTTATGGCATGATATCTGCACTTATATCGCTAATGGTAATAATCATAGGAATTTTAATGGTCCTCAAGATTATAAAATTAAAGGGTGTTGGACTATCAATACCTGAGACCATAGAGGCTTTATTGCTTGCATCATGGATAATTATGCTTGCCTCATACATTATATTTAATTACAGCAAATTACAAACAAATAAAATTATATTGGCATAAATTATACCTTGTCATGGAATTTATAAAAAGTGGAAAGGTTAAGGATATTTACTCAGATGGAGACACCCTAATTTTTAAATTTTCAAATAGAATATCAGTTTTTGATAAAATTATACCCGTGGATATTCCTGATAAGGGGGAATCACTGTGCAGAACCTCATATTACTGGTATGGTGTTGCCAGTGATATTGGAATAGAAACAGATTTAATAAAACTTGAAGGCAACAATGAAATGCGTGTCAAAAAATTTAATGTATTTAGCAGGGGAAGGGAATATTTTAGCAATTACATGGTTCCGCTTGAATTTATAACAAGGTACTATGTTGCAGGAACATATTATGACAGAATAAAGTCTGGAATCCTTGATTATCATGATGCTGGATTTAAAAATATGCCTGAATATGGAGATGAATTTCCGGACCCCTATTTTGAGGTAACCACAAAATATGAAAAATTTGACAGACCATTAAAAACAGATGAGGCTTTGACCATTTCAGGCTTAAAGCTTTACGAGCTTTATGATATAAAGGAAAAAATATTAAAAATAGACAGAAGAATAAATGAGTCTGTAAAGGGCAGGGGGTTAATACATGCTGATGGAAAAAAGGAGTTTGCACTGGGAATAAGCAGAGTGCCGACGATCATAGATACATTTGGCACACTTGATGAGGATAGGTTCTGGGATTTAAATGAATATTCCAACGGAAATATAAGGGAGCTAAGCAAGGAAATGGTAAGGCAGTATTACAGGTCAACAGGATACCATGATGCACTTTACAGGGCACGTGATCTTGGGCAGAAGGAACCGGATATACCACCACTCCCGGATGATATGATTAAAAAGGTATCAGACCTTTATAAAAATATGTACGAAAAGATTACAGGGTTAAAATGGTGATACCATCCTTGATCCCATGGCGTCAAATCTAACCCTGATTACAAACTCTGATTTTTTCAGCATTTCCTTCTGGAGATTATTAACATTGTCAGGTGGGGTAATTAAAAGTATAAATCCTTCCAGGCCGCCCCCGAGAAGCCTCGCCGCCCTTGCACCTATGGACTTCGCAAAATCAATTATGTCATCAACCTTCTCACTGGAAACTTTCTCTCCAAGTGTTTTCTTTATTTCCCAGCCAGAGTTTACAATATTGCAGAATTCACCATAATCTGATGTTTTAAATGCTTTCTCCATTGATCCGGCCAAACCCTTTATTTTTAATAATTTATTTAATGTGTCACTATCATTTTTCTCTGACTTAATAACCTGATCCCTTAATGCATTTGAGCTTTCCCTCGTTTTTCCTGTATAAACAAGCAACATTGATTTTTGTAATGTTTCTATGAAATCATTTTCCAGATTGAATGCCTCTGTTATAACAGAATTTTTACTGAATTCCATATATTTAAGGCCGCCAACGGATATTGCATATGGGTCCTGTTTTCCAAGGACAATCCCAAAATTTGTTTTCTCTATATTATATGCTTCCTCAGCAATTTCATATGAATTTTTATTCTTATTTGTAATCTTATAAATTATTTTTAGAATGCCTGTGATCAGCGCGCTGCTGGAACCAAGCCCTGATCCCGGTGGTACATCACTATTAATGATCAGCTTTCCGGTTTTAATTCCGTTTGACATAAATAATTCCATAATTTTATCCTCAACAGATGAATTCTGTTTTAATACTATGGCACTTTTTAAAAAGTCTCTTGAGGAAACCTCTAGTGGCATTTTGTCATCAGTATACCTCAATAGTATTCCACGATCAATTGTTGTGTTAAACACTGCTCCACCATATTTTTCGAAAAATGGGCTTATGTCTGTGCCACCACCTGCAAAACTAATTCTTAGAGGGCTGTAAACCGAAATTTTCATCTTTAAGTGTATGCAAATTATTTTATAAAGTTATTCAGGAATATATTATTCAAAGAATAAATATAAAATATCATTATACAATAAACAATAATGGAAAAAAATGGAAGCTACTGGCATCAGGTACCGGCCGGTCCGAACCCGCCGGATGAGGTATATGTGGTTGTTGAAATACCAAAGGGTACGAGAAACAAGTATGAAATGGGCAAGGAATTTCCAGGAATTAAGCTTGACCGCATTTTATATTCATCCTATGTTTATCCAATGGAATATGGGGCGATACCGCAAACATATTATACAGACAAGGACCCCATAGATGCCCTTGTATTTATGTCACAGCCCACATTTCCCGGTGTAATATTAAGGGCCAAACCAATAGGTGTATTGAAAATGGTAGATTCTGGAGATATTGATAATAAAATGGTATGTGTATGCCTTGATGACCCTGTTTATAAGGATCTTAAATCATACACGGAAATACCTGAACATATACTTAAGGAAACAGAGAATTTCTTTGCCACCTATAAGGCACTTCAAAATAAGAAAACTGAGGTAAATGGATGGGAGGGTCCTGAATTTGCCAAAAAGGAAATTAAAGATGCCATTGAGGCATATAAAAAACTTTTTGAGTAAATGTTATCAGTAAAAATCAATTCTGGTACATTGACCATATGCGATGGACTTTTAAGTGAACTCAATGAAAGAATTCTGGTAATAAGAACAGATGAGTACATAGCATCATGTGATTCAGGCATGTGCCAGAAGGAGAAAAACTTTAATATTGATATTGTTGATAAAATAGATGATGAAAATAATTTTTTATTTTTTAAAATTGATAATATAAAAATAGCCGTTGATATTTACACATATAATATTCTAAATTATGAAGATATAACAATAAAAAAGGGAATAAAAATTTATGTTGATGAAAATTACAGGTATAAAAGATTATGAGCCTTCCTTTTCTGCAGATTTTTCCCTGATTTTTGCCTCCTCAAATTCTGGATGCTCTTTTATATTACTCTTAGTAATCTTCTTGGTGAATATAAGGGATATCAGTGCAATGAATGCAGGTATGACAACGGCTATATACGATGCAAATGTATAATTATTCTTTGATCCAAGAAGATATGCGTATAATGGTCCGCCTATTAATGTCCCGATGTTAAAGATAAAAAACAGAAATCCAGACACAGACCCAACAACACGGTCCAGCACAGAATCCTGCCCAAAGGCAACAAGGAGGTCAACGTAGACACCCCATCCTGATCCAAAGATAAATGTAAAAACAGCAAGGCCTATAAATGATTTAAACAGTATAAACATGCCAAGGCTGCCTATGAAAATTAGAAATGAGGTTATTATAACCATGTATTTTCTGCCTATTCTATCAGCTATATAACCATAGAAAAATGCAAGTAAAAAGCCTCCAAGGCCTGCCATGGATGCTATAACTGCCGCTGAACCTGTTGGAAATCCAAGACCCTGTTCAAGATATTTTACATAATAACTGAGGTAACCCGCGAATAGGGTTATTCCAAAGAAAAATACAGATATTGCAAGAAGCACTGTATTTCTGTTAAATATGTTTTCCAGTTTTATTTTTTCCCTTTTCTCCTTTTTATATGTAACAGGTATAATGAATAGAACCAACAATAATACTATGGCTGAAACTATGCCGGATAACTCGAATGGAATCCTGAATGCCGGAAGAAATGGAGATATCATGTATGGTCCTCCAAAAAGACCTGCACCAAAAAATGTTGCCCATACTGACACTGCCTTCCCACGTGTTTCAAAGAATATATCCCCAAGAAGTGCAACACCTGCAGGTTGAAACATACCAACACCGACACCAACAAGCAGTCTGAAGGCAAAAAGTTCTGGAGTATTTGTTACAAATCCTGTTAAAACAGTAAATGCAGAGAATATTAAAACCGAAAGTAAGATTGTGTTTTTAACAGAATACCTGTCAAAGAAGTATCCTCCGACCAGGCTAAAAATTGCTATTCCTATTGCATAACCTGTTAAAATTGTTCCTATGCTAAGATATGCCGGCCCTGTTATGGACGGTACAATATAATCAGCACCAAATGAATATATTTCGGCATCAAAGCCCTCTAGGAATGCCGGCAAACCCGCAACAATGGCTATGATGGCAAATCTTGCTAGACTCTCTCCAGCAAGCTGTCTAACAGTTTCGGATTTTTGAAATCCCATTCTAAAAATACTAACCATAATGTCATAAAATTCAAGCCATATATAACCTTTTATATTTAAACGATGAATTATCCATATAATTTTTTTATAAATTTTAAATTAATTTTAAAAAAGTTTACAACCTGGCAACAAAGGATAAAATCCTTGTCATTGCCACAGAATAAATTCCCATATAAAGAAGGTATCTTATTAAGTTTAACTTAACCTTTTCATATCTGTAATGAACCTTGAAAAATGATATGGAATCAAGGCTAAATACATACCTTCTTCTGTTAAGAGAATAAAGTATTATATTGCTATTTCCAACCTCAACCATGTTAATAGAATAATAGATGTCGTCATTTACAGAAAAATCATAAAAATTTTTCAGTATGTATATTTTTGACCCATTTCTTACAAAGGTTGTTGAAACATTTGGCTTTAAAAGCTCATCCGGAGAAATCATCGGGAAAATATTCTACAAAATGATATAAACTTATCGATTACAAATACATTTTAAACGAAATTATGCATCTGTATTTTAATACCGTTTATAAAATTCTGAAATATATCTGTGGCTGTAACTGCACCAACGCCACCGGGTACAGGTGTTATTGCCTTAACAATGCCGGATACCTCATCAAAATTTACATCTCCATAAATTTTATTGCCCTCATAATTAATTCCCACGTCTATGACTATAGAATTGTTATTTACAAAATCTTTGCCAAAATAATGTTTTTTGCCTATTGCGGCAACCAGGATGTCTGATGATTCGACAATTTCCTTTAAATTTGACGTTTTACTGTGGCATATACTTACAGTAAAATCACGGTTCAAAAGCATCATTGATAATGGCCTCCCGACAACGGGGCTCCTATTAACTATGCACACATTCCCATTTTTAATTCCATAATGTTCAAGGATGTCTACAACTGCCCTTGCTGTGGCTGGTGCTATTTCCTCATTCCTTATATATAAATTTCCAAGATTTACCGGTGAAAGGCCATCAGAGTCCTTGTAGTATGGTATGTATTTTATTATGTCATAATAATTTAAATTCTCAGGCAGGGGTGATTCCATCATTATTCCATGTATATTTTTGTCAATACTGTATTTTTTAATTAAATCTATTAATTCATCCTGGTTGATGTTTTGATATTTATCCAGTGTCACGTTAATTCCAAGTTTTTTTCCACGCCTTATCTTTGCATTTGCATAAATTGACGATGCAGCATCATTGCCGATCTGTATTAATTTTAAATGCGGCATTATTCCGTATTTATTTTTAAGGTCATCAACCTCATTTTTGATTTCTTCCATTTTTTTATTTGCAACAAGGTTCCCGTCAAGTATCATCGCTTCACCATTTTTTAATAATCCACATGGTTATTTTGGTTTTATTAATAAATTCTTTTAAAATTAATTCCTCCATTTTTTATATTTATTATGGATAAAGGTAATTATAAACCTTGGTATTTAAGTCATAAATGGGTAACATTATAAAATTGCTTGAAGGACTTGTAAAATCCAATTCATACTACGGTCTTATAAATAATGAGATAGATAATATAGCAAATGATATAACTTCTGGATATGATTTAAAATTTATTAAGAAAAAATATGATTATAAAAATATTGATTTGCTATATGAATTCGCACATTACAGGATATTGAATGCACATAAATTTTCGAAAAGCAGCAGATTATTCTTTGACAAATACGCATCAATGTATTCAACACCGGAAATAATTGGAGATTACAGGGGTGAAAAACTGAAAGGCAGTGAGATCATTGATATAGGTTCCGGAGCAGGCATGCAGGCCATATTTTTTTCAAAATATTCCCATGTAACGGGAATAGAGATAGACAGGGTTAGATACCTCCTATCATTGCTAAATAAACGCGCATATAATTCTGATGCAAATTTCATAAATAATGATGCCTTTAATGATATAAGGTATTCCGCTGATATAATCTTTTCAGATCCCCTCAGGCCTGCAATGGCCAGTAAAAGGAAGATGGATGATCTCATTCCAAATCCTGAAATTATAATGAAAAGATTTAATCCAAATGCTGGTTTTGTTTTTGATTTACCACCACAGATGAGATGGGAAAACATAAGCATAAATGGTGAAAGGGAATATATATCTGTGAATGGTTATATTAGTAGGCTAACATTGTATACAATGAATCCCGAGAAAGATTTTACCTCAGCGGTTATGCTTCCCGAAAGGAGGAGGATAACAGGTAAGCCTGAGGAGATTAAAATCGTCAACCAGAATAATAAAATATATGATTATTTATATTTACCTGATATAAGCTTAATATATTCTAAACTGCTTTATAAGGCCATAGATGATAATATGCATTTAATATATCATGATAAAAAAAGGCTTTTATTCACATCCAATGAATATATAAAAAATTTCTTTGGGCGTACATATATACTGGAGGCAAGATCATCAATAGAAAAACTTAAAAATGAATTAATAAAACTAAATGCCGGAAAAATATTTTTTATTTTTTCAATTGATACATCAGAATATTATAGGTTAAAAAATGAGATGGAAAAACATCTAAATGGAGACAAAACATACTATATTTTTAAAAATAATAATTGCTATTTAATAGCAAGGAAAATTAATGGATAACAGAAGATATTATTTTATATTCATATAAATATATAAAATATAGTAAAGAAAAATAGGTAATTGTAGTTATGTAAACTAACAAAAAGGATAAAAAAAATTTTGAAATATATTTTTATAGAATTACGTAATTAGAAGTGACAAATATGATAGAGTTCTATGCAAAGGCTAAGTTGCCATCAAGATTTGGTAATTTTGACATATATGTTTTCAAAAACGACGAAAATAAGGATCATGCTGTTATTGTTAACGGTGACATTTATGGCCGGGAAAATGTCCCCGTAAGAATACACAGCGAATGCCTCACAGGCGATATAATGGGTTCATTAAGATGTGATTGCCGTGATCAGCTTCTGACCTCACTTAAAATGATAGGCCAGAGCGAGTATGGCATGTTAATTTATCTCCGCCAGGAGGGCAGGGGTATTGGCCTCCTGAATAAGATAAAGGCATACAGCCTTGAGGATCAGGGGCTGGATACTGTGGAGGCAAATCTTGAACAGGGATTGCCGGCAGATGCACGTAATTATAATTTTGCTGTCGAGGTAATAAAATATTTTAAAATAAAATCGGTTGAACTCATAACCAATAACCCGGAAAAGATTAAATTTTTGGAGGAAAATGGCATAAAAATATCCAAGAGAATACCAATAATTATAGAACCAAATGCTTTCGATAAATTTTATCTTGAAACAAAAAAGGATAAAATGGGGCATCTACTTTAAATACAATTATTCTGGGTTAATCCAAATTAACTTTTTATATAAAGTTACCATCACTTACCATGGATATTAGGAATAAGGAAATATTAATAACTGGTGGTGCAGGTTTTATAGGTTCAAATCTTGTTCACAGGCTTTATAAGGATAATCATGTGTATGTCATGGATGACCTTCAAACAGGTTCCATGAGCAATTTGAATGATATTTTGCCAGATATAGATTTTATAAAGGACAGGGTTGAGAATATAAATAATTACTGCCTTGATGTTGATTATATTTTCCATATAGGTATTTACTCATCATCGCCCATGTACCGCAATAACCCACTTTTAATAGGAAATGCCATAAATGATATGATAAAGATACTTGAACTGGCAAAGAAAAATAAATCAAAAATAGTATATGCATCAACATCCTCAATTTATAATGAAATAAAACCGCCTCATTCTGAAAATGTCATTCCAAAGGTTACCGATTATTATACCGAGGCAAGAATTGCCATGGAAAGGGTTGCCGAGCTTTATGATAAGCTCTATGGAATGGATGTATCAGCCATGAGATTCTTTTCAATATATGGATATCACGAGAAATCCAAAAAAATCTTTGCAAACCTGGTATCACAGTTTCTATGGGATATACATGACGATATACAGCCCGTACTTTACGGCGATGGGGAGCAGAGAAGGGACTTTGTGTTTGTCGATGATGTTGTTGATGCCCTGACCCTTGCGGCATTAAATAACCATGGATTCAATGTCTACAATGTTGGTACTGGTAAAAATTATTCATTAAACCAGCTCGTTGATATACTTAATAAACACCTTAAAAAGAATGTGAAACCAAAATACATAGAGATGCCAATAAAAAATTACGTGCATGAAACGCTTGCAGACACCAAAAAGGCTGAGGAAAGAATAGGCTTTAAGGCGAAGGTTTCACTGGATGAGGGCATAGATAAATTAATTGAATATTACAAGTATTAAAATGATAATAACAAAAACTCCTCTAAGAATCGGGTTTGTTGGCGGGGGTACAGATATACCGGCATATTACAGGAATTATGGCGGTGCACTTATCTCTGCTGCAATAAATAAATATATTTATATAATAGTTAATAAGAAATTTGATTCAAAGATAAGGATTTCATATTCTCAGACTGAAATAGTGGATAGGATTGATGAAATAAAGCACCCATCTGTTAGGGAGGCATTAAGATTTTTAAATATAGATGGTGGCATTGAAATACTTAGCATTTCGGATATACCATCTCATGGTACTGGCCTTGGGTCAAGCTCCACATTCCTCGTTGGCCTGTTAAATGCCCTTCATGCATATAAATCAGAGTACGTTACAAGGGAGGAACTGGCATCCGAGGCTGTTAAAATAGAAAGGGAAATACTTAGGGAGGCAGGAGGAAAACAGGATCAGTATATGGCTGCCTTTGGTGGAATAAACATGCTTAATTTTAATGAAAATGAAAGCGTAAATGTTAATCCAGTTGCCCTTAGTATTGATATGCTGGAGAAATTGAGATCAAATATTGCATTTTTGTATACTGGAATAAACAGGAAATCCCCTGAAATACATACAGACATGGAAAAACAGATAAATGAACATCTTGACGCATACCACGAAATGAAAAGATTAACCCGTGATTTTTATGATGCCCTTTATAGGATGGACATAAATTCCATGGGGGAAATTCTTGATAGAAACTGGTCACTTAAAAAATCACTATCTTCAAGGATATCAAACAAAGAAATAGATGATCTTTATGCCATGGCAAAATCTGCCGGTGCACTTGGTGGTAACCTTATAGGAGCCGGTGGGGGTGGTTTTCTGGTTTTTATAGTCGGGGATGATAAAAAAAGTAACGTTGTGAGAACCCTTGGGCTCCGTGAAATGGATTTTGATTTCGATTTTGAGGGTTCAAGAATAATATATTTTTCAAAATAATTTTTATATTAAACTTAAATCTAATCCATATAGATTGATAAAAAATTATAATGATTAGTTTAATAATGATCATCTATAACTGCGCATATCATATGAATGGCTGTTATATGAATTTCCTGTATTATAGATGTTTTATTCGATTTTGCAATAAAAACCTCCCTGCATATATCTTTTAATTTTCCACCAGATATGCCAGTCATTCCAACTGTATATGCACCAAGTGTATTCGCAGCATTAATTCCCTCCAAAACATTCCTTGAATTACCTGAGGTGCTTATGCCTATTACGGTGTCATTTTTACCAGAAAGTGCCAGAACCTGTCTTGAAAATACCAAATTATAATCATAATCATTGGCTATTGCCGTAAGTGAGGATGTATTTGTTGTTAATGCTATGGCAGGCAGGGGTTTTCTCTCCTTTAGAAAATGCCCGGTTAGTTCGGCAACAAAGTGCTGTGAATCGGCCGCTGACCCACCATTGCCAAAAACTATTAATTTTCCCCCATTATCAAATGACTCAATAATTTTTTGTGCAATTCTCATTATCTGGAATTCATCAATTGCCTGACGTGCTATGACGCCCTCCTCTATATAATCCTTAAAATCCATGCAGAGTAATAGTATATAAATATATATTTAATTGCTTTTTTAATATATATTAATCATAACATTATATTTTTATAGATTAGCTTCTCTAAACCTAACCGGATTTATTATAATTAATTATTTTTTATCAGTTCTGGTTTTAAATTCACAACCTTAAAAAAGATAATTATTGCACCTATAAAATAGAATAATGATGATATTTCAAAAAGCCTTACATACGCAATTAATTTTTGACCACCAAAAATAAAAAGAATAAATCCATAGACCATTGGAGAGAATGCCTCACCAATGCCTGTGGAAAATGAAAATAATGACATAAATCTTCCGGCGCTGCCTCTGGGTACAACATAGCTAATATAAGAATTTGACATTGAAAAATAATTTCCAAATGTTATGCCAAGTACCGAACCAATAATTAAAAAGAGATAAAAGCTTCTTACAAATATTATCATCAGAACGCTTATACCGCCAATTACAGGAAGTATAAAAATGAAAAAGTCCTTGCCAATTTTATCGGATATGAACCCTATTAATACAGCGGATATGGCCGACACCGTTAATATTATAAGGCCGGCAATTGCCACATATATCGCACTATTTTTTATATTAAGTATATATTCGAAATAATAAAACTCAAAGAATGTTAATCCAGAGCTGCCAATAATTATAAAAAAATTTGATATGGACATCCACTTAAATTTTTGTTGATTGGCAATTTTTTTAAATAATTTTGAAAAGTGAAAAAAAATTTTATCTGCATTTGATCTGTAATCCTCATTTCTGATGGTATTTACAGTGAATAATGTTGTAATAAATAATGATAAGATAATTGCCATTAATGCAAGATTCAATTTATTATAACCAAGCAGCAGGCCTGAAATGCCAAAACCAAGTGCGGTTCCAATTAATGTAAAAAATCCACTTATGCCGGATGATGTCCCCCTCTGATAATCCGGTATAATATCCCTAACCAATGGTAAATATGATCCGTATGCCATATTTGACCCTATTTCTATCAATATATAAACAATTAAAATTGATATAATTGAAGAATGAAAAATAATGAAGTATATTAATGATGCCAGCGTGATTGCCGATCCCAGCATTATAAATGGCCTTCTCCTTCCAAATCTTGTTTCAAGGCTGTCTGTTGTTATTCCCGCAAAAACATTAAATGATATTCCTATTATTATGCCTGCAAACGCTATAATGCCCAGATATAATGATTGTGCATTCTGCGCAACCATTCTTGCTATAAGGAAGGGCAAAAACAATGATTCAAAAGAAATCCATAAATAATTATTGCCAAGGTAAATAGAATTCATACCAAATATATATTTAAAGGATTTCCTGGAATACTTTTCCATAAACATGGATACATTAAATATAAAATAATTTTACCAATTTTTATAGAATAATAAATACCGGTACTCTTCATTGTTTGAATTGTGATTTTTATATTTCCTTATAAATGATGGATTTCCAAAAATTTTTCTAATGTATTCACTGTCATAAAAATTTAATAGATACTTACCAGAAATGCTTTTTAATAATTTATGCAATCTTTTATAATCACTGTCTGAAAAATTGTGATTATACCAGCTTTTACTGGGATATGGCGGATCCATATAAAAAAATGCGTCCCTGCCATTGTAATGATCTATTAATGATGAAAAATCCATATTTTCAATAAGCCAGTTTTTAATGTCATTATGAACATCATAAAGATTTTCAAGTTTTTTTATAAATTGTGTATAAATGGATTTCTCCCGGGTGGCATAGGAATTTCCCATACCGCCAAATGATATATTAAGCCTTACAAATAAATTTGCAGCAGATATTAATCTATCATTGCCATCACTAAAATTTTCCCTCTTTATATATTCCTGAAGGTTATCAGGACTTTTTGATATTTCACTCAGATAGTTATAAAGTTCAAAGAAATGAGCTTTTGCCTCAATAAAAAAATTGTACATATTAAAATCTATATCATTGTAAATCTTATGACTGGCATTAACATTTAATATAACGTTCCCTGAACCACCAAAAACGTCTATAAATATATCCGAACCGGAGGATCTAAAAACATTTTGTATATCTTTTATAGAAACATTCTTTCCCCCGGGATATTTAAATAGCCTGAACACGCTAGGATATTATATTAAAATATAATAAAATTGGCGTATGTTAATATAGTCTAATAATATCAAAGCATTAAATGCAGGAAAAAAGAAGCCCGGAATACCTTATTGGCATGAATTCAATTCATATTGGAACGAATTTTCTATGGATTTCATTTGAATCATATATACTGCCAATAGAACTCATAAATTTTGTAAACAACAGCCTTTTTCTGGGTTTCATAGCATTTATAGGCACCGCTGCAGGGGTCTTTATAGGCTTAATTTCAGGAACTGCCAGCGATAAGTACACATTCCTATGGGGAAGACGGGGACCATACATAATTATAGGTGTTATACTAACAGTTTTTTCAATTTTTCTGGATGAGGTAATGAAAATAAATGTTTTTGGAATATTGATAGGGTATATAATGATACAGATATCATCGAATATATCTGTTGGTGCATACCAGCCATTATTTGTGGATTTTTTGCATAAGGATGAGAGGGGTGCGGCAGCAGGCATAAATGGTTTATTCATTTTAATTGGTTCCGCCATGGGCTATGCAGTTACCGGATATTTTATAACAGTTGGAAAAACAATATATGGCCTGATTGTTATATCCGCTGTTCTGATATTTACAGGGATATTAACAACCGGTACCATAAAAAAGGATGATTCTGTTATTGTTCATTCAAGGGAGAGACTATTCAAAATTTTTATGGACATATTTAATCTAAAAAAGGGCATAAAAAGTTATATTTATGTGGTTTTAGGCAGTTTTATGGTTTTTTCAGGTGTTGTTGGGTTATCATTTTTCGAACTTTATTTTTTTAAATACATACTTAATTATTCAAATCCAGCATATTATGTATCAATTGCAGGTATAGTTGTTTTGATGGTTTCCGCACTGGCATCTGTTGTTTTTGGAATATTTTCTGATCGCGTTGGCAGGGTGAAAATGCTTCTATTTACAACATTGATTGGCTCTCTTGCCATGTTTTTGATACCAGAATTTGAAAAATTTACATACTTCTTAATATTTGGATCAATGATAGGGATATCCTACGGAATATTTATGAGTGTCTCAAAAGCCCTGGCCAGCGACATGTCCCCAAGAGAGGAGGCTGGAAAGTTTATGGCATATTATAATATTGCCACCGGAGGGGCATCATCAATTTCACCCCTTATATATGGTTTGATACTTTTTTTCGTCAAATCCTATTCACTTGGATTCAAACTGGTATTTTATACAGCAGGAGTTTTTTTTATCATAGGATTTTTACTATTTTTATATGTTAAAATTAGTGACCAATAATTATCTTTTTAAGGTTTTTTGCCGGTTATAATAATCCACTTTTTTAGAAATGTGTTATTTTCCCATTTTATATAGTCTCTAAATGGACCAGAATTTATTATATAATTATAGCTATCCAGGCCCTCAATTGAGTTTTCCCTAACTGGATATATCCACTGTGCAAACGATATTCTTCTTTCATATATATGGTACTTAATATCATAAAAACCTGCATCCTTTAATAATTTAATCCAGCCCTCTGGAGATTCAGCAGCCATATGGGAATTATCCCGGATATTTTCAAGCCGGTTTAAATAATTAATATAATTTTGGTCACAGGTCATATCATCTATGCCTATCATGCCACCGGATTTAAGTGTTCTATATGACTCATCTATAAATTTTGCCTTGTCCAGAAAATGATGTGGTGCCCTCCTTGATGTTATAATATCAAAATTAGAGTCATCAAATGGCATTGATTCAGCGCTTCCCCTTATTGGTATAATATTCTGCACACCGTACTTATCAGCAAGTTTGGACGTTTCCTTAAGCATGTTTTCTGCAATATCCATGGCATATACTATATCAATTTTACGTGCAAGCCTTAAGCCGGTAAAACCTGTTCCGGTTCCAACATCGAGTCCTTTCATATTTGAATTTAAATTTAAGCTTTCAATTAAAATATCAAGGTCACTATCCTCAGCATGGGACCTGCTCTGAGAGTATTTCTCGGCATTGGCATTGAAAAATTTCTTCGCCCTACCATATCCCTCCATGACTATAGTTATCATAATTAACTATATAAAACCAATCTGGTAGGTATTTTTCCGCTGCATAGATTTATTTATATGTGTATATTATAATATAAATATGTATAACGATTATTTGGAAATACTTAATGAACTAAAGAATAATAACAAAAACTATGCTATTGCAACAGTAATAAGTTCAACAGGTTCATCCATAGCAAAACCCGGATTCAGGCTGATAGTTTCTGAAAACAGGATTATTGCGGGCACGCTTGGGAGCAGAAAAATGGATTCCTATGTTCTTGATGCCTGCAATGAAAGCATAAATAAAAATATGACAAAAAATATTTCAATTGGGCTTGATAAGAATAATAAAATTTATGATTATAACATGGATACAACCTGCGGTGGTGTAATAAATATATTCATAGAACCATTTTATAACAGCCAGAGAATTATAATATTAACAGAATCGGATGATGATGAGATTTATTTAAACATAAAAAAGATTGCAGGTATAATTAAAATAAATTTATTGAAAATAAATACTGAAAATGAAAAGCTGGAGGAAAAACTTAATGATATTGATTTAAAAAATTCTTATTTCATACTGCTCACTAAGAACGAAAAGGAAATAGAATATCTTTCATACATACTTAAAAGGGAACACAAATATATTGGGCTAGTGGCAAGCAAAAACAGGTTTAATAACGACTTAAAAAAATTAAAACAGAATTTTAATGATGATAAATTAAATGAAATAGACTGCCCTGCCGGAATAATGATTAATGCAATAACCCCCGAGGAAATAGCCGTTAGCCTGATATCTAAAATAATATTATTAAAGAATTCTGTATAATTATAAAATTTTTATATATTTATTAAATTGATGAAATTAAATATATATACAACTATTAAATAATGCATTAATGAATATAATCGATGTTGACAAAAGACTTAATATGAAAATGAAAATTGTGATATCATCTGATTCATATATATTTAGATGGTCAAAGCTGCATAATTTAAATATGACCCTTTTTTTCAGGAGCCAGGAAAAGAAGAATTATGCAAATGTATTCATTTATAAGGATAAAAATAAAAAAATTCCGAAAGAGCTTCTTGAATCTTATGGTGCATCGGAATTTGAAAATTATTTTTATGTAACAGTACAAATATCAAATGAGAAAATAATAAATTTAATAAATGAGCTGGTTCAGGTTAAATCATTAAAGCTATCAGAAACAACAATAGAGGATGGCAAATTGATTATTAGATGCAGATTTCACAGTGATTACAAAGCAGAAATCTCGCAAATTGTAAACAGATATCTTCTTATTCCATATTTTATAGATGATATATTAATAAAGGAATCGGAAGGATATAAATATTTACTCTTTAAAAAAAACAAAAGGATGGGGCTGGCAGTTATAAAGTACAGCGTTCCGTTTGACATAAAAAATCTGGGATATGGAGCCACTTTAATAGAACAGAGAAATCTTGTGGCCGAGGCCATAAATGCTCTTTCTGATGATAAGGATTTTAAAATTTTAATTTACGCCGATTCTGAACTTGAGGAAAATGATGAATTAAAATGCATTTCAAAAAATGCATTAATTTATGAAACATACATAAAAGATCCATTGTTTTTACTCATGAAGGAGAGATTAAATAACCATGGTATATTCAGGGATGGGACATATATCCAGATTAAAGATGGAAATGTAATCATAACACAATTTTTAAGTTCATTTAGACTCAATGAATATCTTCAAATTATGTATTCATCCGGCATGGAAATATACAAGGAAAACATTATAAAACTTAAAATGTGCTCTGATATTTACGATGAGGTTTTCGATGATTTAAATATAGTATAATCTTAAAAATTAAAAATTAATGTATTATATGTAAGCGAAAGTATTAAATTTTAAGCATATATTAAGTAGTATTGGCAGGAAATATATCAACTGATATTTTGCAGCGAATTGCGTCAAAATCGTTTTCTCTGGATACACATGCATTAAAAGTTGAGGAAAATTATTCTATAACGGGCATGTCAGGGACAGAATATCATTTTGATTATATTGTATTTTCCGGAGGGGAAAAAATTGCCATAAAAATTTCCTCTGACATATCATCTATAAATGATATAATGCTTTTTAATTCACAATGTATTGACAGCGGAATTAATAAAAAGATAATGATTGCCAACCGTGAATTAAATGAAAATGAAAAAAGGATGTGCCAGGCCTTTGGCATCATAATAGCGGATATAAAAAATTATGAAAATGATGAGTTATATTCAGGAAGGGCAAAGTTTGGAATTCCAGAGCTGGATGCAAAGCTTGCCGGTGGATTGAGGCCGGGATATGTTTATCTAATATCAGGAAAGACAGGAGCAGGTAAAACTACCCTTTCCAGCATGTTTTTAAGCTTTGGTGCAAAAAATAATGAAAAGGGTCTAATGGTTTTAACCGATACATTTCCGGATCAGTTTTTGGATAATATAAGAACAATGGACATAGGCTTTGGAGAGGCATATGAAAATAAAATGATAGAGATAATGGAAATATCAGACCAGATAAGGGTCATGAAGTCTGAGGTTTCTTCAGGTAATACAGATTTCAGAAAATTTATTACTAAAATTATTACAGAATTAAAAAGAATAATAATTACAAAAAACATAAAACGCGTTGTTATAGACCCTGTTACATTACTGCTTATACCTGATGATGATTACATAAACCTATTCCTTAACAGCCTTGCAATGAAGGATGTTACAGTTATTATAACAAGTGGATTGAGAACCACTGAATTAAGCGTTTTTGGTATGGAGGAATATTATGTTACAGGTATTATCAAGCTTGATTATGTAACCACCGGCGAAAATATAGATAGAACATTAAGAATTGTTAAAATGAGGGGCTCAATATTTGATTCCACCCCATCAAAGTTTAAAATTACCTCGGCAGGTATAATAATGGATGGAAAAAATTCAGGAATTTCTTCCCCCCCCCCGCGAATTCTGGGAGTTCAGACATATTTAAAAATATAGGTGATTAACTGAAAAAAAGAATATTTATCGTGGCAAATATTCTTTCAGTACTGTCCATTATTTTTATTATAGCTGGGATTATATCCTCTTTATATGCTGCAATTATTTTAAAGCACGGAAATTTAGAGGAATATATTTTTACCTTCTGGTTCTGGCTTGCCACGGTTTTCTTTGGAATACAAAGTATTTCATACTTTATATCTTTCAGGAGAAGCGTTTATAAGTATCCTGATACCATAAATTCCGCATATCTGCCGTCATTAAGAAACAGGGTGGCCATTATGGTACCAATATTTAACGAGGATATAAATATGTGCATAGACAATTTGCTGGCAATTCATACAAATGCAGGAAATTATGCAGATATTTATGTACTTGATGATTCCAATAAGGTCGATACAGAACCCATTAAGGAGATATGCCAGAAACTTAATTTACACTACATACACAGGAATAACCGTAGCGGTTATAAGGCCGGCGCATTAAACAATGTTTTGAGAACACTTAATGTAGAGTATGTGGCTGTGATAGATATAGACCAGACGCCTGCACCGGATTTTGTCAGGGAGACTGTTGCCCTGCTGGATAGTCATCCAGAGGCTGGATTTGTTCAGGTTCCGCAGGTATATGCCAACACTGACAGTGGTGTTCTTCCAGAGCTGGCCCAGGCGCAACAGTTTTTATTTTATGAAATTTTAACAGAGGGGAAGAGTGTAACAGGATCATTATTCTCATGCGGTACAAATGTTATTTACCGGCTTAATGCTTTAAAATCAGTAAATTATTTTGATGAAACAAATATAGTTGAGGATATAGCCACATCACTAAATTTAATAGCCAGGGGATGGCACGGGCTTTACTATAATAAAAAACTGGTATTTGGAAGGGCCCCAACAACAATGCAGGGATATGTAAACCAGCAATCAAGATGGATGCTTGGATCTTTGTCACTTGTACCCAAGGTTTTTAAAAACATAATTTTTTCAAAAAAATACAGCCTGGTGGAAAGGATTGACTGGTTTGCGGCTCCTACGTGGTATTTCTTCGGATTCTTTTATATTGTTTTTCTAATAGCCCCGTTTCTTGATGTCCTCGGTATAAAGGTTCTAACCGTTAATAGCATCATATATTTTTTTGCATGGCTTCCATATACAATTATAGTAATGTTTTCATTCTTTTATTCAAATGTATCAAAGGGTGCTCCATTTAGGTATTTATTATACAATATGGGTGCAAACATGCTTATGTTTTCATTGAGCATACAGTCTGTGATTTATGCAATTCTAAGAAAGAAAAAACCGTTCACCACTGCAAGAACAGGAGGTACAATGCCATGGAGATGGTTCTGGCCGCAGTTCACCATGATGTTTTTATTGGGATTTTCATCTGTTTACCTGATAATACACTTTTCTTTGTATAATGCAATTACTGCATTCTGGGCAGTATTTCAGTTCATTTTATTTATACCGGTTATATTTATTAACAGACCTGTAAAACAATCAGAAATGGACATGCCAGTATTTAAAAATGCAAATTAAAATATGAAAACATTTTAATATAAATATTAAATAATATACTGTGGAGATAGAGGATATAGATAATAAACTGGACATGCACTTTGAGATACATTTCAATGACTGGTCCAAGATTACTGAGATATCAAGGGAGCTTTCTTATAACGGTGAAATAGCAATAATATCGGAAGAAAAATCAATATATTTCTATGTTTTTTCCCCAAAAATGATGCCGATAAATACAGATACCTTTTTCCGTTGTTTGATGTTGAGGAAAGAAAAAATTATTTTATGGCACTTGGAAGGATAAATAATAGAAATATAAAGGATACAATTGACAGTATATCCAATATAGACGGATTAATTATTAATTCATACTGGCTTAAATCAGGAAGCATAGTAATGGAGGGTTACTTCCATCATAATAAGCTGCAGGAATTTTCCAATATAATTTTATCCCAGATTGTTCAGGCTAAAAATATAAATAAAATATTGTTAAGGCCGGTTAAAAGCATATATGCCAACATTAGAAACAGCTGCCAAAATTTTAAAAATATAGTAATTAGCATAAAGTATGATGAATTTAACAATGCCAGGGTTGCCCAGCTGCTTAAAAATACAGATACAATTGCCCAGCTTATAGATAATTATCCGGTTAATAATAAATTCAGAATAATTTTGTATTCAAATGATGATTTAACAAAATATGATGGTATAAATATAATATCAAGGGAGGATGGAATTTACACAACCAAAATAGAGGATGATTTTCTTGCAATATTAGGAAAAAAAACATTTGAATCAAGAATATCGTGGCAGTACTCTTTTATATATGAAAAAATGGGAAGAATTTATGCCAGTTTTTTAATACCTGATTACCGTGCAAGGGAGTACATTGATATGATTATTGCATCGCAGATGGAAATAAAGAGAATGGATCTTGTTACAATAGAAAATTATTCAAATATCAACGAAAATTAAATATTATTCTGTAAATGTTGCAGTATTGCCATATCCCTCATAAACAGTAATATAAAGTTTAAAATTATTTAAATATTTAATTAGCTCATTTTTTAATTTATTATAGATGAAAATTGCTATATATTCTGCAGATCCGACATTATATTCAAAAACAAATGCCTCATTAGAGTTTATTACAAGCTTCAATTGATCATTGACATAAACATAGTAATTATTTTCCCTTTCATATTTTATATCATTTTTAGGGATTATAAATTTATGGTCCATGGAATCTATTAAAGGTTTCACAAGATTTTTTATCACGGTAAAATCTATAACCATGCCGTTTTCTGAGATTTCATTACACTGAATTTCAACATCAAGGGCATAATCATGCCCGTGAAGGCGCCTGCATTTTATATTATCCGGGACGTAGTGCCCGGAACTCCATGTTAAATTTTTTTCCCTTCCAAGTATTTTTATTGTAAACATAATTAATCACCGATCATCTTCATGGCCTCAGCCTTTAATGACCTTACCGCCTTTTTAACCGATGGATTATATTTAAGTGATGAGGTTACCATGACAGCATTCTCCTGCTTGACACCGCGCATCATCATGCACATGTGCTTCCCCTTGACAATTACCATGACAAACAATGGATCAAGATTATTGTATAGAAAATCCACAATTTCTGATGTCATATTTTCCTGCAGCTGCGGCTTGCTCGCTATTTTATTAACCGATCTTACCAGCTTGCTGACACCAGCAATATAGCCTGCCGGCTTTGGCAGATATGCTATGCTAACAGTACCCTCAATGGGCAGAAGATGATGTGAGCACATTGAATAAAATGTTATATCCTTTAATATAACCATGCTTTCCTTGCCCTCCAGCCTGAACTTTGTAAAATTGAAATCTCCAGACTGGCGCCATTCCCTGAAAAAGCTGTCTATTCTTCTTGGAGTGTTTTCGAGCTCCTCATCATTAAACCATCCGTATTTTTCATGTAAATTGTATATTAACCTCTTAATGCTATCCCTAAGTTCATCCTCACCATACTCAGTTTCTGACATTATACACCTCTAAGATCGCCAAATATATATTTATGTTCCTGTATCATAAATTTAACATCCGCGGGGGCAGATTCAATAAATTTTTCTGCAATCTCCCTAATGCTAGATTTATACACCGGTTGTATTATGAATTGTATCTTTCTATTTATATTATTTTTTATTTTTATTATCTCCTCAATTGCAGTGTTAAAATCTTTTATATCTCCAGCAACAAATTTTATATAATCTCCATCTGACATATAATTAAGGTTATTATAATTAAATTTTCCATACATCCCAGATGATGGCAGCTTGAAGTCTATATCCTTGTAAACATTTTTATATAATGGTAGGAATCTTTTGATATCAATACTGCCTGAGGTCTCTAAAAGTATTTTATATTCAGGGTATATCAATTTAACAAGATCATTTAAATCTCTCTGAAGTAGGGGTTCCCCACCGGTGATACATATCCAGTTAAAATCGTTTTTTTGATGCCATCCATGAATTATATCAATAATCCTATCCAATGAATATTCAGTGCCCTCATTAAATGAGTACTTTGTATCACACCATGAACACCTTAAATTGCAGTATTCTGTTCTTATGAAGAGCATTTTTTCACCCGTGTAAATGCCCTCCCCCTGTAATGATAGAAATATTTCATTTATCCGCATGTTTTTAATAAGTTTAATGTGATAAAAAACATTTATGGTTAAATCGCATAAATTAATAAATATATTAAATATATACCTTAAAAAATGTCAACAACCTCTGAGAAAGTTCAGCAGTTTTTAAGGGACAATCCGGACATAAGAAATAGCATGAATATTGGAATAATTAACCAGTCGGCACTTGCCAGACATATAATGCATGAAATGTCAATAGAAAATTTTGACGCCGTACTTGCAGCGTTGAAACGCTATGATTATAAGGATCCATACCCATTAAAAAAGGAGATTCTCAAAAAATCCAATCTTGAGATGGTTTCAGGGCTTTCGATTATTGTTATAAAAAGGACATATAATAATTTAAAGATAATAACCAACATTATATTAAATAATAAAAGGTTAAATTCTGTAAAAATTGTTGATACATCGGATGGCATAGCATTAATAGCTGAGGATGTTATAGCATCAGAAATAATGAAATATGTGCCTGATGAACAGATATTAAAGGTTGATACAAACCTTGGCGAACTGATAATAAACAGTCCAGAAGCAATAGAGAAGGCAACAGGTTACATTAATTATATTACCTCACTATTATCAGATATAAATATATTGCAGATAATATCTTTTTACAATGATACAATTATAATACTTGACCAAAAAAATCTTACAGATGCCTTTAAAATAATTTCGTCAAAAATAGGTGAGTGAATTATTTTTATAGTTATTTATTATATGGCCCTATGAGCCGTTATGACCGGATAAATGAATTCAGGGAAAAGAACATTCCTTCAGGTGATGTTCTTTCTGCAGCTGATCTTAATAGAAATGACATAATAGTTGATGTTGGTGCCGGATCCGGATATTATTCAAGATTATTTTCTAATTATGTTGACACTGTTTATTCTGTTGAAATAAATCCAGAGGCTGTGGAATTAATAAGAAAAAATTCAATGGATAAAAATAATATAAAAATTATAAACGAGGATATATGCAGCCTTGATATAAAAAATTTTAACAAGGTTTTCTATTCACTGGTATTCCATGATATAGAGTGCAAGGATTATATTTTTAATTTTATGATTGGTAATTCTAAAAAACCATTAAAGGTCATACTGATAGAATTTAAGAATAATGCCCCAATTGGCCCACCTGTGAATATAAGGATAGAACATGACTGGCTTAAAAAAATATTTGAAAACCATGGATTCAGGGAAGAAAATTATATAGACCTTAAATACAATTACATAAATACATATATTATGAAATAAATGATAAAAAATTTATAAAATAATATAATTATTAAACCATGAGTGAGGATAATAACGGAAACCGTAATTCAATTAAACCTGTACCTAACAAAAAATTATTGATTCCTGATGCACCAATTAAAAATGGAAAAACAAAGGTAAGGGGCGGCAAGGAGAATGAGATACTTGAGGTAAATGAACCTGAAATAAATCCTTTTGGAATAAAGAATTCAAAGAGTATAATAAAGGAAAAACCAAAAAATAACCAGAATAAAAATAATGCAATATTTGGAAAAAAATAATATAGATTTAAAACCATTTTTAAATATAAATTTCTATGTGCATCATAAAAATATTATTTTGTAAATAACTCTAAAACATAAAATCAATATAAATTATTGACATAGCCAATTATGGTAATGTGTGTCATGTATAATTTAAAACTTAAAAATGTGCATCCATCAACAATATGTGTGCTGCTTTCCAAATTTGAGGATTCATTTAATGCGCTGCTGGATGTGATTACATCCCCGCTTCCAGAGGATAGCCTTGAGGAATTCATAGAGGGATATGCAAGAACCGACGAAATTATGCCTGAGGACAAAACCATTGGTTTTATAATAATAAATAAGGAAAAGAAGGTTGTGTCGTTAACCTTCACCCAGAATACCGGAATAGTAAGGCAGAATGTTGAAAAAATACTGGAAAAATATAAAAAACTTGGATACAAAACCGAGGTGGAGTACGCAAAAACTCCATATTAATACATTGTAAGGTTAAATTTTTTATCCATTTTCTCGTAATCATCTCTTGTATGGATTTCAAGAAGCTGTGATATTTTTTCCATAAATGGCACCGGATAGTTATCAAATTCCTCACGCCATAGAATTAGCCTCTTCTTTTCATCACTGAAAAGGACAACCTCTCCATGTTTCTGAAGGCAGTGTATGCATTCCGCAGCACTTAATGGGTCATCCTTAAGATCCTCAAAACATTCAGTATAGCTTTTCATAGATCACCGCACCTCTTTGCATCATATGACGGGTATTTTATATTATACCTGTTCATTGCGTATACTATATGATCCATTAATGACTGCTTATACTGTTCATAGGATTCAATATATGGTATAAAGCTCAGGTCCTCATTTTCAAGAAATTTGGAAAAATCATCCATGGATTCATTTCCCTCTATAACATTAATTATATGCTGTAAAAGTTTTTCCTGTTTAATTTTTCTGGCATGTTTATATCTTTCTAAATTCTTTGCCAGAACGGAGTAGGCATTCACAAGATCACCCTGGTCAATTGAATCCTTAAATACCTCAATAACATCATTTACATCCACATTAACACCTCATATTACCGCTATACCCACCAGATACGTATAAAGGAAGAACACCACACCAAAGGCCACAGTAAGTACTGCTGTGGCTATTAGTGAATACTTTACCGATGGTGTTAAATTAAATTCCACCCTGCTATCGTAAACATAGGATTCCCTTATAATTCTAAAATAATAAAATACAGATATTACACTGTTGATAATTGCTATGACTGCAAGCCACCACAGACCGGCTGCAACAAGTGAGAAGAATAAAAAGTATTTTGCAAGGAATCCGCCTGTAATTGGAACGCCTGCCAGGGAAATAAGCAGAATCCAGAACGAGAATGCAGATGCCGGTGATTTTTTGGACAGACCCCTAATATCATCTATCATTATCTTATCCTTCCTAATAAGGCTCATGGCAATGAATGACCCGCCCTTCATGAATATATAAACAAGGGAATAAAACATTGCCGTTGCAATACCAAGCCTTATATATGTGGCTGCCGGAACGGGTGATGAAATATTGTAATATGAATAGCTTATAAGTGCATAAACAAGTATCAGGTAACCTGCCTGCGAAACGCTTGAATATGCCAGAATCCGTTTTAAATTATTCTGTGACAGTGCTGCAACATTGCCGTATGTCATTGTAAGTATTGATAATATTGCGAAGAAATAAAATACATAGTTATAAAATGCAGAAAATCCAAGAACGAGTATTTTTAATAGAATCATGTATGCGACAATCTTGCTGCCCGTGGAAAGAAAGGCAGAAATTGAGTTTGGTGATCCATCATATGTATCAATGGCCCACTGCTGCATGGGGAATATTGCAAGCTTAAATCCAAAACCAATTATTATAAATATAAATGCAATGAGAACAGCCTTATCAAAATATATATGATTTACATCGAAAAGATTAAAGGTTCTAAGCCCAAGGTAAAAGAATGATATTCCAAGAACATTAAATGCTGTGCCCACAGTGCTTATTATGAAATATTTAAGTGAGCCCTCCAGGTTACGCCTTGTTTTGTTATATGCTGCAAGCACATATGTTATTATACTAACACCCTCAAATGATACAAATAATATTAAAAGGTTATATGTGTATGCAGATACCAGCATGGTTAATGTCATAAAAATTATAAGGGAATAAAATACATCATATCTCCCCCTTATATCGTTTAATGATGGTATTACAATCATCATTGATGACGCAATGAATATAAGTGCCCAGAATGAATCAAAATCATTGAAAATAAGACCGTATGAAGAATAATTATTTGAAAATATCAGGGATAGTATAAAGGCCAGTGCCAGTACAATTAATGTAAATAATGCCATGGCCTTTTTATTATCCTTTCTTATGCCAAATGCCAGCGCAACGAAACCTGCAATACCAAGCAATATTATTGAGTAAAAATATTCATAATCCATGTCAAAACACCACACTAAGAGCTTTTGCATAGGAGGCAAGCAGTTTAAACATTAATGTTGGATAAACACCAAAAAATATGGAAGATACCAGCATAAATAAAAGTATTAAGAACTCCGGTTTTGTAAGATCCTTAAGCGGGCCAAGCTTTTCATTATAAAAACCATACAATGAACGCTGTGCTGCCCATATAAAATATGCAGCAGTAACTATAAGCCCGAAAATAATTATAATTGCAAACAATCCTATTGTTTCAAATGATGAAACTGTAACAGAAAATTCACCTATAAAGCCTGCAAGTGCAGGCAGTCCAAGCGATCCGAGGAGTGCGGCAAGGAAAAATGTTGATGCGTATGGCATCTGCCTGTAAAGGCCACCAAGGCCATAAACCTGTATTGTATGGGTTCTTTTATAAATAAACAGCAATGAGGCGAAGGCAAGGGATGTAACAAATGCATGGGCTATGGTCTGGTACATTCCGCCTGCAAGGTCAAATGTTTTAACATATCCTGTTGATATAATGCTTGTGCCAAACGATATTGTCACAAATGCCATTTCGCCTGCGCTCGAGTATGCTATCATCCTTTTCAGGTTTGTCTGGAACATTGATGTAAATGCAAAGTAAACAACGCTTATTAGGCCAAGTATTATTAAAAAGTAGACAAGACTCTTTGGGAATAGTGGTGTAACCGGGTATAATATGCCTAAAAGTCCATAACCACCCATGGATAAAAGTCCGCCGGATAATAAAATACTCCCTGAAAATGGCGCTGTATAATGTGCATTGGGCAGCCATTCATGTAATGGAAATGTTGGGAGCTTGATTAGAAAAGCAAGGAGAAAACCAAAAAATGAGAAATAAAGTGCGAATTTTGGCAGTGATTTCTGAAATGCCAGATTCATAAGATCTGATATCTGAAATGTAAATACCTTGAATTCAATAAAATAATATGTAGAAAGCATGAATATTGATAGAAGCAGAAAAAGTGACCCCACATGTGTATAAATAAAGAATTTAATTGATATTTTTTCCTTGTTTATTGTGCCATACTTTGCTATGATGAAAAACATCGGTATTAAAACAACCTCCCAGAATATATAAAAGAACAGAAAATTTCTGACAGAAAATAAACCAACAAGACCAAATCCAACTGACATTAAAAGCCCAAAGAATGTGTCGTTATTTTCCCTTTCACCTATGGAAAGTGCAAATATTGTCACAATAAGTGCCATAATAACCAATAAATCTGTGAACCCTGTGAGGCCAAGTGAAAAATTTAACTCTATATGTATTCCTGAACTTGTATAATTTGCCAGAACATAATTGTATTTTGCAATTATATTTCCAAGGTAATTATTAAACCTAATGAAAGAGTATATTACAAAGGCCACAGACATTATACCAAGAAATACCATTGAAAAGTATTTGGCATATGACCTGGCAAAGAATGTAATAACCACGCCTATAAATAATACCAGAAGAAAATATGGAAGGAACATTATTTAATCATCCCCAGAAGTTCTATTATTATGAATAATATAGATAGACCTATGAGCAGAAAAACAACATAATAACCTGCAGAACCCGTCTGAATTTTTCTAAGGCCGGTACCGGCATCAGCAAGGTCAGAACCCATTTTATCTATGCTGTTATCATATGTTCTATCCCCATGGCCTATATAAAATGATAATGGTAATATGATCCTTTCAGCAACATAATCAGTATAAATGATATCAAGATAAAATTTGTTTTTAATTATTCTGTACAGAGGATTTCTTGATATATCTATCTTCTTATTTACTGTGTAATAATATATCATATATGCTATTCCTATGCCTATAAATGAAAATATTACGGGTATTACAGCTATGTAAAGTGGTGGTGTATATATATTTACTCCAGAGTATAAAAATTTATAGAATGGCTTCTGAATAATTCCAAGGGTAAGCGATAGAAATGCAAGCACCATAAGGGGCGTTAAATATACAAGTTTTGGGTCCCTGGCATGTTCGGCAAGGTATGATCTTGGCTTCCCAAGAAATACAAGAAAATACATTCTAAATGTATATACCGCAGTAAGAATTTCGCTAAAGAGAAGCAAAAGCCATGGTATAATGCTTCCCCCATTTAAATAATATTCATATGATGCTGATATAATCTGGCCCTTTGAAAAGTATCCAGCTGTTGGCGGTATGGCCGCAAGTGTTATTGCGCCTATTAGCATAAGAATTGCGGTTACAGGCATTCTTCTGAAGAGACCCCCCATTTGCTTTATATCCCTCAATTCAAGCAGTGCTATTAGTATAACTGCTGCAGACATAAACAAAAGTGCCTTAAATATGGCATGAACCACAAGATGATACATGCCAAATGTGACACCAGAATAGCCAATAATACCTCCAAGGCCTATCGATGCCAGCATGTAACCCAGCTGGCTTATTGTTGAATATGCAAGTACCCTCTTTATGTCATTCATGACTATGCCTAGTATGCCTGCGAAAAATGCTGTAAATGCACCTATGGCGGTAACGGTATAAAGTGAGTATGCCGCTGAGTACTCAAATAATGGAAAAACTCTTGCCACAAGATAAACACCGGCGGTAACCATTGTTGCCGCATGTATAAGGGCGGAAACAGTGGTTGGGCCCTCCATGGCATCAGGTATCCACACGTGCAGCGGGAACTGAGCTGATTTTGCTATGGCCCCTGCAAGAATTAAGAGTGTTGCAAGTGCAAGCGTATTTTTTCCAATTAAAATGGATATTTTATGTGCATTTGTAATAAGATATGGTATGCTGAGGGGGCTCACAGGGCTTATTTTAACAAGTGAGGTGTAAAGCACTGCCATGCCTATAATAAATAAAAGGTCCCCCACCCTTGTAACAAGAAATGCTTTTTTTGCAGCAGAGGCTGCATTTGGCTTGAAAAACCAGAAGCCTATTAATAAATATGAGCAAAGCCCGACTATTTCCCAGAAAAGGAATAATAAAACCAGATTGGATGATATAACAAGCCCCAGCATTGCTGTAACAAACAGACTTGTTTCTGAGAAGTATATATTTTTTCTTGGGTCCTCCCTCATATAAAATATGGCAAAGAGATTAATCATTAATGAAACAAAGGAAACCATCATTGCCATTAAAACGGTAAGATGGTCTATGTATATACCAAAATCTATATTATAAAACCACTGGTAATGGACATATATTGCATTATGATTTAAAAGATACAGATATGCATCTATTACAAGTATTAATGATAATAATATCATTATTGAGCTGAAAATTCCAGATAATTTTAGTCTGTATTTTCCAATTATGTATTCAGCAGGAAATGCAATTAATGGAAATATAAAAATTAAAAAGTATATGCCTACCATTTTATCTCCCTCAGCAGTGAAATGTTAATCTTACCATATTTTTTATAAACAACTGTAAATATTGCTATGCCCACAGCAGTTTCTATTACGCCAACAGCAATAATAAATAATGCAAATATTATCAGGCTTGTGGAATAATATAATGATGCTATGCCCACAACGTTTATTAATGCAGCGTTTAAAAGAATTTCGAGTGATATTATAAGCCTTATTCCAACCCTGGATGTTATAATACCGTATATGCCTATTGTAAAAAGAAGTAATGATAATTCAAGTACATATATAATATTCATTTTACCTCACCTGCTATAAACATAACACCTATGATGGATGCAACAAGTATAACTGAAAGCAGTTCAAATGGAACAAGGTAGGCTGAAAAGAGTAATTTTCCTATATTAAATAAATTCTGTGTCCTTGGTATAAAGCTTGCCCTAATGAAAAGTATGTTTGCCGCGAATATTATAAAAAATACCGATACCGCAATTTTTTGCAATTTATTCTTCATTTTCATAGCCTCCGGTCAGCATTAAAACAAACACAATTAGTATTATAACAGCGCCAGCATATACAAGGATTTCAACAGCGCCGATAAAGCTAAGGCCAAGCAGTATAAACATTGCAGCCAGATCAAGAAGAAACATAAGAAGATATATTGTTGAATGGGTTAGATTATTGGTTCTTACGCTTGCCGCAGCAAAAATGACCGCAATGGCTGCCAGTATAAGAAAAATTAACGTATAAATCATTTTATGACCTCATCCTCCTGCATTGTTAGCTCCTTTGGTGAGTATGTAAAACTGTTTCTGGTTCTTGCATCCTCGAACTGATGTGTTAGGTATATTGCATCTGTGGGGCATATTTCCTCACAGTTTCTGCAAACCGTGCACGTTCCAAAATTTACATCCGGGTAAATGTGCCTCTTGTTCTGAAGATTTTCTCTTGCCCCTCTGGCAGTTTCTATAACAACGTCACCCTTGGGTTTTGCCTCCTCATCTATTTTCCAGACCTCCATCTTAATGCTGTGGTTTGGACAAACCTGCTCGCATAATGTGCATCCAATACATGCCTCAGGGCTCAGAAATATTCTAAAACGGAATCTTTCAGGTATTTCTCCCTTATCCTCTGGATACTGAACAGTCACAGGCTTCTTAAACATGAACCTTCCTATATTATACATTGTCTGCAATGAACCTATGACCGGAATCGGCTTTTTTGGTATTTTTACCTCCTTTACTGTTGCAACCATCTTTCATCACCTTATATACAAAACAAACAGGCCTGCATAAACAAGATTTATAATGGATATGGGAAGCAGGTATTTCCAGCCGAGATTTACGAATTTATCAACCCTGATTCTTGGCAGGGACACCCATGCCAGGAATGCTATTAAAACAAGTATTATTGTTTTTATAAACAGGTATATAAACCCTAAATCAGAACTTGCCGGCCCATTATATGCACCCAGGTATAAAATTGAAACAAAGAATGAACCAAGGTAAACCATGCCAAAAAGACCTATATAAAATAGACCGAATCTCATTCCAGAATACTCTGTTGTGTATCCTGTTATTAATTCACTATCACTTTCGGCCAGATCAAATGGTGTAAATGATGCCCTGGCCACCATCGATATGTAAAATATGAGAAGGCCGAGGGGGTCAATAATTCCATATGGTATTACCTGATTTTCAACTATACCTGCAAGACTCAGGCTGTTATATGTCTGTGCCCCTGTTATAAACGACCTGGATGATATCATTATTATGGCCAGTGCACTTATTAGCATTGGAACCTCAAATGAAACATCCTTTGCAACCCCCCTTAAGGCACCAAGCAATGCATAATTACTCTTTGTGCTTATTCCGGCAAGGATTTCTCCAATGGGCAGCAGTGATAAAACTCCAAATAAAAGTACTAGTGTAACATCAGAATGTGTTATTGTAAGCGACCCAAAGTAGGCAAGACTTCCATATGGGATTATAACAAATGATACCATGGTTGTCATCATTATAATTAAGGGCGCGAGCCTGTAGGCCAGATCGTCCCTGTTTGCTGGAAGTATTGATTCCTTGCCAATAAGTTTAAACGCATCGGCAACAACCTGCAGCAGACCATATTTTCCAACCCTGTTTGGTCCTATCCTCAGCTGTATTCTTGCCATGTATTTTCTGAATACATATATTAGGGCCATAAATGAAATTCCAACAAATATTAAGATGAATATTGTTTCAAGCAAATATGCTATACCGTAGGAAACTCCAGGCCCAAGAAACGAAAACCAGTCATGAATTCTAATTAATAGATTCATCTGTCAATCTCACCTATTACAGTATCTATTGATCCTATGATCACAATCAAATCTGCTATCATTAAGCCCCTTGCCATTACAGGTACTACTGATATATTCTTAAATGCCGGGCTCCTGACGTGAACACGGTAAGGTTTTACTGTATTATCCCCCCTTACATAAACACCAAATTCACCATTGTCGGATTCAACCCTTGAAAAGACCTCTCCATCACCCTTAACCCTTAGCATCAATGATTTTTTTGCCTTATTATTAAAATATGGCCCATCCGGTATCTTATCAAGGCACTGATCTATAATTCTGATGGACTGCCTCATCTCCTCAATTTTCAGCACAAACCTTCCAATGTTATCCTTCCTGTGCGATATGGGCACATCAAAGTTTACCTTATCATAGAATAGATAAGGTGCATCCTTTCTAACATCGTATGCAATGCCTGACCCCCTTAAAAGTGGGCCGGTAACACCGTAATCCAGTGCCACATCAGGTTCGAGGATTCCTATTCCATCATTCCTCTGCCAGAATATTTCACTGTGTATAAACATGTTATATATGTCCTCAAGCCTCTTTTTGAAATTTTTCGAAAATTCCCTGATGTCATTTATAATTTTTTCATTAAAGTCCTGGTAAACACCGCCAATGCTTATGTAATTTACCTCCTGCCTTCCACCGGAGGCCTCCACAAATATTTTCTGGATTTTTTCCCTTTCTGCAAAGCAGTGAAAGAATGGGGTTAGCATGCCCATATCAAGGCCAAAAGCACCAAGTCCAACAAGCCTGGCTGCAAGCCTGTTTAATTCGGCCATAATCATTCTAATCCATTGTGCCCTTTCCGGTGCCTCTATGCCTGTTAATTTTTCAACCGCAGTTACATATCCAAGCTCCATATTCATTGCGTCCAGATAATCCATTCTATCGAAATATATGATATTGTTAGCATAAATATTAAGCTCACAGATCTTTTCTGCATTGCGGTGCAGAAATCCTATGGTTATATCAACATCCTCTATGATTTCCTCATTTAATTTAACCCTGAATCTTAATATTCCATGTATTGAGGGGTGCACGGGGCCAAGGTTTAATACAGTATATCTTGACATTACCAGCCCTCCCTTTCATCAAAGCTTACATGCTCATTTCCCTCAGAATCCATGCTTACATACTGAACCTTCTTTAAATCATAATCCTTTCTTAACGGATGGCCTACCCACTCATCTGGAAGTAGTATGCGTCTTAGGTTTTCATGTCCCTCAAATATTATTCCCATAAGATCATACTGTTCGCGTTCATCCCAGTCTGCTGCCTTCCATAAACCAACAAGTGATGGTACCTTTGAATCGTAGGTTAATACCTTGACACCAAGGTACTCATTTTTATCGAAATTATGTAAATGATAAATAACCTCCAGATGATCTTTCATATCAACGCCGGTTATTGATGAGAGATAATATCCCTGTGATTTAAACTCTGTCATTGCCTCTATTAAATCCTTCTTATCCAGGGTGATTACCCTCATTCCTCCCTTATCCTTTTCATCAGCAATTATATTATACATAAAATCACCTGTCCGTTTCGCCCCTTATTTTTTTCTGAAGTGTTATTATTCCGTATGTTAAGGCCTGTGGAGAGGGTGGGCAGCCGGGTACATAAACATCCACCGGAATAACCTTATCAACACCGAGGACAACTGAATAACCATCGACGTATGGCCCGCCCTGAATAACGCATACACCCATTGCTATGACATATTTTGGATAGGGCATTTCCTCATATATCCTTCTGACCCTTGGTGCCATTCTTTTTGTTGTTGTACCTGCAACTATCATTAAATCTGACTGCCTTGGAGAATTCCTGAATATTTCACTGCCGAACCTCGATATGTCCAGATCTGCAGCCTGGGTGGCCATCATTTCTATGGCGCAGCACGCCAGCCCCATGGTCAGGGGCCAGAGCGAGTTGGATCTGCCCCATTCAAGGGCCTTTTCCAGTGTTGTTGTTTTAACTCCCAGGTCTCCGGTCTTCATCTCATCCACCTCATATATCCACGTCTAAAGGCATAGTATACAGCAAATAATGGCATGGCTATAAATATAATTGTCTCTATGAACGAAAATAGGCCAAGTGAGTAAAAATCAAATGCCCAGGGAAGCAATAAAAGCATATCTATATCGAAGAGAACAAATAATAAGACTATTACATAATACTGCACTGTTATATTTCCAGCAGGATATTCCTTTGCAACCTCACCGCTCTCAAATGGATGCAGGTATGAATCGTCCTTTGCCGGTGGATTGTTTTCTATCGCCAGGTTTTCCATAATATCCTTTCTTTTAAGGCTTATCTTCCATGGCCTGTACCTGTTCTGTGAAATTGATGGCAGGATTTTAAATAGCAAATAAAGGGAAAGGCCAACCAAAATTATTGTAATCATTAATGCAATGTAACCCGTTAACATTAAGTGTATATTTTTTATCTATATATAATAATGTCGTTAGTAAGAAAACTAAAGGTTCCACAATAAACAAATGTAAAAATTTTTTATACTTTATTTGATATTTGTTATACAAAAACTGTAATTTTAATCAAAAAAGTACATTTCATAAAATCGTATTACGAATTATTTTTAATATTTTCGAATATTTTTATTGCGTCTCTGGCATCAAATGACGACTTAGTTTTATTCTTTAATAAATATATTAGATTTTTCTCTGTTATTTCCTGTGTTCTCATCAATTCTATAATTATCTCCCTTAATCTGCCGGCATCCAGAGGTTTTAATTCTTCGGCATTTGCCAGAATTTTTAATGGATACTTCCCTGATACGTATAATTCAAGAGCCTTTTCAACAGAATCACGACCCCATTTGTTTTCATTTGCCATGGTAAATATCTCCATCAGTTCATCTCCTGATAATTTCTTATTGTATTTTTTTTCATATTCAGGTAATTTTTGAAGTATAATCCTTGAAATTATTTTTGGTTCGTTTAATACTTTAATATAATCCTTGAAATCCCCATAAAGATTATTATTTATTATTCCCATGGCCTCTGTTTGTGAGAAACCATAATTATTTTTTAAATTGTTTAATGCGTCCTCCATGGATTCGGGAACAAGCCCTTCAAGGCTATTAAGCCGTTTTAGTGGTATTTCTATTAAGCCAATATCCGTCTCAGGGTACATTCTCTCACCACCTGAGAGTGGCCTTAAAAACCTTGTTTCACCATCCTCAGTTGCTGCCCTTGTTTCTGCAAGATTCATTGACATTAAATTTTTCAGCCTTTCATCAAGCTCAGATTTAAAGGCGGTTATAATTTCAGGGTCCGTAATTACCATTATGATGGCATCATTATTTTCAATGCCCATAAAATTGTTAATATTATTTACATCATTATCGGTGAGACCGTATCCGGGAAGTTCATCACTGTGCATCATTCCACCAATACCCATATTTTTTGCGACATCTGCAAGCTCTCTACCAAGCCGGTAATTTCCATTCTTAAGAAGGCCACGGGCATTGTTTATTTTAGCACAGAAAACCTTTTTATTTTTATTTAGCCCTGCTTTAATGATTTTTGAATCTGTATCTTTTAAAATGTGTGTAATATCCATAAAATCTGTGATTTCTGTTCCACCCCTTGCCTTTATTATACCGGATATGTCTGCCAGTGATTTTTGTCTTTGAATTTCATATTTAATTGTGTCCTTTATCAGGGATAGTTTGGAAACTCCCTTTATCTCAACACGGCCGTAGCCCATTGAAAAATTAACATCCTGCCTGATGGAGTCAACCTCTCCCCTGAATTTTCCGGTGGACATGACTATAAATCCTATCTTTCTTGCAGTTTCAATTGCATGGTTTTCATCCTTAATATCTGGCTCTGTGGAGATTTCTATTAATGGAATTCCAAGGCGATCCAGAGAATAAAACGCATTTTTACCGCTTTCAGATATTTTTCTGGATGCATCCTCCTCTAGTGTAACAGTTGAAATTCTTACCCTTCCCTGGGATGTTTCTACATATCCATTTAACCCTACAATCCCTGTGCGCTGGAAACCTGATGTGTTTGACCCATCTATAACTATTTTTCTCATAAAGGAAACATAATCAACAATTTTACAGTGAAGGGCCATTGATACTATAATTGCCGTATTTATATTAGAATCATCCGGCATATGCGGTGGCTCCTCATCAGCATCAACCAAACATGAATTGGTGCTGGTATAGTAATTGAAATCCCGGTTTCGTATATTCTCATATCTTGCCGCACGATCAATATGGCCCATCTCACTCATTGTTGGTGTCATTTTTCTTTTAAAAAGATAATTAGATTTTTCTCCTTCAGTGCTGCAGCTACAGAAAAGTTTAACGCCCTTTAATTGAAAATGTATCTCCAAACCTATTTTCATTATTACCACTCCAGAATTCTTCTGCTGTTCAACTCACCACGCAGATTTGATTTCATTAACTTTACAAGGTTATCGGGGTAATTTGCAAGGAGGAACATTGCCTTAACCATGGCAGTTTCAGGTAGCATGTCCCCAAGTGGAATTACACCGGCATCCAGAAGATATCTACCTGTGGAGTAAACATTCAGATTAACTGAACCATAAAGGCACTGCGATGTCATAAAAAAATATGTATCCTTGGAAAGCCTTTTAATCGCATTGATAATATTGTCTGAAACATGGCCAAGGCCAGTACCCATAATTATAACTGCCTTTTTGTTTGCTGCAATATTAATAAAGTCCTCCTCTGGCATTCCGGGATAAAAATAAATAATTGATACAGAATCATCCATTTTATCATTTAATATATTTTCATCCTGTCTTTTCATGGCATTATTATTCACGCTGACCCTGCCATCAGTGTATGTTGCAAGAGGCCTGATGCCTATGGACTGAAATGCATCCCTTCTGCTTGTATGCATTTTTCTGGCCCTTACACCCCTGTGAAATGACACAGTGCCATCCGACGTGTCAGAATGCATCACAATTCCGACCTCGCCAATGTCTGATTTTGTAAAATTTATTGATGCCTCTATATTTATAAATGCATCACTGCTTGGCCTGTCGGAGCTCCTCTGGCTGCCAGTAAGTATTATTGGCCCTGTTAATTTTTCAAACATAAAGGATAAGGCAGAGGCTGTATGCTGCATTGTGTCAGTTCCATGGAATATTACAACACCAGCATTTTTATTTAAAACGTCCCTGGCCCTTCTTGCATACTCAATCCAGTATTTTGAATTTACATTTTCACTTAATATATTTGCGACATTTATCTGTTTAACATTAAATTCAGATATATTATTAACAAAATTATATATATACGATATATCCCTAACAGGCTTAACCGCACCTGTCCTGTAATCGACGGAGCTGCCGATGGTTCCACCGGTGGTTAATATGTAAACCTCATTTTTACCATTTATTTTGATTTCCCTTATATTATCCTGTGCAACGTAATTATTTTCATATTCCCTTAAAATTTTGATGTTTTCATTTAGGGCGCTGATATTATAACCATTTGATAGCTTTATTGTGGTAATTTTTCCATCATTTTTTATGAATATACCACTGTATGAATCACCCTTATATTCAAAATCAATTTTTTCCCCTGTTTTCATTTGTTGCCTATTGTTAAAATATATAAAAACTTTATAATTATTAATATTAAGAATTTACATAAAACCATGGCCTTTCATAATTTCCCTAGCAATTATTAGTTTTTGTATTTCATTTGTGCCCTCATATATCTGGGTTATCTTTGCATCCCTGAGATGCCTTTCAGCATTAAAATCAGTGGTATAACCGTATCCACCAAAGAGCTGCAATGACCTTTCTGCAACATACATGGCAGTATCAGATGCATACATTTTTGCTATTGATGATGCCTCAATTGAATTCTGCTTTTTATCATATTTATCAGCTGCATCATAAATTAAAAGCTCTGATGCTTTTATTCTTGATTCCATTTCCGCAATGGTAAACTGTATACCCTCAAAGTTAATTATTTTATTTCCAAACTGTCTTCTGGTATTAATATATTCAAGTGCCTCATCAAACGCTGATTTGGCTATTCCCAGTGCCTGGGCCGCCACACCAACCCTTCCAGCGTCCAGGGTCTCCATTATAACCCTAAAACCATCATTATATTTCCCCACAATGTTTGAGGAATCCACAAATACATTATTAAAATTCAGTTCAACGGTGCTTGACCCCCTGATTCCAAGCTTGTGTATATCCCTGCTTATTTCAAGACCTGGTGTATTTGCATCAACCACAAATGTTGTTATGCCCTTATGCTTTAATGCTCTATCCGTGCTTGTATCAACCACAAAAAACTTTGCCGTTCTGCCATTTGAAATAAATGTCTTTGTTCCGTTTATTACATAGCCATCACCTGATTTTTCCGCCCTTGTGGTTATCGATGCGGCGTCACTACCGGCACCGGGTTCTGTGATTGCGAGGCCTCCAATTTCACCTGAAGCCACCCTTGTTAGGTATCTTTGCTTTAAGTCCTCGCTTCCAAACATTATAACCGGCTCGGCAAATAGTGTTAATGTCCCATCAAGTATTAATGCAGTGCTTGGACATGCATATGAGATTTCCTCAATAATTTTCATTAAAACTGAGAATCGAAGGCCGTTACCACCATATTTTTCTGGTATATAAAGTGCAAAGAGGCCCATATCCCTCATGGCCTGAATAATATCCTCGGGGACATAAGCCTTCTCATCTATTTCCCGTGCCCGGGGTTTAATCTTTGATTCTGCAAGCTCATGAACAACATTTATTATCTGATTTTCTGTCTCATTAAACATAATAGTGAATGGTATTAATTAATAATATTTTTCGCAATGAAATAAAATTATAAGGAGATTTTAGATTTGGTGCTGTGTATAACATAGCATTAAATATATCAAATAAGAATGTTTTAATCTTTGGTGCCGGCAGAATTGCTGAAAGAAAAATAAAAACAATAATAGATGAAAATTGCAAAATAACAGTTATAAGCGTTAATGCAACAGAATACATAAAGGCTTTGGCCACCAATGGTAAAATAAGGTTAATGCTCAGAAATGGCAGTATAAATGATGTTAGTAAAAAATATTTTATTATTTTTGCAGCAACATCAAATAAAGAACTAAATAATGAAATATGTAAAACGGCAGATTCCATGAATATACTCTGCGATAATGTGTCCAATCATAATACATCAAACTTTATTTCTTCTGCAAGTATGAAAATAAGCGGCATTAGCATTTCAATAAATACCGGCGGTGTAAATCCATCCCTGGCAAAAATTTTGAAAGGGGAGCTTTACAATGATATCATGGATGGAAAAAATGAATTTGTTAAACACATAAAATATTTATTAGATAATTAATTAATGAATTATGAAATACCTTGGCACAAAAAAAGTATATGAGAATATTAATGAAATAATTAATCCTGAGCATACAGCAATTGTTCTCTGGGACCTGCAAAATGGTCTTGTTGAGAATGTTTTCAACAAAGATGAGCTGATAGGTAATATAAAATCTCTTATTGCAGAGGCACGCAAAAAGAATATTAAGCTAATTTATACTAAAATAACACCACTTCCATTTGAATACATGCCCGCACCAGGAATTTATTCCTATATGAAAAGGTTTCATATAGATGACCCATCCAAACTGCCGGTTTTTATGAAACCAGGATCCAGAGAGGCTGAAATTTACAGTGACTTTGAGCCCTCTGATAGGGACTTCGTGCTAAATAAAAATACTGCAAGCATATTTATTGGCACAAACATCGATAATATGCTTAAGGCCGCAAAAATAGAGACCTTGATTTTTACAGGCATTGCAACAGAAATAGGCGTGGAATCAAGTGTTAGGGACTCTCTAAATCTCGGTTATTATACCGTTGTTGCATCTGATTCTTGTTCATCGGCAAACAGGGAGGGGCATGAGGCAGCCCTGAAATCCATGGGAAGTGTTGCCATAATTGAAACAACAAAAAATATAATCTCAACATTAGAAAAGTTATAATATTATTTTTGTTTTATATTTTTATGGATATTAAAAAATATATAAAAATTAAGAATGACATAGAGACTATTGTAGGTATAATTATTGGTATTATATTTGGCGCAAGATTTATCTCCTTTTTAAGCGCATATGTTTTACATTATACATCAATGAATTTATCATCCGGTGCAGGTATATATGCGCCATTAATTGCCATCATTACTGGTATAATAATATTCTTTGGTATAAGAACCCTTGCCTATTTATTATCATCTATGTTCCTGGGCATGGGCATAGGAATAGCCTTCTATGATTTAACAGGAATAGACATACTGCATAAAATTGCTGTGGTATTAGCCTATTTACCATTTGTACATTAAATATTTATCAAATGATAATTACCATAATCAAAATGATATATACAGTATTTTTATAATAATTTGGTTCCCAATTTTTATAAATTTGATATGAAAACAAAAATCATAAAGATAATATATGGAAATAATGATACACAAAAGAATGTTTTCGATTATGCATAAAAGGCTTGATCATAAATTTATACAGCTCCTGCAGAGGTTTAATGATTCACATGATTATGGCCCCATAATAGATTACTTTAGGGATAATCTGGAAAGCATTAAAAAATATTATAATAAAAATATTGCAGATATATTGTATAATTATTTGAAATTTAATGATATACCGGAAGAATTAAGAAATTTAATATATTCTGTTGACCCGGAAAATAAAATTTTTGACACCATAAAATTAAAAGGTTTTATAAAAAATGATGATTTCAACAGTTTTATAGATTATCTAGGTTCAAAAAGGGAATTGATTAATGATGATTACATAGCATCACTTTTAAATAATTTCCTGGATAAACGGCCAGAGTTTGACCGTGTATATTACCTTATATACTTTGGTAAATACAGCGCTGATCTAATTAATGAATACCTTCAAAAGTTTTATAATTATGATGATTTCAGGAAACTTGTGGATCTTATCATTGAATTATATGGTAAGGATTATGCCATGGATGCAATTAATAATTGCATTTCCATCAATAATGATATAAGGTGTATGTATTTGCTTGGTGATCTGCTTCTTGAAACTGGCCAGAAGGAAAAATTAATACCGCTTGTAAATAAAATTATATCGCTTAACCCAAAAAAACCAAATATGAGGATAGCAAGGTACCTGTTCTACACAGGCAATTACAAGCAAAGTATAGATTACATGATATTATCAGATAACACCAATCAGATGCTGGCAGATGCCTATTATTATTCAGGGAATTATGAAAATGCACTTATAATATATAAAAATATATACTATAATATTAATAAAAATGTTATAAACAGAATTATTGAAATAGAGTATAAAATAGGCGATTATGCATCCACGCTTACATATATAAATTATAATAAAAATAACCTAAGCAGAGAACAGCTTATATATAAAATAAATTCAGAAATAAACCTATTAATGTTTTTCGAGGCCGAGGATGATATTAAAGAGTATCAAAAACAGTACGGAACAGACAATGACATATTGAAACAGATGCTAATTTATTACCGTAAAAACGGCGACATTGACCTTGAGTTTGAAACTGCATTAAACTTGGTTAAAAATAATTCTGCTGATGATTTTGTATACAGGACAATACTTAACTATTATTATAAAAATGGTGAGAATGAAAAAATTATAAATTTTATGGAAAAACAAAATATAATGGAAAGGTATCCTGAATATTATATTCCGGCGTTAATATACACCAATAAGTTTGATGCCGGGCTTGCACAAATAAATAAAAACCCTTCAATACTGGGTAATGGCAAGGTCATTGATACAATCTTTTTATTTAGCAGGAATAACAGGTTTTTGGAATTTTTTGAAAAGTATAAGTATGATTATGAACTGCTTTCTTTAATAATTGATTTTTTAAAGGGCAGGAAAATAAAGGACCCATTTAGTTACATAAAGTCTGTAATAAATTCAGGGTCAATTTCGTGTGCCTATATTATATCATTGATTACAATAAATTTTGAAAAACATTCAATACCAAAAAAAATAAATGATATGCTGGACATGGACAAATTTAGGGATATAAAAATTTTAATTGAGAACATCATGGATATCTATTCTGGAATTATTGATACTGCTGAGCATGATTCCAAATATTTTATATACCCTGTTACGGAAACATTAATAAGATCAGGGAGGATGGATCAGGCCCTTTCTTTGCTTGGAAGCATGGATGGATTCGATAATGATCCGTTCATAAATTATTTCATGGCACTTATTAAATATTATAAAAAGGAGTATTCAGATGCAAAACGTTACATTAATTATGCCATAGAAAAGCTTGACAATGAAAAATTTATGGCTGTGAAATTTTTAATATACTTAATAGATAAAAATTCAGATATGGTAGATATAGCCAATACAATTTCTGATAAAGATATGTCATGTGTTTATCAGTATGTTTATGATATGATACTTCAGGCAAACATTGTTCCTAATGAGGATATTTATGCTAGACTTAAAAACCTGAATATTGATGATATAAATTTGCTTAGAATAAAGAGATATTTTGCAAATAATTTTAAAGACAGAATTCAATATTCTGCATTAATTCTAAAAAATGGATTAAATGTAAGCGATGTGATCAAGCACTATTATATAATTTATGAGGAAAATCCTGATAACGCAGCCAGATTTTTATTAAAAACAGGTCTTGTAAATTATAAAATTTATTCAATTTTGGGTGATTATTATTTCTCAAAAAAAATGTATAATGAGGCCATATTTAATTATCTTATGGCCTATATAAGAAAACCTGAAGCGAACTTAATTAACCTTAAAACGCTGCTTGAATCCGTAGATATTTATGGCAATTCAATTGATTACCTGAAATCAATTGGTAATTATTTCCTTTTATCTGTTTTATATATTGTAAAGGGTGATTTAATACCCCTCGGTGATCTACTAGTGGAAAAGAAATTAAGAAGAATTTATTCATTTGCAATTTTAAAGGATTTTGATTCTCCTGTAATTATGAATGCCCTTAAGGACGTTTTCAATGAAACACATGATAATGTTATTGGTGAGCTGATTGCCGATGGTTTTATACATAATGAAAATTATGATGAGGCTGAAAAAACACTCAAGATTGTTTATTATTACAACAGAAATAGCCAGGCCATTCTTTTAAAGCTTGCACATGCAGAGTATCTAAATAATAATGAGGAGGAATCCATGTACCTTTTAAAATCAGGTTTCAGAAGGTTTAAATCCATTTATTTATTTAATTTATTAATAGATTTTTATTATTCAATCAGGAATTATGAAGGTATATTAAACATAAGCAAAAAATTCCAGAATCTTATAAATTCAAATAATATTAAATATATTTTATATTCATATGCGAGACTTTTTATGTATAATGATTTATATTTAATGGAAACAAAGTACCAAGGCATGATAAACCATGAGGTAAAATCTGAATTAAAAAATAGAAAAATAGCCTCATTGAAATTTAAAAACGTTATAGAATACGCAAAATTAATTCTGAAAAAAGAATATGATAATAATAAAATAATTGACAGAGAGCTTGCAACATCAATTATTCCGGAATATTTCATAAATGAGGTTTATGATTTTCTGGAATCCAGGGAACCGTACACATTCATAGATAAATATAAGTATAACCAGATGTCAATAGAAGTATTAAGGGCGATTCGTAATATGGGCATTAAAAATATACATGAGATTAAGATATATCACATAAATCATATTTTAAATGATGTTATAAAATCAAAAAATTTTTATATATTTCTTAATTGGGCCATGAATAATGAAATAAATATTAATATTTCAAAGGCCGCCCTTGCAATGTATAAAGACCTGGAAAATAAACCAGGATCAATTATGGATATTGTATCCAGATTTAATATAGGCGTTCTTGATGCCATAAATATACTGGATTCGGTTAACAGAGAGATTAAAAATGATGTATAATAGATTTAATGAAAGAAATGATATATTTATTGCGGTACTAGTATTAACGCTGGCATTTACAATGTTTTTAACAGGTGGAATATACCATATTAACGTGGCATTTCTGCCAATTTTTGCCCTTGCCGGATTTAGTGTAACAGTTACTGCATTTCTGCTTCATGAGCTTGCACACAGGACTGTTGCAAGAAGGCTAGGCGCTGTTGCATTTTTTAAATTATGGAATCTCGGAATAATTCTTGCGCTTATAACCTCATTATTTGGCTTCATCATAGCAGCCCCAGGTGCTGTTGAATTTGCCGGACTTTATGATTCTGAAAGCGAGGGAAAAATAGCCGCAGCAGGACCGGGAACAAATATTGCTCTGGGAGCGTTATTTTACCTTATATATATCTTTATAAGCACCGGCATAGCTGGTTTTATATTATATTATGTTGCACTTCTTAATTTCTGGTTCGCGCTCTTCAACCTAATACCTGTTCCCCCACTTGATGGGAGCAAGGTATTTTACTGGAACAGCAAAGTTTTTGCATTCCTGTTCATACTTTCACTGGTCCTAAATGTGGTTGATGGCTTTATACCATCATTATTCGGGCTTTAACCGTTATCAGTCTTTTATATGGTACAAATATTTATTCTTCAGGTGTTGCAAAAAATATCGAATTTTCACCAACATCTATCCTGTATTTTATATTCATATTCCTTTCGTTTAATACCAGAGAATTGGCGTCTGTAAGTGCGTTCCATATATTCGACATTTGCCTTGAGATAATACCGTAATATAATGGCCTTTCAGATGCGACAAAAATCTGATTCTCTTTTATTAAAAAATTTTTTTCCCCTATTTTTATTTCCATATAATGTAATTATTAATATGGTCATTATTTTTTTGATAAAATAAAGGTTATATATTTTTAAATAATGAGGAACTGGAAGTGATTAATATAAATACAAAGGATACTTGTACATCATGTGGTATAGGACTCGTGGAGGTCGGTTATTCAATATTTCCATGTCCAAACTGTGGGGAGGAGATTATAGGAAGGTGCAAACAGTGCAGGGAACATTCCACGCCATATGTTTGCCCAAAATGTGGATTTATGGGGCCGTGATTAAAATGGGAGATGTAATGGTTTTATTGAGAGTGCTTCCAGAGTCTGTGGATATTGACCTGGAAAGCCTAAAGAATGACATTACTGAGAAAATAAAGGATTTGTGCAAGATAAATAGTGTTAATGAGGAGGAGATAGGCTTCGGCCTTAAGGCTCTAATGTTTCAGGTTATTGTTCCAGATGAGGAGGGAAAAATAGACAGGGTTGAGGGTGCAATCTCCTCTGTAAAGAATGTAAGCCAGGTTGATACAAGGGATATCTCATTAATATAAATGTTAATTTATTTTATTTTGCTTGTAATATATATAATCATTTTACTGCTTGTATCTCTTGGATTTATTTTAATAGAAACACATAAAAATGTAAATGATGATATAGAAAACAATTACAGGCCAAGAACGCTTGTTATGATACCATGCCGTGGTGTGGATTATTCACTGGAGGAGAACCTTAAATCTATAATTAATCAGGATTATCCAGATTACCATGCTGTTACAATTGTTGATTCCCCTGATGACCCTGCATGCAGTATTATAAATAAACTAAAAATAGACTGCATTGTATCAGATTTTCAGTGCGGTAAATGCAGTGGTAAGGTGCGGGCCCTATGCACTGCAATTGAAAAATATCCCGATTATGAAGTTTATGTTATTGCTGATTCTGACATTCTGGTCTCATCACAGTGGCTTAAGTATCTTATTATGCCACTTGGAATTGATAATGCCGGAATTTCCACAACCTTTCCATATTTTAAACCTGTTGGAGGATTCTGGAGCAGGGTTAAGGAGGTTTGGGGGTTTGTTGGCATGGGCCTTATGGAGGCAAAACTAACAAGATTTGGGTGGGGAGGTTCTCTTGCATTCAAAAAATCTCTGCTTAACAATTATTTTGATTATTTTTGCAGCAATATATCGGATGATACAGCACTAACAAAAATAGCCAAGGATAAAAATCTGGATCTTTATTATGTAAAAAGGGCAATGCCTGTGGTAAATTCTCCAGAAAATTTTGAGCAGTTTTTTGAGTGGGCAAACAGGCAGACCGCTCTATCAATTGCTGCATCAAAAAAGATATTTTATTATGGAATTTTATTCTATTTTTCTTACATGTTTCTGTTTTTCTCTGCCATATTTGCAGGCATATTTTATAACAAACTCTTTTTATTATTTTTAATACCGGAGATATTATATATTTTGAACATGATTAGGCGTCTCAATAAGGTATCGCCTGAAAATGTAATTGCCGCAATTTTAATGCCATTTATTTATACAGTTAATCTTTTCATGGCAAACAGAATGAAAAATATTACATGGCGTGGCAGGGTTTACAATATAAAAAATAAAAAATTATTATAAATGCATACAATACCATTATATGGAATTACATTTTTTTGGAACCAATGGGATAAGGGGTATACCAAATGATGATCTGTCAGCTGAATTCTCCATGGATGTTGGAAAGGCCATGGCAACATTCTTCAGTGCTAAAAAAATAGCCATGGCAAAGGATACAAGGATAACAGGAGATATGATATTAAATGCAGTCTCATCTGCAGTAATGTCCGCAGGCACTGATGTGGTTTATCTTGGTATACTGCCAACACCTGCACTGCAGTATTACTGCAAAAAAAATCATGTTCCGGGAATTATGATAACTGCATCCCATAATCCACCACAGTATAACGGCATAAAGGCAATAGATATGGATGGAACAGAAATAGATGAGGAAAAGGAATATGAAATAGAAAAATTAATAATGAATAAAAAATTTAAAAATGTTTCATGGGAAAATGCAGGAAGGTTTTATTATGATGATACTGCAGTGGATTTATACATAAATGGCATAATATCACTGATTAATTTTAAAAAGATCTCAGAGAGAAAATTAAATGTGGCCATAGATACCGGAAACGGTGCATCATATTATACAAGCCCGCTTTTACTTTCCAGGCTCAACTGCCATATAGTAACGCTAAATTCAAATCCTGATGGAAAATTTACAGGACGAAATTCTGAGCCAAAACCAGAAAATCTGCAGGATCTTATAAACATTATGAAAACTGGCAAATTCGATATAGGCATAGCACACGATGGTGATGCTGACAGATGCGTATTCATAGATGAAAATGGTAATTTTATAGATGGAAATGAAAGCCTGGCCTTAATAGCAAAATATACATTAAGGGCCGGGGAAACTCTTGTTACCCCAACAAGCAGCTCTGATGCATTAAAGGATGTGTGCCAGCAAAAAAATGCAAAAATAATTGTAACAAGGGTGGGTGCCCCGATTGTGGCCAGAACCATGATAGAAAACAATGCTGTGATTGGAGGAGAGGAGAATGGTGGTGTCATATATGGTAAACATCAGTTCTGCAGAGATGGCGCCATGACAATGTCATTAATGCTCAACCTGCTTGCCTGTGAGAATAAAAAAATAAGTGAACTGCTAAGGGAGATACCAAAATATTACATGGTAAAAAAGTCAGTACCCAGAAAATATGACTGGGATGTTATTAAAAATAAATTACTTGATGCACTGGGAAATAAAAAAACAGATCTACTTGACGGAATAAAGATATATGAGGATTCAGGCTGGGTTTTAATAAGGCCATCGGGCACGGAAAAAATATTAAGAATATTCACAGAATCTAAAAACGAAAAAACTGCAATGGATCTTAATGAAAAATATATTAATATAATAAACAAATTATAAATTTTTATATATGTCAAAAAATCTGGTTATTGCATTTATATTTCCAGCTATGCCAAACCATATTAGAAGGATGCCGGTAACATACAGTTTTATATTATAAACATCAAAATGCCCGGTTACAAATATCTGTATTAATGTAAAAATCATCATTAAAACGAGCCTGTCGGCCCTGCCTGCTATACCCGAGTAATCCCTTTTTAGCCCCAGTGCCTGTGACTGTGTACCCATGTAGCTTGTCAGTAATATGCCTAAAATTGCAAACAGACCAAGGTATATGTTACCGAAAATAGAAAACGACATGCCGAGGACAATAAATATATCTGAATACCTGTCAAAAACATGGTCTATAAGGTCTCCCTTTTTGGATGCAATATTTTTTAGCCTGGCAATCTTGCCATCCAGCGCATCAAAAAGGGCGGAAAAAATTAAGAATATAAATGATAAAAATAGAATATACTTACTAAAAAATGATAAATAATAAAATATCCCGGCAAATGCTGCAAAAATCAATGATGAAACAGAAATTGTATTGGGATTGAGCATTAAAAATTTTTTGGATAATGGCACCAGTATTTTATCTGCCTTTGATCTGTAGGAATCCAGAACCATATACATATATTAATAATTAATTATTAAATTATTCCTTATTTTTTTGCCATGTATCCTTATAAACAAGATAAAATGTTGATATGTAACCCATGGAATAGTATAAAAGCCAGAGTCCTGTTAAAAGATAAAAGTGTATTAAATAAAATAAAGATCCGGCAATGAAAAAGATTCCAAATGCCAGAATGGCATAGATATTTGATGGCATTTTATGACCGGCACCCTTTGGTGTTATCCTGTAAATCCTCCTTGATTTAAATGCCCTGAATATCCATAGCAGAACAAATGGGGAGATGGCAACAGTGTAGGATGATAACCTGCCCATGGCAGAAACTGCTTTTTTGGCATTTATATTAAATTTATCACCGATTTTAACGAAAACATATGCATATAACCCAAGGAGGATTATCCATAGAAAGAACAGTGGATTAAATAATATGTCAAAATGTATAAATGGTGATATTATTACAAGGGCAATGGCCATTAAAAATGTAAGAACAAGCGGTATGTACTGTAATAAAAATGCAATAATGTCCAGCCTTTTAATAATTCCTATTTTTGATGATATTATGTACCTAAACCGCCGGCTTAAAACCTCCATGCTTCCCATGGCCCAGCGTGTCTGCTGGGTATAAAATGCATTGAATGTGTCTGGAACCTCTATTTTTATATTGGCATCAGAACTTTTTATTTTTTTGCCGGCATGTATAAGCCTTGTGCCGATCTCCAGATCATCCTGTATCATTTCAGGGTCCCACGAATCCACAGCATTAAGGGCATCCCTCTTGAAAAGTGTTCCACATCCAACAGGCATTACAGGCATGCCTGCATGGTCCCTGCCAGTTATTATCGAAGTATTTGTGTAATATGTTGATATTATAAGAGAATTTACGGTTGTTGATTCCACATTTCCATAGCCAATCCAGTTCATGGTAACGGCATCGGCATTTTCGGCCATTATCTGGGCATACCCCTTTTTTATTGAATCACTATATATCCTTGCATCAACATCCATTGTAAGTATAAGTTCCCCCGTTGATTTTTTAAAACCGTCATGCAGCGCGCCGCTTTTATAACCCCTTTTATTAATTCCACGCCTGTAAAAGATAACCTTTAGATTTTCAGGTATTTTTACCCTCTGCTGCATCTCCTTAAAATATTCCTCTGTATCATCAGAAATTATAATTACTTCAATTTTGGATTTATCCCATTCAGCATTATCAATATTTTCAAGAAGTCCCTGCACAGTCTCTATTTTTTCACCCTTTGTTGGCACCAGTATGGATAATGATGGCATGGATGCAACCTGAAGGTCCTTATATTTATGATTTACTCCGAGGTAATAATAAACCAGCTGTGCCAGAATAAGCAGTATTGTGGGCAAAAATATTAAAACTGGAATAATATAATAGGCATCATTCATTGGTTCCACTCCTCAATTCATGTAATTCCTGTTCTATAATGTGTGAAATACCATTGATTTTATATTGAATATTTGATTGAATGTACATTTACTGGCGTAATCAAAAGTTATTATTTAATTTTTACATATTAATTTAGAAAAATACAATAAATTTATTAATTTTAATTTGCATACCCAAGAATGTACTCGCAGAGAATACCTGAACTTGAACCTGCAAGAACATATGGAATTCTTGGAATTATATTAGAATTCTTTGGCGGGATCTTAAACATCTTCATAAATTATGCAGGTCTAATTGCAGAGGTACTGGGTCTTATACTGCTTCTGAATTCCATGAATTTGATATCCAATTATTATGATAATAAAAAACCATTCAAATATATGCTTGCAAGTGTAATATCTGGAATTTTAATCGGTTTAATTGTAATTCTGGTTTTTGGCATTTCCAGCTATGCTGTAACAACACATGCTGGCACGGCCCCTCCAGTAAGTCCGGCCTATGGCCTGCTGGTATCATTATTTATATTATTGCTCGGTGTTATAGCATCCATTATTTTTGAATATTTCGCATATAAATCTGTATATGAACTAACGGGTGTGAGGGATTTTAATACTGCAGCAAACATGCTTTTAATCGGTGTAATACTGACAATAATTATAATAGGAATACTTCTAATATTTATTGGTATAATATTTGTTATACTAGGATTTAATAAACTGCCCAGTGATGCAAAACCAAGGAATCCGGTTAATCCTGAAGAAGGCATATATGATGATATGAACTTCTAAATATTGTATAAAAACATAAATTTAAGTTGTTTTATTTTTTTAGCTTAATATGGAATCATTAAAAGGTTTAAAAGTTCTTGATTTTACACAGGCCATGTCGGGACCGGTTGCATCTATGATACTTGGCGACCTCGGTGCAGATGTTATCAAGGTTGAACCACCTGCGGGAGATCAGTCCAGAAGCTGGGCACCCCCATTTATTGATGATGAATCTGCATATTACATAAGTGTAAACAGAAACAAAAAAAGTATATGCATGGACCTAAAGCATCCTGATGCCACTGAAATAATTAAAAAACTTGTTGAAAAATCTGATATTGTTATTGAAAATTTCAGGCCTGGAACGGCTAAAAAACTTGGAATAGATTATGAATCACTTAAAAATTATAATAATAAAATAATTTACTGCAGCATATCCGGATTTGGGCAGACGGGCCCTGATGCTTCAATGCCCTCATATGACCTTATAGCACTTGCAAGATCCGGGCTTATGAGCATTACAGGAGAAAAAAATGGTGATCCTGTAAAATTTGGTGTGCCAATTACAGATATTACCAGCGGTTTATTTGCAACCATTTCCATACTTGCGGCCCTTAATTACAGAAATATCACAGGAAGGGGACAGTACATAGATATATCAATGCTGGATGTAAATTCATATCTCCTTGTAAATCAATTCATGAATTATATAGCAACAGGTATAAATCCAGAGAGACTTGGTTCAGCCCACCCAAGCATAGTGCCATACCAGGTTTTTAAAGCTGGAGATGATTATATAGCCGTAACAGTTGGTACTGAAAAATTATGGGGGCTTTTCTGCTCGGCATTAAATATTGAGAATTTAAAAAATAATGATAGGTTCAGCACAAATGAAAAAAGGCTTGAAAACAGGGATGAACTGATAAATATTATAAATAATGAATTTAAAAAATATACTGTTGATGAACTTATTAAAAAATTTAATGAGTATGGCATACCGTGTTCCAGGGTAAATAAGATAAGCGATGTTATAATGGATAAACAGTTAAATTACAGGGAAATGATAAAAGATGTGCATTTTGGCAATAAAAATATAAAAATGCTAAATTCCCCGTTTAAAATGTCTGAAACCCCGGGAGGAATTAGATTAATGTCACCAAGGCTAGGCGAGCATTCAAGGGAAATACTAAAAAATCTGGGATTTAGTGATGAAAAAATAAAAGATTTAATCAATAATAAAACAGTGAGCTACCTCATGCCAAGGCAATGAGGCTTCCTGATTCATCGACCACACTTATCCTTACATACGGGCTTATATTAATCCCTTCAGGGACAGAGGTGAAGGTCTCCACAGGTACATTTATATTTAAATTAAGTTCATTAAAATATCTTTTTAATTTATTATATTTATTTCTTAATAGTTCATTTATTTTTATAATTCCATAATATAGATCATTTAATGTTGAATTATAATCCCTATTAATTATAAAACCACAATTAGGGCATTTATATATTCTATCATTTAAATTTATATTGTATTTATTATGGCATTTGGAGCATTCCTTGGTTGTTGGCAGGAACCTATCCAGTAATATAAATGTTGAGGCCTTATGTTTAAGTGCCTCCTTAATTCCACCCATATTGGTGGATTCTGTTCTCTTGCCAAAGAGATGCTTCCATGAATTAATATTATCATCCTGTGTTATTACTATATCATAGTTTGATGATAGATAATGGACTATTTTATTTACTGTATCCTTTCTTTTATTAGCGTTTTTTGTCTGCTCTATATTTAATTTATTTTTTAGTTTATAATAGTTATTGGAGTTTTTAACCTTTTTAGATAACCTTCTCTGAATTCTTTTTTCTCTTTTGGATTTTGGTATGCCATAATTTATTATTAAACCATTGGACAATGTTAATTGATTTTTAATTCCCAAATCAACTAATACTATTTTTTGATTATTAATGGGCTTCTCCATGATATACTTATTTTTATATGCTGTTATGTAAATATAATAATTATTGTTTTTATTTATTAACAATGCATTTGCCGGTTCTAATATATTTAAATTATATAATCCATTTACCTTTAATTTCTGCTTTATTCCCTGTATTTTAATAGAATTGTTGTTTATTATTTTATATGCATTGTTATACTGTTTCAATGGTATTGATGTTATATATTTTTTAAATTTTAATTTCCCTGTTTTATATCCATTTTCCTTTAATTTTGATAATCCTTTAATATTATCCATGGTTCTATCAATAATTTCTTCCTTGATCTGTGATGATAAATATTTTAAATCCCTTATTTCATAATGGTCCTTTACATACACTGGTACTTTATTTACCTTGTAATCCATATTAAAAATATCATTGTTAAATTCCTTATTTATAATATAATTGTATAACCATTTAGCCTCCAAAAATATTCTCCTTAATATCCTTGATGTGTTGGTATTTAGCCTATCACTGTCGATCTTTGCTTTTATAATTGCTGCTGATTGAGATTTTCTTCTTTCTTTAGTTTTATTTAACGAATCTTTTATTTTATTCTTCCTTGCTTCTATCATGTTCATTTATTAATTTCATTATAACGTCATTATAGCTTTCCCTCGGGTTATTTTTTAATTTGTTTAATTTTTCTCTTGTTTCATCATGTATTATTATATTTACAAACCCCATATTTATGTATATGTGTATTTAACATATAAATATTTAGTTCTAAAAATGTTTCAAAAAATATTATTTATTGAATATTTGTATTTAAATTCCAGAAATTCATAATAAACTCAGTGGCTTTCTTTCTGGTATATTGATTTGTAAGAATAATATGTGCAAACAATAATAATTATTTATCATTTAGAAATTATAGTCAATGGATATACAAAAAATAGAAGTACCAATAGAAATAAGGGCACTGAAAACAGCAAATTCATATTTAATAAATGGCAGCATTCTGTTTGATACAGGCATGTCTGAGAATTCTTACAGGGAGATAATATCCAAAATAAATCCAGGGGCAATAAAATATATAATTATATCACATCTACACATAGATCATATAGGTGGTGCCGGATATTTTAATAAAAATTATGGAATACCAGTTTTTATAAGCCAGAATGATTACAATTATATAGAGAGGATTAATGAAAATCCTGAAGCGTATTTTAAATTTTACACAGACTTCTTAAGATCAAACGGTACACCTGATTCAATTATAGACATGATTATGGATTATAATCCAATTGTGAAATATATAAATTATTATGAGGGGCTTGATATTAAGCCGGTAAATAACAAACCAGAGGGTTTTGATATTATTGATGTGCCAGGGCATACTCCCGGTTCAATTGTTCTTTATAATAAAAATTCATTATCACTATTATCAGGTGATCATATACTTGGCAGGATAACACCAAATATTAGTGTGTATTTACCTGAAATGGATAGCCTGAAAATGTATCTTGAAAGCCTTGAGAAAATTCAGAATTTAAATGTCAGCAATGTTTATCCCGGCCATGGAAATGTGTTTAATAATTATCATGAAAGGATAATTCAAATAAAAAAGCATCATGGTAACAGAATAACAGTTATTAAAAATTATCTTAATTCATGGAAAACAGTATATGATATAGCATCAACCATGGAATGGAGCAGGGGTCGGCATATGGATACAATGAATTTTATGGAAAAAAATTTTGCAATCATGGAAACTGCAGCACATTTAATTTATATGGAAAATTCAGGAATCATAAGGGGAATTGAAAAGAATGGAATAAAATATTATTCTTTATAATTTATTTTCCCTGATTGCTCTGAGAGGCTTTTAATGTATTGTATGCGTTTTCCATAAATATATTTACAGCATTAATTGTTGAATTTATATCCTCTGGACCTTTTATTTTTGCAAAAATTAGGTAGGTGTTTGTTGACCCTGATTTGGACATTAGTATACCTTTTAAATCAAGATTCCCATGGTTTTCACTGACGTATTTCAATATCTCATCAGATTTAACATCGGAGTTTAATATAACAGTTACCGGGTAATAATTTAATTCGTATATGCTCTCATAAATTGCATTGTTTCCAAGCACATTTGCCTGTGATTTTACAGTCCAGTATGCCCTGTCCAGATTCATATTTGCAATTGATATAATTTTATTTAATTCATTAATATCCTGAAATTTGAACATTATAAGATACGTATTTGTTGTACCGCCTTTTGCGGAGAGAAAAATTGTCATATCGTTATTATTGGACATTGCCTTAAAATTCTCAATAACCTTATCGGCTGGAACATCAGATGGTGTGGTAATATTTAGTGGATAAATATATGAGGAATCCTCAGTTTTAAATTCTGTAATAACCGAGTTGCCAAGCAGTGCGGAATTTGGTATTGAAATCACATTATTGTCCTTTGTTAACATCTTGGAAAAAAGGGTCTTAACATCAATAATTTTTCCAGTTGTATCTATGCTCCATACCCAAGAGTTTATTCCAACAACATCTCCATACTTTAATGTTCTTGATGATGTTACAAAGATGCTTGCAATAAGATTGGATGCGACTGTTTGAACGGCAAGGCCGAGGATAACGCCACCAACCGCGCTGCCTGCAAGTATTCCTGTAACGCTAACATGGAATATTGACAGCACGATGGCTATTACTATAATGTACATTATTATTCTTATTATTAATGAGATTCCATAAAGCTCCTTTCTTGATGTCTTTATTCTGTATTCTATGAATCTCAGGGTTGACCTTGTTATCATCATTCCTATTATCAGGACTATTACTGCCCTTACACCCTCGTTTATATATATTTCATAGCCTTTATACTCAGGCAAAAATCGGGTAATGATAAAATCAACCACAAAGCCTGCAAGAATTGCAAGTATGATGCCTATTATAATTTCTGCAATAATTTTTGCAAGTTCACCCCTGCTTTTCCTTGCATTATTAAGCATGGTTTTAATCCTCCCTTTCTATTCTGTCAAATCCTGTGTATGGAACCAAAGCCCTTGGAACCTGTATGTACCCATCCTTCTGATAATTCTCCATAATGGCCACAAGTATTCTTGTTGTGGCTATTGCAGTGCTATTCAGTGTGTGAACAAATTCATTTCCATTTTTTGTTCTGTATTTAATATTTAATGACCTCGCCTGATAATCTGTATCATTGGAGGCGGAAACTATTTCCCTGAACTTCCCCTGGGATGGGAACCATGCCTCTATATCATACTTTTTTGCTGCCAGATTCCCAAGCTCCCCTGAACAAACATTAACTATTCTATAGGGTATCTCAAGTGATTTGTATATATCCTCTGCATTTTTTACAAGCTCATCAAAGTGATCCCATGATTCTTCTGGCCTGCAGAATATGAATTGCTCAATTTTATTAAACTGATGAACCCTGAAAATACCCTTTGTATCCTTTCCGTGGGCACCTGCCTCGCGCCTAAAACATGAGGATACACCGGCAACACGAATGGGCAGCTCGTCCTCATTAAGAATTTCTCCAGAAAGCATGGATGCTATGGGATGCTCTGCTGTTGCAATTAAATAAAGGTCATCGCCCTCTATTTTATAAAGTGTATCCTTGAATGTCTCTATATCTGTGGCACCGGACATTGAGGCATAGTTTATCATAAATGGTGGTTCGAGAACAGAAAAACCTCTCTGTGATAAAAAATCCACAGCGTAGTTTATAAGTGCCAGTTCAAGCTTAAATAATCTGTTTTTAAGGAAGTAAAACCTGGCCCCAGCTATTTTACCTGCCCTTTCAAGGTCAACAAGGTTTAACTGCTCCATTAAATCAACATGGCTCATTGGTCTGCTGTCTATTATATTAAAATCACTGCTATTTCCACTATTTTGTTTAAAATAATCCAAATCTTCCCTATAAACATTAGCTGTACCATAATATCTAACGAGTTTATTATTTTCATCTCCAAAGCAGTGGGGGACATCATCTGCCAGTAGATTTGGTATTAACCTCAGCGTATTATCCCTATCCTTTTCAATTTCTTTCTGCTGATTTTCAAGCTCCCCTATTTTTTTATTAATTTCATTTACCTTATTTTTTAATGGTTCAGGGTCACCGCCATTTTTTATAATTTTTGATATCTCAACTGTAATTTCGTTTTTTTCATGCTTTAAACCATTGATATCCCTAAGATTCGATCGCCATTTATCATCCAGAACAAAAAAGTTATCAAGTACTTTTGTATCAAAACCCCTGGCCTGGCAGGACTTGTAAAATATCTCACTGTTTGATCTTAATAATTTTATGTCTATCATTGCAACACCATTTTTATCAATAATACGTTAATAATATTTCATTTTTATGATAATTATAAAATTTAGAAGCGAGATATCTATTAGATATTTTAGGCGATGTGAGAAATTAAAGTATTTTCCTTATTTAGGGCATTTATATAAATATATTATGGTAACAAAAATCTATTTATACTATTAAATGAATTATATTAATTTATGAGGGCATTTTTCCTAAACGGTGTTAAAAATGTTTCTGTTTTGGACATAGATGAGCCTGATTTAAAAGAAAATGAGGTAAAAATTAGGGTAATGGCCTGCGGTGTCTGTGGTTCCGACATTCATTCCTATTATGGCAAAAATCCATTAATTAAATATCCTGTGGTACCCGGCCATGAACTAAGCGGAATTGTGGTTGAATCAAAAAGCAGTTTGTTTCATTCTGGAGACAGGGTGGTTGTTGATCCAAATATTCCGTGCAATAAGTGCAGGTATTGCAGGTCTGGTAAAAAAAATTTTTGCGAGCATTTTACTAGCATTGGGAACAATATTTATGGGGGTTTTGCTGAGTATGTGAATGTTCCTGACAGCCAGGTATACAAAATTCCAGATAATTTATCATATGAAAGGGCATCGGTTACCGAACCAGTTGCCTGCATTATACACGGCCTGGACATTGTAAATGCCAAAATAGGTGAATCGGCCCTAATACTTGGTGCAGGGTTCATAGGATTAACATTTTTTCAGATACTTAAAAACATGGGTTATAATCCATTAATCGTTGCTGAATTAAATGAGTACAGAAAAAATATTGCCAGGGAACTTGGTGCCGATGTGGTAATAGGGAATATTAAAAACTATGTAAAGGAAAAAACGGGAAATTATGGTGTTGATCTTATAGTAGACACAACAGGAAGCATGAAACTATTAGAGGAATCAATTGATATAATTTCAAATGATGGCCGGATTCTGGCCTTTGCGGTTTATGACCCTGATGCCTACGCAAGTATTAAACCGTCACTAATATATCAAAAGGAGATTAAGATAGCGGGTGAATTTACAAATCCATACACCATGGAAAGGTCCCTTAATCTCATATCTTCAGGCGCAATTAATCTTGACATACTATTAAACAAAAAGGTGGATATTAATAATATTGAGTCAGCATTAAATGGCAGTATAAAGGATTCAATAAAGGTCATTGTCAATAATTCTGATAACCATTTATGCAAATGAGTATTAAACCTTACAGGTATTTCCTAAAAAGACTTAATGTTATATATTCAATAAGTACAATAAGGTTTACAGTTATGCCCAGTGGCCATTATAATTACATTTATTACAATATATTGGTATGTTTATGGATTTATTAAACAGGAACGTTAAAGGAAAGATAGGATATATTCAGGGGTATCAACAATAAAGAAAAAGAGAGAACTGGAAAATCATATACATACTTTATAACATTCATGCTTTATGAATGGTTATACAATAAATGCAGTATATGATAATATTTACCTGATTAGGCATGCTTTTCCATGGAAGCTTGAGGCTCCTATCTTTAAGATGGTGGAGAATGCCACAAACCTTATAGATAATTGAAATATTAAAATCGACATGGATAATCTATTTGGAGTTGATAACAGGATTAAGTGATGTAAGAATAATAGCATTGGTATCATTAATATAATTAAAAAGGCAGTCCCAGAATCATTTGATGTAATATATTGTATTCAGTAAATTTAAGCATCATGGAGATGATAACTTCCCAGGGTCTATGTTAAAATTTTTAAAAGAAACCATAACCTTATGACAAATAAATAAAATATTAATTTTTGATATTTCATAATATAATTATTTATTTGATAAAAATTATAATATACCATGCAATATGTAATTATGAATATTATAAACTACAACCTGTATTTGGATTTTGACACAGAAAAATTTACTTACACATGCCATGAAAAAATAACATTGGAGGGTAATGAGGAGAAATTAATACTTAACTCAATAGGGCATAAAATTAAAAGGCTTGCAGTAAATGGTGTAATAAGAGGGTTTAAAGAATACAAAAATGAGCAGGAGATTGTGGTTGATGGGATAATAACATCAAAAACACAGGTGGATATAGACTTTACAGGTGAGATACCTGAAAAACTTGAGGGGATATATCTGGCCAGAACACCGGATGGTTTTATGATAACAACTCAGTTTGAGCCAACCGGGGCCAGAAAATTTATACCCTGCATAGATAATCCATCATATAAGGCCACATTTGATATAACTATTAAAATTGATGGTGGACTTGATGCAGTTTCAAATATGCCGGTGGAAACGATAAAAGAAATTGACGGAAAAAAGGAGGTAAAATTTATGCAGACTCCGAGAATGTCAACATACCTACTTTACCTTGGGATTGGACATTTCGATAGAAAAACTAAAAAATTGGAAGATGGAAAGGAAATAGGGCTTGTGGCACCCAGGGGCAGGCTAACCCAATCGGATTATCCACTGGAAATTGCCAAAAAATCAATTGGATTCTATGAGGATTATTTCAATATAAAATATCCACTTCCAAAGGAGGATTTAATATCAGTACCTGAATTTGCGGCAGGTGCAATGGAAAACTGGGGGGCAATAACATTCAGGGAAATATATCTCAATGTCGATTCATCAACAAGCACTTCTGTAAAGAGGTCAATTGCAGATGTAATAGCCCATGAACTGGCACACCAGTGGTTCGGAGACCTTGTGACAATGAAATGGTGGGATGACCTATGGTTAAATGAGAGTTTTGCCACATTTATGTCATATAAGGCAGTGGATAAATTATATCCAGACTATGACATGTTCTCAGATTTCCTTATCAGTGAAACCTCCGGGGCCCTTGCTGGGGATTCACTGGTTAATTCCCATCCAATACAGGTTGATGTTAAATCTCCTGATGATATAGCACAGATCTTCGATGAAATAAGCTATGGGAAGGGAGGAAGCATATTAAGAATGATTAATTCATTCGTAACCGATGATGTTTTTAGAAAAGGGCTTAATTTATACCTTGAAAATTTTAAATACAAAAATGCAGAGGGTTCTGATCTTTGGGAATTTATTGGAAAGGTATCAGATCTTCCTGTAAGGGAGGTCATGGAATCATTTATTAAAAGACCTGGATATCCATATATAGATGCCAGCATTGTGGATGGAAAATTGTTATTAAAACAGTCAAGATTTTTCCTTAATGGCAAGACACAAAAAGTTACATGGAAAATACCGCTGACGTTAAAATATGAAAACAGTATAAAATCTCTTATTTTTGATGCATCTGAAATGTTTATAGAAGACACTGACAAATTTTTAAAGCTTAATGATGATGAGGCTGGATTTTACAGGGTTTTATACTCGGATGAACTCCTTAAATCACTGGTAAATAATTTAAAGAAGCTTTCAGACCGTGATTTATGGGGGATTGCAAATGACTATTATTCATTTCTCATATCCGGTAAAATTAACCTAAACTCATATCTGGATGTAATAAAGGCACTTTCCGGTGAGAATAGATTAATGGTTGATCAGGAAATAGCAGGGGAATTATTTATATTAAATTTAATACTAACAAACAATGAAAAATTGCACAATTTCACTGTTGAACTTCTTAAAAATAAACTTGACATGCTTGGCAGCAAGGAGGAAAATGAGGAAATCAATAAATCCATATTAAGGGGAATGATATCATACAGGCTTGCAATTTTGGATCATGATTATGCTGCAAAAATTGCCGAAAATATAAATAATATTACCAGTATGGATCCTGATTTAAGGTCTTCAGTACTGACAGCATATGCAATTATTAAGAATGATTTTGATGGACTTCATAAAATGCTTAATGATTTTAATAATGACGAGGATAAAATAAAGGTTATACAGGCAATGTCATGGCTTTCTGGAGATAAAAATTATGAAAATGTATCAAGATTAATTGAAAATCATGAAATCAAGCAGCAGGATTCCATAAGGTTTTACACAAATGCATCCATGAACCCGGAGGCAAGGGAATATATTTATGAGAATTTCGAGGATATAATCTATGGTATACAAAAGGTATTTCAGGGATCAGGATACGCCTCCAGGGTTGTTGAGGTTGCCGTACCATTTATTGGCCTGAACCACCTAAATGCCATAGAGGAAAAATTAAAGGGCATGGAATTCAGTGAGATATCAAGGGGAATAAAAAAGGGGCTGGAATATTTAAGCATTTACTCCGAATTAATATCCAGGTCACGGCAGTAAATATTTAATAACAGCATTTTTATTTTTAAAACAATGTAAATAATTTTAAAACTTTTTGATAAATTGAAATAAATGTATAATATGTAAACTTATGCTTTTAAATATTAAATAAGCTTATCATACCATGGGTGGCAATGCTGGAAATTTAAGTTTCGGGCACTGGACACGTGTTGATACATGGGCATTTATATCATTTTCAATGGGAATGTTCCTTGAGGCATATATATTTGGGATGTCAACAATTGCGACAGGCTGGGTCGCAATGCCAGCAAGCCTTAGATCCTTGCTGCTATCATGGTCTCCACTATGGCTGATTATTGGAATAATAGTTTCCGGACCATTATCTGATAAAATAGGAAGGAAGCATGTATTTTATATAACCATGATAATGTATGGTATAGCAGCCATAGGCATAGTTTTTAGTGATACATATTATCTAATACTTTTATTTCTTGCCATACTTTTGTTTGGATCAGGAGGTGAAATGAATACAATAATGGCACTGTCGCAGGAGATAATGCCCACAGAGCATAGAAGCACTACAATGCTGCTTGAGCTAAATTTCATACCGCTTGGTGGTGTGGTTCTTGCTGCTGTATCGTTTTCAACTGCAAGTTCCTCAATATTCTATCAAAGGTTTATGATTGCAATAACAATTTTAATAGTATTAATTGTTTTAATAGCATCCAGGCGTTATCTTCCTGAAAGCTTTCTATGGCTGGCAAGCATTGGCAGGGAAGATCAGGCAATCAATGATGCCATAAAATATTATGGTAGGGAGGAATATTTGAGAAGAACCATGAATAAGAAGGAGCTGGAGGATAGGGAGGATCTGGATAAAACCAAACATTTGGGCCTTAAAATATTTTCCACCCTGACCACTGCCTTTGCAGGTACAACCGGATTTGGACTTATAGCCTACGTTCTTGGCCCTGTATTTTATCCCGGCCTTGTTGCCCTAATTTTACTGGTATCCAGTATAGCCGCATTTGGTACAGGATTTATTGGATTTTTCGGTGAGAGGATAAGCAGAAAGAGCATGCTTTTATGGGGGAATGTTGGTGCTCTTGTTTTTACCATTATAACCTACGTTACAATAAGCTCCTGGACCAGATACCTCATAATTTTTTGGTTTCTTGTAATAGCACTAAATGCATTTGTCCAGCTTGGTTATCTGGCAGAGGATACTTTAAAATCAGAGGTGTGGGCCACAAAATCAAGGGGAACGCTTACGGCAATTATAAGATTTTTAGGAATAGGGCTTTATATACCTACCATTTATTTGACTGCCTCATATAACCTTAACCAGTACATATTGTTTAATATCATAGTCTGGGTAATCGGTTCCGCAGGCGCAATAGCATGGTTCCTGTTCGGAAAGGAAACCGGAAAGGGCATTCCTATTGAAATGGCAGATTAAACTATTTTAAATTTTTTATTTTTAACAGTATTTCCCTTAATTCATCCCATGTGTGTGCTATATTATATGTAAATGAATAATCTATCATTAAATTATTCTGCATGCCCGAAAATTTTCTTATATCCGTCTGAAAACCTATGCATATTTTATTGTATGCATATGCCATGCCAAGTTCAACGCATGCACCCTCATCTGGAACCCTGCCATCTATTAGCATTAAAAGTATTCTGGAGTTTTTTAATGCCTGTACGTCCCTTTCAAACACACGCCTGCTTGCCTCAGGATATAACTCCGGGTTTCTTAATAGTTTTTCATCCTCGCCACCATCCCTCTGGGGGAGATACGTTGTGAATCCTAAATTTCTAACAAATGCATCAACCTTATTGTTAAACTCTACCTCCATCTCATTGAATAGCGGTGCGGAAATATAAATATCGTAGTTAACCATAGTATCAGACCAGTATTTTATTTTTATATTTTTATTTATTTTATATCATGTAAACATCCATATTTAAATATTATTTAAAAAAAAGATTTTTTACATTTTTTTGATAAATATTTTTATCAAGGGAATATGCCACCATGCAGCTCCCTTTTTCATCCCTTGTTAATAAAGTTTTGCCATTCCTATCAACGCTTATTTTCCCTGTAATATATTTAAATGCTTTTTCATTAAGATATGCAAGTGCGGCTATTGGATCATGCATTTCAAAGCTTCCATGCCTGTTAACCATATATTTTACCAGTTCATATATAAATTTGCTCTCATTGCTATTTACATGCATTTTGTTTAGATCGTCATCTTTTATTGAAAAATTTGGGTTCATTGTAACATCCAGCGGAATGGTATATATTTTAATTCCTGAATTAAACACCATATTTGCAGCCTCCGGGTCATAAAATATATTAAATTCTGCATCGCCCACGTTACCGGTTCCATACTCATTTAAGGCGAATGCACCGCCCATGACTATAATCCTCCTTATATTTTTTATTATGTTTTTCTCCAGGGAAAACAGCAGTGCCAGTGTGGTTAAAGGGCATGTTATTATTATATCAACCTCCTCATCTTTTAAAGTATTATAAAGTTCTATTATGCCATTAATTTTATTAAATTCATGCATCTCATAAGTATAATTGGCAAGACCATTTTGCCCATGGTAGTCCTCATAATATGGTTCCCTTATTAATGGCCTGTATGCACCGTAATACACCGGTATATTTTCCTCCAGAATTTTTGTGACCTCAATTGTATTATTTAATGTATTATCCAAATCAGAGTTTCCGGAGGCTGCTATAATAAAATCCGGTTTAATGCCGTTTTTTACCAGGGTCATTATGGCAAGGGCATCATCAACTCCAGTGTCAACAATTAATATGAGTTTTGCCATTTTAAATTATTAAATGGAAGTAGATAATATTTTTTATAATCCTTTTATTCTTATTTTGGATATTATCAATGGAAAAAATTCTTTTTTAACATAGTATATTTGTTTATTTGATAAAAAAATAAATAAAATTAACAGCTACTTTTATATATTCATTGATATTAAATAAGTTATGTTTTCTATCATGAAGGATAACAAAAAAGTATGCAGAATTCAGATTAGAATCTTAAATCCATTTGCGTTTCAAATTAAATAAATGTTTGGGGTGTGTGAATGGAAGAAAGATCAAACATGTATGATATTGGCAGAATTGAGCTGGATAGGATATCAAAAAATAATAGGGCATTTAGCATTATTATGCTCCTTGTTGTCCTGGGCACATTTTTTGATGCAATTGAACAGTATAATGCGGGATATGCAGCCACAGGTGTTTCTGCAGCCTTTCATATAAGCGCCGCAGCCATATCAACTCAGGTTGAGTTTATAACATTTGGATTTATGGCTGTTGGGGGTTTAATGGCCGGCTATATGGGTGATAACTTAGGCCGAAGATTTTTGTATTCATTTAATCTGGGGATATATGCTATTGGCGCCCTTATATCAGCACTGTCTGTTAATTATATAATGTTTCTCCTTGGCAGAATGGTTGTTGGGCTTGGGCTGGGTGGTGAAATAGCCATCGGGCTAACATTAATATCAGAAATTATGCCAACCAGAATAAGAAGCCAGTTCACCGGCATAGTTAACGTTGGGCCGGGCTTTGGAATATTTGCTGTTGCAGTTCTTGCGCTTTTATTTTTAGGCCCATATGAGGGTATTTTTGGTGGGCCATATCTCGCATGGAGGTGGTTTTTGGGTGTTTTAATTTTGCCTGCCCTGTTAATTTTGGTTTACAGGAGGTACATACCTGAAACGCCAAGATTTTTAATATCAAAGGGAAGGCAGGATGAGGCTTTTGCAGTAATTAAAATGTTATCAGAGGATAAATTAATACCGGTTAAGAGATTGAAAAGTTATTATAATATAAATGAGTTAAAAAACAGTATAAATATAATGATTTAAAGACAATAACAGAGAAGCCACACACCAGTGAACTTTTTAAGGGAAGATATGCCAGAAGAAGTCTATTATTATTTGTTCTTTCATTTATAACATTTGGTGTGTCTGCATCGTTTACAATAATATATCCTGAACTGTTTTCCTCTGTAACCTCTTCACTACATTTAAGCAGTTCATTTATACTCACAACCATTGTTAATTTTGGTACATTGCTTGGAACATTTACAGCGGTCCTTCTGGCCGCCAAAAACAGAAAGATTTTAATTCCATCGCTTGGTATTCTGGCAATATTTGGTGCAGGTCTAACAGTTACATTTCATTCATATCCTTACATGGTAATAGTATCGCTGTTTATTTTCGCGTTATTTTCATATGCATCGAATACAACAATATGGTTGTACTCACCAGAAATGTATCCAACAAGGGTCAGGAATATTGGCACTGGTTATATACTTGTTACAAGCCTGGCCGGCGTTGCCATAATGGAGGTTTTTGTTTCCTATATCTATTCGCTTTATAATATAATAGGCATAGGAATTGTCGCCATAGGGGCGTTCATTATTTATGTGATTCTGGCATATATAATGGCCGAGGATACATCCATGAAGGATCTTGAGGTGGTATCTCCATGATTAACAAAATAGACAGCACGATAACTAATGTAAAAATAGTTAGTTCCTGTGGTATATCAGAACCCTGCGATATTTTTATTGCTAATGGTAAAATTATAGGAATACATAAATCAGGTATTGTTAAACCTGATGGAGAAGTTACAGATGGTAATGAGATGCTTGCATTTCCTGGATTTACAGATTTGCATTTTCATGCCGGTATGGGTTCTATTAATAGCATATACAAAGAACTTGAAACTGAAAGCAGGGCTGCACTGGCTGGTGGTTATACATATATTAGATCTCACCTGATAATAGGACCTGATGGGAGTTCAGGATATCTAAACGTAATTGATAAAATAATTGAAAAAGCACAAAGGGTTAGTTATTCCGATTTTTCCTTTAACCCAATGATTGGCACAGATAGCCAGGTAGGGGAACTTGATAAACTGATAAATAAGGGAATTAATGCCTATAAGATATATTATAATGCATATCAGGGAGATGAGGGCAGGAAACTTGGAATATATGTGGATGATGACATAGATGATATTGTAATTAAAGCACTTTCAACAGCTGCAAAATATGATAACACAAGAATAATATTTCATGCAGAGGATAATAGTACTGTAAAATTTTTTACAGCCATGGAAGAAAAAAACAATGGCCTGGATGCATTTAACAGAGGACGGCCACCAATTGCAGAGGCCATTAAAATAGATAAAATATGCAGGCTGGCCATGCGTTTTAAGGCAAAGGTCCACATTGCCCACATATCATCAATAGAGGCCTTTGAAACCGCTAATAAATATCGTGAAATGGGATTGGATGTTTCAATGGAAACTGAGCCACATTATCTATTTTATGATGACTCTATGTGGAATTTACTGGGCGTTTATGGCAAGGTAAATCCTCCATTAAGAACCAAATTGGACAGAGAATTCTTAATAAAAAAGTTATCTGAGAGAAAGTTGGATTCCATATCCTCTGATGTTAATGCTTTAACTGCCAGGCAAAAAATGAAAAATGGTGATAAATACGGAAATATTTGGGATGCTAGTCCCGGATTTGACAACATACAGATGACCCTGCCCAGACTTATAACCAGCTTTGTATCAAATGGGATTTTAACCTACGAGGATTTGGCATATCTTTTAGCAGAAAGGCCTGCAGATGTAATTGGCATTAGAAACAAAGGTTCAATTAGTATTGGCAAGGATGCTGATATTGTTTTATTAAACCCAAAAAAGATAAAAAAGGCAACAGAAGAAACACTGGAAACTGTACCAGGGCTGGACTGGAATCCTGAATTAAATAAAGAATTTAGGGGCTGGCCGGAAAATATATTTTTGCGTGGAAGAAAAATGTTATTTGATTCTAAAATTCAGGAGAAAATGGACGGAAAATATGTTTACATAAAGTGATTAATATAATTTAAGGCAATAAGACTTCATTAATTACAGATGATGACTGTATTTTCATTTGAGACTATGTTATTTTTCCAAATTATTTCATTCCGGTCTATATGTGTGAACGAATTCAAATGAATATAAATAAAAATAATTTTTTAATGCCTCTTGAAGTCATATATTAAAAGTTTTAACAATGCGGAGGGTCGGATTTGAACCGGCGAACCCCTTTGGGAACAGATTTTGAGTCTGTCACCTTTAACCTGACTCGGTAACCTCCGCCTAAACTCTATATTGCATCATATATTATAAATTTTATAAAACTGTTATTGATTATGTAACATGGAAATAGAACTGGAAATAGACGAGGAAAACAGTAGCATACTTTATAATATATTAAAACCCGACAATGACCAAAATATTGATATGACCGTAAATAAAAAGAAATTAAACATAAAAATTAAGAATCTGGAATTAAAATCTATTTACAGCCTTCCAGACGATTTTCTAAGGAATTATGAGGTTTTTTATAAAATATATTATAATTTAAAAATATAAATTTATTCCTCAATTGTTAAATTGAGTTTTTCTGTTAATTCCTTGTACCTGTTCCTTATTGTAACCTCGGTTACACCAGCAACCTCAGCTATTGCTCTTTGTGTTCTTCTTTCACCGGTTATCAATGATGCTATGTATATTGCCGCTGCTGCAACACCTGTTGGGCCCTTACCTGATGTTAAATCGTTGTCCACGGCCATTTTAAGAATTTCCTCTGCCCTCTTTCTTGCCTCCATTGATAATCTGAGCTTGGAGCAGAATCTGTTTACATAGTCATCGGGCTTTGATGGAAGTATATTTAGTTTTAGATACCTTGCCATGATTCTGTATGTTCTTCCAATTTCCTTCTTTTTTACCCTTGTAACAGATGCTATCTCGTCCAAGGTTCTTGGGACGTTTGTAATTCTGCACGCGGCATATATTGACCCTGCAACAACACCCTCAATGGATCTGCCGCGGATCATATTCTGCTTAACGGCCTTTCTGTAAATAACGGCTGCAGTTTCCCGCACATCGTTTGGAATGCTAAGATTGGATGCCATTCTTTCAAGCTCCTGCAATGCCTGTGATAGGTTTCTCTCTGCTGCGTTTGAGACCTTAATTCTCTTCTGCCACTTTCTTAATCTGTAAAGCTGTGCCCTGTTCCTTGTTGGAATTGATTTTCCATATGAATCCTTATTTTTCCATGATATATCGGTTGATAAACCCTTATCATGAATTGTGTATGTCATTGGAGAGCCTGTTCTGGCACGGCTTTCTGACTGCTCTGAATCAAAAGCCCTCCATTCTGGCCCCTCGTCAATATAACTGTCATCAATAATCAAACCACAGTTTGAACATACGAGCTCCCCGCGCTCATAATCCCTGACCAGCTGTGAGGAACCGCATTCCGGGCATTTATCTATCTCATATATATTTTTCTTCTTTTCCTTTTCATCAACCATATTTATCACCTAACATTTTACATATACTTTTTCCGGGGAATAATCCACGGATGCCAGATATGCGAGGGCATACGGATTTGATACGGGTCCCAGTATTCTGGTTATCCTGCCAATAGCCTTTTCATTACTGTCATATATTTTACCATGTAAACTAAGGCAATTATTAATCCGTATCAATATCTCATTGTTTCTTTTATGCACTATTTGGCATTCATATTTCATTGTACCATACTATATACATAGTTTATATTTAAACTTTTCGTAAGATTATTAAAAATTAGGTTTTTTATATTAAAATATTAGTGTATAAATTTGTGTAATATCTCACTTATCTAAGATTCATAAATTATTTATTGGAAAAATAATTTTAATAAATTTTTATTGCATATATAATAAACTTTTAATACTCTTAGTAATAAGCATTATATAAATCTTGGGTGGTATTTAATGGAAGTTGACGACGTGAAAGTTTGTCCTGAATGTGGTTCACATCATCTTGTAAAGGATTATGAAAGAGGGGAATTAACCTGTTATGATTGTGGTATGGTTATTGAGGATTCCATTATTGATCAGGGACCTGAGTGGAGGTCATTTGATTCTGATCAGGATGAAAAACGTTCAAGGACAGGCTCACCAAGCAGCTTTATGAGCCATGATAAGGTGCTGGCCACTGAGATTTCATGGTCAAACAAGGATTATTACGGAAAGAGAATACCACATAAAAATCGTGCCCAGATTTACAGGGTTAGAAAATGGCACCAGAGAATTAGGGTAAGCAATGCGGCCGAAAGAAATTTGTCCATGGCATTGCAGATACTGAATGAGGATGGTACAAAACTTGGAATTCCAAAGGATATTAAGGAAACAGCAGCATTAATATATAGAAAGGCCGTGGAGAGGAATCTTATAAGGGGGAGAAGCATAGAAAGCATAGTATGTGCATCCATATATGCTGCATGCAGAATGGTAAATATACCAAGAACGCTGGATGAGATCTCCAAGGTATCATATGTAAATAAGAAAAAAATTGGAAAGGCATACCGGCATCTGGCAAAGGAACTTGCATTAAATATTAAACCCGCAACTCCATACTCATATGTTTCACAGTTCTGTAATAAACTTGACCTGGACAAGAAGGTTATAATAGACAGTGAAAACATAATAAGGCTTGCATCGGAATCGGGCATTTCAATGGGAAAGGGACCAACAGGTGTTGCAGCAGCGGCAATATACATAGCGGCAATAAAAAACGGAAAATCAAGGACACAGAAGGATGTTGCCAGGGTATCCGGAGTAACAGAGGTAACCATAAGAAATAGATATAAGGAAATAAGCAGGATGCTTGGCTTTGACCAGAATGAATAAATTATAAAACATTTAGCTTTACAGCAATGGTAATAAATGCCGTGTGGCCTATAATGTTATTATCAGGCCTTGTTGCATTTTCCCTTACAAGTATGTTACGCTTTATTAATTCAACGGTTTCCAAAACAGTGAAGTTATTCTTATTTAATGATAAAACATTTTTTTCAGCCTGATTAAAGGTTGGTGAGTATGTTATAAAGTATCCTCCAAATTTAAGATTATTTTTGAGATTATCAACACATTCCCATGGTTCTGGCATATCAAGTATAATTGTGTCAAATAATTCTTCGGTTTTAAATGTTTTAATATCGCCGTTAATAAGCTCCCAGTTATTCGGGTTAATAAGTGAATAAACGTTTTTCCTTGCGTTTTCAATGTTCTGTTTATCTATATCAACACTAACAAGTTTTCCTGATGCATTTATTGAGTTAAGTATTGAATAGCTTAAATTGCCTGTACCAACACCGGATTCCAGAATTTTTTTACTCCCATTTATGGATCCGGTATATATTATATAGGCGGCATCAACAGGAAGTATTGTCTGTGTCCTTCTGCCTGATATACGATAAAAAAATTGTGGATCAGGATTTAATATTACAAAGGTTTTACTCCTTAATTTAATTGTATCTCCGGGCTCAAAAACAGAATTCAAGGGTATGCTTATTCTTTCGTTTTTAATATATGCAGTATGTTGCTCCATATCAAGAAGGCCGTAACAATCATCAGATTTAATAATAAACACAAACGTTTATATTTTTAAAATATTTATTTTTTACACCTTTCTATAAAATTTTTAAAAATTTCTGTGCCATATTCAGTATTATTAACCTCAGGATGAAACTGAACACCAAATATATCCCTGCTTTTATGATAAAAGGCCTGCACCCTGCATGTATCTGATGAGGCGCATATAATGTAATCGTCAGAGATGGACTTAATCTCATCATTATGGTTCTCCCAGACTATAATTTTTTCAGGGATGTCATAAAATATTGAGCCTTTACTGTAAAAATTAACCTCCTTTTTGCCATATTCAGGATGTACTGCCTTTGATACATTCCCGCCTGAATTTAAGGCAATGAACTGGGCACCTGCACATATGCCAAAAATTGGATAATCATGATTAATATACTGCTTAATATTTCCAAGTTTTGAAAGTTCAGATTCTATGCTTGCAGGACCACCTGATAGAACTAGTCCATCAAGGTCTATTAATTTTTCATCATCAACAGTATTTGGGAATATCTCAGCATCTACTTCAAATGATTTTAGGACACGCCACTCACGGTGGGTCCACTGTCCACCATTATCTATTACACCTATTTTCACACCACAAAATTTCAATGTTGTATTTAAAGATAGTACAATAATCTTTAAATTGTTGTTATAAAAACTTATATAACCTGAAATAATAAACCTTTTATGACAATATATCAAGGTAAAGGTACAAAGAAGTTTACAGGTGGAAAATTAAAGAGAAACCATTCAAAAAGAAGATACGAGCTTGGCAGGGAGCCATCATTAACAAAAATTGGTGAGACTGAAAGAAAAACAATAAGAACTTTAGGTGGCAATACCAAGGTTGTTTTATTAAATGAACAGTTTGCAAATGTATACAATCCCGATGATAAAACAACAAAGAAGGTTAAAATTATAACAGTTAAGGAAAATAATGCCGATCCGCATTATGTGCAAAGGAACATTATGAATAAGGGTACAGTAATATCAACGGAGATAGGAAATGCAATGATAACATCCAGGCCAGGCCAGCACGGCGTGATAAATGCAGTACTTGTGAAATGATAACATTATATTCACAGTATTTTAACCCAAATATTAGCAGGCGCCTTGGCAGGAGAATAAGCCGTGAAAAGGCCACAAGGTACAATGATTCCCGGCTTGAATCAATTTTAAAGTCCATGAACCTTAACTATGAAATAAAAAAATGTAAATATCCAAGAATACCCTATGAAGAAACAAGCATGTTTCTTATTGATGGAAACATAAAAAAGGGCACATTAATAAAAATTATAGAAAACAGATTATGATTTTCTGAACTTTTTCTTTTTGTAGTATTCAAGCGGATGATTAATTTTTCTACAAAGTGGATCATCATCCATGTAACATAGATGATTTGATCTTAATGTTACACATTTTGGCGGCGAGTATTCTGTTCCAGAGATTATTCCGGTAATGTGCTCAACCTGATACGTGGTCATTTTTTCATTAAAGTCCGGCACATTTCTAAATATATTTATCATATCAGCATTTGACATACCAATTGAATGCAGAAAGCTTACAAGCGTAAATCTGGCAAGATGTGGCAGGTTCTGGTTATCCCTTATTTCATTTAAATATTCAATAATACATGGCGGGAATTTTGTAAAATCCACATCTCCAAGCTTCATTTCGTTTTTTGCATTTATTTTTATAAATTCATCTCTAATTAAGTTTATTTCAGATTGATAACTTTTAAATATCTGTGCGGCCTGATCAATGTTTATAGAATTGTATATAATATTAATTTTTTCAACAAAGTTTTCCCTTAAAAGATGGGCAATCTGACCCTCATCCACTATTATAAGTCCATTTTCCATTTTCTGGTATATTAACCTGTATTTAAATCCGGATATTTTTTTATTATATGTGATAAAAAAATTAAATGGGATTTTAATAATATTATTTGATACAAATACATTTATTTTGGCCCTATGACAGTAATCTATAAATGACTCGGTATCATTTTTGATAAGCCTCAATATCTCATTTTCAAATACGTCCCTCTGTTCTATTATAAATCTGGATGTTAAATTTCTCTGGTTGATTAATTTAATCATCCATAGTGCTATGCCAAAACTTTTAAGGTCGAGCACCTGATTGTACCTGTTTTTATCAGCATATTTTTTAACTATATTTTTTATATATTCCAGTGCCAGAAGCATGGGCTTCCTGTCTGACAGCGAATTGGCTGCAGTATTTATGTTTTCCGGTGATGACACGTAATCATAATCAACAAAAAATTTATCTGTTATCATTTTATAATTCTATTAAATCCTTTGTGGATGTTGTGAGCTGCTCATAACCGTCCTTTTTAACGAGAACATCATCCTCTATTCTGACCCCACCAACCTCTGGTACGTATATGCCCGGTTCATCGGTAACCACCATATTGCTCTTTAGGACAAAATCATAGGATGGTGATAGTGCTGCATGATCGTGGACGTCCAAACCAACCCCATGGCCCAGTGAATGTATAAATCTACCCTTATACTTTGTGGAGTCTATAATATCACGGGCTATTTTATCTATATCGCGGCCATTTACATTCTCCTTTATTTTTATCATGCTCTCATGCTGTGCCCTTTTAACAATTTCATATATTTCCTTCTGCTCTTCACTGGCCCTCCCAAAAACCATTGTTCTTGTTGTATCGGAGCAGTACCTCTGATAAACAGCACCGTAATCTATTAAAACAAAATCGCCCTTTTTTAATTTTGTTTTTCCTGGAAAATAATGGGGCATGGATGAATTTTTACCAAATGCAACTATTGTGCTAAATGATTCTCCTGATGCGCCGTTTTTCATCATGGCATAAACCACCTCTGCGGCCAGTTCTATTTCTGTCATGCCCTCCCTAATTTTTGGTATTACGTCCTCAAGAGAATCGCTGGCTATTTTTGCGGCCTCCCTTATCTTTGATATCTCATCATCCTCCTTTATTTTTCTTGCCTCAAGTATGGACTGCGATATGTCTATAAATTCCTTATCGGGAATAATTTTAAGAATGTTTTTATACTGTTCCAGTGAAACTGCTGAATAGTTGATGCCTATATTTGTATGGTTTTCAAAAATTTTTTTGATAATCTCGTTAAATTCATCCCTTGTTTTAAATATAATTACGTCATAGCCTGTTTCTCTTGCAGCCTGTTCCTCCAGCTCTGATGTGATAATTTTTACCTCATCAGGCCTGATAAATAATGCTGAACCCTCAAATATACCGCTTTTTGCACCGGTAATATAAAAGAATGTTTTATCTATCTGGTTTTCCCCGCCATTTATTATAAGTGCCGTGTCAACATCCCTGACGTAATCAAATATTCTCTCACTTTTCATTATTATTTATCTTAATTTTAGATATAACAATTTCGATTAACAAATGATTAATAATATTAAATATAAGCCATACATTTACATATATAATGTACGATAAAGTATTTTCAGGAAAATTTTATTATAATGGGCAGTTTCAGGACCTTGATATAGGCGTATGTGATGGAAAAATAACAGAAATAAAAAAGCATATTAATTTTAAAAGGGAAATATTGCGCCATGCGGTCTTTCCTGCAGGCACAGATATACATGTTCACTTCAGGGACCCTGGTGAAACCGAAAAGGAGGATTTTAGAACAGGCACCATCTCAGCCATTGCAGGAGGTACAACAACAATATTTGATATGCCCAATAATAAAATAAAAATTGACAATTATTCTGCATACAGGGATAAACTTGAAATAGTCCGCAGAAAGGCATACTCGGATTTTGGCCTTTATTCGATGTTCACTGGAAATAACCTTGATATCATTGATAAGGATTCCTCTGGAATAAAAATATACATGGGAAGCACAACAAATGCCAGTGGACTAAATAATTATAATGCCAGTGATATTAATGGAATAAATGATCTTAAAATACCGGTTGTATTCCATGCGGAGGATCCTGTATGCCTCCAAAAAAATCATATTGAGGCAAAAAACCTGATGGAGTATAATAAATCTAGGCCGCCAGAATGCGAGGATTCTGCAGTTAGCACTGCCAGCAAAATGGGATTTAAAAATGGAATAATAGCACACCTAACACATAATATAAAAACGCAATATTTAAGGGAGGTAACACCGCATCACCTGATGCTCAATGATGAAATGGATCTTGGTTCTTATGGAAAGGTAAATCCACCATTAAGAAGCCGCGAACTTCAGGGCCTTTTACTCGATGAATATATATCAGGAAGCTATGATATTTTATCATCCGACCACGCACCGCATACACAGAATGAGAAGGCGGATTTTGAATATGCACCAGCCGGCATAATAGGGGTTGAAACCAGGATTCCACTAATGCTTGCATTAATACAGAAAAAGGTCTTATCCATGGATGTATTCATAAAAACTGCGATATATAATCCTGCAAAAATATTTAATATAAAAAAGGGTGAGATAAAAATAGGCAATTATGCAGATTTTATGACTGTTGATTTTACCTCAATGGAGAGGCTCAACGATTACAGGCTCCACTCAAAAAATCCAGAATCACCCTTTAATGGCTTTGATGTAATATTCCCGGATGATGTAATCATGAGGGGTATAAAAATTGTATCTTCAAGAGAAATAATAGAGGATCATACTGGAAAATATATAAAGGAGCTTAAATGATGCCAAAGTATTTAAAGACATCACCCACCTGGGCGCCATAGGCAAATTCTGATACATACTCACTTTTTTCCTTTATGTTTTCTGATGCATTGGCAGGTGCTGCTTTTTTAACAGGGAGATCAAACATGCTTAAATCATTGTCAGAATCTCCCATAACCAGTATCTCCTTGTAATCATAATTATAATATTCCTTAAGGAAATTAACGGCATATGCCTTATCCTGGCCCTTATTCATGACATGCCATGTAAATTTGCTATTCACAATGTATAAATCCCGCTTTTCAGCCTCCTTTGATATGAATTCATAGTCTTTTTCATCCATTGTAAATGCCGATGATGTTTGCCTCCAGATGTTTGTAAACATGGGCCTTGCACTTGTTGTTTTTGATATCTCATCAAGGAATTTATCACATTTTTCCTTGCTAAAGAATGTCTTAATGGTATCATTAATAAGCACTATGCCACCGTTTTCACCAAATACCGGTGCATTTGTGCCTATGAATGTTTTTAATCCAAACATAACCGGTAATGCATTTCCACTAACAAATGATATAAGGACTCCAGAATTCACAGCCCTTCTGATATTTATTATTGCATCTGTTGATATTCTTCTTTCCCTGTCTGTGAGGGTCCCATCAACATCAAGCACAACAAGCCTTATCATTTTTGGTAATATTTATAAAATTTATAAACATTTATAATAAGATGAAAGATCAAAAATTAAATAGAATTGCCATGGATAGAATAAATAAATTATATAATTTATCACTTATTTCCAATGAATATTATTCTAAAAGATATATTATACTCATGGAAAGAATTGCAAAAAGGATGGATATCACACTACCAGTATATATAAAAAAATCATACTGTAAAAAATGCAAACTGCCATATAAGAATGAAAGAATTAGAATTAAAAATGGACTGGTGATTATAACGTGCCCGAACTGTGGAGATGTAAGAAGAATACCTATAAAAAATTAATCCACTGTTTCCAGTTCAAAATAGACCTTAAAACCCTGCAGGGTTGCCTGAATTTTATCGGCAAACCATATGGCATCCTCGGCGGTTGCAGAGTCGGGCCAGTTGTATACCATATCCTGTTCTCCTTTTATTAACGAAAATCCCAGTGACCTTAATCTATCCACTATTTCACTGGGTTTTGTACCCTCGCTGTTGAATATCACTTTAAGGAATGTTTTCATAGTACCTAAATATAGCATTGTATATATTATTTTTCCGTTTGTCTCATTTTTGATGGCCACCAGTTGTACTTATCAAGGAACAGCATAACGCTTGGAACAAAGAACATCCAGCTGACAAAGGTATCAACAAGCACTCCGAGTGATAGACCTACACCTATTTCCTGCATTATGGGTATTCCGCTGAAATATAATGCACCAAATGTTGCGAATAATAATGAACCAAGGGTCATAATAACCCCACCACTTTCAATGATACTGTTTTTTATTCCATCATCATTGGTCATGCCGTTTAAAACATTTTCCCTGACCTTTGTAACCATAAATATATCATAATCAAGGCCCACAGCCAGCAGGGTTATAAATACAAATAATGGCAGGAAGATAATTAATGGTAAATGAAGTATGTAAAAGAATATGATATATGTTATTGCAAGTGACATAATTACGGCCGCCATCACCATTAGTATGAGCCTTAATGGTGTAAATGCGGATCCGAGCTGTATTAATAATATTATGAATATAGCCACACCAAGTATTGGCACCATCTTGCTGAAGGAGGATGATGTAAATGAATATGCATTATTAAGATACTCTGTTAAACCACCTGCATAACCCTTATAGTCAGAACCTGATGAATATTTTGATTCTATACTTTTAAGAAATGATGTGGACTGTGGGCTCCAGGCTATATTTGAAAGATATATAACTATCTCTGCATAGTGAGAATTATTACCTATATATGAGTTTGTTGCGCTTGCATAATCCTTGGAATATGCAGGTGAAACATTTAATGCACCTAATGCACCTTTAGATGTTAAATTCACAGTCTGGCCAAATGGAGAACCTATTCCGTATATGTCAGAAACATAACCTGAGCTTGAAAGATTATGCTCTATTGACAGTATCTGATTATATTCTGTTGTATTATAATAATATGTATTATTTTTATGTATTACTAATGGGGATGTAAAATTTAAAATTATATACGCAGGATCAAACAAATCATAATGGAACGAATTGTTTACAACAACCAGTGATTGTATTCCACTGCTTGGTGGCAGGAGGGTAAATACATCCATGTTTGTTGGCGTCTCGGCATAAAGTGCAAGGGATGCAAAGGTTACAACCACAAATATTACAAATATCTTCTTTTTATTTTTAATTGTAAAATTGGCAACCTTCTCCATGGAATGCTCAAATGGAAGTTTTGAACCCTCCTTAATTTTGGCGGGATAAAATATTCTGTCCTTTAACTGTGCCATAAGGGCTATTAAAAATGTATTTGCCGCTATTATGGTAATTACAGCTGAGATTGCATTGGTAAAACCGGCATCACTGAATAGCGGTATATTTGAAACCCATAGAACAACGTATGATAATGCAACTGTTGCACCGGATGTAAATACTGCCTGACCGGCCCATTTGGCTGATTCTGGTATCGCATTTTTATTTCCCTTTCTTCTTTCAGATCTGTATCTTGACAGTATGTATGCTGAATAATCCGATGCAATTCCAAGAATAAGTATTAATAGCAGTGTTGGCGTTATAAATGATATTTTTTTATCGAAAATGTATTTATATATTAAACCGTTGATTCCACCACTCACCACTGCAGATAACAGGAAGATTAAAAATGGAACAAATGCGGCAACAATTGATCTGAAGTAAAGCCCAACTATAATTATGGATATTACAATACCTATTAATAATGCGATTATCATGCCACTCTGGATCTGGCTGGCAAGCTGGTCATTTGAAACAGTTGTGCCCGCAAGGTAATAACTGCTTCCAGGTATAATTTTTTCATACTTATTTTCTATTGATGTTATATGATTCTGTTCTGCAACTGTTAAATTACCATTATAATGGAATATAAGAATTGCAGTATTATTTGATGGGCTTAATAGTGATGAAGAGGAATATGATGAGGGTAAAACAGGATAATGGTTATATGAATTATTTTCTATTGTTGATGTTACCAGCGGCATTAAACTGGTTGTATTATTAAGTTCATATAAATATGGCCTGTAATAATCATCATTTATTTTTAGGTATGGGTTTCCCTTGGTAATGTTTATGCTTGAATTGTATGAATAATCAACTGCAAGATAAAGGGATGTCTTTGAAATACTTTTGGTATGGTTAAATTCCGATATGGCATTATCTATAAAACTTAAATTGCTTACACCCACCTCAGTAAATATTTTATTAAACCCGGCAGAAAATGTGGAATTCTGGGCTATTTTAGTTGAGTTTTCTCCCTTAAGGTTTAACGATAACACAAGCGTATTTAAATCATAAATGCCATTTTCAAGACCCTTAATCTCCTTTGAAAATGAATAAAGTGTTGAATTCTCTACTGTGAATATACTGGTTGTATTTGTGTAACCTATATTCGTGGATTTTAGATAATTAGATACATTATCCTGGAAATTAATTAAATTTTTAACATTTTGAGAATTATTTAAGTTTGTATTGTTTGCAACAATCAAAATTTCAGGGTCTGTAGAACCCCCAAACTGATCTGTTAACAATTTATTTGCCTCATATGCAGGTGAATTCTTTGTAACAATTGAACTTGAAACATTGTATGATGTATCTGTAAAAAGCAACGTTGCAGCAGGAAGCATCAATATAAAGAGGACTATCCATATTACCAGAATCTTCTTTTTATTTCTTTGAGAGAATTTACCAAGTCTCATGAATGATTTTTCCAACATTATGGTACCGAATTAAATCAAAAAATTTAAAGTTTATTAATAAACATTTTTTTAACCGAATTTTTAATATATTCAAAAAATTAAAATGCATGGAAAATATGTTAAATTAATGAATTATACAAAAATAGATTTATACTCATATCTATATAACCTGCTTTTACAGATTCCTGATGGCATGGTAAGCACATACGGTGATCTTGCCGTTGCACTTGGTGATAAAATTTCTGCAAGGGCTGTTGGATACATGCTTTCCCTAAATAATTACCCTGATAAATATCCCTGCTATAAAATAGTTTATTCAGATGGTACTGCAGGCAATTATGCCCTTGGTGCAGAGGAAAAAATTAGAAGGCTTAAAAATGATGGTATAAATGTAATTAATGGTAAGATAGATAATTTCAATAAGCTCGTATTCAGGGACTTTAAGTCCGATTACCCATTGAAAAAATTAATGATGGAACAAAACAAAATTTCAGGACATATAGATACAAATGATTATGAGATACCAAAGAGTGTTGCGGCAGTGGATGTTTCATATGTTGGCAGATATGGTTATGGTGCCATGGTTATAAAGGAGGGTGATAATATTGTTGTTAGATACTTTAAAGAAGAATCTAAATTTCCCTATATCCCTGGATATCTTGGATATCATGAAACACCGTATATAGAAAATCTTGTTAGAGATTTTGATGGAATTATCCTGATTGATGGTAATGGAATACTGCATCCAAGAATGTGTGGACTTGCAACCTTTTATGGTGTGCTGTTTAATAAGCAAACCATTGGGGTGGCAAAATCATTGCTGCTTGGCGATATTGGAAACAATTATATTTATTATAACAATAAACCATTGGGTTATCAGGTAAATAAAAGAACAATAGTAAGCCCTGGAAACAAAATTGGCCTAGAAAAATCTGTGGAATACATAAAGTCTATTGGAAACGGTAAATATCCGCAAATACTTCAGATGGCGCATAATGAAACAGTAAAATTTAGAAAAAGCGGAGATTGCCGAGACAGGACAAAGGCGATGGATTCAGGGTCCATTTCCGCAGGGATTCGGGGGTTCGAATCCCCCTCTCCGCATTTTTGATATAATATAAATGAGGCTGTTTCATAAAATATTACATGATAGATAAAAATAATTTGTAGTTTAATTCATAATTCAAAGATTAAATATTTTTTTTAAATTTATTTCCATGGTATATCAGATAATTCCACAGGAATTAAATGAAATGTTAAATAATGATGATGCAGTAATAATTGATGTCAGGGAACCGTTTGAATATGAGTATGGCCATATAAAAAATTCTATTTTAATTCCGGTATTTGATATCTTTAATAATCCTGATTTATTAAAGAAATATGAAAATAAAAAAATAATTCTTGTTTGCAGTTCCGGCCACAGAAGCCTTTATGCGGCAAAATTTCTGGAAGAAAACGGTTATAAAAACATTTTTAATCTTTATAATGGAATTTACGGCTGGGAAATGCAGGATTATGAGATTGTTAATGATTAATATTAATTTTTCTTGAGGTACGGTTGGATCTTGAAATAATTATAAGCATTAAAATTATTATTATGGACATAAATAAAAACTGAATTTTATATTTTGCAAGGTATGTTATTAATACAAAAAATATATATCCAAATAAAATGCCAAATAATATGGAATAGGAGCCTATGGAGCTGTCCCTAAATCTAGAATTTACATACAGCCAGATTATTGATGCTGCCAGTGATATTGAAAATAAATACAAGATTATATGGGCGTTTCCCGGAGGTAAAATTGAAAATATTGTATTGCTCTCACCACCGTACTCGATTAAATTTTTAAGATTATCTGAGTATTCAAGCCCAACAGTATAAAAAGCTATTTTGTATGATACCGAATATATTAAGGTGTATGTAATTAAAAGAAATTCAAATAATGATGTTCCCGCTGAGGATACAAAGGATCCAATGACGCCCGCGAATGAACTGGAGGTAATACCATGTATAATCAGAACAATGTCAATTAGCAGTGCAAGGGTTAACAAAAATCCAGTATTTATCTTAAATTCTGGAAATAACATAAAAAAATTATATAATAATTTATATTTCATAAATAGAATGGGATTCATGGATATTATTGTCAGTAATAGATAAACCAAAAATGCCAGTGCAAAATAATACCTGTATTTTTTTATAAAATGGAAAAATAAATAAAATAGAAGTAATATTATGAATATTTCAATATCCAGGATAGCGTATGTATGTAATAATAAAAAATAGGTTATAAAAATCTGTGGGGCAAATATGAATACAGAAATGGGATATAATATAAGGTTGTTGATTCTTATTTAAACCGCCCCCAGATTGATGCTTCTTGCATAATTATACTCCTCCATTATCTTGGGCAGCATGGTTTTATCCTGCACAACATCTGCCCTGTAACCCATTCTTATAATACTACCTCTGACAAGCCTAAGCCTTGAAATTTGTGATGAATAGAGCCCCCTCATTAACAAATCCTGCAGTGGTTCACTTGGATTATAATTATAGAATGATGTGTGGTCTATAATAAACATAATAATATTAAATGCATATTCTGGCTTTTTTATATTTATATCTGATGCGGTCATTACAAAGATTAATGGTTTTTTTCCTGTTCTTTTATTAAGTATTTTTATTGCAGATTCAAAATCAAAATCTCCACCGGGAAGTATTGATGCTATTTTGGTTTCAAAATCCTTAATACTATTTCCGCTTTTATCCGGTTTTATAAAATAATTGTGTTCGCTGGAATATATAAAAAATCCAACATTATCACGGTTTTTTACCATATAATATGCTGCATTTATTATATTTGTTACAGTTTTATCGTATATTTTATCATCCCCACCAAAATTCATGGAATTGCTGTAATCAAGTAAAAATATTACAGTTATTTCTCTTTCCTCCTCCATTTCCTTGACCATTAATATATCATTGGACTCATCATATCTTGTCCAAGCTATGTATCTGAAATCATCATTTTCAGTATATGGCCTGATACCGTAGAGGTCATAGCCCTGGCCTGCCTTTTTTGAGTAATGGATTCCGTATGTATATATAAAACTGCTTAGCATTTCTGTTCTCTGAGACCTTATATCATTGGCTGATGGATATATTTTAATTTCCATGGTATTACAGTATTTTCTTTCAGAATATGCCAGATCGAAAATATCCCTCATGATTATGGTTATATCACCAAGTGAATATTTCCCGATGTATCTGGGCGTGATTTCATATTTTTTTGTTACAGTGGACTTTTTCCTTATTTTAATAATTCCAGAGTGATTCTCTGATATATTTAAAATGTCAAGGGCCTCATCAAAAAAATAGAAGCTTACATCGTTATTGTTATTGTTTTTAAACACAATATTAATTTCAAATGTTTTATTTTTCCTGAATATTCGTGTATTAACCTCCCTCCTTATATCTATATTTGACAGATATCTTGCCGAGGAATAATTAAAGAAAATTATATCTGAAGATACAATAAAAAATAAAATTAAAGTGAATATTATGTATCCTGAATATCCTATAATTATTGATTCCAGCAGACCGGATAGAATTGCAGTTATAATTACATACCCAAGCTTTTTTATCATCTTGGAACCTCAACGGATGATAAAATATTATCTATAACCCTGAATAATATATCCTGATAATTATTTTCTCCATCAATTAGTGATTCAGGTCTAAGTATTAATCTGTGGTTAAATATCTCATGGGCCATATATATAACATCTTCAGGTATAACATAATTTCTTCCGCTAATAAGTGCATTTGCCTTAACAGCACTTAGATATTTTACAGCGGTTCTTGGGCTTGCACCAAGATAAACCATTGAATTTTCCCTTGTCTGCCTTATTATGTTTACAATGTATTCCATTATGTCATGTGATGCATAAACATTTTTAACCTCATTTTTTAGAAACTCAATATTATCAGCACCCAGTTTATAATATTCCAGGTTGTTATTCCTGCTGGTTGATTCCAGTATTTTTAATTCATCGTCCTGTGAGGGATAGGTTAAAAAATATCTAAAAAGAAACCTATCCATTAAAGCTTCTGCAAGTGGGAATGTGCCCTCCTGCTCCACAGGATTTTGTGTGGCTATAACAAAAAATGGCCTCGGCAGGGGGTATGTTACACCATAGACTGACACATGCCTTTCCTCCATTGCCTCCAGAAGGGCTGATTGAACCTTTGGAGGTGTTCTGTTAATTTCATCTGCAAGTATAATATTCGCAAACACAGGACCCTTCCGGAATTCCATTTTTTTCAATTCCAGATTGTATACCATATTGCCGGTAATATCTGATGGCAACATATCCGGTGTGAACTGTATTCTTTTAAATTCAACGCCCAGATGCTTTGAGAATTCATCGGCAAGCATTGTTTTTGCCAGTCCTGGAACCCCCTCAAGTAATATATGATTACCGGTAAGCAATGATATAAACATGAACCTTACTATTCTCCTGGAACCTATTACCTTATCACCTATTAAATCGTTTATATCATTCAATCTATCTATTAATGATATACTCTCTGCCTCCATTCCTCAAACGCCTCCTCATTTATGATATCCATTTTAATGTTTTTTAATCTCTCATAGCTTTCTATTACCTGAACAGAATAATATTCTGCCCTTTTTATAAATCTTTGCCTGCGCCTGCCTGTTGAACTGGATGCCAATCCTGCATATTTTTCATATTTCTGCATTAATTTTCTAAAATTTTTTACCTCGTTTAAAACCATATCAACATCATTTGACATTTTTGATATGTAATCTTCATACTTTTTTGAACTGATCATTGTATATTCATGAATAAATTGATTTTGTGGTATATTAAATTTTTCAGATTTTACAGAGTTTTCTGGATCTTTATACTTATATATTACGGAATTAAAACCAATTACAATTATAACAACAATAATAATTAAAAGAGGATAAAGAAAAATAAGGGATGATCTTTTGATTAAAAGCGAAATTATGTCAAGAAATAGTATAGTATACATCATTGTTGATCGTTATAAAATAATGCCATGATATCCATATAATTATAAACATCCTTAATTTTGGATATTATCTCCTCTGAATTTATATTTTCATCGAAAATACCATATCTGGCCGGTTCATAATAATTAAGGTAAAAAACGGCAAGTTTTTTTAAAGCATAAAGCTGATTAATATTCTGTTTTGTATTATCCTTTTTGTCTGGCACATCTATGCCATTTAACGCCTCAATTAATTTATTATTATTAACCAGACCCTCACCTGGTTCAACCTTTATTCCAAGATTGTTGAGCTGATTTATTATAAACTCCCTGCTTGATCCATTTTTCTTCACGCTTCCATCGAAACTCTTAATATAATCTGAAAGCACTGAATTATATCCGAAAATTATTGCATCCTTAACCTTGCCATTGCCCAACATTTTACGCATTTCTTTAATAACAGGTATGTCATCAACTGTTTTTATTTTAATCACTGTTTGCTCAATAACTTTATTACTTTTTTTATCCTTTTTAAAAATCATTATTTTTCCACCTCACTCTCTGTGGTGTATGAAATCTTGAGGTAATAAAGCATACCGTTTGTTAATTTGCCGTTTGAGGATTCTGGACTAATAATTCCGGGAGTTTTGGTAACCACCTTAATTGGACCATTTTCATATAATCCAGAATTTGGTGAATAATTATTTCCGTTCACATTGAACGCAATTGTTTTCCCATTAACTGATATGCTTGAATTATTAAGGTCATATGGGAAGTTGAATTTTATCAATACACCATTTATTGATGTCGTATTATAGGTAACTGTGGTTATATTATTTGAAACCGTATATACATCCTGGGTTAGCTGTACTGAGGCATTGGCATCGGTTATACTTAAATACTTATATGGATTTGTTGAGTTTAAATCAATGTTAATCACCTTAACCAGTATATTTCCATAATAAACATTTAATGAATTCAGACCCGCACTGGCCAGAAAGGTGTTATTGCTGATAACATTAACACCATTATAAATAACTGAAAGATTTGATGAAACATTGAGGAGGTATGCTGTTATATTTTTAACAAATGTGCCATTTGAATGTATATATTTAATAAAAGATGTGCTGACATAATGTTTATTATTGTATGTAAAAGTATAATTCCCCTCAGGGGCCTTAAAATTAAAGAATGTGCCTGAATTATTCGATTGAACATTATATTTGATATCTTCCCCATCCCTGAATATTGTAAATCCTTTAATATTAACTGATTCATTTCCATTTAATGGAAAACTTCTCAACTCAACAGTATAATTAAAATCTTTAAGCAGTGCAACGTTATCATTAACATACGTGCTTCCAGTTACATTTTTTATTATTGTTGATGTGGAATAATTATAAAATTTCGTTGTAATTTTATACTGACCTGCCTGTGGTAATCTAAATGTGAAGCTACCGTTTGCACTTGTGATGCCCGTGTAGGTTTGAGTTCGGCCATCATATGTAATATTGGCCTTAAACTGCTGACCTGACACTGGGTTGGTTCCGTTTTTATATATTATTGTTAGATTAAATTGTTTTGGTATGTTAATATCATGATGTACAATTACATCATGATTGGGATTTTCATAGGGATATGCAATGGATACCAATGGGAAAATAATTAATACCGCAATTATTACGCTTAAAACTATGAACAAATTTTTCTTATCCATTTATATAATAATATTAATTATTTCCATAAATATTTTTCTAACTATATATACAGATTATAATAAAATTTTTAATAATTTTTATAATAGATTTACAATAAAATAATAATTAATAATTTATAAATATTAAATATAATGAAATGATATTGTTGTAATGAAGTTTCTCTCCTTCTTTGGCCATTTAAATATAGATGTAAAACTTGGTGTTTTAAATTTACCAATGCCGGGTGAGGCAACCAGTGTTAAAAATTTAAATAATGTTTACGCTGGTACAGCAGGTAATTTTGCATTTGTTTCAAAATCACTCGGGGTGGATTATGATCTTTATGCTGCTGTTTCCAGATCAACCCATAGTGGATTTCTTGATTTTCTCCGGCAGCGGAATATAGACTATAAACACATAAAAATTTTTGATGATGACACGGGACCAATTTGTTACATAGCGTCGGATGGAAAAGAACAGATTGCATACATGTACCAGGGTCCGGTATACACAAAATGGAAACCCTCTGAATATTTTGAATACGATAATTACAGGTACATACATTTTGGAACAGGCCCTGCAGAGGAATACATAAAAATAGCCGAAAAAAATAAAAATTCAAAAATTGTTTTTGACCCTGGTCAGGAAACATGGTATATGTATACAAAAAATACTGCCATGGCCATGATTAATTTATCAAATATAATGATAATAAATAATAATGAATTTTCTTATTTATTAAAAATGGTGCAACATACAAAGGATGACTTATTAAATTATTTGGATTACATTATTGTAACGTGTGGCAGCCACGGGTCTGTTATTTACTCAAAGGATGGTGAAAAACATTTTGATGCCTATTTAACAAAGGATATACACGATACTGTTGGCGCAGGCGACTCATTTAGGGCAGGTTTTTATTTTGGGCTTTACAATAATTTTAATATTGAGGATTCGGTTAAACTTGGAAATATAGTTGCATCCTATGCAATAAGAAAGCCAATAATTGATTTTTCCGTAAAAAAGGATGATTTAATGAGAATATTAAGAATATATAACCAGACAGAGGTTTTATAATTAAATTAGCAAATCGATATACGCCATATCCATAAAAACCTTTTTATCGAACCCCGCCTTATCATACGGAAGCTTAAAAGTTGATTTTTCCATTCCACCCAGATTTAAAAAGTTTTCAAAATCGCTGGATTTTTCGTAAATTACAATACCGTTTTCAGAATCCCGATGTATCCCGTTGAGATCTATTGCACTTGATATCTGTGTTGTATAACCAAGGTACATTAAAAATATATTTGATTTAATTTTAATTCTTTTATTATGCCTGAAATAGCGATTTGTTTTTTTTAAGGCATTAATTATTTGCAACTCAGATATAATGCTTTTTGCATCCACAACCTGAAAAAAATTATTTCTTGATTTTATAAAATTTAATATTAAATCAAAATTAAAATTATTAAATTTTATATAATCGATCTTATACCGCATTTGGCCTCTTCGATGTTGTTATCTCCTTTGATACAGGATGTATTATGTTTTTAACCTTTTCAAGGAACTGTTCTTCTTCTGGGCCTTTAACAAGGGCGTTTGAAAGTACATCATCTATTGTTGCGGCAGCGATTATTTCTATTTTGTCCTTATGAGCCTCATCAAGTATAATATCATTGTAATTTGCAAGGGGGACTATTACCTTTGATAATCCACTGTCTATTGCAGCCTCAACCTTTGCGGTGACTCCACCAACTGGAAGAACATCGCCACGGACGCTTAATGAACCGGTCATTGCAACGGTCTGATCAATTGGTATATTTTCAATTGCAGATATAATTGCGGTGGCTATTGAAACACTTGCCGAATCGCCCTCAACACCCTCATATGTACCTATGAATTGTACATGTATATCCATATCTGAAATGTTTTTGCCGCTGATTTTTTTAATTACGGCGGCCACATTCTGAACAGCTTCCTTTGCTATTTCTCCAAGTTTACCTGTTGCATAAACTGTACCGTTATTAGGGTGCTGTGCCGGTGTAACCTCTGCAACTATTGGCATCACCACTCCTGTAAAGTCCGCCATTTCGCTGGAACCCATAACGGCAAGGCCATTAACCTTTCCAACTGCTGATCCCTGACCGGTAAACATTTTGTATAATTTTTTAACTTCTATTGCCCTGTCAGCTATCTGCTGTTCCACAGGCTTGCTTAGATCTCTTGCAGCGTTTACATCCTCTGCTGTTACTATTGCTTCCTTTTTGCTCACAGCAATGTCGCCAGCGATTCTTACAAGACCACCAAGTTCCCTTAATCTTAATGTTAATTTTCCCTTTCTTCCTGCACGCTTCTGTGCCTCCTTTATTATTTCAACAATTGCGGCGGCGTCAAAGGGTGGGATTTTTTTATCCTTTGCAACCTCCTGCGCAACAAACTGAACCAATTTTCTGCGGTTCTCATCATTGTCATCCATTGTATCATTCATGTAAACCTCATAACCATATCCACGTATCCTTGATCTAAGTGCTGGATGCATATTTTTTATTGCATCAAGATTGCCTGCAGCAACAAGAACAAAATCACATGGAACTGGCTCTGTTTGAACCATTGCACCTGCACTTCTTTCACTCTGCCCGGAAATTGCAAATTTCTTTTCCTGCATTGCGGTTAATAATGCCTGCTGATCCTCTGGTCTTAATAGATTTATTTCATCTATGAACAAAACTCCCTTATCTGCCTTCTGGATATTTCCAGCCTCAACCCTCTCATGTGCAGGTGTTTCAAGACCACCAGACTGAAATGGGTCATGCCTCACATCGCCTAAAAGTGCACCGGAATGTGCACCTGTAGAGTCTATAAATGGTGGCTTATCATTGGGATTATGTGAGACCAGAATTTTTGGAACCATAACACGTTCAATTCTGGCGGCAGCAGGATTCATGGCCAATAATATGTATATAAACGCGGCACCAATTATGGCAAAGAATAATATTTCTATGGCTGTGCTTGGGCTGCTTTTGTATAGAACTATTGCCAGGATTATTCCTAACAGTATGATTGAAAATACAATAAAAAGTAAGCTTTTTGAACGATCTTTTTTCTCCCTTTCGGCCTTTATCTGATACTGTTTTACAATTTCTTTACCCTTTCCGGCTGGGAAGGTCTTAATTCGGGGTTTGTTTGGATCCTCTGGATTTGGAAAGCACAGAATATCCTCTAAATCCTCCTTGGGGAGAAAATCAACCATGGACTGTGCCAGCATTGATTTTCCAGTACCTGGTTCCCCAATTAAAAGGACGTGTCTTTTCTGGATGGCCGCTTTTTTAATTACCTCTCCGGCCTTCTCCTGACCAATTACCTGGTTAAAAAGAAGCTTGGGCACTTCAATATCTTTCGTAGACTTTATGCCCTGATTAGATAACCATTCCTCTACATCATTATTATTTGCGTCCACATTATGATAATCTAATTCTGTTTATTAAGTTTTTCTAATAAATATTTTTATAATTTATTATATTTTTTGCCCGATGAGAGAAAAATTTTAACATTATTATTATATCAATAAATTTTTATGAAACAATAAGATGTACATATATGAATGAAGTTTTGCAGATAACCGGTTCCTCGGTAAGAAAAATTTTCGATTCGCGCGGGAATATAGCGATAGAGGCTACAATTAACATTGGAAATTATTCAGGAACTTGCTCTGCACCTGCGGGTGCCAGCACAGGCGAAACCGAGGTAATCGCCTATCCTGATAGGGATGTTGAAAAAAGCATAGATTTTTATAATAGAAATATAAGAAATGCCATAATAGGCTTTAACGCACTTGCACAGAGGTCTTTTGATACATTACTCCACGATCTTGATGGTACCGATAATTTTTCAGCCATGGGAGGTAACCTTGCAACCGCGCTCTCAATAGCAAATGCAAAGGCTGTGGCCAGCTATCTTAATATACCATTATACAGATACGTTGGTGGCCTAAATCCGGCAATACCAAGACCTCTTGGAAATATAATAGGGGGTGGCAAGCATTCAAAAAGGGGAACAACAATACAGGAGTTTCTGGTTTCATCACAGGGTAAATCCTTCTATGATTCTGTTTATTATAATATTCTGGTCCACAAAAAGGTGGGGGAAATTTTATCTGATAAATTAAAAAACCAGAGTGTTGGCCTTGGTGATGAAAAGGCATGGACGGCCGATGTTTCTGATGAGGAGGCAATAGATATAATGAAAAGCGCTGTAAATGAAATTTCATCAGATAATAAGGTTAAAATCCTTCTTGGTGTTGATTTTGCAGCAGATTCCTTTTATAATAATGGTAAATATATTTACAAAAATAAAATATTATCCAGGGATGAGCAGATTGATTTTGCAATTTCGTTAAATAAGGAGCATGGATTTTATTATATAGAAGACCCATTATTTGATACAGATTTTGAGGGTTTTTCTGAAATAACGTCAAAAATAGGAAATAATGCCCTTATAGTTGGCGATGACCTTTATACAACAAATCCTGAAAGAATTAAAAAGGGAATAGAATTGAAATCCACAAACGGTGTATTGATAAAGGTTAACCAGATAGGAACATTATCTGATACAACAGAATCGGTTAAGCTTGCGACTAAAAATAAAATGGAAACTGTTGTTTCACATCGTAGCGGGGAAACAACGGATGATTTTATAGCCCACCTTGCTGTTGGATTTAATTCAAAGCTGATAAAATCTGGAACAATAGGCGGTGAGAGACTTGCTAAACTAAATGAACTAATAAGAATAGAGGAGGGTTTGATAGACTAATGCTTAATATAATAGGCATTGGCCTTAGGGGATATAAAAGCATAACGCTTGAACAGCTGGATGCCATTAAAAATTCAGATATTGTATATTTTGAAACCTATACATCAATTTCACCTGAAAATACTTTTGATTATCTAAGGTCCATAACCGGTAAAAAGTTAATTAAGGCTGATAGAAACACAGTTGAATCATCCAATGAAATAATTAAAAATGCTTTAAACAGCAATGTTTCCTTTATAGTTACGGGGGATGCACTCACTGCAACAACACATAATGAATTGCGGCTTGAGGCAATAAAAAATGGTATTGATGTAAAAATTTTCGAAAATGCATCAATTTTTACAGCTTTTCCATCCAGAACGGGTTTATTTAATTACAGGTTTGGGCCTGTAATATCACTTCCATTCATATATGAAAATTTTTTTCCCCTGAGCGTGTACGATAAAATATATAAAAATTATGTTAATGATTTTCATACGCTTATCCTGCTTGATTTAAAAAATGGCCAGACAATGGAGATAAATGAGGCACTGGATATTCTCATTAAAATGGAGGAAAAAAGAAATGGCAATATAATAAATTATGACACATTTATTATTGCTGGCTTTAATATAGCCCGGGAGGATGAATATATAATTGCCGGCCATATTAAGGATGTTATAAATAAAAAAATATCAATGTCGCCTGCCTCAATTATTCTTCCGGCAAAGTTAAATGATAAGGAAATTGAATTCGTTAAAATTTTTTGTGATAATGTTTAATTTTTTATTGTTAAACATTTTATATCAATATGGTATACAACTATATGTATAACCTAAAGCCAGGGCATAGTTATCCTCAGGGTGCAACCGTTTATGAAGACGGCACAAATTTTTCAATATACTCAGAAAATGCCACAGCGGTAAGCCTTGAATTTTATGATACACCATATGATGAATATCCAAGTGAAACAATACATTTAAAGGAAAAAGATGGATATATATGGCATGTTTTTGTATCAGGTATTAAACCTGGAACGCTTTATAATTACCGGATTGATGGACCGTATAAGCCGGAGCTGGGTCTTCGTTTTAATAAAAACAAACTTTTAATAGACCCGTACGCAAGGGCAATAACATCAGATGTTACATGGAATAAATCTGTTTACGGCTATGATACAGATAGCGATCAGAAGGATCTATCATTCAGCACTGAAAACGATTCTCAGTTTGTGCCAAAATCAGTTGTTTATAAGGATAACTTTGACTGGAAGGGTGTGGAAAATCCAGATATTCCATGGAATAATACATTGATTTATGAAACCCATATTAAGGGTTTTACAAAGCTCAGGGCAGATATTGGTGAAAATATAAGGGGCACCTATAGTGGACTGGGATCGCAGAAAATGATTGATTACCTAAAGGATCTGGGCATAACTGCTGTTGAAATTATGCCTGCCCAGCAGGAGGTAACAGCGGAATATCTTTATGATAAAAAGTTGACAAATTACTGGGGATATGATACAATAGGCTATTTTGCACCAGACATCAGATTTTCGTCAACGAAAAAACCTGGGGACCAGATTAATGAATTTAAAAACATGGTAAAAAATCTTCATGAAAATAATATAGAGGTTATAATGGATGTGGTTTATAACCATACAGCAGAGGGAAATGAACTTGGACCTACCCTGTCATTTAAGGGCATCGATAATCTTGTTTATTATAAGCTTCAGGCTGACAATCCAAGATATTATTATGATGTAACCGGTACCGGTAACAGCCTTGATGCCGGTCATCCACAGGTCCTCAGGTTAATAATGGACAGCCTTCGCTACTGGATAACTGAAATGCATGTTGATGGCTTTAGATTTGATCTTGCATCAGCCCTCGCAAGGCAGCTCTATGATGTTAACAGCCTTTCCGCATTCTTTGATATAATTTATCAGGATCCTGTAATATCAAGGGTAAAATTAATAGCAGAACCTTGGGATGTGGGGCCCGGTGGATATCAGGTTGGAGAGTTTCCACCCATGTGGGCCGAATGGAATGGAAAATACCGTGACGCCATAAGGCACTACTGGAAGGATCGCGGAGGAAATATAAGTGAGTTTGCAACAAGGATATCGGGTTCGCCTGATCTTTACCAGACGAGTGGCAGGAGGCCACATTCAAGCATAAACTATGTAACATCACATGACGGTTTCACAATGTATGACCTTGTTTCTTACACAAACAAGCATAATGAGAATAATCTAAATGATAATAAGGACGGCACTGATGACAATATAAGTGAAAATTTTGGAATAGAGGGTAAAACAGAAGATAATAAAATAAAATATCTTAGAAACAAAAGAATAAGAAGCTTTTTTATTACATTATTAACATCTCAGGGTTCACCAATGATTCTTGGTGGCGATGAAATAATGAGAACTCAAAATGGCAATAATAATGCTTACTGTCAGGATAATGAAATTTCATGGTATGACTGGAATCTCGATGATGAAAGGTTAAAACTCTTAAATTTCGTTAAAAATATGGTAAATATAAGAAAAAAATATGCGGTATTAAGGCGCAGGAACTTCTTTAAGGGCGAAATAATACCGGGAACAGATATTAAGGATGTTATATGGGTAAAGCCTGATGGTACCGAGATGTCCGAGGAGGACTGGACGTCAGGGAATAATAAAGCAATAGGCGTTATACTCACAGCAATAGGAATGGAGAGGGTTTTCAGTGAGCCGGTATCCTATGATAACCTAATGCTGATATTTAATCCAACTGAGGATAAGATAAATTTTTCAATTCCAAAAAGATGGAAGAAGGCACAGATAATTATAGATTCGCTTCCAGAACATGAAAATTTTCCAATTGGTATATCAGACACAGTTTTGAATATTGAACCACAATCAGCGTACATACTTGAAGAACCCTAATTTAATTTTATTAATATATCAAATTTGTTAATAATATTATTTTTAGATGTTGTATAAATTATGCCATGACCATTTATTTTTACATCTTTTTCTGATAGAGAGAAATAAACAGATGCATTCTCGTAACCTATTTTTATAACATTTTTTTCAGGCATATATAATTTATATTTCTCAGAAACGTATTTTTTTCTTAATGAAATTAAAGTTTTATAATAATTAACATACATGTCTGATTCATTCCATGTTAATTTTGAATTTATGAACGTTTTAATATCCGCTGGATTTGGAACATCCTGTGACCATGAAAAATCTGAGAATTCTGATTTTCTTCCATTAAAAACGGATTCGGCAAATTTTTTATCTGGTGGGTCAACAAAGAATAAAAATGGGCTAACCTCACCGTATTCCTCTCCCTGAAACAGCATTGGTGTGAATGGTGATAAAATTATCATGCCTGCAAAAAATTTAAATTTTTTATCCCCAAGAATTTTCAGCGGCCTTTCCCCAAAGGCACGGTTTCCAATTTGATCATGGTTGGAATCACAAACAATTAGCCTGTTTTTTGGCATATTTTTGAACACCGTACCACGTACCTTGTGCAGATAGTTTGAATAAACACCATTATAATCATAACCGTATTTGAGGCATCTAATTATATGTTCAGGGCCTCCATAATCTGAGTAATACCCGGCATTCTCTCCAGATAGATATGTAAATATTGAATGGTGGAAATCGTCATTCCAGTGTGCATCCAGACCATACCCACAGTTTTTTACAGATTTAACCAGTGAGGAATCGTTTTTATCTGTTTCAGCCACAATCTTAATTTTTCTGTTATGTTTTTCACCGAATTGCTTGGCTATCAATGATATTTCCTTAATAATATTAACCGGTGAAGAATCATAAATTGAATGAATTGCATCAAGCCTGAGGCCATCAAATTTGTATTCGTTTATCCAGTAAATAACATTCTGTAGAATAAAGGCCCTTACAGGGTCTGAAAATGGGCCATCAAAATTGAAGGTAGGGCCCCATGGATTTTTATGCTGATCAGAAAAGTATGGACCGAGCAATGGTAAAATATTGCCCAGAGGACCAACATGATTATAAACAACGTCCAGCATAACATTGATGTTATATTCATGTGCCCGGTCTATAAAATGCTTTAATTCATCTGGAGTTCCATAGGAGAATGCAGGGGCATAGGGGAAAACACCATCGTATCCCCAGTTTCTTGTACCGTAAAACTGTGACAGGGGCATAATTTCCAATGTATTTATTCCCATATCCTCAAAATGTTCAAGTTTTTCCTCCGCGTCTTTGTATGTACCGTATTTTGTAAATGTTCCTATATGTATCTCCTCTATTATTGTATCATTCATGTCGTAAACCCTCCATTTATTATGAATGAAATTATAATCGGGATTAATTATCTGGCTTGGACCATTAATCCCTTCCGGTTGAAATCTTGATGCGGGGTCTGGAATTTCCATGCCATCTGCAATTATTTTATATTTTTCACCAAAATGCCCAGAAAAAACAGCACTTTTAAAACCATATGGTGCATCATGCATTATTATTTTTTTATTTTTATCCAATAAATGTAGCTGCATATTTTTGATTTTTGGTGCCCATACGTTTAGAATAAAATTATCATCATATTTCTTAATTCCATGGTATAATTCATCCATTTAATCACCATTAAATAATACTGAGAATGGAAAAATATCAAAAATCTCTGAAAGTTTTAATATCTGAATGGATTTATATTTCCTTCCTGTGAGAATATCCTTAAGATCATACTTTCTGGGTAATTTAATCTGTGTATCACCCCAGAATTCACGAACCGGCTCATTTATACCATTAAGATCTGTTGCAATTTTATTACTGACAATTACAATTATTTTATTTCTTCCATATGACCTTTCAAATGCTATTATATTATCCGATAACATACCTGTACATTTTAATGGAATATAATCGCCTGAAAAAATATTGTTATGTTCTTTCCTGAAATTTAATAAATGATAGTTTACATACATTTTTAATTCCCCTGATATTATCATTTTATTTATATTACATTCATATATATTATCAATTTTTTTAATTTTGTTAAGTATTTTCATAAGATTACCGAAATTTACACTCCTTCTATTATCCGGATCAGTAAAATTATTGTTTAAATATTCTGATCCCTGATATATATCTGGAATTCCGGGAGACATGATTTTTAATATATTCTGCATGATTGAATATAAATTGCCATAATATTCTAATGACCTATAAAAGGGCATATATATACTTTTAAAGGTATCCGATTTTATTGTCCTCTCTATAAATATTTTTAAATGACCTTCATAGTCATGATCCGGAAAATTCCATGATGTATGAATCTCTGCCTCCCTTACGGCCTTGATCATTTGACCGGTGACCCTTTCAATAAATGTGCCGTCCCAGTATTCTGGTGATTCCGCCAGAAGTATTTGATAAAAATAATATTCCTCATTTTTATCTGGAATTTCAATACCATTGTGTTTATATTTAAAATTATCTGAGATTTCATGAAGATTTTTAATGAAATTCCCCCATAAATCTGGATCGTTATAAATTGTTATTATCCTTGACCTTATATCATCCCCCAGCTTTGTATCATGTGTTGATAACGTATTAATTGAGTTTATATAATTTAATGCCTTATATTTATTATAATCATGGAATTCATCTATTGTGATAAAGTCCCTGAATAAATTGCAACCAACCTCATTTTTACCAATGTTAAGATTATACCGGAAGAAAATATTGTCCTCCATGGATTTTGCCATTACCGCCGGGAGAAACTGCTGTAACCTTTTGAGACAGTAATAATCATTGCTATCTGGTTTTTTCAGCATGTTAAGCATTATGCCCAATTCATTATTTTTTATATTTAAACCCCTAATGTAGTCAGAAAACCATGTTAAATTGCAATTCTTTGAAATGTAAATACGGTATAATGGAAAATTTGCCATTATTTCCAGCAGCATTTCCCTTGTGCCTGTAAATGTTGCCTCATGCCCGTAAATATGTTTTATAAAATTATTATAAAATATACCGGATAAATAATCAAGCTCGGATCTATAATAATTTTCAATGTAAAATTTTTTCCTTAGGTATAGCATTTCAGATAATTGATTCTTATCACCGGTAAAATCCCCGTAAATCTGCTTTAATTTGCCTGCATTTGTTTGATCAATAAAAACATATGTGGTGTAATAAAGAAAGTCATAGCCTGTGGTTCCGTCAACACCGAATTTTGGGCTTAATTTTTCGTCCCCGGTAAGAATTTTCTCAACGTATACAGGAATTTTCATGCGTTTTTTTAGATTTTTAATATATATAAATGGATCAAAAAGCCCATCAATATGATCAAGCCTTATGGCCGCAATAATTTTATTTTTATATAATTCAATGATCTTTTTATGCATATCCTTAAAATACATGCGCCTTTCACAATGAACTGCTATGAGTGAGTTTACTGAAAAAAATCTTCTGTAATTTGTGCCGGATATGCAGTTAACCCAGTACATTGGCCTGAAGTACTGTTCGCATAAAATTTTATCCTTGCTAAAAATATTATCAGTGTCGGTATTGGAATAATTTAGATTATTCAAAAGGCTAAATTTTTGATTATTTATCAGTGCTATTTTTTTATCTGCATCTATTTTTATGTCATTTAATGATTCAATATAATTATTACCAAGCACCGGCATAATTATTGATTCAAATGGAAAATTTGTGGTCTTAATTAAATCAAAAAAATTATAATATTTTGATTTTTTTCCAGATTTAAATACATCCTGAAGGTATACATTTTCATGATTCATGCCCATATGATTTGGAACAAAATCTATCATGATGTTCATGTTTATTTTTTCAAGCATTTTATGCAGTCTTAATAATCCATCCTCCCCGCCTATTTCTGGATTTATCTCAGAATAATCTGTAACATCATAACCATGCATGCTTCCAGTTGTACTTTTTAAAATTGGGGATAAATAGAGTGATGAGATTCCAAGGTCATTAAGATAATATATTATTTTCTCAAGGTCCTGAAATTTAAAATTTTTATTAAGCTGAACCCTGTAAAATGAGGAGATATTCATTAAGATAAAAATTTAATTAAATATAAAAAGCTATTTATTCCCTTACTGTTTCATAAATTCAGGAATCATTTTGGATACCATAATAACCAGATTTTTGGCCGTTTCGGAAATATTAAAGTCAGTGGCAAAACCATGTATCATGCCAAGCGCCCTAATGCCAATTGCCCTTATACCGTTATTCCGGAGTTTTTTATAATAGGCCTCTGCTGGATCCCTAAGCGGGTCATTTTCGCCACTTATAATGATTGCCGGTGGAATATTTTGAAAATTTTCTTCCAGAACAGGCGAAAAATAGGGATTAAGAACATCTGTTTTATCATGCATATATGCTGAACCAAAGTACTCTATTGCACTTCCGGTTAAATTGTATCCATTATAAAAATCCATAAATGATTTGGAAAAATTGTCAGGTGCAAGTGATGGATAAAAAAGAACCTGTACATCAGGTGTCTTTAATTTATTATCCCTTGAAAATAGGCACAGAGCGGCTGCGATATTGGCACCTGAGCTGTCCCCGGCAGTACCAAGCCTCCCACTGATGCCAAATTCGTCTCTTTTATTGTATATATATTCAAAGGAATCCAATGCATCTTTTACTGCTGCAGGAAACCTGCTTTCAGGTGCAAGTCTGTAATCCACAGATATCACCTTTAAGCCCGATTCCATGCTAATTAGCCGGCACAGATTATCATGTGTATCAATGCTTCCTGATATAAATCCGCCTCCATGAAAATAAACAATGCCATCGTTAAGTTTTTTGCTGTTATAGAGCCGTGCCCTTAATATTCTGCCATCCAGCTTAATTGAAAAATCTCTAACATCAGGTATGTCTATTTTATTACCTGATACGGCAAGCATGGCATCATTCATCAACTCCCGGGCCTCCTTATAATCGAGCCTCGAAATATCTGGATTTCCTTTGGAATCCTCAATTATTGATTTAAAATCAGGATCAATCATAAAATGTAATATGTTGATTTATTATAAATTATATCTGTAAAATTATTTTAATTTTATATTCTTGGTTTCCGGAAGCATTAGAGTCAAGATAATTGCAGCAACCATAATTAATGAAAGAAAAATATAGGCATTAAAATAATTGTTTCCATGTATTAATAAGGACATTAATATAACACCGGTTACAGCACCGATTTTTCCCATCATTGAGGAAAAACCATATGATGACCCCCTAAATTGCGTTACAGTGACCTCTGCAGGAATTATTCCGACGGTTGCACCACCAAAGGCATTAAATAATTCCAGCAGGGAAAATAAAATTATAATGCCTTCTAAAAAATAAAAATACGGGAGTAAAAGAAATAAAGCAGACATAAGTGCAAATCCGGTTATTTGAATTGATTTCCGGCCATATTTGTCCACTCTTTTCATAACGTATATCCCTGATGCTATGCCTATAATGAGAAAGAATGTTGTTAATAATGCATTATCAACATTATTTACAAAATTGCCAAGTTTTAGTATTGTCGGCAGCGTTAGGGATAATCCGTATGCCACGATATCATATAAAAACCATATAATGGCTGCTATTATGATGTTCCTTGCATATAATTTTGAAAACATATCAAAAAATCTGGTTTTTACAATTTTTTTCTCCCACATTTGTGATTCGGGTAATGAAAATCTCATAAATTCAATTGTAGCTGCAGGAATTATGGAAATCCCAAGCATTAATCTCCACCCGTAATTTCCACATGGAAATAGAAAAATTGCTGCTATGGCACTGCTTATTGAACCAATACTGAAAAAAACAGTGGCGAGGGCCATATAAAATCCCCGGCTTTCCACAGGACTAACCTCTGCTATGTAGGAATTTGCCACAGGATACTCTGCACCAAGAACTATTCCGAGAAATAATCTTGAGAAAAATAGCTCCAGAAAATTGAATGAAAATACAGATATAATATCAAATAATATAAAAAATATTAATGTGGATAGATATATCCGCCTGCGCCCAAGTATGTCGCTAATATAGCCTATTATAACAGTTCCTATTATGGCACCGATAATAACTGATGCAATAATGAGGCCATATTCAAATGAATTTAAGTGTATATATTCATTAATTAAAAGTATTGCAAATGCAATAACTGTTAGCTGATAACCATCAAGATACATGCCAAATGATGATAGCACAACAATTCTATTTGTGCTTATGCTTTTTTCCATGATCTAAAATATGGCTGTTTTATAAAAATCTCTCTATATAAAATATATATATTTTTATTTTACATTTTACTGATATTATCCCGTTTATAATATCCAGTATGAGCTTTACAAACCGGTAGAAAAATTTTTTATTGAACCAGCCCCATGCACATTTATTATTTTTATAAGATTCCCAAAAATGATAAATGTTTATAGCATTTAGCATTACAATGATATATGATAAAATAAATAAAAGAGTGAAAATAAATGCTTAATTTAAGTAAATATGAAAGAAAACGCAAAAAAGGCATTGCCATTGCCACAGCCCAGCTTCTTTTTCATATAGATCATGATGTGGACCCTAATCAGGATATAAAGGGTTTTGTTAGTATTTTAATGAATAAAACCGAGTCTGTTGCAACAGCTTATGGCTGGACGTCAGGTTCAGAGCTGGCACAATTGATTTTGCAGGAAGGCCTTGACACAGGTGAGGTAAAACTCAGGCTTTTGAAATACAAAAATAAGAGTCGTTTGGCAGATAAAAGGAGGCATAATGACATTAAGAATTCTGTTATTAGTTATTTATCTAACTACTGCCAGAGGTCTAAAACCTATGAAGGATTAATAGACCAAGTTCAGTATTTTCCGGATTTTAAATATAAATATTTAGATTCTGGAGTTGACATAGACAGGGAAAACATAATAGATATTATGAAAACATTCGATGAAAAAGACAGGATGTATATACTAAAAAATGTTAATGCCGAAATTGACAGGAGGGATGCAGGCTATTCCCTTGGAGATGAATTAGAAAAATATCTAAACGATATAGGACAGGAATACGGCATTGAATCCTATATTGACGAATTTGAAGTTGATGGGAAGAATTATTTTTCATTCAAAATTTTTATTGGGAATAGAGGAATTCTTAGCTCTTTTAATGGTACATTCAATGAATTAAAAACAGCACTGGCAGAGGTGGTGAGATCAGAATCGGAAAATAAGGTTACATGCCCATTCTGTGGCATGAAAATAGTAAGATATGTTGCCATGAATAAAATTAAAAATTGTGAATGTGGTGCAGAAATTGTTATTACACCATACATGGTAAGGAAAAGGGGCGTAATTTATTCCAGAACAAGGATATCTTTCAGAAAACCTGACTAAAAATTAGTATGGATTCATAAATATTAGTATTAAATGGCAAATTATATTCCCATTAAATATTTCATATTTATAATGCAAAAACATAAAGCATAATATCAATCCAGAATGAGTTTAATAAAAAGTATATCGTTAGGTATAATCCGATTATGCTTATAAAATAAAAATAATACGTATATTAATTTGCAATTTGCTTTACTCCTCAAAATGTTTAAATCGATAAAAAACTCATGTATTGATTATGGAAAAAGTTAGTGAATCTAAGAGACTTAAAAGGAATGCCGCCGGATTCTATCCTCTTCTTGGACAGGCAATAGCAATGATTTCACCTCTTGGTGCCGTTGCTGCAACCATGACTGGAGCTGCAGGATATGCCCTGGGGTCCCTGCCACTGGCATATGTAATCTCCATTATAGGTGTATTAATATGGATAAACACACCGTATCAGTTTTCGAAAAAGATAAATGGTGCTGGTGGTTTTTACACATTTAACTCTCAGGGTGCTGGTCCACGGTATGGTCTCATAATAGGTTATATGATGTGGTTTTCATATTTCATGGTAATTACCAATGCAATATTATTCACATCAGGGGTTTTTATACCTGGAACAATATCATACTTTCTTGGAATTAACATAGGTAATTATACATGGATTCCAATAATGACCGCCTTTTTGATCATAATAACGATAATAGCCTATCTGGGTATAAAACCATCACTGGCCTATAGTTTTACAGCATCAGCAATTGAAATAATCCTGCTTATAATAACATCTATAGTTATTATAGTCGCACTTGGACCAAAAAATACGTATGTTCCATTCACAACAGGACCTGCTCATGGATTTGCAGGTGTTGGTGTTGGCATGGTTCTTGCCATATTCTCAATGTCAGGTTCATCTGCCGTGGTCACACTCGGCGAGGAGGCAAAACAACCAAGGAAAAATATAAAAAAGGCATTATTAATAAGCTTTCTAATAACAGGTGTGGTGTTTGTCCTCACATCTTATGCATTAACTGTCGGCTGGGGAATTAACAGGATGAATAAATTTGCAGCATCAAGCGTGCCCGGATTAATAGTGGCCGATAAATTCCTTGGCCTTCCATTTACCATTTTATTGTTCGTTTTTATAATAAACAGCCTATTTGCAGGCTCACTGGCCCCGTTAAATACAAGCTCGAGAATGATATTTTCAATGAGCAGGGATGGACTTGGACCCTCATTATTTTCCAGGGTTCATCCAAAACATAAAACTCCTTATATTGCTATAATAATAATCGCTGCCGTTGCATATTTTATATCGTTAATAGCAGGCATATTAATTGGGCCATATGATGGTTTCGTTTATCTTGTTTCTGCATCTTCCGCTGCACTGTTTATAGGACATATATTAAGCAACTTTGGATTAACAAAAACATACATGAGATTAAAAGCATTTAAACCAACACTGCATTTAATCATACCGTTGATTGCCACCATAATCCTCTTAATAGCGATGTATTACAGCTTTAACCCTCCAGCATATCCTGTAGATTATTCAATAATAACCGCCATAGTTTTCATAATACTTACATTAATAGCAGTGCTTATATATGCTAAAAAGCATCCGGATAAAATAAAAAATGCCGGGAAGAGCGATATGCTTGTGCAGGATGAATTGATGGAGGGAAAATTATAAATTAAAAATTTTAAAAAATTAGTTAATATTAATTATTTTTGATATAATGTTTTTTGCAAATTCATTGTCAACATGGTCATTAATATATCCAAGGAACCCCTGTACTATAAGTGATATAGCATCATTTTCCGATATGCCCCTGGATCTTAAATAAAATACCTGCTCCGGATCTATGCTTGATATTACCGATGCGTGCTTTGATTTTGTATCATTATTTTTTATCAACAATGCAGGTTTTGAATTTCCCTTGCCATTTTCAGACATTAAAAGTATGGCGGAGTTATAAAATCCTGTTGATTTTACACCATCAGGTTCTATATCTATATTTCCCCTGTGCATTGTTGAACTCTGATCAAAGACTATTCCCTTAATATTTATGTCACAGTTTGAGAATTTCCCATACTGAAGGCTTGAATCCCAGATATCATGCTCCTGGATGCCCCTTGTTATATTTATGCCATAGGAATTAAGGGTGGTATTATCGTGCATCTCGCTTTCATGGTTATATATAACCCTACCAGACCCAGTATTTACATCAATAATTTTTAACTGGGCATCGTTATAGAGTACTGGCCTTACATATGTTATATTTGCTGAATTTAATGATTCATTTTGAATATAATTATAATCCACCTTTGAGTTTTCAAGGCAGAATATGTATATATTTCTTCCATGTATGCCGCTGCCATCATCCTCAGATTCGTATAAATCCACTATGGAGGCTTTTGAATTTTTCCCTATGATTACTACATTTTTAACTGTAAATGATGAATTTGCATCCTGTTCTGATTTTATTTTTATTTCAGCACTTGTATTATCCGGGATGTAAACAAAATAACCGTTTTCATATGAGAAATTTATTAGGTTCTCCTTATTGTATTTGCCATATACAGTATCAACGTATTTTTCAAATAAATCATGCCTTTCCTTAAAGGCATTTTTCATATTTGATGTGTAAATATTCTTATCCTTATTATTAAGGATTATTTCTGAATCGTTTACAATAATATCATAATTTATATCAGGATTTTTTGATTTTTTAATGCCAACATACATTTCTCCATGTGCCATTTTGTCAAGTTCTTCATCGGCTATATGCACATAGGTTTTCCTGTCGGGGCTTTCCTTATATGGGGGATCAGGATATTTAAGATAGTAAATATACGCCTGCTTGCGGTATTCTATATCGAAATCCCTAAATCTCTCATTTAAAGTATCCAAATAGTCTTCTATCATTGAATTATCACCTTAAAAAAATATAAATATTTATCCAACGGCACCCATTTTGGACATCTCCAGCTTTACAAGCCTGTTCATTTCCACTGCAAATTCCATGGGTATCTCCTTCATTATGTCATCCATAAATCCGAGTACTATCATGGATGAGGCCTCATCCTCACTTAATCCCCTGGACCTAAGATATGTAAGCTCATCAGTACCTATTTTGCCTACAGTGGCCTCATGGCTGAACTCTGCTGTTGGCTCATAGATTTCATCATATGGATATGTATAGTTCTTTGAGTCGCTGTTTATTAGAAGTGCATCGCACTGGACATGGCTTTTTGCACGCTTTGCACCCTCATTCATCCTTACAAGGCCACGGTAAACAGTTAAACCGTCATCCAAACTTATTGATTTTGATACAATCCTTGATGTTGTATCCGGTGCCAGATGTATTGCCTTTCCTCCGGCATCCTTGAATGTCCCCTTGGTTGCAAGGGTTATTTGAAGATTGGATGTTGAGGCCCCCCTTCCTCTAAGATATGATGATGGATATATCATTGTTACCTTTGATCCTAATTCTCCTGTTACCCAGTCCATATGGGCACCCTCATCAACCCATGCCCTCTTTATCGGCAGGTTATATACCGAATCTGACCAGTTCTGAACGCTTGTATATTTTACATTTGAGTTTTTATGTGCATATATTTCAACGATGGCTGTATGCAGCGAGCTTGTGTCATATCTCGGTGCGGTGCAGTTATGTACTGCAAATCCCTTTACAAGATAGGAGTTATCAGAATCAACCTCAAGATTATAAACAATATCATTGTATTCCTGGCGTTCTATTTTTTTAATTGGGACAAAATAATAATTGTTTTTATGCCTTATTCTGTGGAATTTGGCATTTTCTGTGTATTCTATTGTATAATGTTTGTTTCTTAGATTTATTATTGCAAATATATTGCTTCTTGATAATATTTCCTGAATCTGAAGTGCAAGTATTTTCGAATGCACTGAGATTCTTACATTTCTTGATCCATAGGATCTGGAGTAAAGATTTCCACGAACCTTTGCATATGAATCTATGATTATTTTCTGTTTCTCCGGAGGCAGCTTCATTACTGTTTCTGAAAATATTTTTTCATTTGAATTCTGCCCTGCATTGTGAATACAAAATTCAATCAATGGCTTTGAATATGTTGAAACGATATATTTTTTGTTTGATTTAATTATACTTGCCTGCTCCCCCATATTTTTTATTATGGAGTATAATTCGCTGGCATTTTCATTTTCCCTGAACGAGAATAACATCTGGTACATGTTTAAATGCCTGTTGAATGATATAACTCCAGATGCTGTGTAAAACCCAAGGATTCTTAGCATTGATTCATTGATTGAATCATTATCCTGAACCTCCAATGGTGAGACATAAACAAGAAAATCTCCTGGATTTAGTTCATCAGCTCTCCTGTACTGGGGTTCAACGGCCATTAATTTTTCTGTGGATATTTCATAATGTCCATTATTTATCCTTACTGAAACCTCCTCCCTTTTTATGCTTAATACGGGATGCTCTGATGTTGCCCTGAATGCATTTACAGGCGATGCTGGAACTATATTATACATGAACCCATTGTATGGATGCACGTATTTGCGTGTGATTTTTCTTTTATTTCCTGTGTTAGATATTACACCATCGTTTGTGAATAATTGATTGATTGCTATAAATTTATCACCCTGGCTTATTAACTCATCCTCTGGGAGGCAGCCCTCTATGTAATGAACCTTTGCACCCTCATCTGCTATTACTATTGTATGCTCAAACTGTCCGCTCTGCTCACCATTTAACCTGAAATAGGTCTGTAATGGAAGGTCAATTGTAACATTTTTTGGTACGTATAAAAATGAACCACCGGACCATACAGCGCCGTTTAATGCCGCAAATTTATTATCGCTTGGTGGTATTGCCTTGCAATAATATTCCCTAACAAGATCTGGGTATTGCTGCACTGCTGTGTCCAGATCTGTAAATATTACACCCTTTTCCTCCCATTCCTTTTTCAGACTGCTGTAAACGCCCTCACTGTCATACTGTGCAACTGAGCCTGCAAGATACTTCTGCTCCATCTGTGGTATGCCGAGCTTATTAAATGTTTCCTTTATTTGATCTGGAACCTCATCCCAGCTCTTTGCCTTAACATCCTCCGGTTTTGTATAATATGTTATCTCATCAAAATTAATTTCTGAAAGATCAGGCCCCCACGTTGGCATTGGTTTTGATAAAAAGATTTCAAGTGCCTTTAATCTGGACCTCCTCATCCAGTCAGGCTCCTTTTTTATATCTGATATCTCCTCAACGACTTTTCTGTTCAGACCCTTGCCAGTTGAGTATACCGGGTTTATTTTATCATAAAATTCATAGTCTGATTTTTTGCTGTGCTTTAAACTTTCGGTTAATTTTTCTATTTCCTCATCCTTATTATAATCTTCCATATTCATCACGCCTCAATCCATTCAAAACCTTCCTGCTCTATTTTATCGGAAATCTCCTTACCACCATTTAATACTATTTTTCCATCCCTTAAAACATGGACAAATTCAGGTATTATGTCCTTAAGTATTCTCTGATAATGTGTTATTATTAGGAATCCCACATTTGAATCGTGCAGTTTTTTAATCTCACTAGAAACCAATTTAAGGGCATCAACGTCCAGACCTGAATCTATCTCATCCAGTATTACAATTTTTGGCTTGAGTATAACCATCTGAAGAACCTCAAACCTTTTTCTCTCACCGCCAGAGAAGCCATCGTTTACAGATCTTGAAATAAAGGATTCATCCATATCAAGGTCCTTCATTGCAGTTTTAACCATATTAAAGAAATCCCTTAATGGTAACTTTTCATCTGGATACAGGTCATTATAGGCTGTCCTTAAAAATGTTGAGATTTTAACGCCGGGAATGCTAATTGGGCTCTGAAATGCCAAAAATAATCCCTGCCTAGCCCTTTCTTCTGGTGTGGAATGGGTTACATCCCTTCCGTTTATTATTATATTACCATCCGTTATTTCATAATTTGGATGGCCTATGAGGGCCTCGCCAAGAGTTGATTTACCGGCACCGTTAGGTCCCATGAGTGCATGTATTTCCCCTGATTTCACTGTTAAATTTATACCCTTTAATATTTCCTTTCCTGATGCGGAAACCTTAAGATTTTTTATTTCCAGTACTGTATCTGTCATTATAATGTATATGATTAATTTGTATATAAACATTTTATTATGTTTAAAGTGACTAAAATATATATACCTATTAGTTATATAAGTAATATGGAAAATATAATTGATGATTATTTGGGTCAAAATAAAAGCAAAATACTAAATTCACTACTTTATGAGGATAAAACTCTTGAGGAATTATCTTTAATAATTAGGATAAATAAAAATGCTGTAAAAGAGCATATAAATTTTCTCGAAAATAAGGGACTGGTTACATCATATTTTGTCAGGGCGAAATCTGGCAGGCCAAAAAAATATTACAAAATTACAGACAAGGGTATGGAATTATTCCCCAAACAGTATATAAATTTTGCAACACTGTTACTTGAGGAAATGCAGGACACTATAGGCATAAACAAAACGAATGAGATATTAATGAAAATTGCATCCAGAATGGTTGATACTAATAATTATCTTGATTTTTCACAGATGAGCAGGGATAAAAAAATAGATAAATTAAGGGAATATGTTAATCTGCTTAACAAGCTTGGATACTATGCTAAAATTGAGGTAAATGAGGACAATGTGAAAATAATAAGGCACAATTGTATCTTTTATGAACTGGCAAAAAATAATAAAAATTTGGTATGCGGTTCACTGGAAAAATCAATAATAACGGATAAAATTAACGATAATTTTTCATTAATAGAGACATTTGCGGACGGGGATAACAAATGTGTGGTTGAAATAAAAATATAAATTCTAATTTAGTTTTTTTAGTTAAAATAATTAATAATACAACATTGAAATAAAGATTACATGGAGGATGAAAATCCATTAATGGAATACTGCGATCTGATTGATGATTATTTACCTCTTGATCATGAGTTTTTTCTCTATGACTCTGAGTTTAAAATGGCTGAATCCTTTCTTGGCCTTGCCATTGCGGAGGCAAAAAATATAGAAGAAACAAGGGAACTGCTTGACATACTTGATACCCTAAATTCACACATATATGACGGTGATACTGTATTAAGCGATGAAATCAGAAAATCCTTAAGGCACTATAATAAGGAATGGATAGATGCCAAGGAAAAGATGAATTCTGGAAATAAATATACTGCAAATTTAATAATGGCAGCTGCCCATACAAGGCTTATGCTTGCCCATCTTTATAAATTAAAAAACATGGATCAATTTAAGGATTTTGTAGATGATTATACCCTGGAATTCCTTGGAAAGCTAATTAATAAAATGCTTAATGTTGCAATGGGAGATGTTCTCTTATAAAATTTAAATAAAAATATTATGAAATTATAGACCCACCATTGATGAAATAGTTGAATTAACAATTTTCTTTGCATCACTGTAGTTTATCCTGCTGTTCCAATTTACAAGGAAAAACAGGTTATTTCTGTAGCCGAATCCCTGTGCAGTTAAATTGCCATTGTTGGATGGAAATACCGAGTACTTAAACCCAGAAAATGATGTGCTATTACTGATTATCCCTATAGAGGTTATATTTGAGCTTGTAAGGTTATGGCCTGTATTTGACCTATAAGAGGCTAATTCTCCATTATAAAGTGATCTATAGGATAATCTTGCATCAGTTGCATTTTTAAAATAGAATTGTTCAATAATAACCCGATCATAATGCGGAATTTTTGACCCACTGGAGCTTGTTGAATAATATCCATAACTGTAGATAACATACTCTGCTTTCGTAACATTAGAAGGGATACCTGGCTGGGAAGAAATATTGAATGAATTTGTATATGTTAACGTGACCCTAGAGTTTATCTGATGACCAATATCTGAAGATATAGAGGAGCTTGATGGGAAACCAAAATGCTCATATTCAAGTTCAGCAGAAACAACGCTAATCACTATTATTGCGACAATTACCGATAAAATTATATAAATTTTCTTTTTATCCATTAGCCATCATTGCTTTATCTTACATATATATTAAAAGATTTATTATAAGTAGAAAATAATAAAAACTAATAAAATTATTTTTATATATCACTTATTATAATTTTGGATGGCTTTTTAACCGTCTCATTAATTTAAAATTAAATCCCATCTTAAATCGTATAAATATAAAAAAAATTTGAAAATTCTTTATTGAAGGCTTCTATTAAACTGTCAAGTTCACCTAGAGAATCATAATAAAAAAGATATTAATAAAATATTTAGTTTCTTTGAATAGAATAAAACGTTTCTTAAGAATTCTTTGAATTATTGAAAAGTAATTTGTGGATGAATAATCAATTTTTACAACTGTCAATACAGAAGGATTAAAACGGGTTATACTTAATAAGCTTATTAGTGGTAAAATTCCATCCTAACAGGTTTTAAATAGCCCATCTATTTTACTTCCTATTGCGCTTTCATGGAAATTTAAGAAAAATGCCATGGTTTTTATGCTTAATCCATAATATCTCAGCTTGTGTGATGTAATTAAAAACAGAATCTATTTTTCAACATAATATTCTTCTATATTCTTATTATTTATATCTATTATAATGGAAATTATCGACACAAATAATTTTTTAACATTCCATATCATTATATGAATGAACTAATGAATCAGGCAGAATCTCTAAAATCATACAATCTGCACTTGAAAAAGTTCATTTTGTTATCTTGTATTTATATATACATATAATAATATCGTTTTAAGTTAAATTATTCCATTCTATGTAAACCTGAGAAGGTGGAATCTCGTATTTTTCAAATATAATATAAGGCCTTGGCCTGCGTAAAAATCTATAACAGGTATCTGTTGGAAAATTTAATGAATGGTCTTTTCATAAAAATATTTAATATATACCTCTATTTATTTTTTACCTTTTATTAAAATTTTATATTATCTAGTAAATAGATATAATTACTTTGTTGTAGATTTAAAATGGCTTTTTGAAATATTATAATAATGTAAACAAAATTTCAAATGCAAACAATTAATTGGCTAATATTTTATAATTAATAAACTTTTCCATGAAAGATGTAAAAGTATATCAATGGCTTATCAAGAATGTGGTAATAGCTATAGACAAGTATATTTTTTAGATCTAATACGCATATTGTATTCCCTATTAAATCATAATATAAATTTATTTACTTTTAATGTTATAATATTTTCTATATTTAATAAGATAACATTTATAATGGTTATTTATTATAATAATTAATTTATTTAGTAGTATATTATGGCAAAATTCTTATATAAACAAACATTATTAAAATATTATGCAGCAGGATATACAAAAGAATGAACTAAAAAGCAGAATACCTTTCAGATTAGATAGATTACCTTTTAGCAGATGGCATGTTCTTGTGGTTATAGCCTTGGGTTTTACATGGATTCTGGATGGCCTTGAGGTCACAATGGTGGGCGTTATAGGTTCGGTACTGATAAGCCCAAAAACTCTTGATTTTACCTCTGCAGAGGTGGGATTCGTTGCCACTGCCTATTTAATTGGTGCTGTTATAGGCTCTGTATTTTTTGCCGAGTTAACAGACATACATGGACGGAAAAAATTATTTATGGTAACATTAAGCGTTTACATACTCGGTACGGTATTTACAGCATTTTCATTTAATTTTCCATCGTTTTTCCTGTTTAGATTTATTACAGGCCTTGGTATTGGTGGGGAATATGCTGCAATAAATTCGGCAATAGATGAACTAATGCCATCAAAATATCGTGGAAGAATAGACCTTGCAATCAATGGGAGCTGGTGGGTTGGCACCATAGTGGGTTCCATAGGCTCTCTTTATTTACTAAATACAAGCATATTTCCTATAAATTTGGGATGGAGATTATCATTCGCAATAGGTGCCATACTGGCAATAGCCGTTCTATTAATAAGGCGCTATGTTCCTGAATCGCCAAGATGGCTGTTAATGCATGGTAAACTTGATGAGGCCAGAGAAATTACCACAAATATTGAGGATACAGTATCAAAAAGCACAGGAAAGGACCTTGAACAAGTTTCAAGATATATAACCATAAAACCACAGAGGAGAATAAGGGCCAAGGAAATTGTGGATACGTTATTTAAAAAATATCCCAAAAGGACTGTACTTGGTTTATCATTAATGGCCGGTCAGGCATTCCTTTACAATGCAATATTTTTTACGTATGCTCTTGTGCTTAAGGTGTTCTATGGTATACCGTCTGATGAGATAGGCTATTTCATAATACCATTTGCAGTTGGAAACTTTGTTGGCCCTCTGGTGCTTGGAAAACTTTTTGATACAAGGGGTAGAAAGCTGATGATATCATTCACATACATTTTCTCAGGGGCCCTATTAATGCTAACAGCGTATTTATTTTACATAGGAGTTTTAAATGCAGTAACACAAACACTGCTCTGGTCAATTATCTTCTTTTTTGCCTCTGCAGGGGCATCATCAGCATATTTAACAGTAAGTGAGGTTTTTCCTGTTGAAATGAGGGCAATGGCCATAGCCGTGTTTTATTCAATAGGTACAGGTATAGGTGGTGTGCTTGCACCCTCGCTGTTTGGTATATTAATTGCCTCAAAATCTCCATTCAGCCTATCTATGGGATATTTGCTTGGGGCATCTCTAATGGTTATATCAGGAATTGTGGAGATTTTCCTTGGTGTAAAGGCAGAGAAAAAATCTCTTGAGGATGTGGCAAGACCACTCACCGCAGAGGATATTGAATCATATAATAAAGAACCGGTTAATTACAATAATGAGGAGGCAAATTAAATATATTTATTGAATTTCTTTTTTCTTTGTTTCTTTTTTGAACTCTGCCGGCAGCCGACCAAGCTTATAATCCGACTCATCGACGAATTTTATTAACCTTGAAAGCTGTGGATGTACCCTTTTAACCTCATTATACATTTTCAGTGCAACTGTTCTAAGATCAGGGTGCACCTGTGCATTTGACCTTAATTCAATGAAATATGTGAGTTCATTAAGATTGATATTAAATGCCACAGGGTATCTATATGCATACGGAACAATGTACTGGGCCAGATCGGGGCCATTTTTTTCTTTTATATCAAGATATAAATTTCTAGCTTTTTCCATTAATGTTACATAATCATTTTTTAGGTCTTCTGTTTTATTTATTGTTTCCGGTATATCATATCCATAATAAACGCTTAGTGGTTTTCTGACAATTGACATAAACCTGTGCCTCTGCAGCTCCCTGAATGCACCATAATTTGTATTAACCTGAAATAGATAATTTATTGCCTCAAATGGACGCCCAATTTTATGCCTCCTGTTTTTTCTTATTGAAATGAGATTATTTAATAGCCTTTCCTTTTCCTCCTTTGTTAGGTCTATGCTATTGTAATCTCCATAATAGCGGTAAACCATAAGTTTTAAGGCCTTATTTATTGCATTTCCCTCATCCTCATAATCAAGGAGTGAAACGGTATTTATTGATCCAAAGTTCTGCTGTTCCCTGTAACCTATAAGATCACGGGACATATTATACTCTATCTGTTCAATGCCATGTTTTGATGTGGCGTCATCTATGATCTCCGGCATTTCATTTTTTAATTCATTATAAATTAAATCCGCATATTTTAGGCTCTCCTTGGTTTTATACTCACCAAGACGCTCTATTAATGCTATAAATGCCCTACCATTACCAGATACACCAATATTCGTAAGTGTTGATGCCGGCAGAACTAGTCTAATCTCATCCAGTACAGATGATCTTAATGATGACTTATACGCCTTTGTTACTGAATCATCATCAATATTTTTTATCTCTGAATAATTATAAACTTTTCCGCCAATTTCAAAATTAAATTTCTCTATTGGATACATTTCCGAGTATATTTTAATCATATCATCGTATGATTTAGAGTAAAAATCAAAAAGTTCATTGCATAATTCATTGTATTCATTTTCATACTTTTTTATGCCTGCACCATCGGCATCCAGAAAAAGGTAATGGCCATTAACCTTTTTATTATATTTAACATATCTTGATGATTTTTCAAGATATGACAGGCCTATTCTTGATTCTTCTATAATTTTTGATAAAATATTTGAAACATTCTGTATGCCCATCTGTGCAGTTATAAGCTCAGATATTGATTCATCCCCATAATCGAGGAAGATTTTCTTATAAAAATCTATTGCCTTTTCTGGATTATTTTTAAATTCTTTTTCATAAACTGATCTTATATCCAAATTAACTGTTCTACTGTACCTTGACATTAAAGCCCCGCGGTCTATCATTTTTTCTGTTTTTATCAAAAAAACATCACGGTCATTATTTGAGAAATCCTGCATAAAAAGATATATAAACAAAAGATATATATAATTAATGCATGCAGTTTGTATAATATTTAAAATTTTTATTTATACACTTTAAAAAATTGATTTCCCAAAATTTTCAAAGGAATATTATAAATATTGGAATAATTTTCCTATTTTATAAAATATTTTTATATTTCTGCAAGATAAAGGTGTATGAAATTACTTGTAATTGGTGGATCTGGTTTTGTCGGAAGCAATATCATCCAGCAGCTTGATGCAGATGAAAAGGCCTATTTTTCTAGAAATCCGTCTGAAAAACTGGATAAGCTGGGCATAACCTATATAAAAGGCGATATTAGAAATTATGACGATGTTGAAAAGGCTATTGAAAATTATGATGTAATAGTTCATGCAGTTGATGTGCTTATAGAAAAGGAAGAAAAACATGAAGAATTGTCATTAAATGGCATGAAGAATATTGTAAAGGCTGTAAATAAATACCGTAAAAACCAGAAAATAGTATACATTTCAGCAATAAACGCTGATAAGGGAAATACAGATTATTTTAGATATAAAAGACTGGCAGAGGATAATGCCGCCACATTAAAAAACTCTCTTATAATAAGACCATCAACAATGTACGGAAATGGAGATAAATTTACAAAGATGCTTATAGAAGCGGCAAAACAGAAGGTACCATTCCTGCCGAGGAGTGGAAATATGGCACCGGTTTATATAAATGATATGATTACCGTGCTTAAGAATTCACTGGATAAATCAGGGATTATTAATGTATGTACAAGGGAAAGGGTAACATTTGCTGATATGTTTAATACTGTAAGGCTTAAATTGGGATTAAAGCCTGTGAGAGAGGTATCCCCCATAATTTTTAAACCTGTGCTTGGAAGCCTTGAAAAAAGGGGATTATTAACAAGAGAGCAGTTTTACATGCTTGGACTCGATTATTATAAAGAAAATACATCTTTATACAGATATGTCAATGAACCAATGACATATGAAAAATTTATCAGGGATACAGACCTAAATAATTTTTAATGTAATTATATAAACAAATTAAATAATTTTTTTGATGTATTTATAAAATACTTCTAACAATGGCACATGCATTAAAATAAGGAATTCATACTTATTATAGTTAAATAATAATAAAATTATATTAGGGTGTCCAAACATACGTCAACTCACTATGTACATTATTTTCCTCCCTGAATTTCCGGTTATTTTATTGGCCATTACAATACAGTTGTATGCAACTATAATTTCTCCTATGGCTATGTCATAATTCCTGTGCCTAACATACCAGATGTACTCCATTCCCAGTATTTCCTTAAGAATGGAAAATGTCCTTTCTATCTCCCACCTCAATTTGTACCTTGATGATTCCTTTTTCCTTAATGCTATACCCAGTTTCCTGTTATAGGTCAATTTATTTTCAACAATTCCTCTTCTCCTGTTAGTATCTATAACAGGTATACTATGTGTATTCTCAAAAATATAATCATATATATCAGAGGAATCATATGCAGCATCCATTAAAATATAATTATAATTCCTTACAGAATCTATCATTTCAAATGCCATATTCTTGTCATATACAGATGCAGTGGTCATCTTCCATTCCATTACAGATAATGAATCGGTATCTATAACTGCATGCACCTTCCTTCCGTATTCATAGCCCATTGTGCCGTAGCCCCATGAACTTTCAGGATCCTTGTATTTTCCATTCTTCCTTCTTCTCTGTGCTGTGGTATCCTTACATGTCTTTACAATGGATGAATCCACTGCAGCATTATCATTATCAGGATTTATCATATCTATTATTGATGAATTTATATAATGCCAGTCTATCCTCAGAGACCTATAAGATAATGTCCTGAAGTTTGGTATATCAGTTATATTCAATAACTCCATGAATTCTCTATGGTTATTGAAGAAGTATTTAGATGACCTGTATGATACTCCATATATCTTTAAAATTACAATAATCTTTACAATAAGTTTATTTGAGTACTTTCTGATTCTATCCTCCGCAACTATTTTATCCAACCTTTGCATAATTAATGGGATGTGGTTCGCTGCCATATCCCACTAATAATTTTCAAATTAATAAATATGACAATTGTCGAACAAATTATGAAGGTTTGGACACGCTAAAAATTATATATTATTTAATAATTATAATATAATGAATATTTCGCCATTAAAAATTGGAGATGAATGCGCTGTAAGGAACGTTGCCGAAATGTCGTGGAAATATGCATATAAAAATATATACACCGATGAATACATTGATTACTGGATTAATAAATATTATGCATTAGATAATATAAAAAATGATATAGAAAAATCAATTAATAATAAAATACTATTTTACGGTCTTTTTGATAATAATTTATTAACAGGATTTATTGAAATAGATAAAATAAATAAAATTATACTAAGGTTTTATTTAATGCCGGATTATATTAAAAAATGCTACGGCACAAAATTGCTTAAAACAGCTGAGGAAATTATTAGGAATGAAAAAATTGAAAAATTAATATTATACGTGAATAAATTAAATTCCATGGCCATATCATTTTATAAAAAACATGGCTTTGAAATAACAGATGAGGATAATGAGGACTATTTAATGGAAAAATACTATAAATAAAATTTATTTACTTTTTAAATTATCGATAATAACCGATGCATTAAAAATAAAATTGCCTATTTCATCAGGATTTGCATTGTTAAATTTTAATTTATATGGGTATGTTATGTTATTTCCTGTTAATATTATTATATTAACATATTTTTTACTAAAAATTATAAATAATGTGGCTGTTATAAAAAGCAGCAAACTTATCATTCCATTGCGAAGAAACAAAAGAAATAATATGCCCAGAAAAATAAAAAATAATGAAATATTTATGTAGCTTTTTCTTACATTCTCCTGTGAAAAGCCTTTTATTTCATTTAAAGGTAAATATTTCATGGATGAATCCAAATAATCATCTATATTATATAAATAAATAAACCTTTTATCTGTAACTGCAGCCTTTTCATGTGATTTAAATTTATTTTTATTAAAATTCCTTTCAGGAAAAGTTAAAAGTATTTTTTCATCCTTATTGAGATATTTATTGAGAATCAAATAATTCTCTTTGTTGTTTATATTATCCATATAATAAAATATAAAATAATATAATAAATGTTTTTGCATATAAAAGCATTTTTAAATATACTTTCCATGTATTTATAAGAATTTCACTTTATTTTAAGCATTGCGTTTATAGAGAACATTTTAAAATTCTGAATATGAGTGCTTAGAATTAAACAGATGTACTTGCTTAATTTACAGCATTTCCTTTCTGAATACATTCTAGCATTTAATTATCATGGATTTACATTTATTTTAACATATGATAATTTTATTAAATGGAATTATAAACGTTTGATTAACAAAAAAGTTTATATTGAAGAACATATTTACGAATGTGATGGTATTATGATATCAGGTCAGACACCAATATTAATATTAAAGGAAGGTACAGAAAGGCAGCAGGGAAAAAATGCACAGAAGAATAATATAGAGGCCGCAAAGGCAATTGCCGATGCAGTAAGAACCACACTTGGTCCAAAAGGTATGGATAAGATGCTGGTGGATTCTATTGGTGATATAGTAATTTCTAATGACGGTGCAACAATATTGAAGGAAATGGATGTGGATCATCCGACAGCAAAAATGATAGTTGAGGCATCAAAATCACAGGATACTGCTGTTGGAGATGGCACAACAACAGTTGTTGTTCTCGCCGGAGAACTTTTAAAGCAGGCCGAAAGCCTTCTGGACCAGGGGGTTCATTCAACAATAATAGCCGATGGTTACCATCTTGCAGCTGTTGAGGCAAAAAAGGAGCTTGAAGACCTCTCACTTAAGGCAAACAATGATGAAACATTAAAGAAAATCGCAATAACAGCCCTTTCAGGTAAAAATACTGGGGTTTCATCTGACTTCCTTGCAGACCTTGTTGTAAAGGCAATAAACAGTGTTGCAGAGGAAAGGGATGGCAAAATAATGGTAGACACAGCAAATATTAAGGTCGATAAAAAAAGCGGTGGCAGTGCTGCAGACACACAGTTTATAAATGGAATAATAATAGACAAGGAGAAGGTTCATTCAAAAATGCCAGGAATTGTAAAGAATGCCAAAATAGCGCTAATAAATTCCGCTCTGGAAATAAAGAAAACAGAAATAGATGCAAAGGTTCAGATAACAGACCCATCAAAGATTCAGGACTTCCTTGACCAGGAGACTGACACAATGAAGGAGATGGCAGAGAAAATAAAGAAATCAGGGGCAAATGTTGTATTCTGCCAGAAGGGTATAGATGATACAGTGCAGTACTACCTTGCAAAGGATGGCATATACGCAGCAAGAAGGGTAAAGCAGAGTGATATGGAGAAACTTGCAAAGGCAACTGGAGCAAAAATGGTAACAAATCTTGATGATATCACAGAGGATGTCCTTGGAAAGGCAGAAACAGTGGAGGAGAGAAAAATAGGCGACGACAGGATGACATTTGTAACCGGCTGTGTCAATCCAAAGGCAGTAAGCATACTTATAAGGGGAGGCACAGAGCACGTTGTGGATGAAATTGAAAGGGCAATGAATGATGCCATAAGGGTTGTTGCCATCACCAAGGAGGATGGAAAATACCTGCCAGGTGGAGGGGCAATAGAGGCTGAGCTTGCAATGAAGCTTAGAAACTACTCCAACAGCGTAGGTGGCAGGGAGCAGCTTGCCATAGAGGCATTTGCAAAGGCCCTTGAGATAATACCAAGGACACTGGCTGAAAATGCAGGAATGGATCCAATAAACACATTAATATCATTAAAAGCTGAGCATGAAAAGGGGAACAAAACATTTGGAATTGATATGGACAACTCAAAAATAGACGACATGATAAAGCTTGGCGTATATGACACATTCAGGGTAAAGACACATGCAATTGAGAGTGCTGTTGAGGTTGCAACCATGATACTCAGAATAGATGATGTCATAGCCAGCAAGAAATCATCCGCACCATCAAACCCACAGGGCGGAATGGGCGGCGGAATGCCACAGTATTAATTTTTATTTTTCTTTTTTTGTCAAAGTTTTTATTGTATTTAGCTATTAATAATAAATTAAGGCGATTTTTATGATGCAGTTTAATGTTAGAAGCAATGAAAGGGATTACGAAACTGATTATGATGTCATCATAATTGGGGCAGGGGCTGCAGGCTACTCCGCAGGAATATACATAAAAAGGTCTGGAATGAGCGTGGCCATACTTGAAAGAGAGGCTGTCCCAGGCGGTAACACCGCACTTTCACCACTTGTGGAAAACTATCTTGGTTTTAAAGCCATAGAGGGGTCAGATCTTGCAGAGGAGTTTAGAAAGCATTATTCAGAATATGGTAAGATAATAACAGAAATAGAGGTAAGGAATATCAAAAAGGAGGGAAACAACTTTGTAATTGAAACAAACAGGGAAACATTCACTGCAAGGGCAGTAATAGTTTCCACAGGAACAACGCACAGAAAAATGAACGTGCCAGGTGAGGAGGAATACTATGGTAAGGGTATTTCATACTGTTCAACCTGTGATGGATATCTTTTTAAGGGCAAGGATGTTGCTGTTATTGGTGGTGGAAATTCTGGAGCAATTTCTGCCCTTTATCTAAATGGCATAGCAAAAAATGTTTCAATAATAGCACATTCAAAGATTAAAAAATGTGAGGATGCATATATTAAAAGCCTGGACGAGAAAAAAATACCCTTTATACTGAATGCCGAAACAGAGGAGTTTTTGGGGGATGGAAAAAAACTGACAGGCCTTAGATATAAGGATCTGGTAACAGGTGATGAAAAAACTGTTAACCTCGATGGTGTTTTTATTTATATAGGTGTGATACCCCAGACATCATTCCTAAAAAATATAGGAGTTAAGCTTGACTCCCATGGATTTATAGTAACAGATGATAAATGCAGGACAAATGTTCCTGGAATATATGCGGCCGGTGATGTTATTGCTGGCAGTGAGGAACAGATTGCAACTGCTGTTGGTGATGGGTCCAGGGCAGCAATAACACTTTATACTGATAAAATGAACAAAAAATTTTAAATCTTTTTTATACTTACATGTTATGAAAAGGGATATATTATCTGTTATGGACATGAAGGATGATCTTGAGGATATTATTTTGTTATCAATAAAATTGAAAAGGGATAGGAGCATCAAATTTTCAGAGAAAAAAATTCTTGGCATGATTTTTGAAAAACCGAGCACAAGGACAAGAATATCCCTTGAATCTGCCATGGTGCAGCTTAATGGAACTGCAATATATCTAAGCCCAAAGGAGATGCATCTTGGTGATGGAGAGACAATAGAGGATACGGCGAGGGTTATGTCCAGATTTTTGGATATAATCTCTTACAGGGCATACAGTCATGATATGGTTGTTGAACTTGCCAGATATTCAAGGGTGCCTGTTTTAAATGCACTTGACAATCTGGAGCACCCCATGCAGATTGTTGCTGATTTTATGACAGTATATGAAAAGAAATCAAAGTTATCAGGATTGAAACTGGCATATATAGGTGATGGGAATAACATGGCAAATTCCCTGCTTCTTGGTGCATCCATACTTGGCATGGATATCTCAATAGCATGCCCAGAAAATCACGAACCTGATAAAGAAATAATAAGATCTGCAAGGGAGATGGCCTTAAAGACAGGTTCCAGAATTGAGATAGTAAGGGAGCCAAGAACGGCCATAGATTCGGCTGATATTGTATACACTGATGTATGGGTATCCATGGGCGAGGAATCGGAAAGGGCCGAGAGGGAAAAATTATTCAGGCCGTATCAGGTAAATTCAGAATTAACAGATTTTGCAGATAAAAATTTTATATTCATGCACTGCCTTCCAGCGCACAGGGGGCTTGAGGTAACAGATGATGTAATCGACGGCATACATAGCGTTGTATTTGATGAGGCAGAAAACAGGCTATACAGTGAAAAGGGAATTATATATAAGGTTCTTTCATAAATAATTTTTTAGGATTTTTTAAAATAAATTGATCCATATTTGATGGTATTTTAATCCATATAATTCTATATTTTAATGTTTAAAGTTTCATATATTCAATTAATTTTATAAATTAATTTAACATAATAGTTATAATGATTGAGATTTCAAAAATTATGGAAAAACTTGGTGTAAATGATTATGAACTTTATGGAAAATACATAGCAAAGCTGCCAGTTGATGTAAAAAAATATGGTGAGAAAAGGGGTAAATTGATTTTAATGACTGCAATGACACCAACACCGGCAGGAGAGGGGAAAACAACAACTGCCATAGGTCTTGGTCAGGCCATGACAAGACTGGGTTTTAATGCCGGCATAGCAATAAGGGAGCCATCACTTGGACCATGCTTTGGTGTTAAGGGTGGTGCAACTGGCGGTGGAAAATCAACTGTTGAACCCTCAGATAGAATAAATTTAATATTTACAGGAGATTTTCCTGCAATTGCTGCAGCTCATAATTTGCTCTCGGCCATGATAAATAATCATATCTCCCATGGAAATGGTCTTGGTATTGATCCTAAAAGGGTTGTTTTTCCAAGGACTGTGGATATGGATGACAGATCATTAAGATCCATAATTGTTGGCATTGGAGATAGGAATAATGGCACAATGATGAATGATTCCTTTGTGATAACTGCCGCATCAGAGATCATGGCAATAGTTGCACTATCAAAGGATTATAATGATTTAAAGGAAAGGCTTGGAAATATTCTTATTGGTTATACATATAAAAATGGGCCGGTATTCGCTAGGGATATTAGGGCTGCGGGTGCAATGGCGGCACTTCTTGTGGATGCATTAAAACCAAATATGGCGCAGACAGCTGAAGGAACGCCGGCAATAATACATACCGGTCCTTTTGGAAACATAGCGCATGGGACATCAAGCCTGCTGGGTGATCTTATTGGATTGAAAATTTTCGATTATACAGTAACTGAGGCGGGATTTGGATCAGATCTCGGTTTTGAGAAGTTTATGAATATATTTACAAGGGAAAGTAAAATCATACCAGATTCTGTTGTTATTGTTGCGACTTTACGGGCAATGAAATTCCATGGCGGGGCACATAATATCGATGATGTAAATATTAATGCCATAAAAATAGGATTTCAAAATTTAATCAGGCATGTGAATATAGTCAAAAGCTTCGGACTTATTCCTGTTGTTGCAATCAACAGGCACAAAAATGATACAGATGAGGAGATAAAAACAGTTAAGGACCTGTTAATGGAAAATAATATAGAATATGCCATTTCAGATGTCTATTTAAGGGGCGGTGATGGTGGAATAGAACTTGCAAGGGCCGTAATTAAAAATATAGAAGAAAATTCTAATAAAAAAATATCATACACATATGAATTAAATGAAACGCCCAGGGAAAAAATAGAAAGAATTGCAAGGAAGGTTTATGGTGCCTCCAGTGTTAATTTTTCAGATGAGGCAGAAAAAGACCTGAAAATAATAGAAAAGTATCAATTTAATGACTTTTACATATGCATGGCCAAAACACAGTCCTCAATTTCAGATAACCCTGCACTTTTAAACAGCCCAGAAAATTTCGATATAAATATTAGAAAAATTTTAATCAATTCCGGGTCAAGATTTTTAATACCGGTGCTTGGAAATATAATGACAATGCCAGGCCTTCCTAAAAAACCTGCAGCGGAAAATATAGACATAGATGGAAATGGAAATATTATTGGTTTAAAATAAATTTCATCAGTATATAAAAAATAATATATAATTTATAAACGTTATTTTTTCAAAGAATATTTATTTAACAAAACGATAATTAGCCATGATTACCTTTGATGATGTTAAAAATGCTGAGAAAATTATTGATGGAAGGCTGCATAGAACACCACTGGTTCATTCAAAAACCTTTAGTGATATGTTTAATGCAGATGTATATTTTAAAATGGAGATTTTTCAGAAGACAGGGTCCTTTAAATCCCGGGGAGCCTTTGTAAAGTTTGCATACTTAACAGAGGAGGAAAAGAAAAATGGCGTGATAACAGCCAGTGCCGGGAACCATGCACAGGGCGTTGCATTCGCTGCAAATGCCTATAATGTAAGGGCCACAATAGTAATGCCGGAGTTTACAACACCGGCCAAAATAAACGCAGTTGAATCATACGGTGGCCATGTAATACTTAAGGGATCAAGCTATGATGAGGCGCATGATTATGCTGTTAACCTTGGAGTTGAAAAGGGGATGACATTCATAGAGGCTTACAATGATGAGAAGGTTATTTCAGGCCAGGCAACAATAGGCAAGGAGATAATGGATGATTTAAATCCTGATGTAATTATAGTACCAATAGGTGGGGGCGGCCTTATTTCAGGAATATCGTTTGCAGCCAAATCTATGAATCCAAATGTAAGGGTAATAGGGGTTGAGTCTGAAAAGGCAGACTCCATGGTAAAATCACTAAAGGAGGGCAGAATAGTTTCCTACACAAGCAATGATACAATTGCTGATGGCATAGCTGTAAAGTACCCCGGGAATATCACATTTGAGATGGTTAAGAAATACGTTGATAATATTGTTACAGTGAATGATGAGGATATAGCATATGCACTTTTTAAATTGCTTGAAAGGGAAAAGGTTCTTACCGAACCCTCAGGTGCAGTGGGGCTTGCCGCATTGCTTGAAAACAAAATTGATGTTAAAAATAAGAAGGTGGCCATTGTTTTATCCGGCGGAAATATAAACTTCCTGTTACTCTCAAATATAATTTACCGCGCACTTGAAAGGGAGGATAAATTGATCAGGCTTGAATTTAAGCTTCCAGACCATCCCGGAATAATGATAAAGATAGTTAATGCAATTTCCAGTGTTGGTGCAAATATATACCATGCTGAGGTTGATAATCTTAAAAAAAATACACCAATAGGATATCAGAACCTTTTATTTACAGTAAATATTGTGGATAAAAAAAGGATTAATGAACTTCTGGAAAAGTTAAATAAACTTGGCTTTGAATATAATATTGTAAATTAATTTATATTGTATAATACCATTTATAAACACCCCTGGCCTGAATATATCCACCAAGAATATTGGTCTGATAAACACCGTATATGAGAACATATGAACCAGTTGCAGGAGCAGTGCCATTATAAAATACATCTATGGTGTTTCCGTAGTCATTAACTGTCATAAATGTCTTATTATTCACCGTTATTAATCCCGTAATATTTCCATATATATAATATGATTTTCCGTTATGCATTGAAGATTCTGAGGTGTTTAATGCCAGCGGTATTATACCATATGAAACAAGAATTATAATTATCAATATTGCAACATATATTATTTTTCTTGATGTTCTTTTTTTCATGCAATCTTTAAATAAATATCCATATATTAAATTAATGTATTATGGAAAACTCATTAATATTATCATATTTTTCAGGCGTTTCAACTATCCTATCTATAACAGCCCCTGGAATTTTATGTGCATATTTCATTAATTCCCTAATTTTATCCTCATCGCCGCATATCAACGATTCAACGCTTCCATCATCAAGATTTTTAACCCAACCATAGAGACCAAGTGATATTGCCCTTGCTCTTATATGGGCCCTGAAACCTATGCCCTGAACATTTCCATAAAAAATGACATGAATGCAATTCATAAATAATAATAGTAAATAAAAATAAATATTTTACACTAAATTTATATAAAAATTTTTTTTAGTTTTCCTTAACTGCCTTGTCCTCGACCTTTGTTTTGGCCGTTGATACTTTTGGCATTATTTTACCACTGCTGTAAAGGTATGCATATAATAACATCAGCAGAAGATAGAATATTCCTCCAAGTATGCTCAAATAGAAATTAAATGCAAGCATTGAATTGGGAGAGGCAAATGCATTAACAGGAAATGCCCCGCCTGCTATCTTTGTTACAGGTAATTCAAGGGATAGCATTGCAAAGGTCATTAATGTAAACCACAGTGGCTTATATGAAGCATACTCTGTCGTTGATTTCATCATATACATTACCGGTATTATTAATGTAAGTATTATTGGCACTGCAAGATATGCAGCCACTGAAACCTTATCTATATGTGCAATTTCCAGGTATGCATATGAATCGAGTATTAAACCGATAATTATTGTTGCTAATGGTACATAGCTTGTGTTTTTAACTGTCCTGTAAAAGACCTGCGACATGCCAAATGAGATGAATAGGGCGCCTATAAGGAATACCCAATAAACACCACTGCCAAGTATTGGTAAATAATTTATGTATGATGCATCGAGTGGTTTTAATACCAGATGTATGCCAAGGCCTGTCATTAATATTGCTATGGCAGTAACGAAACCAACAACCATCAAAAACGTTGTAACTGCATAGAACATGTACAGTGGTTTGCTGTCAACCTTCTTCCATATGAACTCAGCGTATATTATTGAAGCATTTCTAAGCACCAGTAAAAGAACGAACAGACCAACCACAGGTATGAACAGGTATGATGCTATTGGTGTAAGACTTGAATATATTAATTCTAACTCAACAACAAAGAACACTATCATTGTACCTGTAATTTCCCAGATTGGCACTATATGCTTTAACACGTTTTCCTTTGTTTTTTCATAGTTTATAAATATCGGGAATATTGCAATAAATTCTGATCCAAGGAACGCAAACATTGCAGCCAGAACCAGCTTAATGAATACCCCATCAGCATTCAAAAAAAATGAAGACATTTTATCTCATCCCCGCTTTTATTCCACTTATATTTTTCTTTTCCTCCTCTATTCCAAGATCCTGCTCAGCCTTTTTGAGATCATCCTCGATGTTGCTCAGTTTTAATACCTTTGCGTTAAAGTAGAATGTAAATGGTATTATTATGGCGTAAAACAGTATCACACCGACACCTATATACCATACTGCAGGTGAGTAGGATGCAGCCTGTGATAATGACATAACACCGTAGTACATATGGCCATTAACAAGTATTCCGCCTGGGGTTGGTGATTTTATAACGTATGGTACCCTGCCCACTTCAGCTGTCCACCAGCCATCCTCCATTGTAAACATACCAAGGGCGCCAAGGACAATAAATGAGTAAAGCACCCATTTCATGTTATAAACATTCTTTTTTAATGCCCTGAGTATCAGGAATACAAGCCAGAAGAAGCCCATTAGGACGCCAAAGCCGACCATCAGGTCAAGGAGATCATGCACGAATGATGGTGCCCATACGCTTGATGGATATGATGACAGACCCGGTATTGCGCCATGGCCAAGTGTCGTCGGATATGCAAGGAGTGACTGCGCCAGTGGTAATTTTAGATAATCTGCGGCATGACCGTTTATAATTATGCCGAATATATATTCGGGTGCACCGTATGTTACAGGATGCATGTCAAGCTCAAGTGATGCATATTTTAATGGTTCAAGGGCAAGAAGCGTTGATAATTCAAGTGATCCACTTATACCTATGAGTATAATATCTATTATGCCTATCACAGAAAGAATATTCATGGCGTTCTTGTCTATAATCTTTTCATCATCGTTTTTGGCCTTAAGATATTTGTATGCAAAGTAAGCAAGCAATGCCATTGCCCCCGCAAAATACATTGTGGTAAACATATGGAATAGCTGTGCCCCTGTTGATGGCTCATAGAATACCTTTAACGGGTTAACATCCTTAATTACACCATATTGCAGATAATACGGAATATTGAATGAACCTGTTGGTGTGTTCATCCATGCATTAACGTTTGTTATTAGCCATGCTGAGCCGCCTGTTCCTATAAGGACTCCCCAGCTGACAAGCCAGTGGTTCCAGCGGTTTTTAAAGTTGTCCCAAAAATAAACATATATCATTAATGTTATAGACTCTACTAGGAATGCAAAAACCTCTGCATAAAAGCTTGACATTGCAACAGCGCCAACGACCTCCATGAATTTGGGCCAGAACAGGAAGAGTTCAACGGCCATAAATACTCCCGAGGCGGTACCGACTGCAAAATTAATTACAAGTGCTATGGTGAGTTTATGTGCAAGGACCTCATAATGTTTATTTTTATATTTTAGTGCAATAAATTCAGATATTGTAATGAGCAGTGCCATTGCCAGTGTGATTGCCACCAACAATATATGCGCACTAACCGTGTATGCAAATATAGACGCATCCCAATTTATATACGAAATTGCCATATTAATCAAGAAAATAATTTTTGAACATTATATATCCGTTATTACTAACATATAAACTTTTTGTAAATGTAATTACTTTTAATATTGTTGACGCAAAAAAATAAAGGATTTTGATTTATAATAGATATTATGTGTTTATCACCTTTGCTTTGTCGCTAATACATATTAAATTGAATGTATTAGTTATAAAAATATTGTAATTTAATAAATTTTTTCATAAAACTAAAATCATATGACATCTAATATTTGCTTATTATTGTTATCACATCCTCATCATTAACCCTATAATCAAGGCCAACCTTTGCCTCTATTTTCCTTGATGGACCTGTGATAATTGCATATCTAAAATTTTCCAGCATTTCCCTGCTAATTTTACGGCATACGTCCCTTACAGTTGATCCTGAATTTAATATCATGGGACGCTCATAGTCAACGATTCCTGCCTTGTTCCTCATGTAAACCCTGACAAAATCAAGTGATTTGTATATTCTTTCCTTCAATTTTTCAATGTTATACATTGTTGCGGCCGAAACCTCAAGATAGTCTCCAAATTTTTCTATCTTATTCCTTAAGGTATTTTCATCGTGTGGCATATCCACCTTATTTACTACCATGATTGACTTAATATACACAATATTGCCCTTGAAAAAATCTATTAAATCATCAATGTCCACATTCTCCCTTATGTATATATCCCCATTTACGATCTTGAATTCCTTTGCTATGTCCCTTATGTCATCCACAGAAATGTCAACAAACTTTGGTTTATGTATTCTTAATCCCCCATAATTTGATTTTTTTAATGATATATCCTTTTTTCTTTTGTTTAATACTATTCCAGACTTGTACAGCTCATTTATTATCCTGTCAAGGCCCTTTGCCTCAATATCTGTTACAAGGACAATTAAATCCGCATTCCTGGCAGTGCTTATAATCTCACGGCCCCTGCCCGCTCCGAGTGCGGCATTGTCTATTATTCCAGGCAAATCCAGTATCTGTATCTGTGCGCCGTTATAGTTCAATGTTCCTGGAATTACATTTAATGTTGTGAATGCAAAGTTACCAACGGTGCTTTTTTTATTTGTCAGTGCATTTAATATTGAACTTTTTCCAACGTTTGGGTATCCAACAAGCGCAACTGTTGCATCACCACTTTTTGGAACTGAAAAACCGTATCCGGAGGATTTTTTATGTGATTCCTGTTCAAGTTCCAGTTTTGATATTCTCGCCTTTAATATACCTATATGCTTTTCTGTGGCCTTATTTTTTTGTGTTTTTTTAATTTCGTCTTCTATTTCCTTAATTCTTTCCTCTATGGTCATGATATCACTGTAAGCTCATATAAGAATATTGATTCAAAATCAAAATCCATGGACGCAATTTTTTTAAAATTATACCTATTATTATAATTTTTAATTAACAGGTTTATGTCGGTTAAATCTGATAATACAATGTAAATGTTTCCATGCTTTTCAAGATATTTCCATGCATCATTGAGAAATCTTGAAATAACCTTAAAGCCATCAGAACCACCAGACCACTGTGGGCTTTCTCCCTCCACCGGCAAATATGGTGGGTTAAAAATTATTGTATTATATTTCCCATTTACATTTTCAAAAAGATCTGACTCAATAACATTGATTCTTACATTGTTTTTTTCTGCATTGTGCTTAATTAATTTTATGGCGTCTTCAGATATGTCCGTTGCGGTAACAATTTTACCAAGGGATGCAAAATAAATTGATATTATGCCTGACCCAGCGCCTATTTCCAGCATTCTGGCGCCGGGATTTGCATGATCCATTACCATGTATGAATCCTCTGCAGGTCTATAAACTGAATCTGAATAATCCATGTCAAGCATATCCATAATAATATTAAATTAATATTTATATTTATTAATTTTAACCCGAAATAACATGGGAGGTCCCATTTTCCTTGACAACCTCATATGAATTATCGGCAACAGAGGTTAGCTCACTGTGATGTGTGATAATTATCATCTGCGGTATGTTGGTTTCACCCTTAAGTGAGTACTGTATTATATCCTTTAAGTTGTTTCTTCTGTCCTCATCAAGAAAATTTGTGGGCTCGTCCATGATAACAGTGCTGATTCTATCAAGGACATACTCCGCCACAGAAAGCCTTAGTGCTATTGCAAGGGCGGTTTTTTCACCACCAGACAGTGATTCCAGTGTTTGTTCCATTGAATTCTGTGATACCTTTATATTAAAGTTTTCATCTATGCTTATATCGTCAAAATCCAGATTAAATGACATTAAATATTTTCTTGTTAAATTTGTAATTGATGCCGATGCATCCTTTCTTATAAGGGCCTGGATCCCATTAACATCAAATGCCCCTCTTATTTTTTCAAGGTTAACAATTGCAGATCTTATTTTTTTAAGCCTTTCATAATCTCCTGAATATTTTTTTATTTCTAAATTATAATGATCTTTTTGCAAATTATTTGTATCCATTTTTGCAATTGCAAGATTTATTTTCCCTGAAAGTTCATCGTATTCAGCCCTTAACTCCGCATATTTATTTTCATCATTCTCAAGCAACCTTATTCGATCATTCTGATCTTTTAGATCTCTTATTATTTTGTTAAGGTCTTCCTCCATTGATTCCATATTCTGCTTATACATGTCTATTTTGGCCCTAATGGCCGATTCAAGTTTCTCATCGTCCATCAACTTTTTTAGTCTGGACTGAAGATCATATGTATTATTATAAACATTATAATCGGGAACAAAATTTAATTTACCCTCAATGTCTGATAGGTTTTTTATTATTTCATTAACCTCATTGTTATAATTATTAAATTCTTTATTTAGCTCATTTATGTCCATTGATTCCAAAAATCCCTTTAACCGGTTATATTCCTCCTCAGCCCTTTCACCGGCATTTATATCAGCCTCAAGGGCTTTTACCTCAGCCTCCAGCTGTTTATATGCATCGTACTGGGGTTTAAAAGCCTCCATTTCCCCTGTTAATTTATCCCTCTCTGAGGTCATAACAGAGATATCATGGAGCAATGCCGGTATTGCAGATGCATCGGCAGAGTTTAATGTATCATGCACTGTCTTTAGCCTTTTTAATTCATTATCTATCTCCTGGTTTCTTTCAACCAGTTTATTAAGCCTTTGAAAATTTTCACTTCTTTTTAAATTATATTCATTTAAAATATTTTTAATATGGTCATCTGTTAATTTTGACCCGCATAGGGGGCATACGCTTTTTCCCTGCAGGGTATTTATGTTTTGCTGCAATTCAATATTATCCCTATTTAATGATGCAACATCCTTTTTAATGGATATTTTCTCACGTTCAAGGTCTTCCATGTGGTTTCCTATTCTTAATTTTTCCTCCTCAATATTATCTGTATTTATGTTTCCCAGCCTGGCCTTTAGACTGTTAAGCTGAATTACCATGGATTTTTGCTGGTTCTTTATCTGTTCAATACGGTAAAGCATGTGCTCATATTCCCTAAAATTTACCTCATTTTGGGCCATCAGGGATTTTTTCTCATCCAGAAGTTTTTTGTTTCTTTCATATATTTTATGGCGCTGCTCAACAGCCTTTAAATTCTCCATATTTTTATTATATGTTTCAATTTTTGATGATATATCAGATATGCTCTTTTGAAGTTTCTCCAAATCCCTTTTTTTAATAAAATATTCGTCCATAATTTTCCTCATGGAATAATATGGATTTTCCTCTATTTTTTTAATTTCCATGCTTAAATTGGCAGATTCAGATAGTTGATTGTTGAGTTTATTTATATCATTTTTAATTCTTTCAATGCTATTTTCAATGTCTGCCCTTCTTTTTTCATAAAACTTTATATTTTCCCTTAAACCATTTAACTCTTTTATATTTTTATCAAGACCATTGAGTTCTTCCTTTAAAGCCAGTTCGGTATTTTTCATTTCTTCAAGTTCCCTTGCTATATTCTGATTTTCATTTTCAAGATTTTTTATATTTTCTTTATATGTATCAATTTTTAATTCTGATGATAAATATTGTTCAGATTCTGATCTTAGCATACCAATAATTTTTCCTATCTTATCGGCATTTTTTGACAATAATGTTAGGCCAATTATATCACTAAATACCTGCTTTCTCTCCTTTGGGGTTCCGGAGATCAGGGAATCCATCTGGCCCTGTTCAACAAAAACAGAATTTTTAAAAACATCCTTTGACACATTTAATATTTTTGAAATTTCAGATGTTACACCCTCATATGTTTCAGCTATTAACAATCCATTTTTTTTGGCATATGAAAGCCTTTCCAAATTTTTTGAACCCTTTATGCCAAGTGACCTAAAAATTTCATATTCATCATTGTTGATTCTAAATGTTATGGTTACCTCTGCGTTTTTTTTACCCTTTTTAATCATCTCTATGTTTTTTTCATTGTTTCTGGAGTCTGAAAAAAGTGCAAATTTCATGGCATCGAGTATGCTTGTCTTCCCTGCGCCGTTTTTGCCCGTAATAATATTTATCCCGGGGTCAAAGTTAATTTCACTATCCTCGTGAGATAAAAAATTTTTTAAATGAATTGATTCAATTATCATTGCCTATCCCCATTATATCCTTTATAAGTTTATATGCAGAATCCACATCCTCATTTTTGATCGTTTCAAATATTTTATCAGCAAGTTCAGCGGTATTTTTATCATTAAAATATGCATTAAAATAATCAAGAAGTTTGTTCATGTTTGGTTTTTCAACTATTTTTTTAATTTCCTTCTCAAAAAGTGGACCACGAACTATTATATCATTAATAGCCTTTATCTGTTTCCTGACAAGGTCTCTATCGCCTGAACCATGTATTGTGAGTGTTATCAGCGGCTTTTTGTCATTATCCCTTTTTTGATTAACTATGGATTTTAGATCATTTTGAAAATTAATGAAATCTGAATCTATTATATTCTGATATCTTGTTGATTTAAGCTTAATTTGCTGGACGCTTACATTTCCAGATGTAATTTCTACAAGATTTACCGACTTTTTATATTTTAGATAATGTTTTATTTCACTTGTGCTGTTTAAATCTGTGGAACCTGCATATGAGAAAACAGGATATCTATCATCGATTAAATTTGAATCGTGTATATGCCCAAATGCAAGGTATTTATAATTCTGGGGAAGCTGTGATGAATCCACCTCGCAGGCCTCTGATATGAAATATGGATAAACGCCCTGGTGGGACATTAATATTGAATTTTTATATTCTCCTGCAGCAACATTACCTTTTTTATACTCCTCCTCAATAAAATTTTTTCTTAATCCTTTCATATTGGAAAGGCCGGATATTAAGATGTCCTCGCCTGAATAGTTTACCTTTATATTTTCTATTGAATTTATACCAAGCAATTTAACGCCAAGAAAGTCAAAAATCCTTGAGGCAATCTCATCGGTCCTTTTCGGGCGGTCGTGGTCTCCCATTATAAGGTACATAATCTTACCATTGTTATATAATTTCAGTGCTGCCTTTTTAAATTCATTAAGTGCCCTGTTTGATGGCGACCATGTGTCAAAAAGATCACCGGTATGGACAAAAAAATCCACATGCTCATTTAGCCCTATATCTATTGCCTCATTAAATGATTCATAAAAATCATTCTCGCGTTCATCCATCATATATTCCTTATAACCTAGATGCGTATCAGATAAATGCAAAAATGTGGCCATTAAAAATCACCAAGGAGATTTTTATTTTTCTTTTTTATCTCATCAGGATTATTCATTTTTCTGACCTCATCGCGTGCCTCCTTTAGCAATGATATAATGTCTATGTCGGATCCTCCCGGCTTTGTTTCCCTATCCCTGACCTTTATAATTACAGGCATTTTAACTATTTCACCGACAATAATGGCCTCACCTGTATCTAGTGAGGGCAGATCCTCCATTAATGATTCTGTTATATTTTCACTGCTTTGAAGTATTGCGTTCTGGTCTATTGGATTTGTAACCCTCAATATAATCTGCGAATTACACTGGCTTAAAACATCAGCGTCTATTTTTCCAGGCCTCTGGGTTATTACTGTTAAAAATATTCCAAATTTTCTACCCTCTGCGGCTATTTTTTTGATCATCCCTGCTATGTTGCTATTTACCCTTGGCGGCACAAAGTTATGGGCCTCCTCAACAAAGATAAAAACAGGATATTTAAATTCAGATGATATTTTGGAATCATAAATTTCACTTAAAATCCTGAATGAAAAATAATTTGCAAGGTACTGATCCATGCCCGAGAGATCGAGCACGGACATCTTTCCGGGGCCCAGATAATCCTTTATGCCTGTTGTGTAATCCGAAAATATTTCCCTTATTTTCTCGAGAAAAACCAGCCTCCCCTTAATTTTTCTGTAATCATCCTGTGGGAGCTTCTCGGCCGTATTCATAAAATCGTTTAAATCCTTTTTGCCCTTCATTGCCTTTAGAATATCATCGATTAATGGTGACATCTGTGTGTAATTATCCTTAATTCCCATAATACCCTTAATATCATCGGCTGTAAGGTCCTGAAACCTGATTGTAAATTCCTTTATAATTCCGATATCATCCCTTGAATATCTACCGGTGCTCAGCGGCGTTCGAAATACATCAATATTATCAGAGTAAATTTTTCCATCCCTGTCTTTTTTCATGAAAACATAATCGGCATGTGGGTCCAGAACTATTATTGATGCCCCCTTCTTTAAGAGTTCCTCCATAATAACAGATGCGGTATGGCTCTTGCCCGCACCGGTCTGTGCCAGAATTGCGAGATGACGCCTCATTCCCTTTATATTTATTGATACGGGCACACCAGTATCTGGCAGGTTGCCAATGTATAAAGACTCGTCATCTGGAAATGAGAATAACTTTTTTAAAATTCCTGATGATAGTTTATATACCTTTAATCCCGGGGTTATTATTTCCCTGGATTGAACAAGATTGTCATTTTCAAGCCGGCCAAGAACATTGACATAACTCATGTTTGTTGAATCATTTATTTTATTTTCAGTATACCTCTTTATGCTTTCGTAATCAATTGATTCGTCCATTAAATCGCTTTTCGAAACAATATCCTCTATTCTGCCTATAACGATGCTTCCGTTTATGTTAAGACCAACGTACTCCCACTTTTTAATATCTGCATTTTCAGATATGACAAACTGGAAGTGTCCTGATGAATTTTTACCGGCTGTAAAGCCTATTTCATACTCTAAGTCTTGCACGCCTCTCACCCCTGCTTTCATAAAATGTTATGCCTGTAATTTTTTCAAATGTTTTCATATAAAGATTTTCCATTTCATCACTTCTAAATTTTACCCTCTTATCAACATCATAAAGCCATATATTATATACCTTATATGAGGTATAACCATAAAATATTAGTTCAAGAATTTTTTGGTCAAGATTATACGGGCTGGCATTTTTTGTTTCCATCATTAATTCCTGTGATACGATCTGAACCTTCATTGGCAGGTCATCTGCCCTTGGAAGAACATCAAATGAAATATAATTAACATCTGTTCCAGAAAAATTTTGCCTGTATATCAATGGTGTGGTATAGCCGGTTCTATGCGCCAGGGATTTTATAATTAAATGGTCATTTGTATATTCCTTTTTAGCCTTTTTCACAATTTCATCCGGGTACATGCCTGGCTTAAGGTTCTCAAGCAGGAATTCCTTAAATGATTGTGAATAATTGCTTTTGGATATAAATATTAACCTAACATTGTTTTTAAAGGCCATTTGCAGCATTTTTTTAAGATTTTTAAAATAAATATCCATAAAATTATCATAATTTTCTATATCAAGGCCCTCATTTAAATGCGATATGCGACCCTTAAATGAACCGTCAATAAATATATATTCAGGTTTTTCAGTTTCAAGCAACTTTATTATGGATAAATGTTCCGAGTTTTCCATCAAAAGTATTGTAAAATTTCTTAACTTTAATGGATCAACGTAAACAGTGTCCATAAAAAAATCCTTGGTAAATTTTTCACCGTATATTGTGTATGCCCTTATTATAATTATGCTCTTTCCGTTGTATAGTGTCCTTACAAACTCTGAGCTGTCAGTTGCAGCCACATCAGCATTAATATTTCCCTTAAAATTAAAGTCAATAAAATTTTTATCAAAAACCTCCTGGTAAAGTCTGTAAAATTCTGAATTCTTTTCAAGGTCCAGTGATTTTATAATATTGTTTTTATTTTTATTTAAGAATTCCAGGAAATCTGAATATGTATCCATTGGATTACATTAAACGCAAATTTAACATAAACTTTTGCATACTTTTATTATTCCTGTGGATATTATTCAGCCTTTTATCCATAATCATATTTATTAAGAATTAATAATTTTAAAAATCAGGTGAAAAATTATATAAAATCATTTTTTAAAAAAATTCATATAATGATTAAAAATAATCTATTGTATTGAATTTGTAATATTTGATTGCTGGTGAATTATGTTTCCGACTATGAAGGTTCAAAATGAAAGGTTGCAGGGCGTTGTTGCAACTGTTAAAGAGCACATAAACTATTATGAGGCTGTGGTAAATCCTGTCAGTATAAAATTTTATTTCTTTGACAGCGACAATCCTGATTTTGACCGGCAATTTGATGAATTAAGAAAAAAAATAGTTCCTGAGGGTTTTATACCGTTTGTTGTTAAGGATGCGGAGCATTATGTTGAAGTTTCCATAAGACCGGATGAAAAATATAAAAGCAATAATGTAAATGTAATACTGCTCATATTAACACTGGCCTCAACCATTTATGTTGGTTCTATATATGCCAGAAGCTTTGTAAGGCCCGGGACATATGCTGAACTATACAGTCTATGGTATGGATTTATCTTTTTTTCACTTCCATTAATGCTGATACTGGGCATACACGAAACAGCACATTATGTTGTGGCACGCAGATATAAGGTTAACGCATCATTACCGTTTTTTATTCCATTTCCATATGAGATAGGAACTTTTGGTGCATTTGTATCATTAAGGGACCCGATGCCAAACCGAAAGGCCATGGCAGAGATAGGAGCTGCCGGTCCAATAGCAGGGTTTCTTGTTGCGTTACCCCTGCTCTTCCTTGCACAGTATCTTGAGAAAATATACAGGCCAGTTGGCCATTACATACCGTTCATATTAAATTATCCGTTAATATACAGGCTTTTCGGCATTGTTGAACCCATAAATAAACCTTTATTCCCAATGGTTTTTGCAGTTTGGGTTGGCATGTTTGCGACAGCCCTAAATCTTATACCGACAGGCCAGCTTGATGGTGGCCATATAGCAAGAGGGATTCTTGGTAAAAAAGCGTATATTGTTAGCTACCTTTTTCTTGGATTTTTATTTTATCTGACCATAGCCTATGACTATCTTGGCTGGCTTTTCCTTGCATTATTTGTAATCTTTATGGGCCTTGTGCATCCACCTGCATTAAATGATTATGAAAAAATCAGGCCTCTGGATATTGCAATAGGTATATTTTCACTTGTAATGTTTATACTCACATTTACAGCACTGCCAATAAAACCACCATAATAGTATAATTTTTAAATAATGGAAAGGTATAATGGTTTTATGGGCTTGTAGTCCAGTGGCTATGACGTCTCCCTCACACGGAGAAGATCGCCGGTTCGAATCCGGCCAGGCCCATGCTTTTATACTGATACATCTAATAAAGATGTCTCAGATGAATAATTCACATATGTTTTTTCTGAAGAAGTTTCATTTATAGGGAATAGTAATGAAAAATCAGTAATTAGTGAGGAATTTGAATTGTGAATAAAATTATTATCTAAAACTGCCATTCCAGATACTAAAAATAAGGCAACAAGGAAGACTGTTAAAAATTTTTTAATTTTAAATTGTTAAACATTAATTATCCCCTATATTTTTTATTTTTTTATCTTCCTTCCATCCGAGATAGTACATTGCAATGCCAAATACAATCATTACGCCAAAAAATAGAAGCCCGAGCATTCCATTGAAATTGTTGAGGCTCAAGTTATGCTGGTACATTGATATCTGGCTGGCAGAAGTGGCTTGCTTAAGTGCGGAAGAATAAGAAACATAGCCGGAATAATAAGCCATTGCTGTGACCAAAAATCCTGCAAGGCCAAGAAAAGCCATTGCAAAGCCTGCAGATTTAAAGCCACCAGCGTAACCTGCTATGCCGATAAGTATAACGAATATGCCTATCATTGCAAAGATAAATGCATCCATTTTATCTCAACCCTGTATTTATGATATTATCTTGGTTGTATTTAAATCTTTCATCAATTAGATGCTTATAATATTTTTTCAACGCGATAGAACTATCTGATAAATTACTATCATTTTCAAGGGCTATGCCCTCCTACTGGATTGCAAGTGCCTCCAACATGCTTTAATCTATTTTAGGATTTTTTTCAAGAATTAATTCGTATTTTTGACCTTTTTAATAAACGCTGTAAAAATGAATCCAAATATCACAAAAACAACACCTATTAAATATATATAGTTATATGCTGTTGCATCAGGGAATCCATGTTTTATGGCAACCAAAATACCGTTCACATCTACTTCGCCAACAACCACGGGTACTGTATACATTGTTTCAAGAACGCCGCCAACGGCAGGTGCTATTGACATACCTATATCCCTGAATACTGTATTTATTCCTGTGGCCTCACCGGCATGCTCCCTTGGGGTTGATATTAATAATACATTAATTATGCCAACAAGCATCATGGATATGCCTGCACCCACGAACATTGTGTCCAGCAGAATTTCAAGCAGTGATGATCTGTAAAGGTATAAAAGTATAAAACCTATTAAATCAACGGTCAAACCTATGAATATGGCAAGTTTTGGTCCTTTTCTGCGTATTACCCTGGCCGCAACAGGTGCAAAGAGCATATTCATTACAGTTGCAGGAAACATGATCAAACCAGAATCTATAATAGATTTGCCAAATCCTGCTGGTGCTGGGTCCTGAAGAAGTGTTGGAACAGTGAAGAAAAGAAAATACATTGCTGCCATGGCAAACAATCCAATGATATTTGCCATTAGAACGTTCCTGACCTTTAAGAGCTTCATATTTATAAAAGCATATTTATAATTTGATTCAAAGTATACAAAGACGAAGAACATTATAAATGAAAAGACAAATAGGGAAATAATTAGGGTGGATGTCCACCCATATGTTTGCCCCTCTGATAGTGCAAATATGAATGTTATTAATGGTATGGCAAGCAGGGAAACACCTATGTAATCAATCCTCTCCCTGTGTGGCTTTGAATAATCCTTTAAATAAATATATGTTAATATTAAAAGTACTGCAGTAACAGGAATGGCTGTATGGAAATCATACTGCCAGCCCAGGTCTTCAGTTATATATGCACCAAGAACCAAACCTATTCCTGAACCTATTGCAAAGGTTGCACTCATTATCCCCTGTGCAAGTGCGAGTTCTTTTTTTGGAACGACGTCATTGATTATTGCAAAGGCTATTGGTATCATACCAAAACCCAGACCCTGAACAGCCCTTACTGCAATTAATTCATCCAGTGTTCTGGAAAATCCACCAAAAGACACTGCTATGAGATAGACAATGCCGAGTGCAAGAAAAACCCGTTTTTTGCCTATCATATCTGCCACCCTGCCAAAAATTGCGGCAGATACCGTACCTGAAATAATATATGCAATTAGTATCCATGAAACATTATTATATGTTGAGTGAAAGAATTTTATGAATATTGGTATGGCCGGGACTATCATCGTCTCTACGTATATTATTAATAATCCGGAAAATGCCATTAATGCTATTGTTATATTTATATCTCTTTTTGATGGAGTCTTAATGTTATAGGTCATTGTACCCATATTAAAACTTTATTAATAAATATTTCTTATACAGAACATTAACAAAAATACAAATAAATTTTCAAATATATTAAAATAAAATTAAATAATATGAATTTAAAATAACAAAAATTAAAAAAATTTGCAATATTTTATATTATATCAAAATACATTGCTGAAATATTATTCGTTTATTCCCGGTACTTTTCTATACTCATATAATATTAAAATAAAGAGTATAATGACTGGTACAGAAAATAAAAGAAATGTATATCTCAACCCAATTGAATATACCATTAAACCAGATATGGAGGGCACTGCTACTGCAAGAAACATCATTATGGCATAAAAATATGTATTTGCAACAGAAATTTCATTCTCATTAAATGACCTTGATAATGCGGTTAATGATGTTGGAAATGTTAAACCATGCGGTATTCCAAGCATGCAAATAATTATAAAATAGGTGATTAAATTTCTGGATAGGTACACCATTATTAATCCTGTAATTGTCAACAGTATTGAGAATGTTGTGGTTATATACAGCCTTCTTACTGGCCTGTATGATAGATAAAACCTTGATAAGAATGATAGGCCAAAAAATCCGGCCAATAATATCTCAACAAATGAATATGGTGCATTAAACTCTGTTCTGGCAAAGATGCCGCCAAATGTTAAAATTAACGCAAATGGCGTATCATAAGAAATATTATTAAAAACAGATAATTTAAAACCATTATTCTTAAAAATATTTAGTGTCCTTTTTGTTTTTCTGTTATTTTCATCTGGAAATCTTATTTTAAATGATAGGATTACTGCAATTATATCAAAAGGTATAAAAAATAAGAATAGCTGATACAGGTTAAAGTATAATAATATATATGATTCAATTATTGGCCCTATAACCAGGCTTGCACTAAGTGATAATGTATATAATGTTAATGCCCTTTCCCTTGTTTTTTTATCTTTTATTGTACCCGCGGAGCTTATTATATTGGGCATGATGGAGCCAAAAAAGAAGCCTGAAAATATAACGAGTAGCCAGATATTATAAGGGTTGGAGAAATAGAATAATGGCTCAAAAACTGAATAAATAAAAACTGAGGAAATAAATAATTTCCTTCTCTTCTTGGAATCCAGCCTTGAATTTATTAATGCACTCATTATGCCTGTGCTCCCCATGGCTGAAGCGGAAAGGATGCCGATTAAAACGCTATTAAAATTAAGATAATATTTTGATATTAATGGTATTGTTGTAAGTATCAAATTATTGCTTGCGCGCACTGAAAATGTTAGCGACATTAATAATATTAGATATACAATTATAGGGGTATTTTTATTATTAAAAAATCTATGCACCTGTTCAGTATTGATAAAAAATAAATAAAACTTTTTCATCTTTTTATTTTAATGTTTATTATATAAATATAAGATGTGGGATTAATTTACTATATAGAAATGGTTATATAGAAGTTTATTTTTACTTATTTGATAATTATGATCGGTGGTCAGCCAATATTTGTATTAAGAGAAGGTACAAAAAGAGAGAGTGGCAAGGATGCCATGCAGGAAAATATAGATGCTGCAAAGGCTATAGCAACATCAATAAGATCAACATTGGGCCCAAGGGGTATGGATAAGATGCTTGTGGATTCCCTTGGTGATATAGTAATAACCAATGATGGTGTAACAATATTAAAGGAAATGGATGTTGAACATCCTGCAGCCAAGATGATGGTTGAGGTTTCAAAAACACAGGACAGCTATGTTGGTGATGGGACAACAACTGCTGTTGTACTGGCCGGTGCCCTTCTTGATCAGGCACAGTCGCTGATTAACCAGAATGTCCATCCAACAGTTATTACAAACGGATTCAAAATGGCTGCAGAGCAGGCTTCTAAAATTTTAGATCAGATTTCAAAACCTGTAAAAATATCTGACAGGGATCTGCTGGTTCAGATGGCAAAAACATCACTTAACAGCAAGAGCGCATCAGTTGAGGAGGATCTCCTTGGCGGCATATCCTATGATGCAATTAAAAGCATAGCTGAGGAGAGAGATGGCAAGTATTATGTTGACTTTGATAACCTCCAGATAGTTAAAAAGCAGGGTGGGGAAATACAGGAAACACAGTTAATAGATGGTATAATTCTTGATAAGGAGAAGGTCCATCCGAATATGCCAAAACTCGTTAAGGATGCAAAGATTGCCCTCCTTGATGTGGCATTAGAAATTAAAAAGCCAGAGTTTGATACAAACCTTCAGATAAGTGATCCAAGAATGATCCAGAAATTCCTTTCACAGGAGGAGGACCTTCTCAAGGATATGGTAGAAAAAATAAAGGCAACAGGTGCCAATGTTGTAATAACCCAGAAGGGAATAGATGACATGGCACAGCACTACCTTGCAAAGGACGGCATATATGCAGTGAGAAGGGTTAAGAAGAGTGATGTTGATAAGCTTGCCAAGGCAACAGGTGCAACAATAATATCATCACTTGAAGAAATAACAGAAAATGATCTGGGACATGCAGACAGTGTGGAGGAAAGAAAGGTCGGCGATGACTACATGACATTTGTGACAGGCTGCAAGAACCCAAAGGCCATAAGCCTATTAATAAGGGCCGGAACAGAGCATGTTGCAGATGAGATAGAGAGATCACTTACAGACTCACTGCACGTGGTCGCCGCAGCCGTTGAGGATGGTGCATATGTCACCGGAGGCGGATCAGCAGCAGAGGAAATGGCATTCAATCTTAGATCATATGCATCCAAGGTTGGTGGCAGGCAGCAACTGGCAATAGAAAAATTCGCTGATGCACTTGAGGACATACCCCGGGCACTGGCAGAAAATGCAGGATTGGACCCAATAGACATACTAATACAGATAAGAAGTGCACATGCCAATGGAAAGAAAACCTATGGATTAAATGTCTTCAAGGGAACAGTTGAAGACATGGAAAAACTTGGTGTAATAGAGCCCATAAGGGTTGGCAAACAGGCAGTTGCAGCTGCTACGGAGGCTGCAGTAATGATACTTAGAATAGATGATGTTATAGCCACCAAATCCTCAAAGAACAACCCATCACCAGGTGGACCACAGGGTGGCATGGGCGGCGGAATGCCAGGTGGAGAATACTAAAATATATGAATTATTTTTTTTATAAATATTTTAACTTCATACACAATTTAAATGCTTTTTGATTGGTTTTTATAAATAATCAATTGCTGGGAATTAAAAAAAACTTTGTGAATTCTAAAAATTATGAATTTAATATGTAACATCATTAATATCGGCTGAATAACATTTTAAAAGGGTTTATATATAGTTTTTAAATTTATATCTTAATGATAAATACATATAAACCAATATATAAAAAACAGCATTATGGCCTTGTCGGAAATCATTCAGCCGTAAAGGTATGTCACTGGACCAAGAGCCAGTTAACAGGCCATGCTGCATGTTATAAAAATACATTTTATGGAATTAATTCACATCAGTGTATACAGATGACACCCGCATTAAATGCATGCTCAGAGAACTGTGATTTCTGCTGGAGATTTCAGGGATTTGACAGCATGCATATTTCTCAGGAGGATGATCCAGAATTTATTCTTGAGGAAAGCATAAAGGCACATTTGAAATTAATATCGGGATTTAAGGGGAATCCCAAGGTAAAGAAAGAGCTTTTTGAGGAGGCACAGCATCCGAAACATATGGCAATCTCCCTCACTGGAGAACCCACACTTTACACAAGGCTTGGAGAATTAATAGAGGCCGCAACAAAACGTGGTATATCAACATTTCTGGTAACAAATGGAACCCTGCCAATGGTACTCGAAAAACTTGACCCGTTACCAACTCAACTATATGTAACGGTTGCAGGTCCCACAAAAAAGATATTTAATGATGTTCTTCATCCAGCAATAGGAAACGCGTGGGAAAACTTTAACAGAACACTGGAGATCCTGCCATCACTGGATACAAGGAAGGTAATAAGGCATACACTCGTTAAGGATGTAAATATGCCGTACTATGATGAGTATGAAAAACTGGATAGAATAGCCTCACCAGATTTCATAGAATCAAAGGGTTATGTACATGTTGGCCAGTCCATGGACAGACTGGCATATGAAAACATGCCAAGCCATGAAATGGTGCTTGAATTCTCAAATGAACTTGCCAGAAGGCTGGGTTACACACCATATGCAGATAGATACGAAAGCAGGGTTGCCATGATAGCAAAGGACCCATCAAAGGCCAAAATTGACTTTGAGGCAGAATTAAAGAAACATATGAAATAATTTTATTTTATTGATATTTTTTTGAGCTCCTTTTTAGGCTCATTTGCTGTGGATTGATTTTTAAATATAATTCTCTGGCCGAATCTTATAAGTTCAAACACGCCTCTTGTATATTTTTCAGCCTCAGATATTACATCCCCAACTATTTTGGGCACCTCAATATTTATCTGTATTACTGTTTTTTTATCCATAAATAGTAATTACTTTAGTGTTATATATAGATAACCATTTTTCAGTTCAGCGGCTGCAGGTTCCATGTTTGCCATTGTCTGTGGGAGATACATTATCCTCTTCCAGTTGCCCACCTCAACAACAAGCTCGCCACCTTTGTTAAATAAATCAAGATTTTCCTTTGTTGCATATGGCAGTTTAATTTTAACTATAACATCATTTCCATGCTTTGTAAATTCTATTGGTTTTCCTTTATAAAAAATATCATAAGGGTCATTTTCACCGTATATGGTCTCACCAAATTTTATTAATTTATCCCTGCCAAGTGGTTCATCGTTTTGAAGGTATCCCTTTAATATCTTAACATCAGGGAAGGCATCCGGGAGCTCATCAACAATTTTATGCTGCGATTCCCTCCATTCCCTGAAAAAATCGCCTGTATCATCAGTATATATTTTGTTTGCAATAACGGCATCAACTGGATATCCATAAAGCAAAAGATATGTAAATGCCCTTTTTGTTTCATTATATGACATTTGATCGGCATTTGTAACAAGCCTTATGGATGTTATTTCAGGATTCTGCAATATATCATGAATATGGCCAAGCTGATCATAAAGTGCCTCTGCGCTTTCAAAGACCTTGTCGTTTGGCATTGGAAGATTTGAGAATGGTTTCATGAACGGCCTTGCAATCTTTGCGGCGGTTCTGCTTATTGGAAATACCTTTTCCATGTACCATCTCATAACCTCCGGGAATGATAAAAGCCTTAATGCCTCACCTGTCGGTGCGCTATCGACAACAATTACATCAAAGTCATTATTGTTTATATAATCGTTAATGTAAAGCAGGTATGCTGCCTCCTCAAATCCAGGAAGTATTGCTATTTCCTCGGCAGAAATTGGATCAAGACCCTGGTACTGGAATAATGCTGTTAGATATTCACGTAGATCGTTCCAGTGACTTTTTATTGCATCGTTAATATTTATCTCCTGTGCATAGAAATTATCATAAATTTTTGTTGCCTCTGATCCTATTTTTGCCTCAAGAGAATCGCTAAGGCTGTGGGCAGGATCTGTTGACATTACCACAGTTTTATACTTTTTCGAAAGCATTAATCCAGTTGACGCTGCCACACTTGTCTTACCAACTCCACCCTTTCCTGTATATAATAAAACTCTAGACATTATACAACACCTGATTCATTTATTCTATCTATTACTATCAATGCAAGGTCCATAAGAAGATCAACATCTCCTGACCTCTTTATTTTATTTAAATTGCTAACGGATTTTGTTATATAATCCTTGGCAATATTAAAAGAATATTCAAGGGACCCCAATTCATATAAAATGTTTTTAAATACATTTTTAAAGTCCTTATCACGGTATTCTCCTGTAAGTATATCCTTTATTATTTTTCTCTTTTCCTGACTGGCATTTCTTAATGCGTGAATTATCGGAAGGGTGATAACATCATGGTTTAAATCAACCATTGTGGGTTTTCCCATATCCTTTTCGTTTCCCACTATGTCCAGTATATCATCTGTAATCTGGAATGCCATGCCCATATTAAATGAAAATTCCTTTAAATTTTCTGATATATTTTTATCCGCACCGGCAGCCAGTGTGGCACCTTCAGCACAGGCTGCAAAAAAATCTGCAGTTTTATTTTTTATTATTAATTCATATGTATTTATATCCATGTTTAGGTTTCCAATATTCATGGCCTCCAGGATCTGACCCTCGGCAAGCCTTGATGATGCATCGGCCATTATTTTTGATACGTCCTTTCCATATCTTGATCCGAGTTCATATGCCTTTGCAAATAGATAATCGCCAACAACAATGGCATTATTTATGCCTTCCTTATAGCTCAATGTTTTTCTACCCCTTCTGTATGGGGAATTATCTATAATGTCATCGTGTATTAAACTGGCAGTATGGATTAATTCATATCCTGCTGCAAGGTCAAGTATATTTTCATACGGTTTATCTGTTGAAATTTCATAGGACAGAATAGTTAAAAGTGGCCTGAATCGTTTTCCACCGGCGTCAATGGTATATTTTGCCATTGTGTACAGATAATCCTGATCTGTTTCTATGGTTTTCAATAACCTGTTATTTATCTCATTAATTTTTTTGGACAAACCAGACTGCCATTCATAAAAAGTTTTCATTTAAACACCGCAATTTTACAAATGTATTAAAAATAACAATTTAAGTTTTTGTGATTTATAAAAATAATTAATTTATCTGGATAAAACAATTTCAATTGATGAAACGTTTGATGGGCCCCTCTCACCCTCAAGTGTCTCGGTATCTAATGTTATCCTTTCGTATTTTATGTCCTGTACAAATTTATGCCTTGTTATCTCTGCTATATCGACTGCCTTGCTGATTGATTTTCCCCTTGCCTTAATAACAATGCGTTTTACATCATTGTTGTTAAATTGTGTCACTATAGCAAGGACATAGTTCATTGTTGGCTTTTTTCCCACAAAGATTGTATTTTCTTCTGCCATGTAAAATCCCCTTTATCCCTTATTTATTAACGCTATTTAATAATATCGCTGATTTCTATTTTAGCCGGATCATGGTATCTGTGCTTATAACACCGTCAATTGATCTTATGTTATCCACCTCTGAATTTATCTCATCAAGGGTATTTTTGGATAATTTTATTGACACGTCAATGCTTCCTGAAAGCTCATATATTTCATGGTAAATATTTTTCAACTTTTCTAATACATATGGTGCCTTTTTTGGGTCAACCCTCACAAGAATCATGGCCTCAACCGACGATGGGGTTTCTATTGTAAATTTTTTTATAATTCCTGATTTATAAAGATTTGCTATACGCTTCCGTATTGTACCTTCAGAAACCTTTAACTCCCTTGCAATTTCCATATTGCTCATTCTAGAATTTTCCCTTAATAACTTTAAAATTTCATAATCTTTTTCATCCATAAACCATTATTGTTTGGTTTAATTTAAATATATGTAAACGAATAAAAAACTTAACTGTATAATCCAGAACTGTTATGCCTATCATTGGTTGTCTTAATAAGCTCCTTTGGAACCTTAAGCATTCTCATTATATTTGTTGCCTGAATTATGTATACAGGGATGCCTGTATTTGGGTCATTTCCGTTTCTTTCTATTGCCATTATCTCCATTTTTATCTGCATAACTGTTCCGTCCTCCAGAGTAACCTTAACCCATTTTGGCTCCTCATCCAGTGTAAATCCTATAACCTCTCTATCATCCACCATATATATGGAAATCAAAATTAATATAAAATACATGGCATTACCTGATAAAACTTATTAAGGTAAAAATAATTAAGTGGTGCAAGGGTAACTAAGCTTGGCCAAAGGTGCAGGACTTAAGATCCTGTCCCGAAGGGGTTCGCGGGTTCAAATCCCGTCCCTTGCATGATTATAAAAGTTCAATGCAATGACATACATAGTTAGTGTTTTCATATCTTTATTTATATACTCATGATGCTGATTTTATAATATAAAAATAACATTATATAATTTAATGATTATATTATAATCACATATAAATATTTAATAGGGCTTTATAGAAAAGTGTATATATAGTTATTATAATTGCCATATATGGAGAAAGTAAAAATAAATGGTGTAGATCTTGTTAAATATCTGTTAATTAAATATGGTCCTCTCCCACAAAAAAATTACAAAAGCTTTCTTATTTTGCTGAATATGAATACATTAAAAAATATGGAAGAAGATTATCTGATCTAACATTTAAGCGTTATTATTTTGGGCCTTATTCCGAGGATATAAAAAATATTGAAGACTTAGAAGAAGACATTGTTATAAAAGAACAGATTAATAACAATCCTGCAAAAGAATCAGAGCTTGTAAATGAAGATTTTAAAATAGATAATAAAATTGCAAATATGATACATGACCTCATAAAACCATATATAGATAAAAATGGAAGTGAACTGGAAAAACTGGCAGATAAGACAGAGCCTTATATCTATGCAGAAGATTTTAACAACCCTATAGACCTTGATAGCTATGCATGGTTTTACAGTGAAGTTAATTCCGGTGTTTTCTGGAAAAATGCCGAAAAGATAGATAAAGAGAATATAAAAAAAGGCATATATGGAAAACATATAATAAAAGACGATTCCGATATTGATTCTCTATTTTCATGATTTAAATATGCGATAATTATTCTATTGATGTATCTGCGATAGAAGATTACATAAAAAAGGTTAGGGATAAAAATATCAAGGATCAGATTAAAAACAAAATATGTGCAGTAAAGAAAAATCCATATATTGGTGCAACTAAAACAGGGCTAATCGCAAATTACAGGGCGGTAAAAGTTAATAGGCAAAAAATCGTAATACTCTATAAAATAGGGGAAAAATATTGCATTGTTATATTTATAAACATTGGAAATCATGATGAATTCTATGGCAGAACATATGGCAAAAGATAAAGGCTACTAAAATAAATATTATAGTTTATTATATCCAATTTATTATCTAAAAGATCATTGCTCGCTTTCAAAGCAAACAACAGATGCCCATGGAATATATACGAGTTTATTCCCTGATTTGAGAAGCATGCCGTCGGTGTCCTGTTCTTCTAATGTTTCCTCGCTGAAGAAAATCGGATCTCCCCACAGAATAATAAACATTTATTTTCATTCCTATAAATCTTTCTATATTGTAGTATTCTTCCTTATATGCATTTCAATCACGTTTTCCTTTCATCATAACATACAGTCTATACATTGAAAAGAAGGCATTCTTTGGATAATTCTTTATTTTTAATTTTCCTGGGCATTCCCATGTAAATTCATATAAATCATATTTATCGGATTTATCTGTATTATATACCTTTTTATATTGCGATATTGAATAATCTAGGTCCTTATAGATGTTTTTATGTATTATTGTTCTGTAATCAGCTAATCTTTTGGTTGTGTACCATATTTGTGTAAATATAAATCTCCCTGTTAATAATGAAATGATCATTAAATAACAGGGAGAAATACCTCTTCTGAACCAAGGAGGTATAAAGTAGGGATATGACAATATAAAATATATCGGATATAGAGAAATTAATAGAACAGACAATAAAGGAAAAAATAGAAACCCTTATGAAAATAGAACAAGATCAATATTTAGAGGAGAATCCTGGAATAAAGAATGGTTATTATAAGAGGAACCTAAAAACAAGGTATGGTGAGATCAAGGATTTATCAGTGCCAAGGAATAGAGATAATAAATTCCACAGTGCTATAATAGATAATAATAGGTCTGTATGATGTTGGATAGTGATTGTTAAACAAAAATCTTTCCATTTCATGAGACATTTATCATAGACCTCTTATAATAATTACTATTTCTTCTTCTGTAGCCATCCTTAAGATTCTTTAAAAATCCTCTGTAATATTCCCTGAAACTACTATCATTATTCCATTTACCTAAAAACTGCAAAGGTGAATAGTAATCAAGGGTAGAATGTAGCCTTATATTATTATAATCATAGAATGCCTTTTCTATTATTATTTTACCATCATTGAAATTATTTATTTCATTGATCCATATATAATCAGTTTTAATTGAATTATGGAATGATTCAATATCTTCATTCTCCTCAGGTGTTTCCCTTTCTATGTATTCATGCTTTATATTCATTGTTTTCAAATAATTATTGAATTCTTTAGAAATATATTGGGGACCATTGTCTGTCCTTAGAGTAATATTCTCAGGTACTATGCCATTGAACTTCCTTATAATAGCATCATCTATGGCATTTATTGCATCCCTGGCCGTGCATGATGCATTATAATTATAGCCATACCATTCCTTGGAGAATGCATCCTTAATGCACATTAAATAGGTAATTCCATTATTTGTAGGTATATAAGTAATATCTGTTTCTATTAACATCTCTGGCTTATCTGCTATTAATAATTTTAATTCCCTTCTATTCTTATGGTTATGCAATGGTAAAGTTAGATTATTGTTCTTCATTATTTTATACACTGTTTTCCTTGCTATATTTATGCCGGAGTTCCTCAATAATGCCCATATTCTATTATAGCCATATGTTATTCTTTCTTTGCATAGTTCTATTATTTTATTAATAATACTATTATCAATCCTTGTTGAAGATCTTCTATCTTCAATGTTTTCATGCCTCCTCCTATAATAGTATGTTATTCTGTTAATTCCTGAATAATAGCATGCATTTTTTACTTCAATCCCATTATTATACATTTCATACACTGAACTCACCTTTTCCTTCTCATATAATTTTTTTTTAAAATCTCATTTGCTATGGTCATTTCACCTATTATTGACTTTAATTTTTCATTCTCTTTAATTAAGGACTTATCAGGGTCTTTTCCTTCCAGTCCCTTTTTGCTTCCTTCTAAAAACTGTTACTTCCATTTATAAAATAGTGCTCCTGCTATTCCATGGTTCCTGCATATTTCTGCTATGGTAATATTTGGATTCTGGAATGATTCCATTATAATATTATATTTCTTCTCACTTGTATATATTCTTCTAGGCATTTTACATTGCCCCCTTTATATATTTATATAAATCATTCGTTATATATCTCTTTAGATGTGTTTAAGTTTAAACTATTCATAACCAACATAATATTAATATAAAAATATGTCAGACTTTTATTGTGAGATAATTGGCTGTAAGGCCATCCAAAGATGGGGATGGGGAGGTAATCCCTCTTACCTATCATGGAATTTTTTTTAACTCTTAAGCGGGAAGTTACTTTCTATACTTAATGAGATGAACGCTAGGACGATAACTTACAAGGGCAGTTGTTAACATGGGTAACAGAAATCATACCTGTAACATATTTCAATGTTTAAAACCCCCTTATAACCTATCTAAATTTCACAAATAATGCCATATATTCAGATCGTTTCTAGGCGTCATTTCATGTGGGCTGGTACTTAAAATATGCTTTATTGGTTATAAACCATCTGAAATAGAGCATAGGCCAATTTCTTCAATTTTAGGTTACATGAAGTTGCAGTTAACCTTATTAGCAAATACATAATATAATAAACATGGTAGATTACATTCCTCCAAAGTTTAACGAAAATGCTTTCAATTGCCCACATTGTGGAGTTTATGCCCATCAGGAATGGTTTTCTGGTGTCGGCTATGGAAATCTTGCCCGTCAATATATGGGTGATATTGTTGACGTTGTAGGTATCAAGGGGGAACTTGCTGGAATGAGTGTGTCTGTATGCTCACATTGCCATAAGGAAGTTATTTGGCTTAATGAAAACATCTTATTGCCAAGAAATTTGCCAGTCCCCCCGCCACCTGAGGGCACACCATTAGAAGTAAAAAATATCTATATAGAAGCAGGGAAGGTTCTTAACGATTCACCAAGAGCATCTGGGGCGTTAATGAGGTTAGCCCTTGAATTATTACTTCGGAATATTAAGAACAATAACTTACCGTTAGATGACAATATCAAGAAATTAGTAGAATCAGGCATTCCTGAACAACTTACAAAGGCACTTTCAATACTTAGAGTAAATGGCAACGATATAATGCATACTGGTGAAATTAAAATTTTAGAAAATAAGGATGATGTGCTGTATTTATTCAATATCTTCAATATGATTGTCGAAGACCTTATTACATGGCCTAAAAAACTTAATGAATTTTACAAAAAAATACCTGAGTCAAAGCGAAAGGAAATTGAAAAGAATCCAAGTAAGGATAGGAATTGATATCAACTCTTATTCATTTCATTCCTGAATTTGTTTAACAATTCTGGATCCTTTAATATTTCCTCCAAGACATTCTCAATTAATTTAGACTTAAATGATTCGGGTGCATTCTCTATCATCTTCTTTGCCATTCCTGGTATTATATTAGATTTCTCTATTTTATCCTCTATTTCTTTTTCCTTGCTCTCATATTCTAAGGCCAGTTTCTCATCTAATGGAAGCCAGCAGTTATGGCAGTATTTGGCATCCTCTGGATTCAATGCATTGCACCTCGGGCATTTCTTCGGCATTGGCTCTATTATTTTATTCTCATCTATTTTAATGCCATAGGCCTTTAAAATTGCATTGTCCTGGTCCCTCATTGATAAATGTATATATGTCCTGGTCTGCCTTGACCCATGAACCCATCCCATCTGTGATTCCAATGGTGCCTCTGCAACCTTTGATGCCAGAATTGTTGCCCTGGTATGCCTGAATAGATGCGGATATATCCTTCTTTTTATTCCAGACCTTCTCTTTGCCTTCAATATCATGGACCTGACCTCATCATAGCCCATCCTCTCATTGTTTTTCATTATGAAAAGCCATGAATCAGGATCCTTTAATGGATGGTCATTCAGGTACTCTTTTAGATAATATATTGAATTGCCTATAATCCTGACCTCCCTAAATCCTGTTTTTCCTGTAACAGATATAATTGCACCATAATCATCGAATCTTAAATCCTTTATCCTCATTGTAAGCAATTCAGAGATCCTGCATCCAGAATCATATAACAATGATATTAACGCCCTGTCCCTTGAATTCCTGCAACCATTTATTAATTTTATTTCCTCATCTTTGGTAATTAATGATTCGGGCTTTATTTCATGTGATGGATGGGAATTAAATTTAATCCATTCAACGCATTCTGGATATGTCTTATTATTTCCAAGAAGCCATTTATAGAACTTTTTTAATGTTACATAGTATGATTCTATTGAATTATCTGATGGCCTATGCTCATCAGATCCACCCCATTTAACCCTGGAATTCATTATATTCGATATTACCATTTTAATATCCTTTTTATCAGGGTTTAAAAACCTGTCATTAAGCATTAAGGCTATTTTCCTTAACCTTATTATATAGGCATATTTCCTGCCGTCAGATATTCCTGAAAATGTTAAGTCATCTATGAATTCCTTTATTTTCTCCTTTGATTCTTTGTTTATTTTTATGCTATCAATTTTCTTGATCTCTCTTTGAAGGTAAAATGTATAATCCATATATGATAAAATGCATCGGATCAATATAATGATTTGCATGTGCATTGAGTATTTTACTGTATGCACGTCCTCTGCATGATTATGACTATTCTATGTATAATTAAATATGCTCTGTTTTTATTGTATAATATCTAATGGTTGGTTTTCAAAAAATGAGAATGTTCTCATTTTTAATATTATTATTTTTTAAATTTGATAATTTAAAAAAACTTTTATTTTATAATAAAATAACATTACAGTGAGAAGGGGATTTTTAGCGATTGGAATTATAGTCATGTCGTTTAACTCATTATACCAGTATTCATGGAATGTTTTTGAGCCACTTCTTAAAACTGGATTTAATGTCAGTATTGTTTATATTCAGGTGGCGTTTACACTCTTTGCCATATTCTCCACCGGGTTTCAGGGCATTGGCGGATACTTTGCCGATAAAAATGGCCCCAGAAATATTGGAATAATATCTGCAATACTTTCTGCAGTGGGATTTATTGGAACTTCACTTATAAATAATATCTTTTTATTTTATTTATTATGGTCTCTTGGAAGTATAGGTGAGGGTATTTTATATGGCATCTCAACAAACCTTGCAGTTAAATGGTTTAAGGGGAAGCGCGGTTTTGCTGTGGGATTTGTTTCTCTTGGTTTTGGCATGGGAGCAGCAGTAGCAAATATATTTATAGCAAAGGCAGTAACCTTCAGAACCCCAATGCTAATTATAGGAATTGCTGAGATTGTAATACTTCCATTGTTAATGTCAATTGCAAAGTATCCGGAATCTAAAGAATTAAGCGGTGAGAAAACATCCAAAAATTTGAGGAATAAAAAATTCTGGATTTTGTATGTATCATTTATACTTGGTGGTGTACCCCTTTTAGTAATATCCGCATCCTTTGGGTATATTGGAAAAAATCTTCCTTTATATGAGTTTACACTTCTGGTTTCCCTATTTCCACTGCTAAGTGGCATAAGCAGGCCCATACTTGGTTATATTTCAGATTATATCGGCAGAATTAAGTCGGTTTTTATTATAGATATATTTTTAACCGCCGGATCTATATTTTTGATTTTAAAAATATATGCAATATCAATAATACTCATTGGTTTCTTCGGAGGCTCAATGATATCAATGTATTTTTCACTTGTTGGCGATATATTTGGATCAAGATTTTCAACGGCCAATAACGGGGTTTTTTATACAGGTAAGGCAATTTCAGGTTTTATTGGCAGTACATTATTTGCTGCAATCTTTATATTATACCGCGATAAGTCATTCTATTTTGTATTAATTTCGAGTTTATTTGCGATTTTATTCTTAATATTATCAATGAGAAAAGAAAATAAAGGTTATAGATCAGGACAACAACAGGAGGTCAAATAAATAAATCGCTTAATATTAAGCATATGATTTTTTATAAATGTGCCTGTGCACGTTTTATGGAATTTATGCCCATGAAAATTTCTGTGGCTGAATATAAAATAAACCTGTGTGCAATTATAAGCATTGTCAATAATCCTGAATGCTTATTACCCTGGCATGAGGGGACTAAAAATTAGATGGATCATACCAGATATCCAAGAAGGAGACCAAGAAGCGGTGAAACAATCCACGTGATTATAATTATGAAGAATGACTTCATGTAAATACCCTTAAATTTGTATGAGATTCCAACCCCAAAAACGCTTGATGTCAGCGTCTGTGTGTTTGATAATGGAATTGAAAAAATGGTTGCTATTTCAACCAGTGCAGAGGATACAACAAGGGAAACAAGGGCATTTGAATATCGCATAAGATACATTTCCTCACCAACCCTTTTTATAACACCACGGCTTAAAAAAAAGCTGCCCAAAAATATGGCCACCGCCATTATAATTACTGTAATAAGATTGAAACCCTCAACGTTTGCTATGAAGCCTAATGTATTTGCACCAAGTGTAAATGCTGTTAAAAATGAGGAGATTATTATTAAAATCTTGAGTGTGGCCGCCACCCGCCAAACATTCTTATAATCCCTGTCAAAAATAGATTTCTCGGTAATATATGAAACTATTATTGATAATACCGGTGCAAGTATCCAGAACATAATCATTAAAATTACAAAATTGTAATTTACTGAGTAATCAATTCTTAGATCTATGCCTATTGCTGTTCCTGCAAGTGCCATTGTCAATGATAACGGTGCCCTACCGATGGTTGCAAGGAAAAATATTATGAACGATACCAGAAATGCATATGAAATATAAAAGTATGAATGCGGAATCAATGAAATTGCCGCACCTTTAAGAAATCTGCCCTCAAGCGCCAGACCAGCAAAAAATCCCAAAGAACCAATCAGTGTTCCATAAAACCTTGAGACGATTCTTGACCCTATTAATGTGCCAACAGCCGCTGAGAGATTATTACCTGAAACAAGAAGGGTTAGCAAAAACGTGAGTATTAATGAAATTATTAAAAAAATCAAGATGTCACCGATAACATTATGGTAAATACAAGATCTGATATATCCTCACAGTCATCCAAAAGATCATCCAGTTTGTGTGCAAGGGTATTTAAATGTTCAAAGACCAGATATGAAATTTTATTTGAATTTTTATATATGTAATCGATTATTGAATCCTTTATTTCGTCCACATTCTCCTCTATCTTTTCAATGTTTTTCCTATCCTCACGCATCCTTGATAGGTCCGTCTCATTTAATATGTTTTTGACATACCCCAGTGCCTCCTCATTATTGTTTAATATTGATATGAATTTGTTATATGAAAAATCCACAATATTTCTTTCATCCTTGTTAAGTTCATAGTTTTTGTTGAATCTGTTTATTTCCCTGCTTGAGTAGTACATCTTATCAAGGATGTCATCACATTTTTCTATTAAGGCAAGCATGTTATCCATCAGGCTTGAGCTTATTGCCCCGCTTGTAACCTCATGCCTGAAGTTAATATTCATTTCATCCCCTTCCTTTTCCTTGTCCCTTATAAAATTATTGTACTTATCAATATCAACTGGTGCATTTTTCAGCATTAAAATTAAATTCTGTGTGCTTTCAATACCTATTTCAGGGAACCTTGATAACCTTGAAAGAAGGCTTTTTTCTCCAACAACAAGAAGTCTTTTTAAAAAATTATAATTAACCATGACAAATTAATTAAAAAGTATTATATATATTTTATAAAAAATTTATTATGCCCTGCTCATATTGCTTAATGACGTGATCTCTGAGATGTTTTCAATTCCGTACCTTTTTACCTTTTCAATGTCCACGCCATTCTTTCTGGCAATCTTTTCAACAACCTTTAGCATCAGTTCCCCACCGGCTGAAATTATTGTGCCTGTTCCAACCCTGGCTATTGGGTTCCCGTGTGTATTCCTGAATCCATCCCTGATTGCCATTTTTGCAAGATGCCTGTATGATGCGTAGTATACACCAAGCTGTACAGGGTTCAACATTGTGCTTAAGTCTCTGGATTTAATCCTTCCCAGGGGTACATTAACCAGCGGTGTAACTGTAAACTCAAATGGCCTGCCATCGACATATGAATTGCTCAGCCTGTTAATCATTGCTATGGAATCCCAGTTATCCTCATCGGTTTCCTGTTCCTGACCAACCTGTATTGTGAATGCTGACCTCCAGTAATACTTTGTTTCGTTGTAAACACCCTCCCAAACAATTTCTGAGAAGGATCCATCCGGGCCGATTCTCAATGGCATGGTCTTATTGGGCATATGCTTTAATGCAAGTGCATCACTGCCTGTTTCAACACCGGTCTGTATGCCTATCCAGTTGTCAGGGCCTGCCCTTATAACCTCGCTTATTTTTCTTATTAAATCAGGGTATGCTGCAGGTATCGATATTCTTCCATGCGTTGGGTTTGTTGTTTCAATGCCCTTTATATTCATTATCATTTTAAACATATCAAGAAGTGCATCCTCATTTGGTGTGAACATTTTCTCATGCTTGTATTCGAATATCTCATCGGTATGAAGCCAGGCATTGGTAAATCCACCCTTAACGTTAACCTCAATCTCTCTTTTTATTTTATCCAGTGGATAATACCTTAATGGCCTTAATGTAACCTCACAGAAATCGCAACCAACACCACAGCCCCTCATTATTTCTACCATTCCCTTCATTGAAGGCCTGACTATATCAGGTATGTCCTCAAGTGACGGATATGCCCTTTCCGCAAAGCCACGTGCTATAAATAGATCATCATTCTTTAGAACCTTTCTGAATTTATCATCGTAGGTCATATAGCCCTGGAAGAACATTTTTTTATCTATATTGCCCTCGGATATCTGTCTGAAAAGCTCTGATACGGTATCATCCATTTCTCCCTGAACTATGTAGTCAAAATGGTATTTTTCTATCTCATCCCTTAATATTGTGAATTCCCAGACACCGGGACCGCCAACAACAAGCTTTGCCTTCTTCCCCTGTCTGACCTTATTTACCTTTTCAAGAAGGGCGTCCCATTCCCTCCTTACCCATGAATCCAGCCCACCACCAAACAGAGCTGTGTATGACATTGTTGTTGGCCCTATTCCAAGCGGATCCATTGTTGTAATTCCTATTATTTCCGTATCATCGGTAATAAAATTGGCAAGATAATCCTCATGGGCCACTGCTACGTCCTTTCTTGGGTTGTCCCTTAGAAGGGCGGCCTCTATTTTTCTAAGTGCATATGGGGCATATTTAAGCTCCCCATTGGGCAGCGCTTCTGGTGCTGGACCCTTTAAAAATCTGTAAATTTTCCCCGGTATTTTATTTCCGGGTGCACATGGCAAAAAATCTAACAATGGGAAATTTCGGTATTCATATGCAAGTGTACTATCCGAGATCAACACATATTTTGTCATATAGTGAATCTTATATTTATATGGTTAATAAACGTTTTCATGTCAGACATTTTTAAAATTAACAAATATATAATAATAATTATTAAAATATTTCAATATAGTATTTTATTAAAAATATATGCCGAATAATAGATGTTTTTAAAGAAAAATGCATCCTTTTCAATTCCAGAAATTTCAAAGCGATTTTTAAGAAGAACATTAATTGATGGTATATTATTAACCAAAACTTTTGTGTAAAGGGTGTGCATGCCAAAATATGTTTTGGCCACATTTGAAACAAGGCCGACTGCAGCTGTTGCAATTCCCCGGTTTCTATATTTTTTGCCGATCCAGTACCCAATATGAGCCCTGTTATTTAAATAATCAATATCCTTTAGGCCAATAACACCGGCTATCCGCCCATTAAAATATATATAAAGATCCAGCGAAAATATCTCACCACCCATTTCCCTTTCCTGGTCTATAAAAAATAATGCATCCTCCTCTGTATAAGGATATGGAAAGCTGTGGCTCATTAAATTAAACCCAAGATCATTTTCATTGGCCATTTCAACAAAGTCATGCAAAGAATTAATGTCAAAATTATTGGTTATGAATACATTATTATCCAAAAAAAATTCAAATTTTTCCATGCAATCCCATAATAAATGGTTATAAATAATTTTTTTAGGCATGTTGACATTATAATAAATGGATTGTGGTATAGACGAGGCAGGCCGTGGTCCTGTTATAGGCCCAATGGTTATGGCAATTTTATGTTCTGATGAATCGATTAAAAGTCTTGGTGTCAGGGATTCAAAACAGCTTTCACCATTTCAAAGAAATAAATTATTCGAAGATTTAAAAAATATGGAAAATAATTATGTGATTATACAGCCATATGAAATAGATAATTACGTTAAAAAAAATCAGTTGAATATCCTTGAATTAAAATATGCCATTTATTTAATTGACTCTGTTAAATGTGAGAATATTTATGTTGATGCCTTCGATGTAAATGAGATAAGGCTTGAAGATGAGCTTAAAAGAAGAACCGGGAAAAATATTACATGCAGGCATAAGGCGGATTCAATATACCCTGTTGTATCAGGTGCTTCCATAATAGCCAAGGTTATTAGGGACTCAGAAATAGAAAAACTCCATAAAATATACGGTAACTTTGGATCTGGATATCCTTCAGATCCAAGAACCATAAATTTTCTAAAAAATGCAATCGAAAATCACATGGATATTGATGGTATAGTAAGGAAGGAGTGGAAAACATATAAAAATTTATTAAATAAAAAACTTTAGCCATTTGATTGATACTTTTATAAATATAATGTATACATAAAAATAATTATAATACTAATACCTTTAGATTTAATGAAGGTATCTGCAGTTATTCCCACAATCAACGAGGAAAAATCAATTGGCAATGTTATTGATGGCCTGAAATGTATTGATGGCATAGAAATAATAGTTGTGGATACCAATTCAACCGATAAAACAAGGGAAATAGCTGCATCTAAAGGGGCGAGGGTGATAGAGGAACATAGAAAGGGCTATGGGCGGGCATATAAAACAGGCATTAAGGCGGCCTCGGGTGATATTATAGTATGCCTTGACGGTGATAATACATATCCAACAGACATTATAAAGCCATTAATAGACATTTTAATCCTGGATAAGGTTAATTTTATTTCCTGTGATAGGATGACGCTTAGAACGCAGCATAGCTATACGTCACTGCATTTCATAGGTAATTTGGTACTTAACTTTACCCTTGCTGTTCTTTTCAAATTTCATTTAAACGATTCACAGAGTGGCATGTGGATATTTTATAAGTCATTTTATAATAAAATGAATAATTTAAGTGATTACATGGCATTTTCAGAGGATATCAAAATTGAGGCTGTAAAGCATGGAAAATTAATAGAGGTGCCAATATTATATGGCCAAAGAATAACAAAGCCAAAGCTTAAAACATGGCGCGATGGGTTTAAAAATCTGTTTCATTTAATTATAAAAAGAATACAGAATTAAACCTGTAATGTTTTCTTTCTTGATATTATTTCAGTATCAGGGGGTTTTGTTTTTTTAATTATTAATAGTCCTGAGGTAACAATGATGGCGGCAATGAAAAAATCCGCCGGATATCCTATATCAAATGCGATAAAGCCAGAAATTCCAGATCCGATAATCTGTCCAATGCCATTAAATGAATTGTACAGTCCTATAACCCTTCCACGAATAACCGGATCCGACATGTTTGATATACTGGTTACCTCACTTAAACCAATAAAACTCCAGATGCCACCCATAATTCCATAAACCAGAATAAACAGAGCCAGATATAATATACTGTTAATTACAAAGAATGATACAATTCCCATTAAAATAAAAATAAAAATACGTATTAATACTGAATATGAAAGCATTTTATTTGATCCAACATAATTAATATACCTGCTTGCAGGTATATATGTGCTTGCTGACATAAGGCTGTTTAGGAGATACATTATGTAAACATCTGCATTGGTTGCATTGAATTCACGGATCATGAATACAGGGTAGGGTATAAAAAACATCTGGAAACCAATCATAAAAATAAGCGCGGTTATTAGGTAATTTTTCAAAAATCTTGGAACCTTATAACCAGCAGACCTTTCAGGTATGTGCAGTATATGTGTTGGAAAATATCTGATTCTTTCTATAACCCTTACCGTATATAAATACCAGAGCCTTTCCCTCTTTAAATTTGTCTTTCCCTCCTTTAGGAAAAATAATGATACAATACCTGAAATTAGATATGCAAAGGCTGCAATAACATAAAGATACTTTATAATGGATGTGCCAAAACCTGTATCATAAAATAATACAAATACGCCTATGCCAAGGCCTATTACAGTACCCACCGCGCTGTAACTGTTAAACCTTGCCATTATTTTTGACCACAATGATTTCTCTGAGTTTTCCAGAATTAATAGTGTTGAAACCGGCACAGATGCCATTGCTATTAGCTGAAATATAACAAGCATTAAAACATATTCTGGTATGCTTTTAACCATAAAGACAATTAACAATGATAGGAATGAACCAAAAAATCCAATTAAAATAAAAATTTTCCTTTTTTTAAATTTATCAGACAGATCTCCCCACATTATAAGTGCCGGTACAGATGCCATGGATGATATTGATGTTACAAGCCCGACAAAAACCACATTGCTGTGCAGGTAAACAACAATAAAAAGCGGTATTAACGGCATGGTGAGACCTGCGCCTATATTTGAAAATATGTAACCAAGAAACCATTTATTATCCGTGCAATCACTTAAATTCCCTTAAGTGCTTTGATATATATTTATTTTATTGCTAAACCATTTCAGATAATTATAATATAAAAATGCAACTTTAATATTAAATTAAAATTTATTAATGATTATAACGGTAGAGACCCATCAGGTGCTACTTTCTTCCAGTCATCAAGAAATCTGGATAGACCCTCATCAGTCTTTGGATGCATTGCCAGTTTCTTAATTACATCAAACGGTATTGTTATTGCATCAGCGCCTATTAATGCTGCACGGAGTACATGAACTGGATTTCTAACAGATGCAACAAGAATTTCCGTTTTAAACCCATAATTGGAAAATACTGTTTTAATCTGGTTTATAATTGACATACCGTCCTCAGCAATATCATCAAGGCGCCCAACAAATGGAGAGACATAGGCTGCGCCGTTCCTGGCTGCAAGAAGGGCCTGAACTGTATTAAAAATCAGGGTTGTATTTACCGGTATATTTTTTTGCCTGAGAATCTTCATTGCCTTTAAACCCTCAAGTGTCATTGGTATTTTTATGACAGCATTGGACCCTAGGTTATGCAATTTAACTGCCTGTTCAACCATATCCTCAGATTTTGTGCCAACAACCTCAAGGCTGACAGGCCCATTCACTGTTTTAAGTATTTCAGATGCAATGTCAATAAATTTTTTGCCATCCTTCTGGGCCTTTGATATCAGTGTGGGATTTGTTGTTACACCATCTATCAGACCGTAATCATTTGCCTCCCTAATCTCATTTATATCCGCAGTATCTATAAAGATCTTCATTTAAATTCCTCCCTGTAAAAATTTTCTGTTATTTTTTCGATATCGCTTATTCCTATATGAAAGTAATCAAACAGTTCCATACCCTTTCCGCTCTTACCAAAAATATCTGGCATGCCTATTCTTTTAACCGGAACCGGATATTCCTCTGAAACAATTTCAGAGACCCTTGAACCAAGGCCGTTATATATTGAGTGCTCCTCCGCCGTAACTATTTTTCCTGTATCCCTTGCCGCCTTAATTATTGCATCCCTGTCTATTGGTTTTATGGATGACATATTTATAACCCTGGCATCGATATTCTTTGATTTTAAAGCCTCGGCAGCCTTTAATGCAAATGATACCATTATGCCATAGGCCATAATTGTTATATCATTTCCATCCCTAAATGTAACTGATTTTCCCTCCTTGAATTCATAGGATTCTTCGTTTAATACTGGAAATTTTTCCCTTGTTAATCTAACATAGTAGGGGTTCTTCTTTTTGACTGCAAGATAATCAATAACCCTCCTGGTTTCTATGGAATCAACAGGGACAATAACCTTCATATTTGGAAGGCCTGACATTATACCAACATCCTCAAGAATCTGGTGTGTTGGGCCATCCTCACCAAGTGATATGCCGGCATGTGTGACCACAAAATTAACAGGAACCTCGTTGTAACATACAGACTGCCTTATTACATTATAGGTATTGCTCAGAAAAACAGCAAATGTGGATGCAAAAACTGTTTTGCCCGCGAGTGATAAACCTGCAGCAGCTGTTACCATGGACTGTTCTGCTATGCCCATGTTGTAAAATCTTTCCGGAAATTTTTTTCCGAATATATCTGTTTTTGTTGAACTTGAGAGGTCTGCATCAAGAACCACTATATCACGATTTTTCTCGCCCAGTGAGGCGAGCTCCTCGCCGTATGCTTCCCTTAAACTTTCCAATATTTCTGTTTTCTGCATATTACATTGCCTCTATATCATTTAATGCCCTAATATATTCCTCTTCATTTTTGGGTGGTGCCCCATGGTATTTAGGATTATTTTCCATATAGCTAACGCCCTTTCCCTTAACCGTATTTGCCACGATCATGGTTGGCCTGTTTTTTACAGATTTTGCGGTTTCTATGGCGTTTATTATCTCATTGAAATCGTGGCCGTTAATTATTATTGTATTCCATCCAAATGCCCTGGCCTTTTCAGATATATCACCAAGCGGCATAATATTTTCAGTGAAACCATCCAGCTGTATCATATTTCTATCAACTATAGCAGTTAGATTATCAAGATGGTATTTGGATGCTGCGAGCATGGATTCCCATATATTTCCCTCCTCCATCTCGCCGTCGCCTAGGATTGCATAGATCCTCTTTGGGTTGTGATCAAGTTTTGCAGCCAGTGCAAATCCAATTGCAACACCAAGCCCCTGACCCAGTGAGCCTGTTGATGATTCCACACCGGGTATGCCACGATGGACATGCCCCTCTAAATCTGAATTTTTATTTCTGAATCCAGAGAGAAGATCTTCAGAAAAGTATCCACGAAGTGATAATACGGCATAAAGCGCCGGAGATGCATGCCCCTTGCTCATTACAAGTATGTCCCTGTTTGGGTCTGATGGGTTTTTCGGGTCTATGTTCATCTCCTTAAAATATAAAACTGTAAGCACATCTGTAATGCTTAATGATCCTCCAGGATGTCCACTCTTGGCAGTGTAGACCATTTCAATTATTTTCTTTCTTACCTCCTTGGCAAGAGGTTTTAAATCATTTAATGAATATGCTTCCATCTTATGTCAATATAATATATATTAAAGATTTAAATATCTTTCTTTATATCAGTTACTATAAAATTTAAAATAAAAACTTATTTATTAACATTATATTACTTTCTATGATTAAGAAGGGAAGAAATCTTTATATTGCGGATACCGCAGTAATTATTGGTGATGTCACTCTTGGGGATAATGTTACCATTATGGATTCTGCGGTTATTAGAGGCGATGAAAATTCAATAATTATAGGTGATAATTCCAATGTTCAGGACAACGCTACAATTCATGTGAATAACACATACGGCGTCAGAATTGGTAAAAATGTTTCCGTAGGGCATAATGCTGTGGTTCATGGTGCTGTTGTTGATGACAATGTAATTATAGGCATGGGGGCCATAATTTTAAATAATGCACATATTAAAAAAGGCTCGGTGGTGGCTGCAGGAACAGTTGTCCTTGAAAATTTCGAATCCGAGGAGAATTCCCTGATAACTGGAATTCCAGGAAGTGTTAAAAAAATAGACCCAAAATATGGTGAAATGGCATACAAAAATTCTCTTGAATATTTAAAACTGAATCAGCAGTACAGGTCTGGAACATTTGAGAGAATTAAAGGAAACGGAAATGAATAAAATCTTAAATGGATTTATCTCTGCAATATCGTTTTTTACTGTAATCCCCTTTAAGGGCAGTTACGAAATAAATTATTATACAGTATTATTTATAAGTGCAGTCGGAATTATAACAGGAGCTATAGCGGGCATAATTTTTTATCTTATAAGCAACTATAGCAGTTTAATAGCTGCAGCATTTTCCATTTCATTTATTTTGTTAATATATGGATTTAATCACCTTGATGCACTTGCAGATTTTGGTGATTCACTAATGGCACGTGGAAACGCAGAAAAACGGCAGCAGGTAATAAAGGACAGGTACACAGGATCAGGAGGTTTTGGACTTGTATTTGTAATATATTTAATGAGCGTGGCATTATTGTCATATTTTCATGGTTACTATGGTTTTCTTGCAATAATTTACGCTGAGGTATCCTCAAGATTTATAATGGTTTTTTCTCTTTATAAAACCAAAGCTTTTGGAAGCGGTCTCGGGAAAACGTTTACCTCGATAATTTCTGATAATAAGATTATAATAATAATTAATTTTTTACCTGTTTTAATAATTTCAATATTTGATGTTTATTATATTTTGGCTTTTTTTATAGTTTTTTTAATTATGCATCTATTAAAAAGACAGATAATAAATCTATATGATGGCATAAATGGTGATATAGCAGGCAGCCTTGGAGAAATAGGCAGGTTTTTAATGTATTTCATGCTGTTTATATTTTTAATTTTAAAGATAAAACTAATGCTTTAACTTTAATTTGCTTGAGATAAGCTGATCATATTTAATTGTATATTTAATTTTCTTATTCCTAATTTCATGGGCAACCTTTTCTGTTATTTCCTCTATTTCTTCAGAGGGGGTATTCCTGTAAATTGTTAGCTCGGTTCTGTTCTGCGGAAAAATCATCCTAAATTTTGAGTTCTCCCTTCTGTAACCAAATGGCTTTTTATTTTTTCTGATCTCTTCCATGTTAAGCTCCAGAAGAATATCATCGAACTGCTTTTCCTCTGCATTGACCTTAGATTCACTTTCAACTATATCCCAGATGTCTGGAAAATATTTTTCAAGGTCTTTCCATTGAAAACCTTCCTCAAAAATTATATGCCCACTGTAATTTTTCACATTATGTTATTAATATATAATACATTAATTTTTCTTATTATTTGGACCCATATTGGGTATGATTGATGAAAAAATTCCATTTAACTAGAGATTTATTATAAATTTCTTATAATAATTATTCGTTATTATGCTATACCAATTCTTAATGTTATTTAAAACCATTTATAATATTCCTTCAAACTATTATGATTATTATTACAATAATGCTGATAATATTCTATAATTTCTGTATATTCCAAGCATGGAAAATTGTGAAGATATATTTCAAGCTTCTGGAAAATTCAAAAATTTAATATTTTTATTAGGCTAATCAAAATGTGTTTATTATAATTATATTCAAAATACGTGGTCATCCATATATAATACCTGCATGCAAAAAATATTACAATAATTCTGATATTTAACAATAAATAAATTTATGTTTTAGCCATGGTTTCAATTGCTTTTCTTTCCTCTCTTCCACGGGAAAATGATAGAATTGCACCGATCAAGGTTATCACCATTGAAACGTATAATGAATAATGTATTCCTGCCATGAAGGATAATGATACACCACCAACAAGCTTGCCAACCCCTGCAAACACCTCAAACGCAACACTTCTGGGTACACTTAAGCTTGCTATGGATATTGATATCACAAAGCTGCCAAGCATACCTATATTGGCTAAGGTTCGTAAAAATCCAGATGACATGCCGTAAAGCTCCTTAGGCGAATTTGCCATTACTGCACTGTTATTTGCAGGATAAAACATTGATGAACCAGTCCCTGTAATTGCAGATGCAATTAGTATTATATAAAGTGAGGAATTTACAGTTAATGTTGTATAAATTAGAATGGACACAGCCATCATTAGAAGTCCTACAGTTGCCGGTATTCTTGAGCCTATCCGATCTGCAAGCTTTCCGAAATATGGTCCCAAAACGCTGCCTATTAAATATCCGGGGAGCAATAATAATGCGCTGTCAAACGGTGTTAACCCGCGTATCCCCTGCAGGTACATTATAATTATAAAAACAACAGCCAGAAATCCCAAACTCTGGAAAAATGATGCAAACAATGAATATGACAAAATCTTAATTCTAAATACCTTTAATGGCAATAAAGGTTTTTTAACCCTTGTTTCTATATATATCATGAACATTACCATAACTATGCCAATACCGATTAAAACCATATTAAATGTTCTTATTCCATATGTTGATATATCCACTGCGGCATATGATATAAGTATTAAGGCAGAACCAAGGGATGCCATTCCAGGAAGATCGAGCTTATTACTTACAGGTTCACTCCTGTTAATGTATTTAATTCCATAATATATGGCAAATATTCCTATCGGGACATTTATATAAAATATATATCTCCAACCAATAAAAGTTGTGATTATTCCACCAAGAACAATTCCAAGCATTGCACCTGCATTATATCCCACTGATGTATATCCATAAACCCTGCCACGTTTATTCGGCTGAAAGTTATCCGCTATAATTGCCCCACTGTTTGACTGCACCATGGCAGTTCCAATTCCCTGTATTAGCCTAAAGGATATTAGTTCATCAATATTTGCTGATGCTCCGCATAGTGCAGAACCTATTGTAAATATAGAAATTCCTAAAATAAAAATATTTTTTCTTGCAATAATGTCCCCAAGCCTTCCAAGCTGTGTTGTTCCAACTGCGATTACAAGTAAATAAATTAAAATAATCCATATTGAGGCTGATAACTCTGTTTTTAAATTATCGGTTATTGTTGGAAGTGCAAGCAGTACAATTGTGGAATCAACTGCCCCCATAAGAACTGCAAGTAGAAGTGAAATAATCAGCCGGGAATATTTATCCATAATTAAAAAATATATTATAGTATTAAAATATTTAGTAATAAACAGATATGATAAAGTTCTAAGATTATTTTAGAATATATTTTCTAAGTTTTTCCCTGTTTTTAGAATTTGTAAAATTATTTTTAAATAGCAGCAGATACTAAAAGATGATATTATAATTTTTATAAAAAATTTATATAATATTTAATATTATATAATTATGGAAGCCACAGAGGGAAAAATAGAGGTTAAAATGGAAGATGATATAGAAATTATAAATATTGAAAATGAGGGAAAAAGGAATGCCTTATCAAAAAATGTATTAATTTTGCTTTACAATGAATTAAATAATGTTTCAAAGAATAAAAATATAAAAGTTATAATAATAAGATCAAATGGTCCTGTTTTCAGTTCTGGACACGATTTAAATGAAATACTTGCCGATACGGGAGAAGTTATGGATTTATTTAATGTATGTGGAAATATGATGAAGTTAATAAGGAAAATACCGCAAATAGTTATTGCATCTGTCCAGGGCATTGCAACGGCTGCAGGATGTCAGCTTGTTGCGGCATGTGATCTCGCAATATGTTCTGAATCTGCAAAATTTGCAACTCCAGGTATACAGGAGGGTTTATTCTGCAGCACCCCATCTGTTTATACAACGAGAAACATACCTTTAAAAAAAGCCACAGAGCTATTATTCACCGCCAATTATTTAAGTTCTGAAGAGGCTTTAATGTATGGTTTGGTAAATAGAATTGCAAAAGATGAGGATTTATATAAGGAAACAATAAAATTTGCAAAGGAAATAACAAGGTTTGATTTTAATGTAATAGCACTTGGAAAAAATGAACTGTACAAACAGCTAGAAATGAATACAGAAAATGCCTTGGATTTTGCAACAAATGTAATAGTTTATAACAGTACAATGAAAGAAGCGAAAGAGGGAATTAACAATTTTTTACATAGGAGGAAAAAAGAGAATCATATTTAAATAATTAAAATGGTAAATTATGCCGCTGCGAATATTATAATATTAATATGCATAAGCAATAAAATTAAATGTTGAAAAAATAGATACATGTAAGAATTCATTTCAGTACACTACAAAATTATAATGATTGCAGAATATTAGAGCGTTAAAAAATAGGTCAATCAAAATAATAAAGTGAAATTTATTCTGGAAGGAACGCATTAATGGCATCCACAAGGCTGTTCATTTCCATAAGCGCCTGTGAACCATACATTAAGGTTGTTATATATCCCACTTCCATTAGCTCCTTCCTGGTTGCACCGGCCTTAATTGCATTGTTAACATGATAAGATATGCACCATTCACATCTTGCTGCCATGCCGAGTGATAATGCAATAAATTCTTTTGTTTTTTGATCCAGTACACTGTTATCCATTGTTGCTGACATAAAACCAAAGAAGGCATTCTGGAATTTTGAATTATCCTTTCCGGTTTCTGCCATTATTCTGTTAACCTCATTTAATTTTTGTTTTGCATCCATAATAACTCATTACTGCATTTAAATAAAATATAATAATGTTGCTATTTGTGCATTTTTTGCACCTTATTTAATCCTAAGGCAGTAAAACCTCTGCCTTGTGTCGGAAAGGCATGTTGTGATATCTATCAGCCCATATTTATTAAGCGATTTGACGGAATAAAGGATGGTTCTTCTTGAAAGACCTGTTAGTTCCATAAGCTGGCACAATCTGGCAACCTTAATTTCCTCAAGAATTTTATATATCAATTTCGCTGATGGAGATAGTTCCGTAATAATGCCAGATTCCATACAACAAAATTTTAATTTCAATTAATTATATTTTGTAGTTAACTTATTGACAAATTTATATTAATAAAATTTGGTGACTTTAGAAATTATTATATCTGTTTCTGTAATATCAAAAGAATGGTAAATAGGATAAAGGTTGTGAATGACGTTGGGGAACTGGTAACAATATTCCATGCAGCTGATACCGACGTTAAGAGAAAACTTTTACTTGATTTATCCACCGGATGGATTACAATGCCTCAAATAGATGAAAAATATGGCGTTGAGGGAAAAAAGGCACTGCTTTACCTTGATAAGATTAAAATGGTGGAAAGTCAATGGATAACTGGTGATAAGGGACCAGAAAAAGCGTATCATACATATTATACCAATATACAGATAAATTTGATAGGTTCCATGCCAGATCTGGCTGATATAATATATGCAACAACATTAACCGAGAAAGAGCTTGAGGATTATGAAAATAAAATCAAGGCAATGATGGTTGATGGAGGGGTCTTTATCGGAACAGCCTCTGAAAATCTTAACATATCACAAACACTATTAAAGGGAATAATAAACAGATCCAGTGTTTTATATCTAAAGGGATACAGAATAGAAATGGAAAATAATGTTTAAAAATGAATTTAATTTATGCCTGTTTTATGTGAATTCAGATATGAAAATTATATTGGATATTTATAGAGTGTGATATAAATGGAATCAGAACATCACGGTTCTATTACAGTACTTAGGATAGGGCACAGGCCATTCAGGGATAAAAGGATAACAACCCATGTATCACTGGTTGCAAGGGCATTTGGTGCAGATAGAATAGTAATAGATGAAAAGGATGAACTCCTTGAGGAAAACATCAACAACGTTGTTTCAAGATTCGGTGGGGATTTTAAAATAAATTCTGGTGTTAACTGGAAAAAATATTTTAGAGATTTTAATGGGATTAGGTTAAATCTATCAATGTATGGTATTAATGTTGATGACAAAATAGAGGAGATAAGGGAAAAAACAAAAAACAGGGATATGATAGTTCTTGTTGGTGCAGAAAAAGTACCAATTGATGCATATTTAATTGCAGATTATAATATTGCCATAGCAAATCAGCCACATAGCGAGGTATCGGCCCTTGCCATCTTCCTTGACAGGTATTTTAACGGTAAGGAACTGCACAAGAATTTCAATGGAAAGCTTAATATTGTACCAATGGAACATGGTAAAATGGTAAAATATATACCAGATGAAAAGGAGGCTCTTCAGATCCTGTATGATAATAACGCCAGTGATAGGATAATAAGGCACGTAAAGAAGGTTTATGAACTTGCCATGGCCATATCAGGGTATACAAATGCAGACAGACGCCTTGTTGCAGCAGGATCATTACTTCATGACATAGGCAGAACAAAAACTAATGGTATCGACCATGCAGTTATTGGTGCACAGATTTTAAGGGATAAGAATATAGATGATAGAATTATTAACATTGTTGAACACCACACAGGTGCCGGGATTACCGCAGCAGAGGCTAAAAATCTGGGAATTCCAGAAAAGGATTACATTCCTGAAACTATTGAAGAAAAGATTGTGGCACAGGCAGATAATCTTGTTGCCAGTGACAGAATTATAAGCCTTGATAGGGTAATTCAAAATTATCATGAAAAGGGACTTTATGAAGCTGCCGAAAGAATAAAAATGCTTAATGATGAGCTATCAAAAATATGTGGAAGGGACATAGATGAAATTGCACGTGATGTTGATGATGCTGAAAAACAATAGTCTTAATTATTCACTGGCACTGTATTGAATTCCATTTATTTTTATCCTTCCATAAATATAACCTGATAGACCTGCCAGATTCCTTAAAAAATATATAGGGTTAATAATATTTTTTATTTCACTAAAATATTCCGCCCTTATATTTTTATGTTTGAATGAAAGCTGTGCCCTTCCATAACCATTCCAGTACGCCTGATTTATAAATCCTAGAAGGGTATCCCTGGCCTTATTATAAACAATACATTCCCTGCAGAATGCCCATCTTGCACCCGATTCAACCGCCCGTATATTTAAGTCAATATCCTCTGCAGTAATAAAACTCTGGTCGAAACCGCCCATCTTTAAAAAAAAATCCCTTGAATAGGTTAAATTTGCTGATGGGTGTGTAACCTCTATACCGTTATGATAAATTTTTAACCTTTCAGTACGGTACCATTTATTTCCGGAAGTGATTATGGTACCTGCAATTACATCGTATTTATATTTATACTTTCTAATATTTTTAATCCAGTCGGGAGAAGCTGTGGCATCGGCATCTATAAATGATACGTAATCATACCTTGCAGATTCAACACCTATATTTCTTCCACCGCCCCTGGAGGATCTGGCCTCTATTAATTTTATATTCTCAATTTTTTTTTCGTAGCTTCTTATTATATCTGCTGTGGAATCAATGCTATTGGAGTCAACAACAATTATTTCATAGGGTCTTTCCTGAATTATAAGTGAGTCCAGCAGGGCCCCTATGTTTCTTTCCTCGTTCAGGGTTGTAATTACTATAGATATTCCGTCCATGATATAAATTACCAGTCCATTCTCTGTGTTTCCCTTTCCTTCTTAGTATTTTTCTTGTATTCTTTATAATGTGCCTTGCATAAATGGTATTTTGTTTTATCCTCCTTAAATGAAAAAACCTTTCTGGCAAGGTCTGCAGGAACTGTCTGAAAGCTCTTTTCATTACAACCAGCAACATCACATATTTTTTCCATAAGGTATGATTTAAATAATATTTATAATGTTTCCTTTTTTTCAATGTTAATATATGAAAGCGCACCCCTTTTATGCAGAATTTCCGCAAATGTTTTGTTCAGGTATAAAATATCATTTTTATGCAGGTAATAATCACCATCAGGCTGGGCTATTGGGGGCAGATTTTCAAGTATTCTAACCAGTAGCAATTCATCCTTATTGCTTTTATTAACAACCGGGTTTTCAATTTTTTTGGCCTCTTCAATATTGTTTATGCCTTGTACCGGTTCCTCCTTATTAATAATTTCTTCCTCGGGTTTCTCTGTTTCTGACTCCCTGAACCTTTTTACATCTGCAAAATCTCGATAATAATCTCTGAGTTTTAATGATATTTCATTTATAATATTTTTTTCCTCCGGTGTCATGTTTTCTGTTATATCATCAGTAATGTCATAAACGGAATACCTTGCAATTTTCTCAAATCTAACCTGGAAAAATGCCCTGAAATTTTTCTTTAAATCATCTATTAATTTCGTTATCTCCATATATTTTTTAATGTCTGTATCCGCCAGAACTGAGTTTTTTTCATCCTCAAGCTCCAAAAGAATTTCATGTATATCCTTATAAAAATTTGGATTGATTTTATTTAATTTTTTCATTTTTCTCTCAGAGAAGAGGTTTGATTTTAATTCCTCAAGTATTTTATCATATTTGCTTATATTAATCATAACACTTAGTGTAATTATATTCTATTAAAATATTTACTGATTTTTATTTTATATAATTCTCATGGCATTATTCAAGAAAGAAATCTTTTTTATAGAATTTATATGGTATTTCATTGAAAATTCTAAATAATATATCCTCATAATTATCATAAATATTTTTAATCATTTCTGCCCTTTTGGGCACAGAGTATGGAGGTATAACCTTATCTGGCTTTTCAATCTGATCTGTATAATCCGACTCTAAAAGGAAATCTTTTTTTGATTCAACACCAGCCCTTGTATTCTGCCTTGAGGCAACAAGGGATTTTAGAATGCTATTATCAATGGAGAGGTCCTGGGGGTTTGCATGGTGCTTTAACACCCTGTCTGTTCTATAATATTTTCTGGCCAAATTTTCCAGTTTTTTATATTTATTCTGATCCATATCCTCGGTGTGCATTATTAATGGTATATCATAATCCCTGCATTTCTCCATGGCATATATCAGAATTTTTTCAGAATCCTCATAAATATAATTATCCACGTTAAAATGCGGGTACCCAATTTCACCCAGTGCATCTGCCTTACCATCATTTATCAATTTAACAGCAATATCAATACCGTTCTTCATTTCATCCACTGGATTCAGTTCTTTTTGCTGGAAATGGAGATAATCTGCGGGATATGGACCAAGTGTTATTATAATATTAATACCAAGATTCCTTATACTTTTTCCAACCCTTAAAGTTTTTTCATACAAATCAATATAATGATTTTTGCCATACGTACCCTCAGGGAAATTTACAAGGTTAAATGATGCCCCACCTGCATTTTTAAAGCTCTTAACAGCCTCCAGAAAATGGCCCTCAGGTCTGATATGCATAAAATTATCGAAGGGTGACACATGCATGAATTGATTATTAAAAGCCACTATTTTTTATTTTCAATATATTTGATTTTAAATAAGTTTTATTTCTTTCAGTCAAAATTTAAATAAATCATTGAAATATATAATAAGCATCATTATAATGGTGTCGCGGGAAATATAAGAAAAACTTATAATTGATTAAAATAATTAAGGAAGAGGTGAATAAATGCAGCAAGGTCAGATGGCCTATGATAGGGCTATTACAGTATTTTCTCCAGACGGGAGATTATTTCAGGTAGAGTATGCAAGAGAGGCAGTAAAAAAAGGTTCCACAGCATTGGGTATTAAATTCAAGGATGGAGTAGTCCTGCTTTCAGAAAAAAAGATAAGAAGCAGGCTGGTTGAAAAAAATTCACTTGAAAAAATACAGTTGATTGATGATTATGTTGCCACAGTGACATCCGGTCTTGTTGCGGATGCAAGGGTTCTTATAGATTTTGCAAGGATTGGTGCCCAGCAGGAAAAGGTTACCTATGGATCATTAACAAATATAGAGAACCTTGTAAAAAAGGTTGCAGACCAGATGCAGCAGTATACACAGTATGGTGGTGTTAGGCCGTATGGTGTGTCAATTATTTTTGCGGGAACCGATACAATTGGACCAAGATTATTTGACTGCGACCCTGCAGGTACAATAAACGAGTATAAGTCGGTTGCAATAGGTGCCGGAAAGGATGCTGTGACAGAGTATATAGAAAAGGAGTACAAGGATAATATGTCTCTTGATGAGGCAATAAAAATGGGTATAGCAGCCCTGAAGGCAGCAGTTACAGACGATTCTTCCATGAAGGAACCTGAAATAGCCTCAATAAAGGTTGGGGAAAAGTTCCATGTTTACAGCGCGGAAGAGGTATCCAAATATTTAAATTAAAATGTAATTTTAAAATTATTTTTAATAAATTTTCATTAAATAAATTAATTTATACTAGATTAAAATACGTTATAGGTTTAAATGATATCCGTAATTCTCGGTCTTCAGTTTGGTGATGAGGGTAAGGGCAAGATAACCGATTTTTTAAGCGGTTCATATGACGATGTCGTGAGATTTAATGGCGGCGCAAACGCCGGGCATACCGTTGTAATATCTGGAAAAAAATATAAGTTCCATTTAATACCATCCGGTGCACTTCAGGCAAAAACAGTAATACTGGGGAATGGCATGGTTATAGACCCTGATGAATTATTATCAGAGATTAAAATATTAAAGGATTCAAATAGGGATATAAATATTAAAATAAGCATGAACGCCCATGTTGTAACAGAAATGCATAAATGCCTTGACAAAAAGGAGGAATCCGTCAGATCAAAATTAAATATAGGCACCACATCCATGGGAATAGGCCCAACATATGAGGATAAATATGCAAGAACCGGAATAAGGATTATTGATCTTTCTGATATAAATATAATAAAACAAAAAATTGAAACCATTTATAAAATGAAAAGGGAACTTTTAAGGGATTCAAAATTTAATGATGAGAATGAAAGGGATAAACTTGCAATGAACCTTTATAATCTGGGCACGGAAATAATAAAATATGTGGATTATACCGAGGAGCTAATAAATAATGAATATAAAACTGGAAAAAACATACTTTTTGAGGGCGCACAGGGTGGCATGCTTGATATTGATTTTGGCATTTACCCATTTGTCACATCCTCAAATACAATATCCGGTGCACTATCTGCAGGGTCTGGTTTCTCTTTTAGAAAGGTTAACAAGGTCATTGGTGTTTTTAAGGCATATCAATCAAAGGTTGGTTCAGGCCCGTTTCCAACGGAGATATTAAATGATTCAACATTAAGGGATCTTGGAAATGAGTATGGAACAACAACTGGCAGGCCTAGAAGGGTTGGATGGCTGGATATACCATTGTTAAAATACACGTCCATGCTTAATGATGTGGACTGCCTTGCAATAACAAAAACAGATATACTTGGGAAGCTTAAAAAAATAAAAGTTGCCACATCATATATTTTGAATGGCAGGGAAATTAATTATTATCCAAAAAACCTTTCTGACTTTGACAATATTGAGGTTAAATATGTGGAATTTGATGGCTGGGGGGATCTTGATGCTGAAAAAATAATAAACGAGGGTTATAATGCCCTGCCAGAAAATCTTAAAAAATATCTTGAGTTTATAGAGAATGAAACGGGAATAAAAATAGGCATTATATCACTTGGCGAGGATAGAAAAATGACACTTATAAAAGAAAATATTTAATTAATATAATGCAATTGTCTTTCACATTTTAATGATTTTTATTAAATCATTAATAGATAAAAAGCTCCGATGGTGTAGTCCGGCCAAGCATTCCGGCCTTTCGAGCCGATGACTCGGGTTCAAATCCCGATCGGAGCATAAATCCATTAGGTTAATATTACTCCATTTCTTAACATATTCATGGAACCGATCTATCATGTAAAACAGAACCTAGAAAAAGTAAAGCAGAGGCTGAAAAATTCTGATTTGTCGGATAACGTTAAGGACAAGATATTCGAGTTCGTGGAAGTATTGCGAGAGGGATCAGGCATAAAGGAGCACAGGCAGTATTTTTATTACGAGAGATTGCTCATCCTCTCTGAGATATTGGAAGAAAAGATTCTCAATCCATCCAAGCAGGACGTTCTCAACGCAATTTCTGAACTGTGGGATCGGGCAACCATGAGGCATGCCTCGTATTCTCCATCCACGATATCGGATTTCAAAAAGGTGCTTAAAAAGTTCGTCAGATACGTGAACGACGGCGAACTGCCTAAGTTCTGGAAGGATATTCATGCGGAGAAGGTGAAGAGCAGATACAGTGCAGCAGATCAGATGATAACATACGATGAGCTTCAATCTCTCCTCAATGCCTGTAAGAATTCAAGGGACAAGGCCATAATTTCACTCCTGTGGGATAGTGGAATAAGGGTTTCTGAAATCCTCAAACTGAAGGTCAAGGACTTCCAGAGGAGCTCCGATGGCCTGTACGCCACTCTGAACATAGAGGAAGGGTCGAAGAACTTAAAGTACCCAGGGATCGTGATGATGAGTTCCATACCTTGTTCGGAGAGTATTAGAGATTCATAGGGATAGAAGACCTCATACTATCGATGTATTCAAAAGGCATATCGACAAGGAAGATGGCTGAGATACTTGACGAAGTCTTTCACAGCAAATATAGCAGATCCACTATATCGAGAATAACAGACATAACGATGCCGGAGATAGAGAAATGGAAGGGGAGATCGCTCAACAAAATGTACATAGCGATATTCATGGATGCCATGTTCTTTTCTCTTCGAAGAGATACAGTACAAAAGGAATGTACGATATTCGCCATGGGCATAGACGAATACAGACATTACGAAATTTTAGGTTTTTACATCAATCCGGTAGAGAATCATATCGCCTACAGGAACGTTCTTATCGATCTGCACGAACATGGTGTTGAAAAACCTCTATTATTCGTAGCTGATGGTTTACCCGGTATAGAAGAACAGATAAAACAGCTTTATCCAAGATCTAACTTTCAACTCTGCACAATACATACGTCGAGAAACTTCCTATAGCATGTCAGGACATCGGACAGGAATGACATCGATTCCGATCTAAAGGAGATATTCTTATCCGAATCGAAGGAAGAAGCGAGAAAAAGATTTGATGAATTCAAGAATAAATGGTCCTCTAAATATCCGAAAGCAGTATACAGCATGGAGAAGAATTTAGGATCGCTACTAAAATACTACGAATATCCTGAATCCATAAGAAGATCAATACATTCAACGAACATAATCGAGAGGATGAACAGTGAGATACGTAGAAGGATAAAGATAATCGATTCACTTCCATCGGAAGAGAGCGCAATGAAAATAATATACCTCAGTATAGCGTATTAAACGAAAAATGGTCTCTCCAATCTATAAAGGGATTCTATAAATGCCAGGACGCCATAACGGACATGTTCCAGAGGAGGTATCCTTGAGCATACATAAAATCTGAGACACTACGAAAAGTTTACCGTATTTAACTGTTATAAATATACGTGTTACACTATATCCATTTTTCCAAGATGGTGGATATTATCAAATTTAATTGAGAAATAACCTGTATCGCTGGTAAAATTTGCATCAGACCACATCAATGCACTTAATATAACTTCAGATTATTATTTGGCTATAGCACTAAAAATCAACAAAAAATTATTGAAATTATTTTTTACCATTGCACATTAACAAAGATTCATTTTTGTATCTGAGCCTTATCATGGAAATTATTCCCAGTAATGGTCCTATTGATAGAATTGAAAAAGCCCAGTGCCATCCAATAGTTGTTCTTAATATATTTATAACATAAATAGAACCAACTGTTATTAAGAATCCTATTGCCATCTGAAATGTTAATGCGCTACCCCTAATTTTATCGCTGCTCAATTCTGTAACTGCTGTTGAAAATTGTGCCGAATCTGCTATCACAGTTATTCCCCAGACAATTCCTACAATTATTGTTATAAATGGTAAAGCATGATACGTTAATCCGATCAATACTGCAGAGGTCCCACTTACACCCATATATAGGGACGTTGATAAAGTTCTTCCGATTCTATCCGATATGATTCCACCAAGTATGGACCCTATAGCACCGGATACACCAATAATTAAAAATGAAACAATACCTGCCATGAATAATAATTTGCTTCCAGAATAATAAAAAGCAAAACTTGAAAAGATAAATACGGGAATCCAGGTCCACATGGCATAAAGCTCCCACATATGTCCAAAATAACCATAATTTGCAAGCATTACCGGTTTATTTCTGATTATCAGGTTGATTGTATCCCATTTAAATTTAGGTGCATTTATATATTTTTTATTATCATGTAGAACCAAAAAAACCAGGACTCCTCCCAAGATCGATAATAGTGATGAAAACTCCAGCAATGCTTTCCATTCTCTAATAAATGGCAAATTCAGTATTATATGTGGTAGTGCAGAACCAAATGTAAGCCCGGCTATAACAATGCCAAGAGCCAATCCGCGCCTCGTCGGAAACCAGCTTGATACTATTAAAACAGCCACGGGATAAATGCCAGCCATCATAATACCTGTTAAAAACATTAGAATCATTTCAATAAAAAAGTAATGGTATAGAAAAACAAACATGATTGTTAACATAGCACTAACGGTTGCTGAAAAAGAAAACAATTTTCTTGGGTTAATCTTATCTGCAAGTCCAAAAGATGCACTGATAAGAGCACCTGCTACGAAACCAAACTGTACCATTAATGTTACAAGAAGTGTTCCTATTCCAGAAATATCCCAGATAGTTGCAAGTTCAGGTGCAATAGCAGATGCACTGAACCATAAACTCATAACCATTAATTCTGAGACGCTCATTATAAAAAGAGCAATCCATTTATATTCTTTATTATTCATAATCAACCCTCACAAAATTATCTGGACTATCCCTATTATTATAAAAACAACTCCGAGGATTTTATAAGTAGTCAAAGGGTTTAAGTCATTCCCGATCCTGGAAAATACAAATCCGGATATTATGGATACAATTCCTATAATAATAGCAGCCAGGATTATTATATGACCAACAATAAGGTAACCCACTGTGCCGGAGAGAGCAGAGATTATCATTGCAAACGTAGCAGTTCCAACTGCTGTTTTGATATCCAGTTTCAGTATTAATATTGATATAACAAGAAACATTATTCCACCGCTAGCCCCTAGAATGCCTGTAGCCAGTCCCACAGGAATTGTTATTAAAACTATCTCGTATCCATTAATATTTAAATTCCTCTTTTCTTGCTTTTCCTTTTCCGGTAAATTTTTTTTCCTGATTAACGAATAAATACCCATAGCTATTATAAACAGGGCAAATGCTATTTTTATGGCCAGAGGTGGAATTAAGAAGGCCAACCTGACACCGAGCTGGGAACCTATGATTGCACCAATAATCATGGGCAGGCCCTTCTTTACGTTTACTCTACCCCTCCTGAAATATACATATGCAACCATAATTGACGTGATAACATCTATAAGTAGGCTCGTACCAATAGCATCCTGCGGCAATTCAGAATTTATTATTATTAATGCAGGCACTACGGCTACAACGCCACTCGAACCGAGAATGCCAGTTAATGCACCCACCGTTATTCCCAGTAAAATGAATTCAACATAGAATGCAAACATAATTATATATAGAATTTTAGTATTTAAATAATCTCTTTTAGGATTTATTATTTAATATATTCTCATATAAGATTATAATGTAGAACACAATACCGCATATTACATCGAAATTATAAGAAAATTTATATAATAATAAAGTTAAAAATGTTTAGCAGACCTTATGGTTTCAATAAGTTGCAAAACTTTGTTAAGATATCTTGCACTGATAAATAATTCAAAACCATCATTTGATATCATAAGTTGAGACACGTTTATATAATTAAATGATAGGGTCTCCATAAATCTTTGTATTGAATCTTCATTTATTTTATTACCGTTTAATGTAATATTAATTTCAATAAAATCACCATACAGATTTCCAGGATATGACTTTATAACATTTTCCGGAGTTTCCCCAGAAATCATAATCCACATGCTGTTGTTTTCTGGTATTATACGAATTGCACGGGAATACGGAAAATATGCCGCCATTGTATTAATGTCATAATTACATGATAGAAGTGAAAGCCCTGTAATAATATTAATTTTCATCTCAGAAAAAGGATTATCTGGATTTTTTTGTTTATTTATAATATAATTTTTCCTTATAATTGTTGAAATTGTATTGATTTTAGGGCAATAATTATACTTCTTTTTTATCTCATCCCTAATTATACGTGATAATGAATTGTAATTAACCACTCCTGTATTAATCATCCATTTAAAGGTATTATTTTCATTTAAAATATTAATTACATCATTCTTAATATTGCCCTTTCTGGTTATTTTTAGCTTTTTATTGGCTTCCCCCATATTATATATGTATTAAAAATCGATATAATAATATTTGTTGTAGGATGTCTCACGATAGTGTCCAGAATTTTGTGTAAGGAGATCGTTGAAAGATCATAAAAAATTCATGAAAAAAGTAAGGATGACACCTCTGTGTCCAAAGGAGGCAATAAGAAATGGAATGTCCCGACAAAGATATCTGAATAAGCCGGATCGACGGTAAAGAAGTTCATGGAATCTCTCATGGGGAGAGAGATACAGGCATTTCTAGAATAAAATAACAGTAAATGCAATGGATAGTACAAAATATCTCCTAGTGAAGTATGAAAAGATCGGTGATCTGAAGGCAAAATTAGCATAGGCCTATTTACTATCATCATCCTTCTGTCGATATACAAGCGAAGTCTGACATATTAAAAGCTTATAGCTCTTTATTAAACGCTCCTTCACGTACCCATAGTCCTGGCCATCATGGCCATTGCCTTCGTTATCCTCTTCATCGCCCTTGATTATTTCACCGACTTTGGATCCGGAGGCATAGACCACATCTGATATGCCTTTATGACCTCATAATAAGCGAGTTGAGGCTGATGTAAATCTTAGAAGGTAAATTATGCTATACTGGTGATGGAGAATTAAAAACTAGGAGGGTAGATGGCTCTATGGTCATGGAGGGTATGAGGATTCTATCAGGCATGCGATCTGGTTTTCAGAAATATATTATTATGCTTATTTTAATTTTCTTTATATACCCTCTTATGCTAAAAGTGGAGTAATATGACCCTTTTGATACCAATCCCGGCCGGAGCATATATGTGTAATTAGTTATCATGTTTTCTTGCGAAATATAATGCAAGGGCAGATGGTATAAGTACCCATATGAGGCCAACCGCTATTACGCTTATTATATTAATCCCAAGTGAGGGTGCTGAAATGCCATCATAGACCCCTGATTTAAATGCCGTTATAAGTTGTGGGTAATATGCCGGGGATATTGAACCAAGTATTAATTCATCCCTATAAAATGATGATGCTGCAGAAATATGAAGAATAAGCGGTATTAATAATATTAATGTTGACCACATGAATCCAAGTATAAATAAAAAGGCAATGCCCACTCCAAGGACCTGCCCCTGCGTTTTAATGAACTGTGATACAAGATACATTAGGCCGGCAAAGCCCACTGCCTCAACAAGATATCCGGCAAACAAATCCATAAATGTGCCTGAAGAGATAAATGACCCGGTATATTTGTACAGTATTATATCGGCCACGCCAAGTGCGATAAGAAGTCCGGCGATAAAGCTTATTGCATTGCCAGAAAATCTCGAAATGAATAATTTACCGCGTGTTACAGGTCTGACAAGTATTGATTCCATAACGCCTGACATTTTATCCCTGCTGTAATAATAATATGCAGAGAATATACCAAGTATCGGTATAAATAAAATACCAAAAAATGTTGATAATTCGCTGTTCAGTATTGCGCCTGGTTTAATATTTACATATTCATAATTGGTGTTTAAAATTACATTTTTTGTGCTGTTTACTATGTAAACGTTTACAAATTTATCCTGATCTGTTTTACTAACCGGAATGTTTATAAAATCTATATGCTTTGCAATTGTTTTGTAAGATGTTACATTTTTCATATTTAGGGTGCTGCTGTAATATGGCTCAGACGTAATATTATAATAAACATTAACATTGATATTGTAATTAACAGGTGTATAAACCAGATAACCCGTTTGTGAAATATCACTTTTATTTTGAATGGCAAGTAAATATGTAAAGTTTCCTTTATTATTAAAATAATTTAGTGCAAAATCCGGGCTGTTAGGAATATAACCAGTAAAATATTGTTGATTGCTGGTACTGTTATATGTTAAATGATAAACCTGCCCGGGTTCTGCCACCCCGTGATCGTAATATGCGGTAAGGTTTAATACAACGCATGCATCAAAGGAATTTTTAATTGTTTTATTGAAATAACCATTTGCATTTGTTTTTCCTGTAATCTCCATGGGATTGATGCTCTTTGGAGATGATGTATAATTGTATATATAAGCATGCGTGGTTAATCCAGAAACAGGATTTCCATAGCCATTTACAGCATATTCCGTTATGGTTAGATTGCCATTTTTTGAACTGATTGAGGGCATAACAATTGAGGTTCCTGATGGGTCCCTGCTGGAAGTGACGGAAACTGCCGTGTATGCTGAGAGTGCCGTGACAATTATTAATAATATTATGATAATTATCGTGAATTTTCCTGTTAATGTTCTTTTTATATCGTAAATAAACGGTTTCATGTATTAGTTCACCGCCTTTAAGAAATATTCCTCCAGGGCCTCGCTTTCCCTGGATATATAAAAAACCCTGTAACCGGACTTTACAAGTTCGCTGTTAATCTCAGATGTATCAAGATTTTTTGATGCGTTTCTTATAAAATAAAATGAATTCTCGAAAATTACATCACCATAGCCCTTTAGAACACTGTTAATATTATTATCTGGATTCCTTATTCCAATCTTTATTACAGTATTCCCAAGATTGGCCAGATCGTCCCTTTCCAGTATTTTAATAAGCCTGCCCTGTTTAATGATTGCGATTCTGTCTGCGACGTTCTGCAGCTCAGTAAGTATATGGGATGATAGGAACACACATTTGCCCTCCTTTTTGAGGCTTAGCATTAAATCCCTTACATCCTTTACCCCCTGTGGGTCCAGGCCGTTTAACGTCTCATCAAAAAGATAATTATTGGGATCGCCAATAAGCGCCGATGCTATGGAGAATCTTTTTTTCATCCCCTGTGAATACATCTTTAATTTTTTGTCTGCATACTGGTAAATACCAAGCTTCTTTAACAATTCTATTGCCCTTTTCTCAGCATCTGCAGAATTAATTCCATAAAAACCTGCATAATACTTAAGCAGCTGCAACGGTTTGGCGTCCAGTTCAAAATTTGGAAATTCTGGAACCAAACCTATCTGCATCGATGCCATAACCTTATCATTTACAATATTGTGGCCATCAACCTCGATGGAACCGCCGGTTGGGAATATTAATCCGGATATTGCCCTTATGGTGGTGGTTTTGCCCGCACCATTAAGCCCAGCAAATCCCATGATCTCACCGTTTTTAATCTCAAGTGTTAAATTGCTTACAGCCATAAATTGATTGTAGGATTTGCTGAATTCCCTAAGATTAATCATAGCAAAGCAATGGTTAAAAATATTTAAATATTTGCATAAAAATGACATAATATAATGTGTATATTGTAAGAAAATCACAGGTCAATATATAAATAAATTTATGATTTTAATGAATTTCTGGCGTTAAGATATTTAAATGGCATTTGCCAGTAACATTATAGCAGAAATAATAGTGCACCTAAATTAGGGATTCAATTCCGGGAGGTAAATATAAAGATTTAATAGGATTTAATCCGTTGCAATGAATGCCAGCACCCAGAAATATTAATATAACCATGTTAGGGCTGGCAGGTCAATCAATCAGGGAGGATTAATGCCATGCATCATATATTACCAGTACTGCCTGTTTTTGGCAAAATCGGTTTCCGCCTTGAGGAGCCTCTTAATCAAATCCTCCTCATTGAGGTATGAAACCTCAAGTATTCTTGAGGCTGTATCAGGTCCAACCCCCCTTGCAGCCATGACCATAATTGCGGTAAGACCACGTTCCCTTACAAGATGCGCGTTCTTTATTATCCTTTTTTTAATTAACGGATCATCGATATTTTTTATTGAATCCTCATCGAATTTTGATACCGATGCAACAAGATGTGAATGGCATACAGGGCATTTTATATCCCTTATGTCCCTAATTTTTAATGTTCTTTTATTACCGCATGATGTGCATAAAAGTATAACCTCTTCATTTAATAATCTGTTTTTAATTGATTCAAGTATTGTCTTGGTGGGCTTTAGTGGCATGATCCTTTCAGAATAATGGGATAAAAATATATTCGATGATTCGGATATTTTATCCCTTAGTATGAATTTCACGCCTTTTATTCCATTTAAATATTCGGTAACAGCATTTATGTCCATGTAATCAAAAATAAGTTTTCTCATGGAATCCTCATATAATGGCGTATTAAAATATGCATCAACAATTTTTTCAAACCTTACCCTGCCTATATCAGCGTCATTTGTTATTATTCCAAACTTTCTTGCCTCGTATAAAAAAACATTATTAAAGAACCTTGACCTTCTCGCAGATGATTTAATATATCCATCAATGTTGTTAATATCTATATTTTCAATAATTTTTTCAATATCAGATGGTGCAATGTTCCTTGAAACCTTAATATAAATATGATATGGTGAGTAGTCCATTTCGACGCTCTCACCAGTAACCGATGTTAATATTCCGGATAATATCTCGCCAAGTGTAAAATTTCCAAGGCTTCCCAGAAGAATCTGGATTATTATTTCTCCAGCATATGATTCTATTATTATTTTATCCAGTGATGCTATATCGTTTTTATACCAGTTCAAAAGTGCATCAGCACCTCTTTTATTTATGAATCCGGGAATTTCATGATTCTTTCTATTTTCTGATACCCTTGATGTGGTTTCAAACAAAACTGGTATTTCCTCTCCAGTCCAGTGAGGGGCTATGGCAGCAGTTGGAAATGGTTCAACATATATTTTGCCATCCTGAATACGAATTGTCCTCCATGTTGCACCCCGTATGATAAAAAAGGACCCTGGTTCAATTTCATTTACAACATATTTTTCATCCAGTGTTCCTATGAATTTTTTATTAACTGTATCTATTACACTGTATGTTTTATCGCTGGGTATCATTGAGATATTTTCAATATAATATTTTAAAATTGAATATCTTTTTATTATGTACTCCCCGTCTATTATCAATTTTTTTGTACGGTTTAAAAGCTCGATAACAGAATAGTATTCTTCAAAGGACAGTTCCCAGAATGGATATGCCCTTTTTATTATGTTGTAAAAATCCTGATATTTGATCTTTTTGGCATAATTCAGTTCGAGCATAATCTGATTTGCAACCGTCGAAAGGGAATTTTTCCTGATCATTACATTTTCAAGATTGCCGCTGTTAATGTTATCAACAATGGCCACGGCCTCCTCGAGTTCTATTGTGTCATTGCATACTATAATGCCCCGTGAGGTTTTTTCAAGTGAATGCCCTGATCTCCCAATACGCTGGACCATTTTATTTATCTGTCTTGGTGAATTAAACTGTGCAACAACATCAGCGGTTCCAATATCTATGCCAAGTTCCAGCGATGATGTGCATATTATGCCCCTGATCTTATTGGTTTTAAAATCCATTTCTGCAGTTTCCCTGCTTTCCTTTGATAATGAACCATGATGAACCTCCAAATCCGGATGATTGATCCACAATGATAGCCTGAACGCCATGTCCTCTGCAACATATCTCCTGTTAACAAACACAATAGTGCCACGGTTTTTTTCAACTATATGATATATTTCAGATATACAGCCTGCATACTGGGGGTCGCATCCCATTTTTTCCGAAATTTCAGGGTCTGTAGGTTCTGGATAAATCACTGATATATCCATTTTTTTATTTATTGATGGTTTCAAAATCTTGATATTTCCCTCAGGTGCAATAAATTTGGAAAGTTCATCCTCGTTTTTTACAGTTGCCGATAAGCCTATTATCTGGATTTTCCCTGCTATTGACTTCAACCTTTCCATGGCTATTGAGAATTGTGACCCACGTTCATTCTGGGCCATTTCATGAACCTCGTCAATTATAACAAACTTTACATTTTTTAAATGGCCCCGTAGTTTTTTTCCGGACATCATTAACTGTAATGATTCTGGTGTTGTTATTAATATATTTCCAGGACTTTTTGAGATTTCATCACGCTGTGACTGGGTTATATCGCTATGCCGTACCTGAACCTTTATGTTTAGATTATCGCAGTATGTATACAGCCTTGACAGCATATCCCTGTTTAATGCCCTTAAGGGTGTTATATACAAAAGTGATATGGGTTCTGGCCTCTCCCTAAATATCCGGTCAATAACAGGGAGCAGGGCGGCCTCTGTCTTACCAGACCCTGTGGGTGATATTAATAATATATTATTTCCTTTTAGTATTTCAGGTATGGCAATTCTCTGGGCCTCTGTGGGCTCTTCTATACCGTTTTTTATTAAACTTTCTTTTAATTTCGGATTTAATAAGGCAAAAACATTTTTCAGAGAAAGGGACATTTCTTTTATAAATGCTGTAATATTATTTAAAATATTATAATTTTGATGCAAAAAGGAACATAAATATTAAAGAATTTAAAACTATTGCATTATAATACAATCAGGACCAAATTTCAATAAATATTTTAAATAAATAATAATATACCCCTATGCTATTGCCAAAGAAATTATTTTTTACAAGAGGAATAGGTCGCGGTGAAACACAGCTTCAATCATTTGAAAACGCCCTAAGGGATGCTGGTATAGCCCCCTTTAATATAGTTAGTGTAAGTTCAATATTACCACCATATGCTGAAATAGTCGATAAATCTGAGGGGCTGAAACTTCTATCCTACGGTCAGATTTTATTTACAGTGCTTGCGAGAAATTCGTCAAACGAATTAAACAGGATGATATCTGCCGCAATTGGTGTTGCAGTACCGTCAGACAGGGGGAAATGGGGATATTTAAGCGAGCACCACACCTTTGGGCAGACAGAAAATGAGGCTGGCCATTTTGCTGAAAAACTTGCAGCTGAAATGCTGGCCAGCACCATGGGCCTTGATGACCATTTAAAATGGGATGATAAAAAGAATGAGTATGTTCTTGATGATAAGATATTAACTACAAAAAATATCGCGGCAACCACTGTTGTTTTAAAACCTGATGAGTGGGCAACGGTGATAGCTGCTGCAGTTTTAGTGGTGTAGGAATATGGATGCATCTATAGAAAAGAAATGGCGTGAGGAATGGTATAAAAATAGGGTTTTCGAACCTGAGGTAAATGAGAATTTAAAAAAGTTTTTTGTAACCGTACCATGGCCGTATACAAATGGGTCGCTCCATGTTGGGCATGGAAGAACCTATACCCTTGGTGATATAGTTGCAAGATATAAAAGGCTGATGGGGTATAATGTGCTTTTTCCAATGGGGTTTCATGAAAGTGGCACCCCAATTCTTGCATTTGCAGAAAGGCTTGCAAACAATGACCCTGATACATTAAAACTTTATAGGAGCTATCTTTCAGAATATGAAAGTAAGGAAGATATAGATAATATAATAGAATCATTTAAGGACCCAAAAAATATAGCTGATTACTTTTCAAAGGTGATAATAAAAGATTTTTCGGATCTTGGCTATTCAATAGACTGGACAAGAAAATTTACATCTGCTGATAATTTTTATCAGTGCATTGTCAGATGGCAGTTTAACAAGCTTAATGAGCTTGGATTAATAAAAAAGGGAAATTACCCCATACTTTACAGTATTAAGGATGAAAATGCTGTTGGCGAGGATGATATTAAGGATGGTGATACCGATAAGGTTAGCATAGAGGAATTTACAGGTGTGTTATTCAAGGGCAATGATTTTGATCTGCTTGCAGCCTCATTAAGACCAGAAACCCTTTTCGGGGTTACAAATATATGGATAAATCCTGATGCCAGATATGTTGAAATGAATTATGAAAATAAAAATATTGTACTTACATACGAGGGCTATGTCAAATTTTCACTTCAGCACGATAACGTAAAATATATAAGAGATGTTGAAAACAGAGAGATCTTAAATAGAAAATTTAAGGTTCCTTTATATAATGCCATGGTTCCCGTTTTCCCTGCAGTATTTGTGGACCCAGATAATGGCACCGGCGTTGTTTATTCTGTTCCCGGACATTCCATATTTGACTATGTTTATTTTAAAAGGAATAAATTAAATATGGACATAAAAAAGGTTGTGGAAACACCTGGAAGCATAAATGTCGAGAGCCTTGTTGAAAAGTATGGTTTAATGGAAAATGATGAAAAATTAAAGGATGCCACACAGGAATTATATAAGGAGGAATTTTACAATGGAAAACTGATTAATTCTGGAAAATACACGGGTTTAACCGTAAATGAGGGCAGGGAAATAATTAAAAATGATCTTATAAGCACAGGACTTGGACTAATATTCTACGAAACCAGCAGGAAGGCGGTGACAAGATCAGGCTCCAAGGTTATAGTTGCTGTTATAAGAGACCAGTGGTTCATAGACTATTCACAGGACTGGCTTAAGGAGAGGGCCCATGACCTAATTAACTCGATGAAATTTTATCCAGAAATGTACAGGAAGATAATGAACGATGCCATAGACTGGCTAAGGGAAAGACCCTGTGCTAGAAGGCGTGGCATAGGTACAAAACTTCCATTTGATGAGAGATGGGTTATAGAGTCCTTATCCGATTCGACAATATATATGGTTACATATACAAATGCCAGGGAAATGCGTGGTATTTATGATCATCTTGGAGATATCCCTGATGACATAATAGATTATGTTTATCTTAATAAAAATATAAACCTTGAAAAATATGATGATTATGTAAAGGGAAAGGCAGAAGCTGCCAGAAGACAGTTTAATTACTGGTATGGAAATGATCTTAGAATTACAGCACCACCACATATTTCAAACCACCTCTCATTCTTTATAATGAACCACGCGGCAATATTCAGTGGAAAATATCTACCAGGCGGTCTAATGTTTTCAGGCATAGTAATATCAAACGGTGCAAAAATATCTAAAAGCAAGGGCAACGTTATATCTCTTCTGCAAATCACACAGAGGTACTCAGCAGATCTTTACAGGCTGTTTATTGCAGTTGGTGCCGATGTCTCATCAATGCTTGACTGGAACGAGAAGGATTTATCATCTGTATATAAGCGGTACGAAAACTTTCTTAATTTATTTGAAAAATACACAAATCCAGAGGACTCTGATGATTACATATACAGATGGTTTTATTCATCGTTTTATTTACATGTAAAGGAGTTTCTGGAATACATGGAATCAATGAAGATAAGGGATGCATACATATCAGTGTTTTACAGTGTAATGAATGATTTAAAAAACGTTGAAAATAGAAATGCTGATGTTAATATTGCTCTTAAAAAAATTATGCACGACTGGCTTATAATAATGAGTCCTGTAATACCATATTCATGCGAGGAATACTGGCATAGATACGTTAAGAATACATTTGTGAGCGGTGAAAGGCTTGACATTAACATAGAAGATAGGATCGATTATAATATTATTGAGTCAGAAAAATATGTTGAAAATGTAATATCGGACATAAAGGAGATTTACCGTGTCATAAAAAACCAGGGAGAAAATGTTTTAATTACAGTATATGGTGAAAAACAAATAATGTTTCTGAAAATGTTTAATAGTAAGACTGTTGAAGACACATACAAAATAATGATAAAAGATTACATTAAAAATAAGAACAGAATATCTGATAGGTATCTGGATGAATATAAAATACTCATGGACAACATTGATTACATTGGCAGATCCACAGGATTAAAAATTAAAGTTGAAAGGAGCGATTCAATTGGGGTTAAAAATCCATGGCCGGGAAGGCCACTTATTAAAATATTTTAATTATAATCCATATTTTTTAAAGCTGGAAATTTAAATATCAAAAACTATTATTGCATGGTTTTTATCAGGCATGATTTCAAGGTCATGGTATGTTGCTGCCTTAATTATATATTCATAATTTACCTTTTCTGGAATGTGCATTCCCAGTAATTTGCCGGTGACACCATAAAAATCATCAACGTTTAATTTAGAATTAAAAAATAATGTATCCTGAGTTTCAAAATAAAATAGAACATCATTAAGAAGATTTATGAGGAGGCTTTCATAATTGTTAGTATGTAACTCTATATTTTTTTCCACCTCAATTTTAGGATTATGAACTTTAATAATAGACATTGACATGGCATAAACTGCATTATTAAATATTTCTGTATAGGTTCTACCATAAACCTTAATCTTAAGATCTCCAGTATCCTTTAAAAGCCTGTATCTCATAGAAGTTAAAAGTACAATAAAACAAAAATAATAAATTTATTCCTCACCAGGGTTTACTGATGAGATCATGGGTATTTCATCCTTGTCAAGGTCAAGACCTATTTCCTCTGGTCTTAGGTTCCTTCCGATGCTCTTTTCATAGAACCTTATTATGTTCTTCTTTTCCTCAACTGTGTATTTTCTGAAATATTTGTCCTTCTTCAGGTTTATACCTGTCTTTTCCTGGTATACATCTGCAGGTATTGAATACTTCCTCTGTGTTGAATCCCTGTAAAGCTCTGGTATTACATTGAATGCGCAGAATGGTATGACCCTTCCATCAGGCATTGCATAATGTATATCACATCTTTCCACTCTATCAACGTCATATGTGTATGGATCCTGGAAATGCATGAATCCTATGAATAGGGACTTGTAGTGGAATGCCTTTAAACCATGGTAATCGCCCTCTGTAAAGGCATTGTAAACCATATCCTTTAATTTGAAATCCTTTGGAGCCTTTTCATAATCAACGAATTTTTTAAGATGTAATAACAGTTTTGTTACTGATTCTGCCTTCTTTGCTGTTTTCCATTTTGAGTACTTTATATCCTCTCCTAATTCTGAAAGATATTCAAACATACCCTTGACATCCACGAACCTTGTTACGGGTATAATCTTCCCGTTATCAACGAATACGTAGGTACCCATACCGCAGGCAAAGTGTATTGATAATTTGTATGTTGGGTGGCCTTTTAATGCCTCTATGAAGTTTGATACCTCTGTTGTTGCCGGCACAGTAAAGAAGTCTTCCCTGCCTATCTGGCCATCAAGCTGCTGTTCTATTTTCTTGATTGCGCCTGGTATGGTTATTCTCTGCCTTGCCCTTGCACGGTCGGACATCCTGCCCACAAGGCTCACTGGCTGGAAGTTAACACCCCTTACGACATCTATGTTTGATACGGCAAATTTAATCATATCACCAAGATACATATCATTTATTCCACCAATGACTGTGGGTACAAGAACAACACCCATGGGCGCCTTTTTATAATTTTCAAGGGCCATTGGTATTTCCCAGAAGTTTTTGGGGTTTGATCTCGGGGTTGGACCGTCGAAACTTGTATAAACGACATTTGATCCGGCCTCCCTTGCCCTCTTAACAAAGTCTGGATCATAGGCTGCCCTTACACTGTTGGTGTTCATCTGCACATGCTCGTAACCCTCCTCTCTGGCTATTCTTATGACGTCAATTATATCGTCCCTTAATGTTGGTTCCCCACCTGTTATCTGAACAGCATTTGCACCAACAGGTTTCTCGTTTCTCATTCTTCTTAGCATTAATCTTATCTGGTCAAGTGATGGCTCATATATTGGCTCATTCTCCTTTGCATAGAAGAAGCAGTACCAGCATGATAAATCACATCTGTTTGTTATAACAACATTTCCCAATCCTGTATGTGATTTATGCTTAACACATAATCCGCAGTGTGTTGGACATATAATCTTATCTGCATAAACCGCAACGTTTGGATTAAGTATTTTTGTCCCTTCCTTATCCTGATATTTGCTTGCCTCAACATACATATCATAGTCTTCCCAGTATTTTTCCTTGGTAATACCATGTTCGGGGCATTCCTTTATTAAATTAACCTCACCGCCCTCCTCATAAACTATTGCGGGTATTCTCATCTGATCAAATTTCTCCTCATCTGCACATATTGGGCAAAGACTTTCAGTTACTCTTAATACAAGCATATCGTCGGTGATTAAATGCCCCATCTCACTTAAGAATTCATCCACTGTTTTGAATGGAGCGTTCTTGCTTATCTCGAAATTACTTGACAGTCTAACCTCGAGATTTTTTCTCTCTTCTGCCATAACCATTTTTAATTCACCTTTTGAACTAATTTAGTTAAGCAAACATATACATATATATCTTTTGTCTTATTTTTTGCTAATAATGAATATTGCTAAGTAGCTTTTGGAATTACAAAAATTCCCTTTAAATATTAAAATAATTTTATTTTGTAACAATAGTATCCTTAAAAGCTAATTAGGTTACGATTTATGTTAACCATGTTAACAAACCTCTTTAGAAGTTATCATCTCTTTGATGCTTAAACTTCCTGGATATAACCCAATACCCCCCGAGCCAGTCAAATGCTTCGGGAATTTGCTTTTTTATAATGTTGGATGAAGCCTGCAGGTCAGCATGTATTAATGCCTCATTAGCAGACCGAATACTCCTCTCTTTATTCTTTTGCCTAAATATGTTTCATGCTTTTCAATGCTTTCACCGTCTAAAAATTGGCATTTAGATGTGTATAATTCCTCATGTATGATTATATTTATGTTGTGTTCTTTAACTTTATATTGTATCTGATTTATAAGCATGTTAAATGGTATTTGAACAAAGTTCTGGTTGTCCTTTTTGCTAAGATTTACATTTTGTTTCGATTCTTCATTATGGCCTATAGCTATTGTATCAATAATATAGATAATTATTGAAATTATTCATAATATGCATAAAGTTCAAAAAATAAACATGAAAATATTAAATTATATTTATTGCTTTCCATTGTTTAATTTTACAGCCTTAAGCACCTGCCTGTAAAGTGAGGTTATATTTATTTTATATTTTACCTTAACATTTTGTTCTGACAGGTAATCCTTAACATCATCCAGTGTTATGTTTGACTTGTTTTTTTCAAATAATTTTTCAAGAAGGTCGGGTATCATATTATAAAGTTTCTGTCTTTCTTTCTTGCTATCCTCCTTTTCTATAACCTTCTTAACATTTTTATTTACCTTGTCTATCTTATTTTTTATTTCTGGTTCCACCCAGAAATCAAGATTAATTCCTTTATACTGCCAAAATGATTTAATGGCATCGTCCATATTATAATGGGCATATCCATTTAAATCATCATTAATGTACTTTAGCATTTCCTGTGTCAGCGTGTCTACAGATTTTTCATTTACCTCCTTGTTTAATGGCAATACCTTTTTCTCATCAGTGTCCTCAAGCAGGTCATCAAGACTAAATGTATTTAATTCTGTAAATTCTGGAGCCTCCTCATGATATTTATAACCCACATCATTAACTATATACATTATATCCAGTTCAGCAATTTTATTAAAAAGTTTCTTCTCCTGTGTATATTCCAGATCTATATCCTCATCCTGGAATCTCTTAACTGAAAGGACAATTGAATGAACATTATTGGCCCTGCATGTATCAAGGAAATTTTTCCAGTTACCCATACGTTTATCCCATTCAAAGCTTATGACTATGTCCACATCTATTGAATAATAAACATTAAGCTTCATTTTTTTTGAATAATTTAATACATTGGCCAGTAAAGAATCCATTTCATCTTTCATGATAACTCACGGTGACAATAAATAAGACTAAACGCATATAAAAATATTTTGAATGCAGAATGAATTTTTTTATTAAAAAAATATAAAAGAATTAAAATTCAAATTTTCTGTTGATCATTTCATTGTAGTAGCTTTCATATGTGTATTTTCTTAATAAGGGATAGTAATTAAGATTGAATTTTTTAAGAATTTCACGAACCTCCTTGGAGGAATATGAGACGTTAAATTTCTCCTTGATATATTCCTGAACCTCCTTGACGTTGCATATCTTCTGATTTTCAATGCAATGTCTTAAGGTTTCCATGTCTTTTTTGCTTAATTTGGGTGGCCTCCCCATATAAGTCCTTAAAACAACAACTTTTTTTGTTTCAGGGTCTATAACTTTCATGGACTCCTTTTCAATTGTTTCCATATCTTTTTCACCCTACAATTATATATATACTGTTTATTTATAAAAACATTTTTGTTTATACATTTTATTTTATTTTTAGACGAATTTATTTATTAAATAATTTATTTAATTTTAATATTAAAAAAAATTCCATAATATAATATATATTATCATTATAATGAACTTTTTTCTTATTAATACCGTATTATGATTTTTATAAAAACATATATTAATAGGCATATTATTATAATAATATGGATAATGACTATATGACAAAAACCAAGGCAGGAAGAATTGAAGAAAGGGTTTATGAGGATTCTGGAAAATTTCTAAGCTATTATTATAAGGACTCAGAGACTGGAAAAAGGGTAAAAAGCAAGATAATTTTAATCGGTAAAAATGAAACAAAGGCCTATTTTTTAATACCAATGAAGGATAAAGAACTTGCCATTAATGCTGATTTTGATCTTGACTCAAAGGTTAATTTAAATGGGGAGGCTGTGAGTTTAAGAGATCTGATAAATAAAACATAAATTTATAAAAAATCAACAGAATAAAAAATGAATATAAATATTTTATATATTAATGTTTTATAATCCATTATGAATTTTGCGGTTCCGTTTTTTGATGTCATTTCAGATCTAACAGGTTACATTGACGGCACGAAAATATCCATGCCTGGTCAGGGCTGGTTTATAGCAAATCATATTGTAAGCTATTTTTACCGTAAAAATATAAAGACTTACATTGAAACATTACCGGCTGTAATGGTAAGAAAGAGGGCTATGGGAAATTTTCTGAGGATTGGGGGCCTGAGAATTAACCTCACTCCAGATATTGTTTTTTTAAATAAAAATATGATAAAACACATAAAATATATGAAATTGTTTGATTTTTATAAGGATTCCATTGTTATAGCCACAAATATTAATGACCTTCAATTGTGTGATATTAAGAATTATAAATCTGGGATTCCCAATCCAGTTTACAGTGCCCTTGGCATTGCTTTCAAAAAAATTTATGAGAAAAAGTGCGGGTACTTTGGTGATTTGAAGAAAAGTAGTTATTTTTCTAAGGCACACTACAGGGAGATACCGTCCTTGCTTTTAAAAAATGAAATCAACGCAGGTATATTGTGGCGTAGTGAGGCATTATACTGGAAATTTAAATACATTGAAATACCAGAAACAGAAACAGTTTTTTCCGTTGCGCTTTTAAATGAAAATGAAAATTCAAAACAAGTTTACGAGGCCTTACAATCAGGGGAATTAAATATTTATTATGACAAATATGAATGTTGTATTAATAAAAAGTCATAAACAATAAAAAGGAAATTTGTATAGATTAATATCATAAGATTATATTATTTTGGTGGCCTTAAGGCTGTAAAGACACCTATTAAAGTTATTGTTGACCCCCCTATTTGAAGGATTCCGGGTTTTACATCAAGCATGATAAAAGTAAAAATAAATGCGAAGACGGGTACAAGCAGTACACCAGCACTGGCCCTCACAGAACCAAGAGTTTTAACAGTGTTAAACCATAAATAGTATCCAAAAACCTGTGCAAGTATGGCGAGTATTAAAATAAAAAATATTACCTTCAGGGAAAATTTAAAATAAAAATCAAATGGCGTTATGGATATTGAAAATGGAAATGATATTAAGGCCATAAACGCGTTTAATTTCAAAACATTGGCATTCTTTAAATTTCTTGAATAAAAAACTGTTCCACCGGCCCAGAATATGGCAGCAATCAATGCTATTATTATTCCTATGTCAAATTTTACAGATGTAATTGAAAGGGACACACCGGCAAATGCAATGATGATTCCAAGAATTATACGCCTGGCAGGTCTGTAGCCAAGAAGCATTTCAAATATTATGACAAATATGGGCTGGGTGTATATCATAACAGATGCAAGGCCGGGGTTATTTGATTCTGATATTCCAAGATTTAATAAAGTTAAAAATGCAAATATATTTAAAAGCCCGGCAATCATCTCTTTTTTTCCAAATACATAACCCCTTGCCATGAAAAGAAAAAATATGGTAGATATCCCAATTCTGGAACATGAAATAATTAGCGGAGAAACATATACAGATATCTCCTTTGTAAATGGATATGTAAATCCCCAGATAACAACAAGGGGGATAAGAAATTTTATTCCTGAGAAATTTTGCATGGCATTATCTTTATTAAAAATAATATAAAAACTCTTCCAAGTAAACAAATAAAAGTATATTATAAAAGATATCATTAAGAGCCATGGACATAGATAAAATCCATAATGATGGGGAGAGTATTAAAAAAATGCTTGATGATGCAGGCTATTATAAAACTCCAGAGGATTATAATCCGGATTTAGAAGATAACAATATAACCTTTTCCAATGCATATCCAATAAAGGCCTTTGAAAAATTTTTAGGCTATTATGATTCTGATAATAGAATAGCATATAACCCATCAATTTCAATGCATACTGATTTTTCATTCTGCCTTACAGCATGCAGGTACAGAAAAATTGGTTCAAAAGATACTGTTGTCCTTGATGGAGTCAGTAATGAAAAATATGATAAAAAGGCCAGATTCGCACTTAATTATTTTAAAAGGGAATATAATATAAATGGTTTCTTTGATTTTTACATAAAAAGGTATAGGAATTATGGAAATGCGAAGGGTTTAAGTGAATCGTCAGCTGTTGCAGCCTCAGCATCTAGGGCTTTAATAGCAAATGTCTTTGGTTCAGACGCATCAGAGGATAATGTTTTTGTCTCAAGATATGCACGCCTTGTATCTGGGTCTGGTACCAGGGCCGCACAGAATGGCATATCCATATGGCTTTCATATCCAAAAATGGAGTTAAAGGATTGCGCGGCATTTAATCTGGGCAAAAATAATACAAAATTATATTATGGCATATTTCCTAAATATAGTGATATACCAACGGACAATGCACATAAAATAGCAGTAAACTCATTATTTTATGAAAAATGGGTAAATGAAAAATATATAAATATAAAAAAACTTATTTTAAACAATTTCGATGTAAATGACATGCTAAAAATTGCCGAAAATGATATGCTAAGATTAAATTCGGTACTCTTCTCAGGGGGGCTTGTAATTCAAACGCCCGAAAGTATAAGGCTTTTGCATGAAATATTAAAGTTTAAGGCGAAAAATGATGGGCTTTACTTCACAGCAGATACGGGGCCATCAATAATGATCCTATCCTTTGACCATTCTTTAATAAAGGAGTTTACAGAAAACGTTGATGATTCTTATCTTAATGGTTCATACAATTTTAACGGATACAAGCAGAAAATGAATGATTTTACCAAGGAGGCAAATGAATATTTTATTAAAATTAATTAAATACAACATTTATTTAAAAAACAGTTATAAACCAAATTGACATCAGAAATTATGATGAGATTATTCTCAAGGGAACAGATTAAAATCATCTCCCTTGTATCCATGACAATAGGTATGCGTACTCTTGGTTTATTCATGGTGCTTCCCATTTTTTCAATATATGGGTCTATATTTACAAATTCATACATTCTAATAGGACTTGCACTTGGAGCATATGGAATAACCATGGCAATATTTCAGACACCTTTAGGAATACTATCTGATAGATATGGGAGAAAAAAAATAATGGCGGTTGGAATAATTACATTCATAGCCGGAAATTTGATCTCTGCATACCCGGTAAATATATACGGTCTGATAATTGGCAGACTTATAGAGGGTGCCGGTGCAGTTAGCTCTGCCGGTATAGCCCTTGTACATGAAAATGTTAGCCCAACAACCAGAAATATTTCCGATGCAATTATAGGAATATCAATAGGTTTCTCATTCATGATAGGCGTCATTATAGGTCCTTTGCTTTCAATAGTCATAAACTATTCAGGGATTTTTATAATAGCGGCAATTATAGGAGGTATTTCATTTATTCCCTTAATTATGATAAAAGAATCAAAAAAAATAAAAGAGTTCTCAGCAAATTCTGGAATAGATAAAAAATTAATGATTGTATCATTTATCAGCTTTTTTATTTATTTTTATATGATTGTATTTTATTTATACCTACCATATTTTTCATTAAAATATGTTCCAGTTTCGGGATTTTATAAGTTTTTGATACCAGCGGTGATAATAGCAGGAATAATAGGGCTTTTAATAGCAAGACCTGCAGATAAGAATAAAACAGTTTTCTTTTCATTAGTTTCTCTTGTTGTGCTTCTTATAAGCATTCCAGTATATTTTATGAACCCATTTATTAAAAATATATATTATTACTATCTTGCGGTAACGCTATTTTATTCAGGATATATAATAAGCGAGACAGTTTTTCCAACACTTATAACAAGGCTGGCCAGAAGGGACAGTTATGGTGGAAATCTTGGATTTTACACATCAATGCAGCATGCAGGAGTATTTTTTGGGGCTGTTATAGCAGGCCTGCTTATTATAAATATAAATAGGGATATACCTGTAATGGTTCTTTTAATTATTTCAATAGTATTTTCAATATTTATGCTCTATTATGTGACAAAATTCAGGGAGGTATATCTGGATACCCATTAATTATTTTAAATGGTATAAACATACTGATAAGTTAAAGTTAATATATTTTGAAATTATATAGGAATCGCAGAGGTTACCGAGTCTGGACAAAGGTGCCAGATTAAGGGTCTGGTTCCGAAGGGGTTCGCGGGTTCAAATCCCGTCCTCTGCATTTTTATAATATATTCCTATAATTTTATTAAATATGTAGTTAATATTAAACATTTATTAAATGATTTATTATAGGGTCAAAATGGATGTATACACTGCAATTAAAAAAAGGCGGGACGTAAGATCATGGTTCAGCAATGAAAAAATACCTGACGAAATTATATCAAAAATATTAATGGCTGGGAATTATGCACCGTCAGTTGGTTTATCACAGCCGTGGAATTTTATTATAATAAAAGATATTGATATAAGAAAAAAAATAAAATCCATTGTTGATAAAAAAAGAATTGATTTTTATAATTCATTGCCTTATAATAAAAAGAATAAATTTGAAAGGATAAAGATAGAAGGTATTTTGGAATCTTATATTAATATCGCTGTGACATGCGATTTCAGCAGGAAGGGCCCGGATATAATAGGTAGATCAACAATAAGAGAAACATCCGAATACAGTGTTGTTCTTGCAATAGAAAATATGTGGCTTGCTGCAAGATCTGAGAATATAGGCATGGGATGGGTCAGCTTTTTTGACCCAGAGGATGTTAAAGATGTCCTAAAAATACCAGAAAGTATAAAATTAATAGCATATCTTACACTTGGAAAATTAACAGAGGATCATGATATACCTGAACTTGAGGAAAAAAACTGGGAAAAACGGAATAATTTATCAGAATACGTTTTTATGGATAGATGGGGAAATAACCCTGATAAAAGCTTTTGTGATTTAATAAAAAATACAAAATTATAAATTTTTTGTATAATTATATTTCTATACCTCTCATTACCGAGCCCTACTAACACTGGATGTCTGGAATGCCTGTACTTCCTTCCTGGAATGATGGGATTTTCCAGATAAATTGTATATATGCCCATGAGGTGATATATATGAACCTTCTGATCCAAACGGCATGGATCCAAAAATCCCATGGAAACTACCAATCACTTGCCCATGCATGTGGGCAGATGCTACAGGATTCATGGCCACAGAATGTTAATGTATAAAATATAAAAAAGAAAAACCTAGTTGAATTAACAGAACCGCAATGTTATGTTAATTTCCACTGTCAGAACATGCTTACCGGTTACCGCGAGGAGATATTAACTTATGTATAACAATTACATGAGACTTAAACCCACCATGGCAACAAACTTATATGAAAATATAATATTAGTGGTTGTGACCTCCAGAATAATTCCAATTGCTTTAATAATTATATTTATTTTGGTATCAATAAATCCTAGCCATACAGGTTCTGGCGGTAACAGAATCCTAACAGAGCCAGATAAAAATGTAAAAAGTCAGATAAGCACAAATTATGCATATTCAAGAGAGCCTGCACCGATGGGGATAGCAGATTATGGGATTGGTTATAATAACGTTCCCTATGAATATAATACAACCTCATTTATGGGTATTGTAAATATTACTTATATACACACATACAACTCTTCCATAAATTCAACACTGCCTTTTGGTAGATATGGCATGTCTGTACAGTTGAATACAGTTATGAGATTTTCATCTGGTGAAAAAACCTACGTTTACTGGGCACAGAATGTTGCAGTAATAAATACATCAGATAATGAAATAGCATTTATAGATAATGTTTGGAATATGTCGTCACAGGATTCTGTAATGAAAAATTCAACAATTTCTGGAAACGGAAGCATTTATGGGAATGCATATATAGCTTCTGCATCAGAAGCACTACCCGGCAATTATAAAAATCTAAAAACACCATTTTTTATTAAATTTATAACTAATGTAACAGAGGTAAATGGAAGACCTGAGTTGATTTTTATGTATAATGATGGTTATGGCTGGGTAACATACGATTCACCAGAATTTAAATTTGTATCCGGTCTCACGGCAAAACCTGTTTTTACGGTTAATGGGTATAAATTAACCCCGTCAGATAATTATTACGATGCCGAACTTGTTCTCGGTGGACCTGGAAATGGAACAAAAACGGTTGATGAAAAATCAAATATTGAAATGTATCTAAAGTACTGGAATGGACATAATTACCAGATGATAACAAATGCCTTTAATTATGGTTCTGACACGCAGGAGGGGATATGCAATGTAACAGATACATATAAATTTAATAATGGTTTTATTTATGCCTCAGTTATTAATTCATCATCCAATAATGAATTGAAGCAGATCTATAATTTAAAGGATGTTACGCTTGTTAATATAAGTTCAAATCTTAAATCTGGATATATTAGTATAAATGGCACAATGCATCAATTTTTTAACTGTGATGCAAATCTGACACTGGCACCGGGATATTATAATATAACGGTTTATTCATCGAATCGCCAGGTTATTAAATCAGAATTTTATCAGTTAAGATCTGGTGAATACCTACATATATTTGCCGGGGCCTTTTATAAAATAATTTTAAATGAAAGCGGTCTTCCCGTAGGTACAAAATGGTACGTAAATTATACATACAGCACCTCGAATATATCAAATAGCATAATTATTATGCTAAAAAATGGCTATTATTCCCTTAACATTTCATCAGCAAATAAAGATTACAGACCAGAAAATTATACAATTAACATAAAAGTCAGTGGAAATAATCAAACTGTTAATATTACATTTATTCCTGTGCTTTTTAACATAAATATAATCGAACATGGTTTGGGTCCGGGGCAAAAATGGACAATAATAATCAATGGAACAAAGTATGAAACAACTGAAAAAAGTATAAGCTTAGATGAAATGAATGGTACGTATGAATATAAAATACCAGAAACTAATGGTTTTTATTCCTCAAATCCTACAGGTATAATAAGGATAATTGGGAATAATGTTACAATCAATATTTATTATCATAAGGGCATGGTTGATGAATTACAAGAATATTTATATTTATTCGTTGCAGGCATAATTGTTGCAGCATCAATATTTATTATATTTAAAAAAAGAAAGAGAAGATAGTCATGTTTATTTTTATATAGGTATAGGATTTTAAAATTCATTAAAAAATGATAATTTTTAACTTTAATTTGATTACAAATGCAATTTAATTAAAGATTTAATATTTTATTAAATCCATAACAAAAACTTAAATTGTTTTTCACAATTATATATGCATGCACCAGAATAGTGATATTAAAACACTTGCAGAATTGCTTGTCCACTCATTAAAATTATATGGTCACAATTTTATCTTTGGAACCACCGGAGCAGGTGAGGCGGAGATACAGGATGCCATCTCCAAGGAGGGGGATATTAAATGGATACAGGCACTCCATGAGTTCACAGCGGTAAGTTCAGCCGAGGGATACAGCCTTGCAAAGAATAAGACGGGAATAGCACTTGTGGATAGGATAGTTGGAACACAGAATTCAATTGGGGCATTATACTCTGCGTACATAAATATGGCCCCAATGCTTGTTTTCTCATCAAGGGATATCGCCGGAACCCATCTACTTAAAGACCCAACTGCACATTACTCATCAAAGCATTTACAAATTGTTGAGCCGTGGGTAAAATGGTCAAACAATTCACAGACAGAAAAAATGCTTGAAGAGGACCTTTCAAAGGCATTATTTATTACCCAGCTGGAACCAAAGGGAATATCATTTATTACATTGCGGCATGACCTTATGCAGCGGCGTTATAATGGTATAAAAATCAGAATTAAGAATTTTTATTACAATTACAGGGTTCCAGACGAAAAAACCATAGGTATAATATCAAATAAAATCCTTGAGGCACAGCATCCGGAAATATTTATTTCACATGCAGGAAGAAATCCTGAATATGTTGAAACCATGGTAAAATTTGCAGAGATGTTTGGTATAAAGGTGAGGGAGAGAAGGTATTTCATGAGCTTTCCACTAAGGCATCCGCTGCACCTTGGCTTTTCACCCAGAATGAAGCCACCGGAGCTTGGAAATGATGATCTTGCACTTTTATTTGAATTTGGAATACTACCCGGAAATAAGCTAAATGAAAATGTTGATGTTATAGACGTTTCAACAGATTTTGTTAGAAGGCGTGATATATACAGTGGTGGCGATTACGGTTCTTCAAACCTCTTTAATTCCATGGATATAATATGTGACCTTGGCCCGACCCTTGAGGTTATTATGAAGCATGCAAAAATACAGGGCAGTGACATGAATTTAATTAAGGAAAGAAGGGCGCGTATAGAGGATAAGCATAATAAATTAATGGAGGAAATAAAGGAATCGGCAAATAATGATATAAAATCAGGCAGGATCACAGCAAGCTCAATAGGCCATATTATAAACAGCAACTGGGAAAATGGGATGACCTTCATTAATGGAAGTATATCGCTAAACACAAAAATAAATCTGCAGATGGATTTACCGGAACCAGGATCTTACTTCAGCAATCCCAGTGGCCATTTGGGATCGCCTGTTGGTATGGCCTACGGCGCATTTCTGGCAAAAAATGAGGAGAATTATCTAAATGGCATAAGAAATTATAAACCGGTTATATGTATAACAGGTGATGGGGATGCCATATTCGGCAATTTTACATCTGCATTATGGTCTGTAAAGCATTATAATCTGGGTGTTGTGTATATAATATTAAACAATGGTTCATGGGCTGTTGAATGGCCATATTTTGAAAATACTATAGAGCGCATTGTTGCTGAAAAACATGATCATCAGTTTATTGACCTTGATTCACCAAGAATCAGCTATTCAAAAATGGCTGAGGCATTTAGCATTTCATCATATGATGTTAGAACACTCGAAGAGTTTGATTCTGCACTTAAAAATGCCATTAATGGTGCAAGAAGGGGTGAGCCTGCAGTTATAGACATAATTATGGATAAATTTAATCCATAACATGCATTTATTTTAAAATGTTCATTAAAAAAGTCTAAATATATGTAAATAATTTTTATAATATGGAAATCACAACATATAATCCTTATAATAATGAAGTACTTGGCAAATATAAGGTAATGGAACTTGATGAAATAAAGAAAATTATATCAAATCTTAATAATAATCAGAAGAAATGGAGGGAAAATATAGATTATAGAATAGATAAAATTAAAGAATCAAGGGGTAACTTTGAAAAAAACATGAATGACCTTGCAAAACTTATGTCATCTGAGATGGGAAAGCCAATAAGCCAGAGCATTGCAGAGGTTAAAAAAACACTATGGTTATTTGATTATTATATAGAAAATGCAAAAAATTTTCTTGCCAATGAGTATGTTAAAACTGAGGCAAAAAAATCATATATAAGGTTTGACCCGCTCGGAACCATTTTAATAATTATGCCCTGGAATTTTCCACTGTGGCAGGTTGCCAGGGCTGCAATACCGGCATTGCTTGCAGGTAATTCGGTATTACTAAAGCATGCTTCAATAGTTAGCGGTACATCATTGAAGATTGAGGAATTATTTAATCTGGATGTTTTTAGATCAGTTATTACAACAGGGGAAATCATAGACCAGGCAATACAGTACTCAGACGGCGTATCATTTACAGGCTCAACTGCTGCAGGATCAAAAATAGCATCCGAAGCTGCAAAGCACATTAAAAAATTTGTCATGGAGCTTGGTGGGTCAGATCCTTACATAGTCATAGACTCATCAAATCTTGAGAATGCGATTAAAAACAGTGTGTTTGCCAGACTTCAGAATAACGGCCAGAGCTGCATAGCCTCAAAAAGATTCATAATAAAGGACGATATTTATAATGAGTTTTATGAGGGAATGCTTAATGAATTTGAAAAGGTAAGAACCGGTGATCAGCTTGATGAAAATACCTATGTTGGACCATTATCGTCAGAGGCACAGAAAAATATAATATTAAAACAGGTAAACGAGCTTAAATCATATGGCGAGGTCATTGAAACTGGAAAAAATGAGGGGAATCTAATTAAACCAATGATTGTGAAACTTAATAAAGACTATGGCGAGGAGGTTTTTGGCCCCGTTGCCATGATAAAGAGCTTTAAAACAATAGATGAGGCAATAAAGCTTGCCAATGATACACCATACGGTCTTGGTTCATCCATTTGGGGGGATGAAAATGAGGCAGAAAAAATGGTACCTTACATGGATGCAGGCACGGTTTCAATAAATAAGATCGTGGCATCTGACCCAAGGCTTCCATTCGGTGGGACAAAGAAAAGTGGAATTGGAAGGGAATTATCAAGATATGGTATTCTGGAATTTACCAATATTAAAACTGTCTGGATAAATTAAGATACTTTAAATCTATTTTTTAAATATTTTATAAGTTAAATGTAAATGTTTTTTATACATTGATAAGTTTAAATTTGTTATTGTAATTTATAAAGAGGGAAAAGCCCGAGGGCAGCCCACGCCGAAAGGTGAGGAAAGTCCCCCCTCCACGGCAGACTGCTTCCAGCGAAAACTGGATTTCCGAGAGGAAAGGTAAAGGGACAAGAAATAATACGGTTCCTGCCTAAGGATGATTTGTAGAAATGACGTTTGCAGGAGTGCCGATGAGAACCCTCCCAGCAGGGAGCAAGTCTAAATTGAATCCGTGAACACTGCCGTGAGATTCAGGTAAGACGCATAGTCGAATGCTGCCAGCCGAAAGGTGAACAGAAGGGGGCTTACTCCGGGCATTTCCACTCTTTTATCAATAATAAAATAACTAGGCTGTTTGGCTTAGTGCATTATTGTGCCCTCTCAAACCAATATAAAGTAACATTGCAATAATGAATGATATGTAATAACTTATATCAACACCACCAAGGTACATTGAGGATATTATTCCACTGTACAAAAATCCCGGATTCATAAAAGGGGCTGAAACCATTAATGCTATTAAATAACTTGTAATGCCCGTTTTATTATAATCGTTTATTATTGAAAATTTTTTATTTTTGTTTATTATAAAGAAATCTGCTATTATAATACCAATCCATGGCGTTATCCAGTAATCCAGTATAAAAAGAAAATCCTCATAGAATAAATAAAATTTGCTGTAGGTTATTATGGCGGTTAAAAATGTAATAATACTTCCAATTATAACAACTGTTGATCTTTTAAATTTAAAACCAATAACCTTAAGGGATAATGAATTTGAATAAAGGTTTATTGCATCTGCGGCTATTCCACCCAAAAATAGGGCAAAAAGACCAAAAACACTGTATTTACCCAGGACAATTTGCATATCAATGGCGGGATTTCCATTGGGATTTAATGATAGAATGGCAACCAGCATGCCGGCAATTTCAGAAACAAATGCAGCAGAAAAACTTCCAAAAAATACATAGGGCACAACACTCTTTTTATCCTGTGTGTATCTTGAGTAGTCACCGGCGTACGGCGTCCATGATATTATATCTGAAAATGATGCGGCCAGGGTTATTCCAATTGCCACAGAATAATTTATATTTAATGGGTCATATGATGATATCATGCTATATTTTGAAAATGATATAAGGATTATGAATATAAATAAAAATGCAAGCACTATGCCCATAATTTTTTCAAATACAGCTATAACATGATGACCGGCATACGATAGAAGGAATATGGCAGCAGTGAGTATAAGGATGGAAATTACGGAATATACATGAAATAAAAGTGTAAATGCAAAGGCTGCTAGTACCAGATTAACAGTGGTCCATCCAATTGTGTTTAGCCATTGAAGCGATGATAAAAAATTTCCAAATTTTTTGCCAAAGGCCCGCTTCCCTGCAGACATCTGTGGAAGTCCGGTTCTTGGGCCGGTTATGGATATTATGCCAAGGAGTATGGAACCAAAAAAGGTTCCAGCAAATAATGTTATAATTGTATAATAAATATTTAAACCCATAATAACTGGTATAAATCCAACCGCAAAATCCCCTATTGTTAGATTTGAGGCAAACCATATTGGAAATAGTTCTCGTGGTTTTACAACCCTTTTATCCTCAGGTACCTCACCATAATCGTATATTTCGTTGTAATGTGAGGATTTTTCTTTCAATTCCCTTGGTTAATTTCTAAATTATTCATAAACCTTTTTAAAACTTTTTTATATTGTGTTATTCTATGTTTCCAGTAAATAATTCCTATATAGCACCTAAATATAAGGCTTCAACTCTTATAAATGTACCTATGTAGCAGGGGAATTTAAGCCTGTGGAGATTGATGCCCCTGCCTGAAAGATTAAAAATAAGTCCGTATGTAAGGGCAAGCGTGGTCGATGAATCATGAGGCCTCATTGCCATGGCGTTAGGTAAATCACTCTTTCTGAATGTGTTCTAACAAATTTTTCCCAGCCGGCACCTCCTGTGCCTCATCAATTATTATTATGTTGTTATCTGTTTTTTAATCAGTTTTTTGTATGCATTGTATATATCGTCAAAGTTTTTGATATTGTTTTCAAGACTTTTATCATCAAAATTTATAATTAATTTATCCTCTGGATTATAACCTTTATTAATAAATGATAAAGCAACCTGCAGTGATATGAATGATTTTCCGGATCTACGCAGGCCACTTTCCGTTACTATATTAATTTCGTTTAATATTTTAAGTATTTTGTTAATATAAAACTCCCTTAAAATACCTGTATAAGGCTTTTTATCCCGGAAATTGCAATATGATAGAATGCTGATAAATTCTTCATTGGAAATCAGTATGTCACATACGACATAATTTTATATGAATATTGTGTCACATATGACATACTATTTAAAAAATCCAAATGATAAATAAAAAATAAAATTAAGGCAATATAAAAATACACACAAATATCTAATAATAAAATATTATAATATTTGAAGCAATAGAGTGTTCCGACTTCTATGATTTGTTATCATTGTACTATGCTCCTAGCAAGTTTAAGGTTATTTTAGCATATTTTTTATATTTAGGCCTTCAAATGCCATTAAATTATGTTCTTTTATTAATTTATCCGATACTTTATACGCAACATTACCTATCTAACTTGATATTCCTGCCACTTTTTTTCTGAATTTTCTACGGTGTTAGGGTTCTTTATTTTCTTTGAAGGTATTATAGTGATCTTTTTTAATTTTTATACATAAATTTGATAAACCTACGTTCATTTCAATAATTTTTAATATTAATTAGAATTGATTTATAATGGAATGCGATGCCGCCGTGGCGTTAATAATTGATAATGATAATTTTCTGTTAATAAAAAGGGCAGATCTGGGAGACCCCTGGTCAGGGCAGATGGCTTTACCTGGAGGGCATAGGGAAAAAAGTGAGACCTGCTGCGATACAGCAGTAAGGGAAACCTATGAGGAGGTTGGAATAAAAATAAGAATAACAAAATATCTGGGCAATTATTTTACATTAAATAAAACATTGTCCGTTGCCGCTTTTTTAGCCGAATGTGTAACTAAAAATGTTAAAATTGATAACGAGGTGTCAAAATTTTTCTGGGTTGGATTCAGAGAGCTTAAAGAATATGATGGCACATTTAGGTATGGGTCTTATATAATATTTGGACTTACCTATAGAATTCTTAAGGATTTTTCAAATATGCATTAAACTGTTAAATTTTTTAATTTAAGCTCAAATTTTAATGTTCATAAATAATATTTTTATTAATTAAACATTTTAAAAAAATTTTAAATAACTAAAAAAGATTTTATAACCAAAAATAATCTGTATGAGATTAAAACGAAATTAAAAACATTATTTGAGTATGTTAAAATGGAACATACTGTATTCGATTTACCCTTCATTTTTGCAGGTGCCCTTATAGCCTCAAATGGGATTATAGAAATGTACAAATTCTTTATTATTTTATTTGTTGCCATCTCTGCAAGAGGAGCTGCAATGTCAATAAACAGGATACTTGGCCTAAAATATGATATAACCAATCCAAGAAAAAGGAACTGGGCTCTTGTGACGGGGGAAATAAATCTGCGGCAGGCCATTGCATTTACCTTAATGCTGGTATTCATTTTTGAGGGTTTAACATATTTATTAAATAATCTTGTATTTATGCTCTCACCAATTGTTTTAATATTTTTTATAGCAGATCCATTAATGAAGAGAGTTACAAGCCTGAGGCATTTATTTATGGGATTTACCATAGGACTGGGCATAATAGGTGGATACCTGGCTGTGAATCCAAATTTCCCGCCTGCGATTATATATTTAATGGTTGCAGGTTCAACATTCTGGATTGCGGGCTTTGATATTATTTATACAATACCTGATGAGGTATATGATAAAAAAAACGGTTTAAAAACAATCATCGTGAAATACGGTGTAAAAAAAGGCCTAATTATTTCATGGGTTTTCCATATATTTACAATAATTTTCTTTATTTATATAGCATTTATTGTTCATTCAATATATTATATTCTGGCACTGATACCAATAATAATTTTAATATTATATGAACATGTTGCCATACATGGAACAACACCGGAAAATGTAAGAAAGGTTTTCTTTAATCCAAACTCCATAATAGGATTTCTATTTTTAATAGGAATTTATATATCCCTTGTGGCATAAGATTTATTAATATATAAAATAGAGATTAATGGGGCCGTCCGAATTTGAATCGGAGTCACCAACACCCCAAGCTGGTAGGATACCAAGCTACCCCACGGCCCCTAGGTGCTGTATTTCACTTTAGAATATAAAAATTTTTAATTCTGGAAATTAAATAAAAAATTAACACTTAACATATAAATCTAATAATTTATTTTATAGAAAATATAGTTTTCATTTAAAGTGTTAAAATTTAAGTAGAAATGACCCATCATAGACCATGGAGATAATAACAAAAATTTTAGATTCAGAGGCATTACATGATAATCCCGTAAATGATAAACCACAGAGGGAGGTAACAATCATTGAAAACAGTCCTAAAGAAAATACGCCATTGCTTGTAGGACTTGCAGGTTTTTTTGGGTCTTCCAGGAGTTTTTTGAATAAAAGTTATACAAATATTGATTTTATGGATGTTTTAAATAAAATATCTAAAAAATACAGTTTCATAATTATACTGCCAGATACAATGACATACTTCAGGGGCAACCAGTATGTAAATTCTACTGCCGTTGGAAATTACAGCGACTTTATTACAAAGGATCTGATAAAGTTTCTATTTAAAATATATGGAAAACGCGATGTTTACCTCTTTGGAAAATCGTCAGGTGGTTTTGGCTCTATTTATAATGCATTGCATAATCCAGATATATTTTCAGGATTTATAGACATCTCCGGAGATTCATATTTTCATTATTCATATCTAAGGGATTTTCCTGTGGCATATAAAATACTTAAAAATCTGGGCATAAAAAAGTTTATGGAAAAATTTAATTCTGATTATATCCACAGCCAGGATGAGCTTACAGCAGAGAATATAATTGCCATGTCAGCCTTTTATTCACCCAAAAACACTGAAATTAACCTGCCATTTGATTTAAATGATGGTGGATTAAATGAGCACTGGAATGCATGGCTTAAATTTGATCCAGTTAATATTATTGATACATCTGGCATTTCCCTAAAAAATAAAAAGATAATACTTCAAACAGGTATTTATGATGAGTACAGCATAAACATAGGCATGAATATGATACACGAAAAACTCTCAATGCTTAACATTTCACATACATACAAGGAATATCCTGTTGGGCACTTTAATACAAATCATCTTTATTTAGAATCAATGCCTGAAATATTAAAAGACTATTAAAAATATAAATTAAATTTAAAAATTAGTATGATATAATTTCATCTATCAAATCTGCATTTGATAGTATCATCCTTCTGCAGCAGTACCTTTCTATTCCAAGATTATCCAGAATCTCAGATTTTTCTGCACCGGTTGGTTCATGACCGGTTTCATTTCTTATCCTTTTGGATTCCTCCACAAATTTTATGTAATCTGAGGCTATGACCCTGCCACAGCTAAAACATCTTACCGGTATTATCATAGACTCACCTGTATGATTTCTGCCTCTTTGCACGGGCACCATAACCCATTGGCTTTTTCGGCATCTTTCTTCTTATATCATTAACAAGCATGGTTCTATCATATGATCTTAATGTATTTTCAAGCTCATGATCATCGCTGAAATACTGAACTATTCCCTTGGAAATTGCAGTTCTGCATGCATCTGCCTGCCCTGTATTTCCACCACCGTGCACTTTTATTTCTATATCTATTTCACTGGCACGGTCTCCGAGGATTTTTAATGGCTCCATCATTTTGTTTCTTAGCAGTTCTATGGGGTATAATTCTATTGGAACACCATTTATGAGAACCTTACCGGTGCCTTTTTTTGTAACGGCCCTTGCTATTGCCGTTTTTCTCTTACCTACTGTTAAAACCTCACTGCTCATTTACTTCACCCAATATTTTTGATATTTCACCAAGTGTTATAAAACCAGTTGCATTAATATTTATAGCCCTATCTACCTTAATAAAATCATTGTTCTGCAATGATTTTGGTATATTTGAGTATACAGTGCACCTCTTAAATGCTTCAAGGCCATGGGATGTTTTTACAGGAAGCATGCCCCTTATTGCACGCCTTAATATTGCATCTGGTGTTTTGGGATAATAAGGCCCTTTTCTTACGCTTCCTATATCCCTTCTATGATTAAATTTGTCAAGGATGTAACTCCTTTTTCCTGTTATAACAACCTTTGACGCATTTACTATTGTAACCTCCTCGCCCTGAAGTAACTGCTTTGCAACATATGCGGAAAGTCTTCCATAAATATGATTTTCAGCGTTTATATATATCATTTAAATCACCTTATTATTTTTATTCCAGTACCCTTTGGATTTTCATTTGCAAGATCCTGAAGATCTACATACTCGGCACCTGCGGCCTCAAGTTTTGCCCTGGCCTTTGGAGATGCCTTTAATGCAGCAATTTTAATTTTTTTGTTAAAGATACCTGAGGATAATAAAAATCCGGGTATAACTATAACATCACTGTCATTAACCAGGTCATTCAACTTTCCAAGGTTTACCTTTGCATAATTTCTGCGTGAGGAACTCAATCTTAATGCTATGTCCCTCCAGAATGGGGAACCACTCTCGCGCGATCTTTCAAGCAAACCTGTTATTATGTTTACAATTTGAATGCTTGTCTTTCTCTCTACTTTGATCGACATGGCTCTATATTGATAATTAATTAATAAATTTATTGAATTTAAGTAAGGTGTTTTCCCTTTGGCTCCGGTGCAAGTAAATATGTAACGGTAAAACCAGTGATTTCGAAAATTATCAGGAAAATTAAAACATATTTGAATGGAAGGCTAAAGAGTATTATGGGGAATGCAATTGTACCAAGTATTGCACCTATTCTTGAAACAGATGTGGCGAATCCCATTGCAGTTCCCCGTATTCTAGTTGGGAATATCTCAACAGGATAATCGTAGGTAAGGTTTGTTGGACCTATATTATGAAATAAATGCATTATGGCAAAGGCCATAAATGTAAATATTAAGGTGAATGCTATGTAATTCGTTAGAATTGCGAAAACAATCAATGAAATGGCAGCACCGCCAAAACCAAGTATTTCCAGACTTTTTCTGCCTGTTTTTTCAACAAGGTACATGCATATAAGAAAACCTATAAAAACAGGTAATTCTTCTAAAAGTGTGGCAAGTACCACAAGGACTATATTTGAACTGCTATATGCAAATGCCGAGGGTGTATATTCCCATACACCATAACTTGAAACATCATAAGAAAACCATGCAATTGATACAAAAACAGTTGAGGCAAGATATTTTTTACTAAATAGATTTCTTATTTTTGAATCACCCCTTTCCACATCGGGTATTGAATCTATATCAAGGCCTGCAGACGAGGCAACCGCCTTGGATGATTTTAACGCCTCTGTTTTGTTGCCATTTTTACTGAGCCAGAATGGACTCTCCGGAAGATTCCTTCTGGAAAATATTACAATAACCGGAATCACAGTAGCGGTTATATAAAGGAGTCTCCAGTTTAACATGGATGGTGTATAAAGAATAACAGGTATGGAAACAAGCAATAATGCCACGCCACCAAGGGTCCATGAAAAGATATTAAATACAAGAAGTTCGCCTCTTTTATTTTTGGGAGAAAATTCTGCCTGTATGGAGGAACTTATTGGGTAGTCAGCGCCTATTCCAATGCCTGTAAAAATCTGGAATATTATAAATTCTATTATATTTGTTGATAATCCGCTTAATAAAAGGAATATTACTGTAATTACAAGATCATATTCATAGAGCTTTTTTCTGCCAAAGCGATCAGAAAGATTCCCAAGAACAATGCTTCCAAAGAACATTCCAATAAATAGGGATGAACCCATAATGGCGATGTAATATGCATAATATGGGGATGTAATTATGCCAAAATACTGCTTCATATAAAGGATTGCTATTGAATATATTGTTAATACATATCCATCCATAAAAATTCCCATGGAGGAAAGCATTGTTATCTTTAACAGGTATGGCGTAACTGGCAGATCATCTATTTTTCTATTTGATGTTAGCATTTTCCTTACGCTAGTTATAAATGCATAACCGATTGATAAACTTTATTCATGCGTTTTATTTTCCAGACGGTTTATGATCTGTCTTAGTATTCCCATTATTTTGTAAAATTCAGATTCTGTTATCTGGGCACGGCCAATGATTTTATTAAGCATTGTCATAAGTATGTTGATCTGAAAATCCTTGTAATCCACTAAGGTTAACAAATATTCGATTCTGGACATTAAAACATTTAAATTTTCGGAGGTTATAACATCTTTAGCCTCTATAACATTTGTTTTATAGTATCTCACAATCATTTCATATAAAATAATCGCAACTGCATGGGATAAATTATAAACAGGATATTCGGGATTCCCTATAATTTTTATGAAAAAATTGCATTTATCCAGTTCAGAATTATGAAGACCGTTATCCTCACGGCCAAATACCAGTGCAACCTTCTGCCCGTTCAGACCATAATTATCCCAGAAGTATTCTGGTGATACGGGGACACGCCTAAATTTGTTCCCTGATTTTGAAACATCTGATGTTCCGGCAATTATATCAAAACCTTTAATGGCCTCTTCAAATGTATTATATATTTTTGCATTTTTTAAAATGTAATCACCATGCATGGCGCGATGCATGGCCTCCTCATCAGGTATAGTCTTAATTATTCTTAAGTCTGTTAAACCACTATTTGCCATGGATCTGGCAACTGCGCCAATATTTCCCTGATATTTTGGTTCAACAAGGATTACTGAAATAAGATTTTTAATGTCCATTATTGCTTTTCTTTAACTTCCTGATTCTCGGAGGTGCCATTATTTTCTTCCTTATTTTCTTCCTTTTTCTCTGATTCCTGAACTTCCTCAGATTTCTTTTCCTCCCTCTTGTAAAGCTCTTTAATTATTGTATCCTTATCAGGTATGTATTTTCTTATGTCGTTTGCTATTCTATATTTTGAATCAAGCCAGTTAACATCAAATTTTGCCTTTTCAGGTATTTGAATATTTATTATATCATTTTCTAATGATACCTCAAATTCATCGGCGTCACTGTACTCCATATCTATTATGGCCTTTACCTTTTCAGATTCGTCAGTAATAACCTTTTTAATTTCGTATTTATAATACAGATCCTTACCTGCAAGTTCATGATTATAATCAATAAGCACCCTGCCCGGGGTAACTGATATTATCCTGCCAATTTTGTTGCCAATATTAACCTCCTTGCCGACCTCTGGTGTTATATTATTCCTCTGGAACTCCCTCATTGGAACAACCTTAATATTTTTATTATCCCTGAGGCCATATGCATCCTTTGCCGGAACAACAACCTCATATTCCTTTCCTATTTCGGCATTTTTAAATGAGTCATTTATTGCCTTAAACATGCCCTCGCTACCAATAATTAATACAACATCCTTGTATTTCTTCTTATCATCGAAAATATTCTCTGCCTTCGCAACATCTTCCTTGCTTGTTGATATTAATTTTTTGTCTGGGCCAGCCCTCATCTCGTAACTAAGTTCTATGAAATCACCATCATTCATTAACAATCACCGATAAACTTACTGTTTGAGATTAATTATTTATATATATATTTATTGAAAAAATCAGGTTTACCTTCTTAAGTTTGGTTTCATTTAATAATTTAATCAAAATTTTTTATTATCTATGCATTAATATAAACATTAATAAAAGAAAAGTAACCTCAACATTTTTATGTTTATATAAACGTTTTTATATTGAATAGTAATAAAAACTTATGCAGATATATATAAATGGTGAGTGGAGGGATTCATCAAGCAAGGATGTTTTAAATAAATATAATCCTGCAAATGGCCAGGTTATAGATACATTTCCAGCAGCAACAAAGACAGATGTTGATGATGCAGTTGATGCGGCAGAGGATTCGTTTGAGGGGTGGTATAATCTTGGGACCTCTGAGCGTGCAAAGATATTGTTTAAGGCAGCACATCTCATAGCCCAGAACAGGGAAGAGCTTGAGAATTTATTAATGCTTGAGGTCGGGAAGATAAAGAGAGAGGCTTCAGATGAGGTAGACGGCGTACTTGATCAGATAAACTATTATGCAGAATTTGAAAGAAAACTTACAGGCCAAATAGTTGAGGGTACAAATTCAAAAAGAAAGATATTCCAGTATAAGGTTCCCTACGGTGTTGTGGTTGCAATTACACCTTGGAATTTCCCTGCAGCAATGGTTGCAAGAAAACTCGCACCCGCACTTTTAACAGGAAATACAATAGTATTAAAGCCCAGTTCTGACACACCGTTAACAGCTGCATGGATTGTAAAAAAATTTATTGAGGCAGGTGTCCCAAAGGGTGTTTTAAATCTTATTACAGGAAAGGGGTCAGAAATTGGTGATTACATAGTTCAGCATAAAAAGGTTTCACTTGTAACAATGACCGGGTCAACATCCACAGGCCAGAAAATAATGCAGAATGCATCAAATAACATGGCCAAGCTTATACTGGAGCTTGGTGGTAAGGCACCTTTCATAGTCTGGAAGGATGCAGATATAAGGAGGACACTCAAATGCATTACATGGGCAAAATATCTTAATGTGGGACAATCATGCATTGCCGCTGAAAGGCTTTACATTCACGAGGATATATATGATGAGTTCATGAAAAAATTCCTGGAGGTCACAAAAAGAATTAAAATAGGCAATCCAGAAACAGCTGACCTCGGGCCATTAATAAATAAGTCCGCACTTAAAAATATTCAAAGCGTTGTTGAGAATGCCAAGGAAAGCGGGTACAAAATACTTACAGGCGGAAATGTACCAAATCTTGAGGAACCATATAGGAATGGCTACTTCTTTGAACCCACGGTTATTGAGGATGTTAACCAGGACTCTCCAATATTCCAGGAGGAAATTTTTGGACCTGTTATAGGAACCGAAAAAATCTCAACAACAGATGAACTTTATAGAAAGGCAAATGATTCAAAATACGGACTGGCTTCTTATTTATTCACAGAAGACCCAGAATTAATGCTTGAGGCCTCAGAAAAAATAAGATTTGGAGAACTTTATATTAATATGCCAGGCCCTGAGGCGTCACAGGGATACCATACAGGTTTCAGGATGACAGGACAGGCAGGTGAGGGGAGCATTTTTGGTATTAATGAATACCTTAAAGTAAAAAATGTATATATTGACTATTCCAGAGGAGACCTCAAAATAAATACTGTAAGGGATTCCCTCTTTGATAATTTATAAATTTTTTATATATTTATATATATGTAATTATACCGGTATCTGAATCAACATTTATTTCCATGTCAGGCATAATATTGCTGCTGAATTCTGTATTATAAACAAGTGTGATGTTATTATTAATGAAATAATCCTTTATTCTTTCGCTCACACATGACCTGAATATAACAGCATCAAATTTTGTATATTCTGCATTCTTATCATATGAATCTGCTATAAGAATATTCCCTGAACCATTGCCAGTGTTAATTTTCCCCTTTATACTTTTTCCAACAGCATAGCCCCTGCCCAGAAATGCGCCTATATTTAGCACCTTAATATCATTTGTTCCACCAAATATAAGCGATGGTGATCCAGATATAACAATGGTTTTTTGCCCTGCCCTGAGAATATTCTTGGAGGATAGTTCGTTAATAATATCATAAATATTATTTGAGTTCACGTAATTCTTGGGAACCACCACAGGTATAACCCCACGAAGCAGATTTAATGCCTTTGCCAGATTTTCGGAAGTTACCACAGCGTATATATCCTGTTCTGGCCTTATTGATGAAATTATTCTTGCAGTATGACCTGATTTTGTCAGTGCTATAATTGAGTTTATATCCACGCCCTCAACTATACGCCTTAACCCGAGAGATATTGAGAAGGCAAGGCGGTCCGTAAATATCGTTTCTGGTTCTGAAAAACTTAACTTATGGGACTCAACAAATTCTGATATGTCGCTCAGGTATGAAACTGCCTCCACAGGATATTTCCCTATTGCAGTTTCCTCTGAAAGCATTAAGGCATCTGTATCATCCAGAATTGCATTTGTAACATCTGAAACCTCTGCCCTTGTTGGCGAATCGGCATTTACCATTGATTCAAGCATCTGTGTGGCAACTATTGTTGGCACAGCCTTTCTGTGTGATTCCATAATAATTTTCTTCTGGGCCATGGCAACCTCCTTTAAAGGAAGTTCCACGCCAAGGTCTCCCCTGGCAACCATTATAAAATCAGAGGCATTAACAATGGATTCTATATTGTCATATCCCTTTTTTGTTTCTATCTTGCTTACAATGCTGGCTGAACTGCCGGACTCATATATATAATCCTGAAGATCGTATACATTTTCCTTCTGCTGGACAAATGAAAGTGCATAAAATGTTGCCCCGGACTTTATTCCCTCGCCAATAAAAATTTTATCTCTTTCTGTTATTGTCCCAAGATCTATATATCTGCCAGGGATATTAACCCTTGATGTATCGTGAATAATTCCTGAATCTAATGCCGTGGTGGTAATATCATTATCTTTTACAGAGAGTACCTTAAAATGAATTTTTCCATCATTTATTGCAATTACAGTTTCCTCATCTATATATTTTGTAATATCATGGTTTAATGTTATATCCGCATTTGTATTTGCAGATGATATAACATAATTTTTACCTGCCTCTATATTTATATAACCGCTCTTGAATAAACCTGTTCTAAGTTCCGGGCCCTTAAGGTCAACCATAATGCCTATTTTGGTATTTAGGTCGGAATTTATTTTATTTAAAAGCTTGCTGACACTTAATATATAGCCAGGTTCAATGTGCGCTGTGTTTATCCTTATAACTGATAAACCTTTTCTGGCCATATTTTTTAATATATTTTCATTAAAACTCGCAGGACCTATTGTGGCCACAATTTTAGTCTTTGGCATAACAATTTATTGTAACATCCATATTAATATTTATCCAATAGCCAGTATATAAGATAAATAGGTTATATAATAAATTATTAATTTTACAGGCCGGCAAGTTTTAATTTTTCTTTTAGTTTCTTTGCAGCCATTTTTGGATTTGAACTGTTCATTATGTATGAAACAACAACCACGCCACTGACAGGATACCTTAAAATCTCATCTATATTTTTGTCATTTATACCACCAACGGCAAAAACAGGCACATGAATGCCGTCCATATTTTTTAATAAATCAAGACAGCATATTTCGGCGTTCTTATTTGATTCACTTTTAAAGCATAAACCTGTGCTTATATAATCAACATAATCCTGATATTTGAGGGCCATTTCCCTTGAGCAGTGTACAGATATGCCAAAAATTTTATTTTTATATTTAGACCTGTATTCTCTAATTTTTTCTATTTCAGTATTGGATGCAAAATGTATGCCATCGGCATTTATGTTATCCATTAAACTTATATCATTAAATACTGTGAGTTTTTTGCCATAATCATCACAAAGTTTTCTGATTTTTTTACCATAATCAATGTTTTTTCCTGATGTGTCCATGTATTCAACTATATCAACCCCACCATTAAGTGAATCCTCTATAATGTTTAGCAGGTTAGGCTTATTATAATTATATGTCACAAGATAAAGGCCGGAAATAGATTTCATAAGTTTAATTATAAAATTAATATAATTATAGTTTTCGCAGAAGAATTATGAATTAGAGCTTTTTTTCAATAAAATAATTCTATCCCTAATAGCTTCTATAATAAACTCTGACCTGTTTCTATAACCAAGTTCAGGATGATCTTTTATCAGTTTTTCTATTTCTTTCAATAACTCATCTGGCACCTTAATTGTTGTGTAGGATGTGAGCTACCTCATGCCAAGGCAATGAGGCTTCCTGATTCATTGACCACACTTATCCTTACATACGGGCTTATATTAATCCCTTCAGGGACAGAGGTGAAGGTCTCCACAGGCGTAAATTCCCTATGATCCACAGGTACATTTATATTTAAATTAAGTTCATTAAAAT